>DATIYT010000145.1:0-54994 GCA_035517495.1 Allostellaceae bacterium | reverse complement strand
AGCCTTGGGGTTAAGACCCTTTGTCGGCATGGCGGCTGCTCCTGCGGGGTAACGGGGGTAACAAAATCCAATGTCGCTGACCGTTACGCCATGTGCGTCACAGTGCGCCACATTTGCGCTAAGTACAAGTCGTATCAAGAGAAAGTTGTCGGATAGAGTGGCGCCGCGTTACGCACCGTTTTGGCGTAGCACTAGACTTCTAAGCGGCAGGTCGTGGGTTCGAATCCCGCAGGGCGCACCATCCAAGGCTGGCCGGCCCATAGACATGGGGCAGGGAAAGCACCGAGGGTGCCGCCGTCCATTAGCCAGCCGGTCTCGCAGCCTGTCCGCTGCCACTCAGCGATGGATGAACCGTCCCGCGAGTAGCGAAGCGGCGAACGACGCGATGAGAACGGCCCCAACAACGATGAATAGGAGCAACTGTCCCCCCAACACGCCAACGCACGTATAGCTTTGGGTCAGGTCACCAGCAAGGGGTCACCAGTGAGCAGATAGTGTCATTGCGCGCCGACTCGTGAGGACGTAAGCGCCCGGGAGCCGCTGGACGAGGCCACGTCCAGCGGCTCCGCGCCGTTCATTTCTGGGCACTTACCATCGAGAAGAAGGCACCTTGGGGGTCGCGAGCCTGGACGATCCATGCGCCGCCGGGGACCTCGACCGGGCCATGCAGGACCTGGGCACCGCGGGTCAGGGCGCGATCGGCCGCCTTCGCCACACTCTCGACGGTGATGTAGTAGTTCCAGGCGGGAACTGGTACCTGCGCGCCGCTCTTCATCATGCCGCCGCAGGGCGCGCCGCCGGTCGCGAAAGTCTGGTAGGTACCCATGGGGCCCATGTCGATTGCGCGGTCCTTGGTCCAACCGAAGAGCTTTGAATAGAAGGCGAACTCGCGGTCGAGATCACCGGCGTAGAGTTCGTGCCAGCCGATGTGCCCCGGCGTCATCGGCGCGATCGGCTTCGGCTCCTCGTCCGTGTTCGGCTTGAACAGCAGGAACACGGCGCCGCCGGGATCGGCAGCAACGGCAAACCGGCCGACATTCGGAATGTCCGCGGGCGCGCGTTTGATCGCCCCGCCCGCTGCCGTGACCCGAGCAGCGTCGGCGTCGACGTCATTGCTTGCGACATAGCCGGACCAGCAGGGCTTGGCTCCCTCGGCGCGCATCGCCTCGGGTATTGCCATCAATCCCGCGACCATCGTCGGTCCTTCGCTGAAGACCGTATAGGTCTCACCGTGGGCCATGTCGTGTTCGTGCGCATTCCAGCCAATGACGGCGCCGTAGAACTTGGCTGCCGCCTGAGTGTCCGTGGTCATCACGTCGTACCAAATAAACTTTCCGCGCGGTGCCGGCATCGTGGTCACTCCTCTTTGCTGATGGGGCCGATGAAGAGCGCAAGAGACAACGCTCCAATACGCAAGGCAGTCGATCGACGAAAGTCCCCAAAGGGGCGAGATTGATTTTAGAAACTAAAGCCATTGCCTAACTATCTCCCCTATGATACTTAGGCACATGCTTAACCAAACGACCCCCCTCGATCGTCTGTTCCACGCTCTCGCCGATCCGGCCCGCAGGGCAATCGTGGAGCGCCTGAGCCGCGGACCGGCACCCGTAAGCGAATTGGCCGTGCCGCTTCCCATGTCGCTGCCGTCGGTGATGCAGCATCTGAGCGTGCTGGAGGCGGCAGGATTGGTGCGCTCGGAGAAGGTCGGCCGGGTCCGTACGTGCGCAATCGAGCCCAAGGCCTTCAGCGAGGCCGAGAAGTGGATCAGTGCTCGGCGGATCGAATGGGAGCAGCGCCTAGACCGCTTGGGCGCGTATTTGGAAGGTCTCGGGGACGAGGAGAAGACCGGCGGGGGCAAAAGTTAATCACGGGATGAAGTGGAGAGAACCATGGAAAATCTGACCGCGAGCGAGCACCCCAACCTCGAACCGTTGCCGCCGCTGAGGCTTTCGCGCGTCCTCCACGCAAGGCGCGAGACGGTGTTCAGGGCCTGGAGCTCCGCCGATCACGTGAAGCGCTGGTTCTGCCCGGAGAGCTTCACGGTTCCGCAGGCCGCGGTGGAGATGGAAACTGGCGGACTCTTCGAGGTCTGCATGTGCTCGCCCGTTGGCGAACAGCATTGGATCCGCGGGAGGTTCGTGGAAATCGTAGCGAACGAGCGACTTGTGATCGACATGCTGGTCACGGACAGTGACGGCGCGAAGTTGTTCCGCGCCTATACCGAGGTCACGCTCTTCGATGCGCTCGGCGGGACGCGGATGGAGGTGGTGCAGAGCTACACGCTGATTGACCCGTCGAAGGCTTGGATGATCGCGGGCGCGCCCGATGGATGGGGCTCGACGCTCGACAAGCTGGAAAGGGAGGTCGTGCGCATGCAGGGCGGCGCGGAGACCGGTGTTCGTTCGGTGGTGCACGCCTCGTTCCATCTGGAGCGCACCTTTGACGCGCCGGTCACACGAGTATGGAAGGCGCTGACTGACGAGGCAGCCAAGCAAAAGTGGTTCGGCGGCACGCCTGGGCGCTGGGAATTGCTGGAACGGTACATGGACATTCGCGTCGGCGGCCGCGAGCGGTTGCGGGGGCGTTGGGACGGCGGCGTTATCTCGACCTTCGAGGCCGTCTATCACGACGTGATACCGAATGAGCGTCTGATCTATAGCTACGATATGTACCTGGATGACCGGAAGATCTCGGTGTCGCTGGCGACGATGCAATTAAAGGACATCGGCGGCAGGACCACGCTGAGGGTCGCGGAGCAGGGCGCGTTCTTGGACGGTTACGACGATGCGGGCTCGCGCGAACACGGCACGGGTCATCTCCTCGATGCACTTGGTGCGTCGTTGGGCGACTGACCTCATCATCACACCCGAATCCAACCGCGCAACATTCAGCCATTGCGTGCGGTCGTGGCTGGCTTCAATGATCCATGCTAGTTATGCCGCCGATGGGGTGCACGTTGGTTTTGAGGAGGGTGAGATATGGCGTTGCGCGACTTGGGGCGCTCTGTCGGTTTCAGTTTTCTGACGCTGCTTCTGGTATCCGCCTGCGCGACGCCCGGTAGGGAAAACTGGATGATCGGCTTTCCCGTGAGCTTCGCGGCCGAGGACGGGCCGACGGCGGGACCGCCGACGACCGGTACCTATGTCACGACTGCGGCGGTCGCCTTCCGCGACGGAGCCAGTTCCGGCGTTCGAATCATCGCCGTTCTGCCACCCGGCACTGTCGTCAACGTCGATGGTCGTTCGCTTTTTGGGTGGTGGGGAATCGACTATCAGGGCGTGTCCGGCTGGATTTATAGCGCTAATCTCCAGCCGCAATGAGGGGCTTAACGCGGCTTTAATAGCCGCACGCGATACTAGCGGACTAATCCTTTTGCACGAATTTCACGCGACCCGATTGACGCCGATAAAGTTCGGGGTCATACGAGGCGTGCGAGATATGCGTAATCGGACGTCGTGGCTGCCTGCTCGACCGCGACTCATAGGCGGCCGAGCTTGCATGGCGGAGGAGCGCGGACCTTGAAAGTACATTTCGTATTGATCTCGTTGCTGGCGGCGTTGGCCGCCTGTTCGGTTGACCCCGTCAAGAGTACCCAGGCCACGGGCTGCGGGGCCGGTCTTGAGAGCATGGACGCGGCGGCGTGCTGGCTCTGGAGTGACGCGGTTGCGCGCTCATCGCTTCCCGATAAGGCGCCGCCGCGGCCGTTGCTGCGCGGAACGGACGGTGCCGTCATCGTCGGCGGTCAACCCACGCAATAGGCGACAGCGAGGCGCGCTTCGGTCATGAAAAACCGAGCCCCGTCAGAAGGTGGAGAGTTCTCTTGAACCTTCTGCCGCACATTCGCGACGAACGCCTGCAGCAAGCGTACCTTTATTGGCAGAGGCGTCGGGGGGAGCGGTTGGCGCCTCGGCGGTCCGATCTTGATCCGACCGACATACCGAATCTTCTTCCGCATCTGATGCTCGTCGATGTCTTCCCTGGCGCGCGGCAGCTCCGCTACAGGCTGGTCGGCACCGAAGTCGAGCGCAACTTCGGCGTTTCGATGACCGGCCGATATATCGATGAGGTCATGCGCGGGCGCTATCTCGAGTTCGTTCGAGGGATGTACCAGCAGGTGATCGAGCGCTGCATTCCCATTTATTCGGAGAACACATTTTCCGACCCGGACAGCCGCGCCTTCCTGCAGGGATGGCCGCTGCGCACGGCGCGCGTGATGCTGCCGCTGTCGAGCGATGGCGCAGCGGTCGACATGGTCTTGATCGCGCAAGTGTTCTACCGAGATGCAACGGCGGCAATGCGCACCGTGCTTGCGACGCAGGACCATTTCAGCATCGCCGAGGAAGCCACCGTCGTGCATTCCGAAGCCCCCGCCCGCTCGAGCACGATCAGCGGCTGATTTCGGGGACCTATAGCAATCTCCGACAATTTCTGACTCGCGACAGCGAGGGTGTGCGCGGGCCTGCGCCCTAAGCCTCGGTAGTCGGATCGGCGATGACGCGATTGCGACCCTCGCTCTTGGCGCGATATAGCGCCGCATCGGCCCTTCGGACCAACTCGGTGAGAGACTCGCCGAGTTCGTAACGCGCAATGCCGATCGATACGGTGATGTCGCCCATCATTCGTTTGCTTTCCTTGTCCACGACACGGCGTTTCTCGAATGCGGTGCGGATCGTGTTGGCAACCACCACGCTGGCACCGAGGGAGGTCTTGGGCAGCAGCACGACGAATTCCTCACCTCCGAAGCGGGCGACGACGTCCTGTCCCTTGATGTTGTCGACGAGCGTCTTCGCCACCAGCTTAAGCACCTCGTCGCCGGTCTGATGACCCCAGGTATCGTTAAATTTCTTGAAGCGGTCGATGTCGATGAGCAACAAGCAGAGATCGTCGCCGGTCTCCATGGCGTTGCTCGCCTGCTCGCGCAGCACCGCCTCAAAAAAGCGTCGATTGGCGATACCGGTAAGGCCGTCGGTCATGGCCTGCCGACGAACGTCGTCGAGATTGGTCTTGAGCACTTCGATGCGACGCGCGGATTGATCGAGGCGATACCCGAGATGCTGACTGCGGCGCGCCATCTCGTTGGTTTCCTCGATGAGACGCGCGACGAGAGGCGCCAACGGCACCTGCGGTGATTGCATCTGGCCCGATACGTCGCGAAGCGTCGCGCCATAGCGACTGGCGCCAACCCCTGCGTCTCCTACGGCATCCACCACTTCCCGCAGCGTCTCTTGTACGCGGCGGGCCGTCTCGCGCACGGCTTGGTGATCCTTGCCCGCGGTAAAGAAACGCTCGTAGAGCTCATCAAGCAGTTCCTCGTCGAATTCCCGATGGTTCGACAGCAACACGTCGATCGTGCGTTGCAAGTCGGGGTTGCTGCCATCGTGATATTCGTACCAGACCGCATAATTCTGCGGTGTCGGCGGGATGCCGAGGCGGGCAATCATCGCCATGGCAGCCTGCGCGTAGTTTGTCGCGATGCGTTCCGCATCGTCCAGCATCGGCGGCCCCCGGTCGCAAGTTATTCACGCGATGAGCAACAGGAAAAGAGAAGATCATTTCTATTTGATTAATTCGCGTGCCATTTGAGCAACAGTACAATAATTGCTCCGATGGGCGTGCGTATCCGCCGCCCTCTATTTGGCCGGGCGCGAACGCGAATCATCGTGGCGGGTTTTCCGACGGCGGCGAGCTGAATCGCGGGCATCCAAGCGCCGGTAATATGCGAGAAGGGCACCAACCATCGGACGCGCTATTCGGGTCATCGCACGGGGCTGGAGCGGCGTGACCGGCAATGGCAAGACTGCCGCGTCGGTTCCCGCGATGAGTTCCGCAATCTCGCGTCCCATCATCGTGGCCAGCGCGATGCCGCGTCCGCTATATCCGAGTCCGGCCCAAAGACCGGGAGCAAGCCGATGTAGATGCGGGTACTGATCGTAGGTCATGGCGATCCATCCGGCCCAGGCGAACTCCCAATCGAGAGAGCCGAGCTGCGGAAAGGTCTCGGCGATCCGACGGGCCGCCTGCGCGGGTTTGCCGCTGCCGCCGACGCGGAACGCCGGTCCGTCGGCGCTGCTCTGCAAACGTCCGTCGGGATGGAGGCGTATACCTGAAAATAGGTGACGCGTGTCGGTCAGCGGCTGTCCCTGCGGCAGCACGCTTCGACGCAGATTGTCGCCCAGCGGGCGACTCACGAACTGATAGGCGCGCATCGGAATTATGCTCTGACGCAAGCCCGGCCACAGTTGTGCCGAGGTGTAGGCGTTGGAAGCGAGCACCACGGTGTCGGCTAGAACCTCGCCCCTTGGCGTCAACGCGCACCAATCATTCCCCCTGCGCTCAAGTCGCAGCGCCGCGGTTTCAGTGCATATCTTGGCGCCGGCTCTGATCGCGGCCGCGGCAAGCCCGCGCACATATGCCAGCGGATTGATCGTCCCTCCCCGGCGATCGAGCGAGCACGCCTCGTAATAGCGGCTGCCGATCAACGCCGCCGCCGCGTCGCCGTCGAACATTTCGACAGGCGCCCCGCGCGCGCGCCAAAATTCGCTCCGTCGTTCGAGTTGCGCCCGGCCGGCAGGCGAATGCGCTCCGAAGATCAACCCCTTGCGCACCGCGCTGCAAGCAATCGCGTGGCGCTCAATCAGCGAAAAGACGAGATCGGGGCCTTGCGCAACGGCGTTGATCATCTGCTCGCCGCGCTCGACACCGAAGCGATGGATCACATGATCCTGATCGTGCTTGAAGTAGGGAACAATTTGGCCGAAGTTCCGGCTCGAAGCGCCCCACCCAATCGATCGAGCCTCCAGCACCACGGTCTCGATGCCGCGCTCAGCCAAATGAAGGGCCGTAGATACACCCGTAAATCCCGCTCCGATCACCGCGACGCGCGAGCGCAGATTTCCGGTCAACGGCTGCGTCGCCGGCGCGGGCGGCGCAAATTGCGCATAAAAGGCCGGAATCGGGTGCGGGTCGTCGCTCGGTTGATACATGAGGTGCTCGCTTCCGATCGTGGCTATAAACGGAAGCTACTGTGCCTTCGGAGCTCGGCGCGTGCCAAGGCTCCGTTTTCGAAGCGACGGGTTGGAAATTTGGCGGCGCCGATCGGGCCGCGTCCCTGCGGTGCTGGTCGAACCAGGCGCCCCGCGGATCAGCCTTCGCCGATGACGCGCCCCATGCTGCGCACGAGACGCAGAATATGCCGCTGTAGTTCGCCATCGGGGAGCGCGCGGAACGCGCGCAGCAGTTCCAGTTCCGCCCGCACGAACTCGCCTTTGTCGCTCTCGGCCGCGCTGGGGGTATCAAGTCCTTCGAAGAAGAATTCCAATGGCTGCCCGAGCAGTCGCGAGGACTGCAGCAGGCGGCTTGCACTCACACGGATTTCACCACGCTCGTATTTCTGCACCGCCTGAAATGAAACGCCGAGTGCATGAGCCACCTGCACTTGGCTCAGGCCAAGCAGGCCGCGCGCGAGACGAAGGCGGGAGCCGACATGCACGTCGGCGGGATCGGGTCCGTGCTCCTTAACGGTTCGCCGACGGCGGCCGGGCTGGGTCCGCTCCGCACTTGCACTGCGAGCCTGCATCGATACCTCCTGGGTGCACAAAAATCGCGCGACGAGAACCACATCAATATAGTGCGCGCCGAGCGGTTGAGAAAGACTTTTGACAAATCTGTTTCAGTCTAACGCAGTTCTAAAGCAGCAGAGCGTGCTTTTTACACGCACTGTAGGATGGTAACGCAACTAAAAGTAACAGATACGCCGAGAAACCGCCGCCGGAACTCGTCGAGGTTTTAAGATTTCTCTGCGTGTGTAAAGCCCCGACACGCCAAGAAATCGCCCGCTGAAACAACAACTTGAACTCGCCCGGTTGAATAAGCGGAGACGCCTTTACAGCGAATGCAACACTATTAACAAGACCGAGGGGCTGCAGTGAAGGAAAACTCAGATCAACACCAGCAATGCAACTCAGCCGCTAGTGTGGCGGACCTGAAGTTCCTCCGATCACCAAGTGAGCAGTTGCGAGATACGCTTTCTCACTCATCGTCCTGCGCCACTTCGCGGCGGGCGGGATCGTAGGGGCTGAAGCTCATTCGATCGAGCGCAACCGACTTCACGAGTGCGTAAACCCGTTTCCCGATCGCTAGCGCGAGTTCTTGCGCCGATCGGCGCGTCACCCGCGCCCAAAGTATAACCGGCCGTCCCGGTTTGCCGATGTCGAGGCGGACATCCGCGAGTGGGCCACGATCGGCGGCAATTTCGACCACTTCGCCGCCGAAAATGTTCAAGATCGAGATGGCTTTGGGCGGTTCGAGCGCCAAAGCGACATCGCGAGCGCGGATTCGGGCGCGGACCGGCGTTCCCAGCGGCAGACCCAAATACGGGACCCGCAACCTCCCTCCGGCAAAGGCCAACTCACTCAGTCCGAAGGCCAGGTCGTTACCGGCCACGCTGGCGCGAATCACGGCGCCTGCTTCAAATCGCCCGGTCAAGGGCCGGAGGTCCAGACGGCCGGTGATCTCCTCCACCGATCCTTGCGCCGCGACGCGACCGTCGGAGACCAAGACCAAAACGTCGGCGAGGCGGACGATCTCCTCCATGGCGTGACTGACGTAGACGATTGGCACACGGAGCCGGTCACGCAGGCGCTCGATGAACGGCAAGATTTCCGCGCGATGCGCATGGTCGAGCGAAGCAAGGGGCTCGTCCATCAGCAGAAGGCGGGGGTTGGCGAGCAAGGCGCGGCCGATCGCCACTCGCTGCTTTTCGCCGCCGGAAAGATCATGCGGCCGACGGCCGAGCAAGGTGCCAAGCTTCAATAAATCCACGACTGCATCGAATGAAAGAGAGGGATCGCGATCGGGGCCCTGCCGCATTCCATAGGCGAGATTGCCCCGCACGGAGTAGTGCGGGAACAGCCGCGCTTCCTGAAAGACGTAGCCGAGGCGGCGCTTCTCCGGCGGACGGTCGATGCCTTCTGCCGCCGAGAACAGCACGTCATCGCCAACGGCAATTCGCCCCCGATCCGGGCGAAGCAGCCCGGCAAGCGCGTTGACAATCGTGGTCTTGCCCGCGCCGGAGCGACCGAACAACGCCGTGATTCCGGACTCTGGCGCCACGAACTTGACCGCCAACTCGAAAGCGCCGAGCCGCTTTTCGACGTCGATCTCGATCATCCGGCGGCACCGACTTGACGCGCGACGCGGCGCGCGAGCAGCTCCGAAGCCAATAGAGCCGCGAGCGAAACCACAACGGCGATTAGCGTGAGGCGAAGTGCGGCGGCCTCGCCGTCGGGTTGCTGCGTCAGCGAATAAAGCGCGAGCGGAAGCGTCTGCGTGAGGCCCGGAATGTTGGAGACGAAGGTGATCGTCGCGCCGAACTCGCCGATGCTGCGCGCGAACGCCAGAATGGCGCCGGTGATGATTCCGGGCGCCATCAGGGGCAGGGTCACCGTAAGAAAGACGCGGGCGCTGCCGGCACCCAGCGTGCGCGCGGCCGCTTCAAGGCGGCGGTCGACCGCCTCGAGCGACAGTCGCATAGCGCGCACCATCAGCGGAAACGCCATCACGGCCGAGGCGAGAGCAGCGCCCTTCCAGTTGAAAGCGAGCGTGATTCCGAGCACATCGTGCAACCAGCCGCCGATCGGTCCACGCCGGCCGAAGAGCACCAGCAGCGCGTAGCCAACGACCACCGGGGGCAGCACAAGCGGCAGGTGAATTAAGCCATCGAGCAGGCTCTTGCCGACGAAACGGCAGCGCGCCAACACCCATGCCGCGGCAAGCCCGACTGGAAGGCTCAGCAGTAGACTGACCACCGCCACCTGGAGGCTGAGCTCCAGGGCGCTGATTTCCAGCGCGCTCAGCCCCACCGATTCAGCGCGCGGCGTTGAGCCGCGTAAAGCCCGCGTCGAGATCGGCGATGAGATCGCCGATATCTTCGAGTCCGGCGTGGAGGCGGAGCGTCGGCCCGGTATCCCATTTGGTGGCGCTGCGCATGCGCTCGGGGTGGGTGGGCAAGATCAGGCTCTCATATCCGCCCCAACTCGCGCCCATGCCAAAGAGTTCCATATGGTCGAGCATGGCGGGAAGGGCGCTCGCGGGTATTTCGCGCTTCAGCACGACGCCAAAAAGTCCCGACGAACCCGAATAATCGCGCTTCCAGAACGCGTGACCGGGTTGCTCCGGCATCGCCGGATGCAATACGCGCTCGACCTCCGGACGCTGCTGCAACCACCGCGCCAAAGCGAGCGCCTGCTGCTCCTGATGGCGCATGCGGACGCCGGCGGTGCGCAGGCCCCGGAGCGCCAAGTAGCAATCGTCCGGCGCCGCGTGATAGCCCAACTCGGTGGCGGCTTGGCGGATCGCGGGGAAGTGCTGGTGGGTCGTGACCGCGAAGCCCATCATCACGTCGGAGTGGCCGACAATGTACTTGGTGCCCGCGATCACCGAGATGTCGACGCCGAACTTGAGCGGCTGAAAGAACAGCGGCGAGGACCAGGTGTTGTCCGCGATCGTAACGATACCGCGCGCCTTGGCAACGGCGACGATCGCCGGCACGTCCTGCACCTCGAAGGTGATCGAGCCGGGGCTTTCGAGATAGATGATCTTGGTATTGTCGCGGATCAGGCCGGCGATGTCGCGGCCCACCATCGGATCGTAGAACGTGGTCTCGACACCGAAGCGCTTGAGGAAGCCGTTGCAGAAGGCGCGCACCGGTCCATAGACCGTGTCCACCATGAGCACGTGATCACCGCTCTTGACGAAGCCCAAAATCGCGCCATAGCACGCGGCGGCGCCCGAGCAATAGACGATCACCCGGTCTCCGGCCTCGACCGCTGCCACGGCGTCCTCGAGCGCGAAGGTGGTCGGCGTACCGTAGCGGCCATAGCTCATATTGCCCTTCTCGAGGCGGCGCTTTTGCGACTCCTCGTGGGCAGCCATCGTGCGATGCAAGATCGTCGAGGCATGATAGACGGGCGGATTGACCACGCCGAAATTCTCAAACGGTTTGTTTCCCGCGTGGGTCAGCAACGTATCGTGCTTCTGGGGTTTGTCGCTCATGAGATCCATCGGAGGCCAAGAAGGAAATCGCATCTTGCCGCGCTTCCCGCCGGCCGCAAAGCGGCTTCTGCCGCGGGTCCGCGGAGCGTGCTCCAGCAGCGGGTTCGGTTATCGCCGTTCGACGTGAAGGCCATGCTGCTCCAGCAGTCTTTGCAGCGCGTCCGTGCCGGTGAAGTGGCCGGCTCCCACCGCCACGAAGATCGTCGCCTTTTTCCCACTGAGCCAGCTCGCGATCCGATCCGCCCATGCATGGTTGCGCCGAATGATCAGCACGTCATAGAGATCGTGGTATTTCTCCTGCGTGAGGTCGCTGAACAGTTCCTCCATCGTCTTGAGGTCACCGCTCGACCAAGCCGAGTACAGCTCGTCCACTTTGGCCGGACCCTCATCCACCTCGTCCAATGTGGATTGCAGAAACTCCACCTCGACCGGCTGCGGCAGGTCGCCGAAGAAATGCATCTGCTGCTCCAGGGTCTCGAAGCCGTGAGTGCGCTTCTTCTGGGCCTCTGCCTCCGCCTTCAGCGTCACATCCGCTCCCAGCTTGGGGTCGTAACCGGCCTGAATGATGGGGACGATGGCGAGGCTCACCGCCGCCAGCCACGGACGCATCGGTTCAAGGGTTGCCTCGCCGCCGGGAAACCCGGCCGACTTGGCCGCGGAATCGACACGGGCAAGATCGGCGGGCGAGAGCTTGGTGGAAAGAGGATGCTCAGGATCGGTTCCGAGGGCCTTGATCAACGGTTGCGCCGTCGCCGGGGCATCGTCGATCTCCTCGAGCCAGAGGTCCTGGCTTTCGCGCAATGCCTGTGCGATCGCCGGAGTTTCCCACGCGATTCCACTCTTGGCGACGTGCACGGTGCCGAAGAGATAGACGGTCGTGTCGCCCGATTTGACCACCCAAAGCGCGGGCGCAGCATGGACATTTCCCGCGCCAAGCCAAAGGGATGCGATAAAAACAGCGGTCCAACCAACGAGGCGCATGCCGGCGCGCTTCACGATCTCGACGGTCCCCAAACATGAAGTCGGCCGATGCAATCTCCAGGGCGGCGGCCGAGCCGTCAAGGCCGCAGAAGCGACCTTGACGCACCGCGCCCAGCCGTGGACCATCGCGTCATGCCCACGGGGAGCAAGCGATGACGAGCGAAACGAGCGCAACGAACGCGGCGTCGAACGGCGCCATGATCGAGCTGCGCAAGGTCAATAAATGGTTCGGCGACTTTCATGTGCTGAAGGACATCAGCCTTGAAGTGCGCCGCGGACAACGCGTGGTGGTGTGCGGCCCATCGGGCTCCGGCAAGTCAACCATGATCCGCTGCATCAACCGGCTCGAGGAGCATCAGCAGGGTCAAATTTTTGTCGACGGCATCGAACTCACCTCGGACGAGAAGCACGTCGAGGCGATCCGCCGCGAGGTCGGCATGGTGTTCCAGCAATTTAACCTATTCCCACACAAGACGGTGCTGGAGAATTTGACATTGGCGCCGATCTGGGTGCGCAAAATGCCAAAGAAGGACGCCGAGACTTTGGCGATGGAGCTGCTGGAGCGGGTGCGCATCCCGGAGCAGGCCGGCAAGTACCCGGGGCAGCTCTCGGGCGGTCAGCAGCAGCGTGTCGCCATCGCGCGCGCGCTCTGCATGCGCCCCCAGGTGATGCTCTTCGACGAGCCGACCTCCGCACTCGATCCCGAGATGATCAAGGAGGTGCTCGACGTCATGATCGAGCTGGCGCAAGAAGGCATGACCATGATCTGCGTCACGCACGAGATGGGCTTTGCCCGCACCGTCGCGGACACCATGGTGTTCATGGATCAGGGTCAGATCGTCGAGGCGGCGGCGCCGAAAGACTTTTTCGCCAGCCCCAAGAGCGACCGCACCCGACTCTTTTTAAGTCAAATTCTCTCGCATTGACGGGGGTGCGGTCTCTATGCGCGAGAAGGCGCACAGGAGATTGGCTCTCATCCCTCGCCGGCGAAAATTGAGTGGGGCTTGCGTTTGCTGGCGTGCTGCCGCGCTTTCAATTCTTACAATCGCGTGGCTGATCGGAATTGCGGTTCCGGCGGCAGGGGCGGAAGGGGGAACCACTCCGTTCATCGATGCGCACACGCACTTGTACCGAGGCCCGCCCGGGTCGGGTGGCGGCACGCCGGGCGCCGGAGGGAGGACTGCACGAGGGGGCGGAGGTCAGGCCAGGAACCGCGGGCAAAGCGCCGATGCCACGGTATCAACAGCCCTCGCACTGATGGATCGCTTCGGTATCTCGTTTGCGATCCTTTCGCCGCCGCCGTCTCCTTCCGGCCGAGAAGGCGCATATGGCGTTCAGGAGCTGCAGGCCGTCGTGCGGGAAAATCCTACGCGCTTTGCTTTCTCGGCCGGCGGTGAATCCCTCAATCCTCTGATCCAGGGCACGCCCGCGAACGCCGTGACGCCCGACGTGCTCCGCCGATTTCAGGAGGAGGCCAGGGCTATCGCGGAGGCAGGCGCCGTGGCGTTCGGCGAACTGGCAGCGGAACATTTCTCGTTTCACATCAACAATCACCCCTACGAGAGCGTGCCGCCGGATCATCCGCTGCTGCTGGCGCTTGCCGACCTCGCGGCGCAATACGACATGCCGATCGAGCTGCACATGGAAGCTGTGCCGCGCGACATGCCGTTTCCAGATGCAAAGATCGCGGGACCGCCCAACCCGACCAACCTGCACGAGAACATCGCTGCTTTCGAGCGGCTACTCGATCACAACCGCCGGGCTCGCATTGTCTGGGTTCACGCCGGTTGGGATCTGACTGGAGAGCGCACGGTGCAGCTCATGCGAGAGCTCCTGAAGAAGCACCCCAATCTCTTTATGAGCGTGAAGTCCGACCCCTCGGGCACGCCCGCGACCGCGCCTTTCCAGTTGGGTGGCGGCCTGAAACCCGGATGGGCTGCGATGCTGCAGGCGTTTCCCGACCGCTTCGTCGTCGGCAGCGATCAGTTCTACGAAGATGCGGAGATCGTCAGAACCCATCGCGCTCGGGCCTTCGTCGATGCGCTGCCGGCGGACGTCGTCCAAAAAATCACATCCGAGAACGTGAAGCACATTTATCGCCTGCCCGCGGCAATGCGTTGAACGGCTTATGCCGAGCCAGGGTGATCGAGGCGCATGAGGGTTTGCTGGCCTGAGGCGCAGAGCGTGCGCTGATTGCCGGCGACCGCGTGCACCTTGAGATCAGTGATGGTGAGCGTGCGTCCGGGCTTGATCACGGTGCCGGTGGCAATCAATGTTTCACCGGCGGCCGGCGCAAGCAGATTGAGCTTGAACTCGACCGTGAGGATGGCGCTACCCGCGGGAAACAGGGTATAGGCGGCGCAGCCGCCCGCATTGTCGGCGATCGCACTGGTGACGCCGCCGTGGAAATACCCGTCCTGCTGCGTCAAATCCGAGCGGTAGGGAAGCTCAATCTCGGCGACGCCGGGCGCGAGGCGAGCGATGCGGGCGCCGATCGAAGCCATGAAGTTTTGCCGTCCGAACATGGCAGCGACGCGCTCAGTGTAATTCGGATCAACCGCCGCGAACTCGGCCATGATTTTTATCAAGCGGCCGTCAAAATCGCATCGGCAATTTTCTCGGCGGTCATCAGCACCGGGAAATTCGTGTTGGCGCAAGGCACCGCCGGGAACAGCGATGCGTCCACGACGCGAAGCCCTGCGATGCCGCGCACGCGGCCCTGCGTATCGGTAACCGCCATCGGGTCATCCTCCGCACCCATGCGGCAAGTGCATGAGGCGTGCCACACCCCGATCGCCGCCTTGCGCGTGAACTCCTCGAGTGCCTCGTCGTCGCGCATTAGGGTCTCGAAGCCGTGTCCTTCGACGATGAGCCTGTCGATCAAAACCCGTCGCAGCGCGCTGGGTCCGTCCATCAGCTTTGCCATGACCGTCGTCAGCAGGTGATTCTTCGCATTGACCTCGCCGACCTTCTTGACGCGCTCGCTGTAGCTTGCGGGGAAGGGATCCGAGGTGACACGCGCGAGCGCCGCGCTCATCTGCCAGCGTCCGGCACGTCGGAACGCATCCATCAACCGCTCGAGGTCGCGTCGATCGGAGAGCAAATTGAACTCGATAATGGGTTCTCGGCGCCAGTCCGCGGAGGCGAGCCGCACCTGTCCGCTCTCGGAATAGGTCTTGTAGACCGCGAGCAATAGCGAGCCGATCTGCTCGCCCACGGGATGCCAAGCCGACTTGTCGATGCAGACCGCGAACATGTCTCCCTGCGGGGCGCCGCCGAGGCCCGAGGAATATCGCAACCCCACCAGGATATGGCGCCGAGTGATTTCCTTCAGCCGGGCTTCGGGCTTGATGAACGAGGAAAGCGCGATCGAGGGATGGTCCATCAGCCGCTGGCCGACCCCAGAGAGCGCCGCGCGCACGGGGATGCCGAGTTCACTCAGATGACCGGCGGGGCCGATCCCCGCGCGCAAGAGGTGCGCGGGCGAGTGGATGGCTCCCGAAGCCAGGATCACTTCGCCGCCACGGAATTCGGTTTCCTTGCCGTCCGTCAATGCGACTATGCCGACGCAGCGCCCACCCTCGAATAGAAGGGATTTGACCGGCGTACCGGTGGCAATCGTGAGATTGGGGCGCTGCCGGGTTGCCGGATCGAGATACCCGATCGCGGCCGAGACGCGACGGTCATAGGCGTTGGAGATGGTGATTGGGAAATAGCCGTCGCGATATTCGCCGTTCTGATCGATCAGGTATTCGAAGCCTGCTTCCTGGAACGCCGCCGCCGCCGCCTTGGCGTGACCGTTCCAAAGCTCAGGGAAAATGCGGCGCACGGGAATGCGCCCTTCCTTGCCGTGGAGCGCGCCGTCGAAATCCATATCTCGCTCCACCTTTTTGAAGTAGGGGAGCACGTCGTTCCAGCTCCAACCGCGCGCACCCAGCCTTTCCCATTCGGCGTAATCCGCGGGCGAGCCTCGGTTCGCGAGCTGTCCATTGATCGAGGAGCCGCCACCCAGGACCCGGGCCTGTTCGTACTTGCGAAGCGGCGGCCGGTTCTGCTGGGGATTGTTGTGCGAGATGACCTCGGTGTGCGCCTTGAGTTCGGTCCAGTGGAAACGCGGATCGAAATAGGCTGTGCCGGGGTAGCTGTCGAGAATCTCCGGCGGGACGCGGCCATGGGGCGTGTCCTGTCCAGCCTCGCAAACCAGCACGCGGTTGGCGCTCCGTGCCGATAGTCGGTGTGCCAGCACCGATCCGGCTGAACCGCCGCCGACGATGATGTAGTCATAGGTCACGGGGACGCTCCCTGGGCTTTTCTGCCCCATTGTTGCCGCGTTCCGGCACGCTGCACAACGGGCGACCGACACCTCTCCCTCGCGCAGGGCGCGATTTGCACGGGAGCCGATCCGAGCGCACAATCCCGGCCGACAAGAGGCGATCGAATGCTCGCGATCACGGAGCAGGGCGCGGCGATTGCACCGCGGGAGGATGCGGCGGGCCGCAGAAGCCTGGGCGCGGCATGCTCGCTTGTCCTCCACATCGCGGTCGTGTTGTTGGTTATTTTCGGCTTGCCGCGCCTCTGGAACCCGCCCGCTGAGGCGCCCGTGGTCGTGCCGGTGGATTTGGTACAGCTAGGCGACAAGACCGCATCGCCCGCGGAAGACCAGAAAGCCGCGCTGCCGCAGCAGCAGGCGACCGAAACCGCGACCGTGGATTCTCCGGAAGCCGTGCCGGTGCCGCAGACGCCACCGCCCGCGCCGCAGCCGGCGCTACCCGCATCCAAGGAAGGTCCGAAGACCGAGCCGACCACGCAGGCACGCCCGCACCCGAAGCCTCCCGCACCTGTCGACGACTTGACCGCGCGGCTTCATGCGCTCGCCCGGTTGCATCAGCCCGCGGCGCACGAGCCGCCGGCGCCGCGCCAGCAGGATGGCACGGGATCATCGAACTTGACCGCGAGCAGCGAAGATGCCGTGCGCGGACCGCAGGCGTCCTATAGCGTCAAGGACTTCTTGCGCGCCCAAATCGAACGGCACTGGACGATGGAGCAATCCGTCGCGCACATACCGAATGCGGTCGTCCTGATCCATTTGGGCCTCAGCCGCGACGGAAAGGTCACCTTTGCCGACGTAGTGCCCGACCCCCGCTATCAAACCGACGATGCGTTACGCGAGCTCGCTTACAGCGCGCGCAACGCGGTGCTCATGTCGTCCCCGCTGACATTGCCACCCGGCCGGTACGACGAGGTGCGCGACATCACGCTCGATTTCCGCCCGCGTGACGTCCTGCGTTGATTGTCGCATCGCTCACGGCAAGGTTCGCGCGACCCGTATGCCCGCATAAATCGAATAGTCGAAATCGTGCCCCTCGGCGTCCCCGTGGCTGCGCGCCGCCGAGCGGATGAACACCGCGACATTGCTCCATGAGCCGCCACGCAGTACGCGCTTGGCGCAATCGCCGCTGACCCAGGGACTGCCATCCGTCGGCGCGCCCGTGTAGCTCTCGTGCCAGCAATCCTCGGTCCACTGCCAGGCATTTCCCAACATCTCGTAGAGCCCAAAGGGATTGGCGGGAAAGCTGCCGACCGGCGCTATCTCGCGGCCGTCCCATTGACTGCCGCAACCGTTGCAGTTGGCGTGGTCCACTCCGATCGCATCGCCCCACCAGCGCGCCGTCGTCGTGCCGGCGCGCGCCGCATATTCCCATTCCGCCTCGCTCGGTAGGCGATAGGGACCATCGGCGCTGCCCGACGCGGTGAGCGTGTGTGATCGCGCTTTGGTATTGAGCCACGCGATATAGGCGCGCGCATCGCGCCAACTGAGGCAGACCGCAGGCGTTCGCGGCGGCTCGACCCAGCCCGGCGGATAGGCGAGGCCGTGACCGGGCGAGTGCCAAACCAGCCCCAGAACCGGATTGCAGGGGAGGGGCTGGTAGCCGGTCGCGCGCAGGAAGATCAGGAACTCCTCGCTGGTGACGGGATATTTGCCCAGCGCGAACGCGCGCACGGATACGCGATGCTGCGGCCCTTCGCTGTCGAAGCGGCCGGGCTCGGTCCGTGGGCTTCCCATCACGAACGTGCCCGCGGGAATTCCCACCATCACCGGGCATTCCGCGCACTCCCTAAACTCCCGATCGGGATGCTCCTGGGCGTCGGCGAGGTTTGGCGCCGCGAGCGCAAGCAAAAACAGCAGCGCCCCGACCAGACGCATCTCAGGCCCGCGCGGCCAACCGTTCGAGCGCATCATGCACGGCCTGGTCGATCTCGAGACCCTCCCTCAATGCCCGCGCCCGGTGGCGGAATGAATGCTCCGAAGGAATGCGGATCTCCTCGACTCCGGGTTGGCGTGGCACGGCCTTGATGCGTTCCACCAGCGCTGCGATCTCGCGCTTGAAGTCTTCGAGCGGATAGAGCAGGTCCGGCTTGAAGACGATGAACAGATAGCCGTTGTCGCGGTCGCCATCCAAGGGTGAGCCTCCGAGAATTCCCAAGGCGTGCACCATGAGCGCAAGACCGAAGCCCTTGTAGCCTCCGAACGGCAGCAGCGCACCCTGGCGCGCGAGGCTCGGCTCCCGCGTGGGCCTACCTGTCGGATCGAGCGCCACGCCCTCGGGCAAGAGCTCTCCCAAGCGCTCGCGGAACATCACGTCGGTCATCATGAAGGCGGCAGTGCCCATGTCGAAAATCAGCGGATCGCGGGCGCCCGGCAGGCCGAACGCGATGGGATTGGTGCCGAGCACGGGCCGCCTGCCGCCAGGCGGCGCCACCGAGCGTGTCGCGCTCGCGGTGTGAATACCTACGAAATTCGCCCGCGCGATCATCTCCATGTAATGGGCGCTGCGCCCGCTCATCCAGGTATTGGTGATCCCTACCAACGCGAAGCCTTGCGCTTCCGCCGTGGCGATCGCGGTCTTGGTCGCATGATGGAGCGCGAGCATGCCCACTTGATTTCCGCCGTTGAATAAAACCGAGACCGGGGTCTCGCGCAGTACGGTCACCGGTCGCCGAGGTGCCTTAAAGCGGGGATGGTCGGGGATGTTCAGAATCTTCGCGAGTCCCGAATATTCGTAACCGCAGAGCGCCGCGTCGACCACGTGTTCGGCGATGACGCGCGATTCCTCGGCATCATAACCGATGCCGCGCAGAGCACGCTCGCCAAGCACGCGCGCATCGCTGACGCCGAGCCGCAATCTGGCATTGCCCATGGTCCTCGTCTCCTCCTGGTCGGGCCGGCCCTCATGGGGACTGACACGGCTTTGCCGACGTGATTAGATCGCCGCTATCTTGGTCTTTATCGAGCCGGGAGCACAATCGTGAAGCTTGCCTATTTCGACGATTATCGCTTGGGCGTCCTCAAGGGAAACGCCTTGGTGGACGTGACCGCGGTGGTGCGGGAAATTCCACACACCGGTCCGCACAATCTCATCAGCGGCCTGATCGAGCGGTTCGGCGACTATCGCCGTCGGATCGAGGATGCGGTCGCGCGCGAGGCGGGAATACCGCTGGCGTCGGTCAAGCTGCGCCCGCCGCTGCCGAAGCCCGGCAATATCGACTGCATGGCGGTCAATTACATGGAGGACGGCACACGCAGCGAGCCTGCGCCCATCAACGCGTTTCACAAATCGCCAAGCGCGGTGATCGGGCTCGGCGACACCATGGTGCTGCCGGACGTGCCTGCCACCATCTTCGAGGGCGAGGCCGAACTCGGGGTGGTGATCGGCAAGCGCGCAAGCCACGTCACTGCCGCCCATGCCATGAGTCACGTGTTCGGTTACGTCAATTTCATCGACGGCTCGGCGCGCGGCCTCCCGCCCGCCGGCAACACTTTTTATCAGATGAAATCGCGCGATACCTTCGCGCCGATCGGTCCCTACCTGGTCACTGCCGACGAGATCGCCGATCCGCACCGGCTACAGGTGCGTCTCTCGGTCAACGGAGCGCTCAAGCAAAACTTCAACACCAGCGATATGGCACACATGATCCCGCGCTGCATCGAGTGGGTGAGCTCGATCCACGCGCTTGAGCCGGGCGATCTTCTGGCGACCGGTACCAATCACCGTGGGTTGAGCGCGTTTCAGGACGGCGATCGGATCGAGCTGGAAGTCGAGGGATTGGGTCGACTTGCGATTTCCGTGCGCGACGAGCTGAAGCGCACCTGGTCGCGCGACACGAGGTTGGAGCATGCGACGAAGGGCCTCGAAGGGCCGGCGACGCCGCAGCTCACCGGCAAATACGCACCGCAGCGCAAGTAAGGAGACGGCGCGATGGCCAGCGAAGCCAAAGAAGAAGATTTTCTGACATTACATGAGCTGGTGAAAGCGGCGCGGGGGCGGCTGCCGAAGGGCATCTGGGATTACCTGGTGGGCGGCACCGAAACCGAGACCACGCTGCGCCGCAATCGGCTTGCGCTCGACAGCGTGGCGCTCCGCCCGCGGGTGCTGCGCGATGTCTCACGCATCGACGCGACGAGCGAGCTGCTCGGGCGCCGGATCCGTCTCCCGGTGGCGCTGGCTCCGGTCGGCTCGCTCGAATCCTTCGAAGCCGGCGGCGGCGCCTCGGTTGCCGCCGCCGCAGGCGATTTCGGCGTCCCGATGTTTTTGAGCTCGGTCACCAAGCCCGGGCTCGAAGCGAGCGCCCAGGCGGCGCCCGATGCGTTCCGCATCTTCCAACTCTATGTCCGCGGCGACGACGCATTTGTCGACGACTTTGCGCGACGCGCGATCGACGCGGGTTTTCACGCCTTCTGCCTGACCGTCGATACCGCGATCTACAGTCGCCGCGAGCGGGACATCGCAAGCCGTTTTGTCAAGCCCTGGCGAACCGCCGCTACCGGGCAAGGTTTCCAGGCGGGTCTCAGCTGGAACCATGTGCGGCGCTTTAAGGACAAGTGGAAGATACCCCTGATACTGAAGGGGATCGCGACCGCCGAGGACGCGGTCATCGCCTGCGATCACGGCGTCGAGGCCATCTACGTCTCGAACCACGGCGGGCGCCAGCTCGACCACGGCCGCGGCTCGCTCGACGTGTTGCCGGAAGTGATCGAAGCCGTACGCGGCCGGGCGGCGGTCTACATCGACGGCAGCTTTTCGCGCGGCACCGACGTGATCAAGGCAATCGCGCTCGGCGCCGATCTCGTCGTGGTGGGTAGACTCTACCTCTACGGTTTGGCGGCCGCTGGCCGTGCCGGCGTCGTGCGCGTGCTGGAGCTGTTGGAGAACGAGATCACCACCGATTTGGGGCTCATGGGAGTGGCCAAGCTGGCCGAGCTGGATAAATCCTTCGTCCATCCGGCGCCGCCGGTATACCAACCGCACGTGCACAGCGCTTTCCCGCTGATCGCTGAGGGTTACTGAGACGGCGGGCGCCGCGCCGCCTCAAGCAGGAGTTCGAGTGCGCGCCGCGTAGCGGCCGCTCTTATCTCGCCGCGGTCCCCGTCAAAGGCATGGCGCTCGGTTTGCACCTCGCTGCCTTGACGGACGATGCCAAAATAGACGAGGCCGACCGGCTTTCCCGGCGTTGCACCTCCAGGACCGGCGATCCCGGTAACTGATACCGCAAGATCGACAGGCGCACGGGCGAGGGCACCTTCGGCCATGGCGGCCGCGACTTCGGCGCTGACGGCTCCGTGGCGGCGGATCAGGTTGGCCGGCACACCCAACAACTCGGTCTTGGCTTCGTTCGAGTAGGTGACGAAGCCGCGCTCGACAACGGAGGAGGAGCCAGCGATGTCCGTCAAGGCTGCAGCGATCATGCCCCCCGTGCACGACTCCGCGGTCGCGAGCTTCAGCCCGATGCGATCGCAAGCCTGCAGGACGGCCACTGCCTGGATATGATATTCTAGCGACATCAAATATTTACTCGAATATGTTGACAACGCAGTAGAGCCCAACTCCGGCGTAAACTGCGGCCATAAGATCGTCGGCCATAATACCAAAACCATTGCGGAATCGGCGTTCAACGGCGTTGATCGGCCACGGTTTTATAATGTCGAACAGCCGAAATAGCATGAACCCCCCGGCATAGTTCACGATCGAGGGCGGGACCGTCGCCAGAACCAAGCCCTGCCCCACGACCTCGTCGATGACGACGAATCCGGGGTCGGCAATGGCGCTCACTCGGGCGACGCGCCCGGCTGCCCACCATCCCGATAGAAACAATATCAGGCAAGCCACCAGCAAAGCCGAGACTCCAAAGATCGGCACCACCAGCGCAGCGAGTGCGACGCCGACCACCGATCCAAAGCTTCCTGGTGCCCACGGCAACAGCCCAGTGCCGCCGGCGGTTGCGAGCAGCATGGCGAAATTGTTGAGCGGCGGCCGAGCCATCAAGGAGCGAACGGGAGGCGGATCGTCGCGATCGCCTGCGCCGCGATTCCCTCTTCGCGTCCTGTGAAGCCCAGCTTCTCGGTGGTGGTGGCTTTGACGCTGACGCGCTCCCGGGCAAGCCCGAGGATGTCGGCGATCCGCGCCGCCATGGCCTCGCGGTGCGGGCTCACCTTCGGTCGCTCGCAGATCAGGGTCACGTCGAGATGCGCGATCAACCCGCCGCGCGCGCTCACGAGTTCACCGGCGTGGCGCAGGAAGCGCTCCGAGGGCGCCCCACGCCATTGCGGATCGCTCGGTGGAAAGTGGACGCCGATGTCGCCGGCGCCAAGTGCGCCCAGAATTGCATCGGTCAGAGCGTGCAGCCCGACATCGGCATCGGAATGGCCGATCAGCGCGCGGTCATGCGGCACCTTGATGCCGCAGAGCCAAACGTGATCGCCGGGGCCGAGAGGATGCACGTCGAAGCCCTGACCGGTGCGTACATCGCCAAGGGTGCTTGAGAGCGCGCGCTCCGCTCGGGTCATATCCGCGTTGGTGGTCACCTTGAAGTTCTCCTCACTGCCCATCACCAGCCGCACCGTCAGTCCCGCTCGCTCCGCCACGGCGGCGTCGTCCGGAAGTTCGAGACCTGCAGCCGCACGATGGGCGTCAAGGATTTGATCGAAGCGGAACACTTGCGGCGTCTGCGCCCGCCAGAGCCCAACGCGATCGACGGTCTCCATGATCGAGCCGTCCCGAGCACGCTTCACCGTGTCCGACACCGGCAGGGCCGGAATGGCGCCTGCGGCGTCGCCAACGCCATCGATCACGCGCTCGATCAGATCGGGGGCGACGAACGGCCGCGCGGCGTCGTGAATCGCGACCAGGGTGGGCGCGTGCTCCACCAAGCTTTCGAGGCCAAGGCGCACCGAATCCTGGCGTTGCGCACCGCCTGACACCGGCGGCAGCAGGTCGAGCCCGCGCACTGCTTGGTCGTAAAGCACCCGGTCGTCGGGATGGATCACTGCGCGCACCGAGTTGATGCGCGGATGGTGCGCAAGGGCCCGTAGGGTCCGGCGCAACAGTACCTCGCCGCCGAGGGGAAGATACTGCTTCGGCAGCGGTGTGCCGAAACGCGTGCCGCGCCCGGCAGCGACCACGAGAGCGATACATGAGGTCATGGCGCGCGAACCCTAATGCATTTCCGAAAGCCTTGGGTAGAAGGCTGCAAGGTCAGTGCGCCGAGTCGCAGCATGTTGCACTGCGGAAGAAATCCGGTATCATGGAATGAACAAGTTTTGGGCAAGATCGCAAAGTGCTTAAAAAATGACCATTCAAATCGGCAATCTGCGACTGGAAAACGGCGTCGTTCTCGCACCCATGTCGGGCGTGACCGACTTGCCGTTTCGTCGCCTGGTGAAGCGGCATGGAGCGGCACTGGTGGTCTCGGAGATGATCGCCAGCCAAGCGATGATCCGCGAGTCGCGGCAGTCGCTCAAGATGGCGGAGAACTGCCGCGAGGAGCAGCCGATGGCGGTGCAACTCGCAGGCTGCGAGCCGGAGGTTATGGCCGAGGCCGCGCGGCTCAACGAGGACCGTGGCGCCGCCCTAATCGATATCAATTTCGGCTGTCCGGTCAAAAAAGTGGTGAACGGTCACGCCGGTTCCGCGCTCATGCGCGATGAGGTTCACGCGGCGCGGATCCTCGCGGCGACGGTGCAGGCGGTACGGCTGCCGGTCACGCTCAAAATGCGCACCGGTTGGGATGAAGCCAATCGAAACGCGCCGCGCCTTGCCAAGATCGCGGAGGAGAGCGGCATCCGCATGGTGACGATCCACGGCCGCACGCGCTGCCAATTCTATACCGGCCGCGCCGATTGGCGCTTCGTGCGCGAAGTCAAGGAGGCCGTCCGCATCCCCGTCATCGTCAATGGCGACATCGCGTCGCTTGAAGACGTGGATGTGGCGCTCGCGGAGTCCGGCGCTGACGGCGTGATGATCGGACGGGGAGCCTACGGACGCCCATGGTTTCCAGCGCAGGTCATTCATTATCTGCGCACGCGCGATCGCGCTCCCGATCCCGCGCTCCATGAGCAGCTCGCAACGGTGCTCGATCACTACGAGGCGATGCTGGAGCACTACGGCCGCGAAACCGGGCTTCGCATGGCGCGCAAGCATCTCGGTTGGTACTCGAAGGGGCTGCACGGGGCTTCCGAATTCCGTGCGGCGATCAATGGCGAAGGTGATCCTGGTCGCGTCAAGCTGATGCTGCGCGCCTTCTATGAGCCGCAGACCGAGCGATGGGCGGCTTGAGATGGCGATGAAAGCGCATCCCTTCGCAGGCGAAAGGGTCCCGTCGCTCCGGCTTGCGCCCGATCTGGCTGCGATCTTGGCGGCGCTGCCCGATCCCGTGCTGGCCGTCGGCGGGGACGATCGAATTCTCTATGCGAATGCCGCCGCGGAGCAGTTTTTCGAGGCGAGCGCCGCCAATCTGCTGGGAACGCCGCTAGGGGAACTGCTGCCGGCCGACAGTCCGATCTTCGCGCTGATGGCCGGCGTGCGGCGCAGCGGCCACAGCATCTCCGAATACGACGTCAGCATCGAGACGCCGAAGATCAGCGGCCGCATCGTGACGATCCAGGTGGCGCCCCTGGTGGAGGGCGGCGATCGGTTGGTCGTGGCGCTCCAGGAGCGCTCGATGGCGCACAAGATCGACCGACAGCTTACGCATCGCAACGCCGCGCGCTCGGTCACCGCGATGGCGGCGATGCTCGCGCACGAGGTCAAGAATCCGCTCTCCGGCATTCGCGGCGCCGCGCAGCTTCTCGAGGAAAACGCGGCGCCCGGAGACCGAGAACTCACACGCCTCATCTGCGACGAGGCCGACCGCATCGTTGCGCTGGTCGACCGCATGGAGGTGTTCTCCGACCGCCGCCCGTTGGAGCGGGGTCCCCTCAATATTCACGAGGTCCTGGATCGAGTGCGCTTGTTGGCGAAGAACGGATTTGCGCGCCATGTGCACTTCGTTGAGGCCTACGACCCGTCTCTGCCCCCGGTGCTCGGCAACCGCGACGCGCTGATCCAGGCCTTTCTGAACTTGGTCAAGAACGCCGCCGAGGCCGTACCGGGCCAAGGCGGGGAAATCCAGATCGCGACCGCCTTTCGGCACGGAGTTCGCCTGGCGCTGCCGAGCAGCGCAACCCGGCGGCACCTGCCGCTGATGGTCACGATCGCCGACAACGGTGAGGGAATCCCGGAGGACCTACGCCCGCACCTGTTCGATCCGTTCGTCAGCACCAAGCGCAACGGAACTGGCCTTGGTCTTGCATTGGTCGCAAAGGTGATCGAGGACCACGGCGGGGTGATCGAGTTCGAGAGTCAACCCCGGCGCACGGTCTTCCGCGTATTTTTGCCCTTGGCGCGCGCGGAGAGCGAGGCATGAGCACGACGGCGACGATTCTGGTTGCCGATGACGATCGCGCGATTCGAACGGTGTTGAGTCAGGCGCTTGGCCGACTCGGCTATGAGGTGCGCAGCACCGGCAACGCCTCAACCCTCTGGAATTGGGTCGAGGACGGTCTCGGCGACCTCGTCATCACCGACGTGGTGATGCCGGACGAGAATGGCCTCGACCTCATCCCACGGATCAAGAAGGTTCGGCCGGAGCTTCGCGTCGTCGTGATGAGCGCGCAGAACACGCTGCTGACCGCGGTTAAGGCGACGGAGCGTGGTGCCTTCGAATACCTGCCGAAACCCTTCGATCTGCGCGAGCTGGTCAGCGTGGTGCAGCGTGCCTTGACGCCGACCGCCCTGCCCGAAGGGGGCGGCACCGGTGAACTCGCGGAAGGCGAGGCGGAGCTGCCGCTGATCGGACGCTCGCCCGCGATGCAGGAGATCTACCGAGTTCTCGCGCGGCTGATGGGGACCGATCTCACTGTTATGATCTCTGGCGAGAGCGGTACCGGCAAGGAGCTGGTGGCGCGGGCATTGCACGACTATGGCAAGCGTCGAAGCGGCCCGTTCGTCGCCGTCAATATGGCGGCGATCCCCCGCGAGCTGATCGAGAGCGAACTGTTCGGTCACGAACGTGGCGCCTTTACCGGCGCGGTGCAACGCAACCCCGGCCGCTTCGAGCAAGCACAGGGCGGCACGCTCTTCCTGGACGAGATCGGCGACATGCCGCCGGAAGCGCAGACGCGGCTGCTCCGCGTGCTGCAGCAAGGCGAATACACCACGGTCGGAGGCCGGACGTTGATCCGCGCCGATCTGCGCATTATCGCGGCGACGCATCGCGATCTGCGCAACCTGATCCGGCAAGGGCTATTTCGCGAGGACTTGTTCTACCGTCTCAACGTGGTGCCGATCCGACTGCCGCCGCTGCGCGAGCGTGCCGAGGATATTCCGGCGCTGGTGCGGCACTTTCTGGCGCAGGCGCATGCCGAGGGGCTACCGCTCAAAAACCTGGATGCCGAGGCGATGGATCGCCTCAAGGCATATCGTTGGCCGGGGAACGTGCGCGAACTCGAAAACTTGGTGCGCCGGCTCGCGGCGCTCTACTCCCAGGAGACCATCGGCTCGGAGGCGGTTGCCGCGGAACTCGCGGAGATGCAGCCCGGCGGCGGAACGGAAGCACGTGCGGGCGAGGGGTTGGGGGCGGCGGCGGAGCGTCATCTACGCGATTATTTCGACGCACATCGAGGTGGCCTCCCGCCCTCGGGGCTCTATGATCGCGTGCTGCGCGAGGTGGAACGGCCGCTGATCTCGCTGGCGCTGGGCGCGACGCGCGGCAATCAGGTGCGTGCCGCGCGGCTCTTGGGCGTAAACCGCAATACCCTGCGGAAGAAAATCCGGGAATTGGACATCGAAGTCACCCGTGGCCTAAAATAAGGGCATTCGCGGGTTTCTCGGAGGCGGGATGAGCCTTTCGCGACAGGTTCTGGCGTGGGCCGGTCGAGTGGGGCTCGGACGCAAGCTTGCGGTTGCATTGACGCTCGCGGCGCTCGCGTCGGTGTGCGGCACGTATGCCGCGCTGACGGGGTGGCAGCCCTTCGCCGGCAGGCCGAACGCCGTCTTGTTCTTCCTCAATCTCGACCTGGTGCTGCTACTGGCTTTGGGCGCCGTCATCGCTCAGCGGCTGGTGCATGTCTGGGCCGAGCGGCGGCGCGGCCATGCGGGCTCTCGGCTGCATGTGCGCCTGGTCGTGCTGTTCAGCTTCATCGCCGTCACGCCGACCATCATTCTGGCGGTGTCGTCCTACATCTTCTTCAATTTCCTTGTGCAGTACTGGTTCAGCGATCGCGTCGGAACCGCGCTTTCGGAATCGCAGAAGGTCGCGGAAATTTATTTGCACGAGCATCAGGACGCGATCCGCGGCGACATACTCAAAGTCGCGACCGATCTCAGTCACGATGCGCCAATCCTGATGAGCAATCCGCAGAACCTCTCGGAGGATCTCGATCTGCAGGCTTCGCTGCGCAATCTCTCGGAAGCCCTTGTGTTCGACGCCAGTGGCCAGATTCTCGCGCGCAGCAAGCTCACCTTTACGTTGATGCTGGATCGTCCACCCGATTGGGCGATCAAGCAGGCCAATGACGGCGACGTCGCGGTCCTCACCAGCAACAACGAAACCCACGTGCGCGCGCTGGTGCGGCTGCCTCAACTCGGTAACACCTATCTCTACGTTGGGCGGCTGGTAGATCCGCTGGTGATCAATCGCGTGCAGCAGACGCAGCGCGCGGTCGAGCAGTATCAGCGTCTCGAGGGTCTGCGATCCGTCTACCAAATCACCTTTGCCCTGATTTTCCTGGTCGTGGCCCTGCTGATCCTGCTCGCGGCCGTCTGGGCTGGCCTCACTTATGCGGCCCGGCTCGCGCGTCCGATCAGCGCGCTTGCCACCGCGGCCGAGCGGGTGCGCGGCGGCGACCTCTCCGCGCGCGTCGCGGAGGGGGAGGGCGACGAGGAATTCGGCAATCTCTCGCGCTCATTCAACCGAATGGCCGTGCAGATCGAGACGCAGCAGCGCGAGCTGATCGAAGCGAACCGCCAGCTCGACGAGCGGCGGCGCTTCACCGAGGCGGTGCTTTCCGGCGTTTCCGCGGGGGTTATCGGGCTCGACGGCCGTGGACGTATTCATCTGCCGAACCGCTCGGCCTCGGTGCTCTTGGGGGTTGATCTCGACGCCCATATCGGCGAGGAGCTGGGCCGAGTGGTGCCGGAAATGCAGCCGCTGGTCGAGGAAGCGGCGCGCCGCCCCGATCGGCTCGCCCAGGCGCAGATCGAGATCGGGCGGGAAGGCCGCTCCGACATTCTGCACGTTCGGGTCGCGGCCGAACGGGTCGATGGTGAAATTCGGGGCTATGTCCTCACTTTCGACGACGTGACGGAATTGCTTTCGGCGCAACGCAAGGCGGCATGGGCCGACGTGGCCCGCCGCATCGCTCACGAGATCAAGAATCCGTTGACGCCGATCCAGCTCTCCGCCGAGCGTCTCAAGCGCAAGTACCTGCGCGAGATTCAGAGCGATCGGGACACCTTCGCCATCTGCACCGATACCATCATCCGCCACGTCGGAGATATCGGACGGATGGTCGACGAATTCTCGTCCTTCGCGCGCATGCCGGCGGCCATGATCAAGGTCGAGGACCTGATCGAGATCACTCGGCAAGCCGTATTCCTCCAGCGTACCGCCGCTCCGGACATCCGCTTTGAGACCGACCTGCCGAACCATCCGGTGCGAATTGCCTGCGACGCGCGCCAGGTGACGCAGGCGCTGGTCAACCTGCTCAAGAATGCCGTCGAGTCGATTCAGGGTCGCCCGACCGGCGCCGAGCCCGGACGGATCTGGGTACGACTTACCGTGGGCGAGCGCAAGGTGACGGTTTGTGTCGAGGACAACGGCAAGGGACTGCCGAGCGAGGGACGCGAGAGGCTGACCGAGCCTTATGTGACGACTCGGGCGAAGGGCACCGGACTCGGACTTGCCATCGTCAAGAAGGTCATGGAGGAGCATCGAGGCGAACTCATCCTCGAGGACCGCGAAGGGGGAGGCGCGCGTGTTTCGCTGGTATTCCCGGCGGGCGAGCCCGTGCGTGACGGAGATCAGGTGACCGCCGAGCCGGTAGTGGCGTAAAAGGTTCCGCATGGCGCATGACATAGTCGTTGTCGACGACGAGGCCGATATCCGGATGCTGATCTCCGGCGTCCTCGAGGATGAGGGTTACGAAACCCGGCAGGCCGCCAACAGCGCCGAAGCGCTGGCGGCAATCCGCACGCGGCTGCCGACCCTGCTCATTCTCGACATCTGGCTGCAAGGCAGCACGCTCGACGGCATCGACATTCTGAAATTGGTGCGCCAGGAGGCGCCTAGTCTGCCGGTGGTGATGATCAGCGGACACGGCACCATCGAGACCGCCGTCGCCGCCATCAAGATGGGCGCTTACGATTTCATTGAAAAGCCCTTCAAGGCCGATCGCCTGCTGCTGGTGATCGAGCGCGCGATCGAAGCGGCGCGGCTGAGGCGTGAAAACGAGGAGCTACGTCTGCGCGCGGGCGGTGAGCAGGACCTTGTCGGCATATCGCACGCGATCAACCAATTGCGCCAGCAGATCGAAAAGGTCGCACCGACCGGCAGCCGCGTGCTGATCTCGGGAGCGCCCGGAACCGGCAAGGAGGTCGCGGCGCGGCTGCTGCATCGACGCTCGCGCCGCGCCCAGGGTCCGTTTGTGGTGGTCAACTGCGCGAACCTGGCGCCGCAGCGGCTGGAGATCGAATTGTTCGGCGCCGCCGCCGGCCACGACGGTCCCGAGAGTCCGCGCATCATCGGTACCGTTGAATCAGCGCATGGCGGAACGCTGTTTCTGGACGAAGTCGCGGACATGCCGATCGAGACACAGGCCAAAATCGTGCGCGGGCTGCAGGAACAGACGTTCGAGCGCGTCGGCGGAAGCCGGATGGAGGTCGATGTGCGCGTGATCGCCGCCACCAATCGCGATCTCCAGGAGGAGATCGCGACCGGCCGCTTCCGCGAGGATTTGTATTACCGCCTGGCGGTTGTGCCGCTCCGCATCCCGGCGCTGCGCGACCGGCGCGAGGATATCCCGGTATTGGCGTGGCACTTCATGCAGCGGGCCGCGGAGGCGGCGCGCCTGCAGCCACGAGAGATCGGCGACGACGCTCTGGCCGCTCTGCAGGCCTATGACTGGCCGGGCAATGTGCGCCAACTCAGGAATCTCGTCGACTGGCTGCTGATCATGGCGCCCGGCGATACGCGAGAGCCGGTGCGCGCCGAGATGCTGCCGGTCGAGATCGGCTCCGACGCTCCCGCGGTGTTGCGGTGGGATAAGGGCGGCGAGGTCATGAGCCTGCCGCTGCGCGAGGCGCGCGAGGTGTTCGAGCGCGAGTATCTCCTGGCGCAAGTCACGCGTTTTGGCGGCAATATCTCGCGCACCGCGGCGTTCATTGGCATGGAACGATCGGCGCTGCATCGCAAGCTTAAATCGCTGGGACTGGTCAACGGCGAGCGCATGGTCAAGCTCGAGACATGAGCGGCGTCCGAGGCCGCGGTCAGGAGGATTGATGTCTCGCGTCGCCTATGTGAATGGCCGGTACCTGCCGCACAACGCAGCCTCGGTTCATATCGAGGACCGCGGATACCAATTCGCCGACGGCGTCTACGAAGTGATTGCGGTCGAGCGCGGTCTCATGGTCGACGAAGGTCTGCATCTCAAGCGCTTGAGCCGATCGCTACGCGAGCTGGAGATCGCCGAGCCGATGCAGGAACGCGCGCTCAAGACGGTGATGCGCGAGGTCATCCGCCGCAACCGCGTCGACGACGGCATCATCTACATTCAGATGACGCGCGGCGTCGCACCGCGCGATCACGCCTTTCCCAAGCACGCGACGACGCAGGTGGTCATGACGGCAAGGCGCTCCCGGCCGCACAACCCCAAGACCACCGAGGAAGGTGTCTCGGTGATCACCATTCCCGACATCCGCTGGGCGCGTTGCGACATCAAATCGGTCTCGCTGCTGCCGAACGTTCTCGGCAAGCAACGCGCGCGCGAGGCCGGCGCTTATGAAGCGTGGCAGGTCGACCGCGACGGAATGGTGACCGAAGGCACATCCACCAACGCATGGATCGTCACCAAAGCGGGTGAGGTGATCACCCGGGAAGCCGGGCACGCGATCCTGAACGGCGTCACCCGACTGGGCGTCCTCCGCCTGATCGAGAGCGAAGGTTTGCGGCTCGTCGAACGCACCTTCAGCGTCGGCGAAGCCAAGGCCGCGCGCGAGGCTTTTCTGACCAGCACCACCTCGGCGGTAACGCCGGTCGTGCGGCTCGACGGCGCGCCGATCGCCGACGGAAAGCCGGGCCCGATGGCACGCAAGTTGCGGCAGGTCTATGAGCGCTATGCGGCTGCGGGGGGCCAGGATCGGTGAACGCGCGCCCGCGGGCGCTGCTGTTCGACTGGGACAATACGCTGGTCGATAGCTGGGGCGTCATTCACGAAGCGCTTGTCGTGACCTTCGAGGCGATGGGAAAGGAGCCCTGGACCCTCGAAACAACCAAGGAAAGGGTACGCCATTCGCTAAGGGATGCCTTTCCAAAGCTCTTCGGTGCACGCTGGAAAGAGGCGAGCAGGCTCTACCTCGACACATTTACCGCCATTCATTTGGACCGCCTCCGCGCGATCCCGGGTGCGGATGGGCTGATCGTCGGTGCCGCCGAGGCTGGCTTCTATCTTGCGGTGGTAAGCAACAAGACCGGCCACATCCTGCGCCGCGAAGCCGAGCATCTCGATTGGACACGGCATTTTCGCCGTTTGATTGGAGCTGGGGATGCGTCGGCGGACAAGCCGGATCCGGCGCCGGTGCATTGCGCGCTCGAAGGCAGCGGTATCGCGCCCGGCGCCGCCTGGATGATCGGCGACACCGTCCTCGACATGGAATGCGCGCTGGGCGCGGGCGCGGTTCCGGTGCTGTTGGCGCCTCCGGATGCTACCGGCACCGATCAAGCGAAGACCATGGCTCAATTCTACTTTTCCGATTGTGCGAGCCTGCTTAGGGAACTGAGGGGCTTGTGATTTTGCTGCGGCGCCCAATCTTGTTATGGGTTGCCGGGGCGCTGGGCGATGCCCGCCCGACGCCAGACGGGCTGAGATGAGCCGAGAGAGCGGCTCCAAGAATAAGGGGTCTCCCCATGTCCTCAGAAAAGTCGCAAAACGTTCAGGATGTGTTTTTGAACCATGTACGTAAGAACAAAACACCGGTTACAGTGTTCCTCGTGAATGGCGTGAAACTGCAGGGGATCATCACTTGGTTCGATAATTTCTGCGTGTTGCTGAGGCGTGACGCACACTCTCAGCTAGTGTACAAGCACGCGATATCTACCGTGATGCCAGCGCAGCCGGTCCAGCTCTTCGAGGGGGCGAAGGAAGGCGAAGAACAATAAGCTGATGGCGTCGGCGCCGACGGAAACCGCGCGATCCAATGGTCGCGCCTTAGTCATACACCCCACACTGAAGCGTCCGCCGTCGCGACAGCCGGACGAAGACGTGCGCAGTCCGGACGCCCGCCTCGATGAATCGGTTGCGCTTGCGGCAGCGATCGACCTCGACGTCGCGCACGCAGCGCTGGTCCCGCTCGCCCGGCCGAAGCCCGCGACCCTCATCGGCAGCGGTAGCGTCGAGACCCTCGGTAGAATCATTGCGGAATTGCACATCGCTGTCGCCGTGATCGACGCGACGGTGAGCCCGGTGCAGCAGCGCAATCTCGAGAGGGCCTGGAACTGCAAGGTCATCGATCGAACCGGCTTGATCCTCGAGATTTTCGGCGCGCGTGCCCGTACGCATGAGGGTCGGCTTCAGGTGGAACTGGCCTCGCTCACCTATCAGCGCTCAAGGCTGGTGCGATCCTGGACGCACCTTGAGCGCCAGCGCGGCGGGTTCGGTTTTCTCGGCGGGCCCGGCGAGAGCCAGCTTGAAATCGACCGCCGCCTCATCGGCGAGCGGATCGCCCGGATCAAGAGGGAGCTCGAAGACACGCGGCGGACGCGTGCGCTGCATCGCAACGCGAGGAAGCGCGTGCCGCATCCCGTGGTTGCGCTCGTGGGCTACACGAATGCCGGAAAGTCGACGCTGTTCAATCGGCTCACTCAAGCGGCGGTTCGCGCCGAAGATATGCTGTTCGCGACGCTCGATCCGACGCTGCGACGGCTCCCACTGCCGTCCGGCCGAACCGCAATTCTCTCGGATACCGTGGGATTCATCTCGGAACTGCCGCACCAACTGGTCGCAGCGTTCCGCGCGACGCTGGAAGAGGTCACCGAGGCCGATCTCATCGTCCACGTGCGCGACATCCACCATCCCGACACCGAGGCACAGCGCAACGACGTGCAGAGCGTGCTAACCGAGCTGGGGCTTGGAGCACAGGTCGAGCAAGGCCTGGTGGAGGCGCTCAACAAGATCGACCTGCTCGACCCCGAGACCCGCGCCGCGCTGATCAATCGAACGGGCCGCAATCGCGATGCGGTGCCAGTCTCGGCGGCGACGGGTGAGGGGACCGACCGGCTGCTCGTGCTGATCGACGACCGCCTCGACGGCGGGCGTCGTCTCATCGACCTCGACATACCGCTCAGCGACGGAGCCAGTATCGCCTGGATCTACCGCCATGGCGACGTCGTGCGCCGCCACGACGACGATGAGCGTGCCCATTTCTCCGTGCGCCTCGCTGAAGCCGATCTCGGACGCTTCCGCAGCCGGCAAACAGTGCAGTAGCTCCATGCGGGCCGATCTGACGCGCGTCGAGGCGCTCATCCGCGAAGTCGCCGCCGCGGAGATTCTGCCGCGGTTTCGCCATCTCGCCGAGGGCGATATCCGAGAAAAGCAACCGGGCCAACTCGTCACGGTGGCAGATGAGGGAGCAGAGCGGCGACTGGGCGCCGGGCTGTCCGATATTTTGCGAGGCTCGATCGTCGTGGGGGAAGAAGGAGTGGCGGCCGAACCCTCGCGCCTCGATGCGCTCTGGGGCGAGGCACCGGTCTGGGTGGTCGACCCCATCGATGGCACCCAGAATTTCAGCGAGGGAAGCCCGGTCTTTGCGACCATGGTGGCGCTGGTTGAAAACCGCGAGACCCTATGCGCATGGATCTATGATCCGATCGCCGACCGCATGGCACTGGCGGAGAAAGGTGCGGGCGCGAGCCTCAACGGCATTCGACTCCATATCGCGCCACCGCCGCCCATCGCCGAAATGGTCGGCCGCCTCGGCGGCATGACCGCGCGGAAGCTCAAGGGCCGCATCGGCGCCGGCGCCTACCTGCGTTGTGCCGCGCACGAGTATCTTCGGCTCGTGACCGGCGAAATTCATTTTGCGCTCTACCGCCGTCTCTTTCCCTGGGATCACGCACCCGGCGAACTGATCGTTCGCGAGGCCGGCGGCTATGCGGCCTATCTGGACGATCAGCCGTACAGAGCCGGCGACATCCACGCCTCCCTCCTGCTTGCGCCCGACCGCGCGAGCTGGGAGGCGCTTCGGGCGTTGATCCAGGAGCTGGCGCCCACAGGGTAGATGTTGTTCCATTGACAGGGGGCGGTTTCCCCGTGATTTTCTCGCCGGTAGCAACTCGGGAATTGCACATGATCGATCTCGACCTCTACCTCGGCTTCATCCTGGCGACCACGATCCTGATGCTGATCCCGGGCCCCAATGTCGCGCTCATCGTCGCCAACAGCGTCGCCTATGGCACCCGCTTCGGGCTCATGACCGTGGCGGGCACCAGCACCGCGATGGTGCCGCAGCTTATCCTGACCGCGCTCGGTATGACCGCGCTCCTGGGCTTTGTTGCGGAGTCTTTCGAATGGGTGCGCTGGCTTGGCGTCGCCTATCTGATCTATTTGGGCGCCCGCCAATGGCTCGCGCCGCCGGTCGATCTCACCAAGATAAAGCCGCAGCCGAAATCCGCGCGTGCCATCGTCACGCGGGGCTTCCTGGTGTCGCTCTCGAACCCCAAGACGCTGCTGTTCTACGGCGCCTTCTTTCCGCAGTTCATTACCCTCGAGAGGAACCCGGAAACGCAGGTCATCGTTCTGTCGCTGACCTTTTTGGCGCTGGCGATGTTCTGGGATGGACTCTGGGCCATTCTCGCGGGGCGCGCGCGCGGGCTCTTGGCGACGCGCGGCAAGCTCCGCAACCGGCTTTCCGGCGGCATGTTGATGGCGGCCGGTGTCGGGCTCGCGCTCGCGCATCGGCGCTGATCGGGCCGCAAAGAAGCCCTCCAAATCGCGCGGCAAACGCTTTAGTCTAGCGCGCCATCAGATCGGAGGAGCGCGATGAAGCTGGCATTCCTGGGCTTGGGCGTCATGGGCTACCCGATGGCGGGGCATCTCAAGAAGAGCGGCCACGACGTCACCGTCTACAACCGCACCACCGCGAAAGCCAAGGCTTGGGCTTCGGAATATGGCGGCAGCTTCCGCGAGACGGCGGCCGAGGCGGCGCGCGACTGCGATATCGTGCTCATGTGCGTCGGGAACGACAACGACGTGCGCGAGGTCGCGACTGGCGCCCAGGGCGCTTTCGCCGGCATGAAGAAGGGCGCCATCTTCGCGGACCACACCACGGCCTCGGCGGAGATCGCGCGCGAGTTGCACAAGATCGGAGTGGGGAAGGGGATCGCGGTGCTCGACGCACCGGTGTCGGGCGGGCAGGCCGGGGCGCAGAACGGCAAGCTCACGATCATGGTCGGCGGCGATCCCGCGCCGTTCAAAATCGCCGAGCCGGTGATGGCGCATTATGGGCGAGCGGTCACGCTCATGGGCCCCTCCGGCAGCGGGCAGCTCACCAAGATGGTGAACCAGATTTGCATCGCTGGGCTGGTGCAGGCGCTCTCCGAGGGTCTCAATTTCGCGGTTCGCGCCGGGCTCGACGGCAAGAGGGTGATCGACGTTATCTCCAAGGGGGCCGCGCAGTCCTGGCAGATGGAGAACCGTGGCACCACCATGCTCGAAGGCAAGTTCGACTTCGGCTTCGCGATCGATTGGATGCGCAAGGACCTCTCGATCTGCTTCGCGGAGGCGCGGCGCAACGGTGCGTCGCTCCCGGTCTCGGCGCTGGTCGATCAATTCTACGCGCGGGTCCAGGAACGCGGCGGCAGACGCTGGGACACCTCGGCGCTGATCCATCTACTGCAGAAGCCGTAGGCGCCACGCCAGCATCCCTCAAGGCGAGGCTATTCCTTCGCCTTGACGCGTTGCCATGCCGCTTCCATTTCATCGAGGGTGCTTTCGGCGGGTGACTTTCCGTCATCAGCGAGACTGGCCTCGACGGCGCGGAAGCGGCGTTCGAATTTTCGGTTGGCGTGTCGGAGAGCCTGTTCCGGATCGGCGCCGAGGTGACGGCCGAGATTGACCACGGCAAAGAGCAGATCGCCCAACTCATCGGCGAGGCGCTCCGGAGCCGCCGAGCCATCGATCTCCCGCCGGAGCTCGCCGATCTCCTCTTCGATTTTCGCCAGCACCGGCTGGAGCGTCGGCCAATCGAACCCCACGCGCGCCGCGCGTCTCTGCAACTTCTCGGCGCGGGTGAGGGCGGGAAGGCCGGTTCCGATCCCGTCGAGGGCGCTCGGGGCGCGGCCTTCCGCGATCGCTTTTGTCCGCCGCTCCTCCGACTTCTGATCCTCCCACGCCAAAGTCTGCGCCCCGGCGTCCGCGATTTCCGCGCCCGCGAACACATGCGGGTGACGCCGCACCATCTTGTCGGCGATGGCGCGCGCCACGTCGTTGAACGAGAATTGCCGCGCCTCCTCGGCCATCCGCGCGTGAAAGACCACCTGGAGCAGCAGGTCCCCGAGTTCTTCCTTGAGTGCCTGCGGCTCGCCCCGTTCCGCCGCCTCGGCCACTTCGTAGGCTTCCTCGATCGTATAGGGTGCGATGGTGGCAAAGCTTTGCTCGCGGTCCCACGGACAGCCCGTAATGGGGTCGCGCAGCCTTGCCATGATATCGATCAGGCGAGCGAGATCGGGAGCGTCGTTCATTTCGGGTGAACCTCGAAAATGTCGCAGCGAACGCAGACAGTGCTGCAATAATCAGCTCGTGCGCGGCGTTGGCAACAGAAGAGGTGGATCATGGCGACCGACCGCCAGTATCTGGGAGGATGCCTCTGCGGCGCGATCCGGTACCGCGTCACCGGCGAACCGTTCCATGTCGGGATTTGCTACTGTACCCAATGCCGGCGCCAGACCGGCAGCCCGATGGCGGTTTTTCCCACCTATAAGCTCGATCGCTTCGAGCTGCTGCAGGGAAATCCCGGCGCGATCCGTGTCTCGGACTTTGCTACACGCCAATTCTGCCGCGACTGTGGGTCGCCGCTGACTTGGCGCAGAGACGGCGCGGCTGAGCTGGACGTATTCCTCGGCACCCTGGACGAACCCGATCTGATCGCAAAGCCCGTCGATCAGCTCTGGATCCAGCATCGCATCGGCTGGGTTCACCCGTACCCCGAGGTCAGGGCCTATCGGCGCAGCCGCCAGGAGGGGTGAGGCAATCGGGTTACGACAGTTCGCCTCGATGCAAACATGCAAATGTCGCATAATGTATGTTATGGGCAATACGGCGGAAACCCGAGCAAAACCCGCATCAAACCTCGATTTGCAGCCCATCGTAGGCCGGCTCTATGCCCGGCGGCAGTTCGCGCCGCAGCGTCTCGTAATCGAGCACGCCATCCATATGCGTGAGGAACGCGCGGCGCGGCCGGACTCGGGCGATCCACTCGAGCGTTTGGGCCAGATGCGTGTGCGTCGGATGCGGCTCACGTCGATAGCAGTCGACGATCCAAGTATCGACCCCCTCCAGCGCGGCGAACCCCGCATCATTAAGGCGCACCAGGTCGGTCGAGTATGCGACCCCCCCAACGCGAAAGCCCAACGACGTGACGGAGCCATGATCCTGGACGAACGGCGTGACCGGGATTCCCGCGGCCTTGAATGGTCCGGAGATAACGTGCGGCTCCAAGGCCGGCTTGTAAAAAACCGCAGCGTAGAGCGGGTTGACCGGCGCGAAGATGTAGCCAAAGCGCCTGCGGATTTCCGCAAGTGTTTCAGCGGAGCCATAGATCGGCAGCGCGTGCCGGCTGGCGCGGTTAAGGCTGCGAATCTCGTCGATGCCGTGGGTATGGTCGGCATGGGCGTGGGTATAGAGGATCGCATCGACCCGTCCGATGCCGGCATCCAGGAGCTGCGTCCGCATGTCCGGCGAAGTATCGACCAAAAGCGTGCTGGCACCCTCCTCCAGCAGAATTGAAGCGCGCCGGCGGCGATTGCGGGGGTTGGCGGGGTCACAGGCACCCCAGTCGCCGCCAATAAGCGGCACGCCGCCGGAGGGACCACAGCCCAAGATCGTTATCCTCATGACTGGGCCAGGGGCGTTTTCGCCTTGGCGAAGAGCCGATAGAAATTAGTCGTTGTGATCTCGGCTAATTCCTCGTCAGACCAATCTCTTAAACGAGCTACCTGAGCTGCCGTATGAACAACATAGGCGGGTTCGTTGCGTTTCCCTCGAAGCGGCACCGGCGCCAAATAGGGGGCATCCGTCTCGACGAGAATGCGCTCCTTGGGCAAGCCGCGCACGATCTCCCGAAGCACTTCGGCATTCTTGAAGGTGACGATGCCCGAGAGCGAGATGTAGAATCCAAGACTCAACGCTTTATCAGCTAGTTGTGCTCCACTGCTAAAGCAATGGATGACCCCGGTGAGTGGTCCCTTGGCGCATTCTTCCCCCAAAATCTCTGCGGTCTCGCCATCGGCATCGCGGGTGTGGACGATGAGCGGCAATCCGGTTGCGCGCGCCGCTTGGCAGTGCGCCCGGAAAACCTCTGCCTGCCGGAGCCGAGGACTGTGCTCGTAGTAGAAATCGAGCCCCGTCTCGCCGATGCCGACGACCTTGGGATGGTCCGCGAGCCGCGCCAGTGTCTCCGCTGTCGTCTCCGGTTCGGCGGCCGCCTCGTGCGGATGTATACCGACCGAGCACCAGATGTCCGGGTCCGATTCCGCGATCGCCAGCACGAGCGGAAACTCCGTGATCTTGGTGCCGATGGTGACCATGGCCCCGACCCCTGCCCGGCGCGCACGGGCGATGACCTCGGCGCGCTCCGCAGCCGACTCCAGAAAATCCAGGTGGCAATGGCTGTCGACGAGCATCGGTCTTACGCGGGTTGGGCCTGTTCAACGTAGCGCGGAAAGATGCCCTGGGGCGCCGGCAGCGGCGTTCCCGGCGTGAGCCGAGAGCTGCGTAAGGCCGCGATGTCGCGCTTGTCCGTCGGCACCGCCAATTGGTCCAGCAGCCGCCCCGCCGATGCCGGCACAAAGGGTTGTAACAGGATCGCCAGATGCCGGATGGTCTCGGCCAGCGTGAACAAGACCGTCGCCATGCGCGCCGGATCGGTCTTGCGGAGCGTCCACGGCGCTTCGGCATCCACATACCGATCGGCGCTGGTGATCACGTCCCAGATCAATTCGAGCGCCTGATGAAAGCGCTGCTCGGTGAAACACGGGCGCACCGCGTCCGCAAGACCCGCCGCGGCCGACAAAAGCGCTTGATCCCGGTCCTTGAACGGGCCCGGCGACGGCACCTTCGCACCGGCGTTCTTGTGAATGAAGCTCAGCACCCGCTGCGCCAGGTTGCCGATGCCGTTGGCAAGGTCGGCATTCATGCGGTTCACCACCGCACGGTGCGAGAAATCGCCGTCATTGCCGAACGGCAATTCGCGCAGCATGAAGTAGCGGAGCGCATCGACGCCGTAGCGGTCGATCAGGGTCTGCGGCGCGATGGCGTTGCCGAGACTCTTCGACATCTTCTCGCCCTCAACGGTCCACCAGCCCGTGCCGAAAACCCGCTTCGGCAGCTCGAGGCCGGCGGCTTTGAGAAACGCCGGCCAGTAGACGCAGTGGAATCGGATGATGTCCTTGCCCACCATGTGCAGCGAGGCAGGCCAGAAGGTCTTGAATTCGGCGTTCTCCGTGTCGGGGTAGCCGACCGCCGTGATGTAGTTGGTGAGCGCATCGAGCCAGACGTACATCACGTGCTTCGGGTCATCCGGTACGGGCACGCCCCAGGCAAAGCTGGTGCGCGAGATCGAGAGATCGCGCAGATCGCCGCTCACGAAGCTCACCACCTCGTTGCGGCGCGATTGCGGAGCGATGAAGTCCGGATGCTTCGCGTAATAGTCGAGCAGCCAGCCCTTCCATTCGGAAAGCCGGAAGAAATAGCTGGGCTCCTCGACCCATTCCACCTCGGCTCCGGACGGTGCTCGTTTGATCCCGTCGGCGCCGGTCGTCAGCTCGTCCTCGCCATAGAACGCCTCGTCGCGCACGGCATACCATCCGGCGTACTTGCCGAGATAGATGTTCGGATTACCCGCCGGCGACTTGCCCGCGCCGATCGCGCGCCAGATCGCTTGCGACGCCTTGATGTGACGTGGCTCCGTGGTTCGGATGAAGTCGTCGTTGCTGATGTTCATCAGCTGCGTCGTGGTGCGGAAGTTCTCCGACACCCGATCGCAAAAGGCCTGCGGAGCGAGACCAGCGGCGCGCGCCGACTTGTCGACCTTTTGCCCATGCTCGTCCGTCCCCGTGAGGAACTTCACGCGCCCGCCGTCGAGCCGCATGAAGCGCGCCAACACATCGCACGCCACCATCGCGTAGGCATGACCGATGTGCGGGGCATCGTTGACGTAGAAGATCGGCGTCGTCACATAATAAGGCTCGCCGGCCATCAATCCTCCTGCTGCGGCTCCTGGCACGCGAAGCCCAGCGGCTCAGCGCGCGGCCTCTTCGAGCGCGAAAAAGGCGTTCAACACGACCTGCTTGCGGTCGAGGTTGACGACGTCCGCCAGGGCGAAGAGGTGATTGATCTTTTCCCATACCTCTACCCATCGATCAAGGCCGCGCCCACGCAGCTTCTCCGCCAGATTGCCCTCGCCGCCTCCCGCCGCTTCGGTGATCGCGCGCGCCAAGGTCGCCGGCAGCAGCTCCGCAACGGCACGAAAGCCGTCGTCATTGCCCCAACGTCCCGCCTTCTCGGCGAAGCTGTGCAGCTTCAGTCCATCAAGGTTGGGGAGCGCCGCCAACAGCTCAAGGAGCTGCCGATGGAGCGCGATGCCGCCCTGCTCCGCCAGCTCGAGAGCATGGCCGATGCTGCCTGGCGCCAGCGCCACAAGCGCGTCGCGATCCGACGGCTTGAGGTCGGGGCGGTAGCGCTCGATCAAGCGCGCAACCACGGTCTCCGGCAGCGGCCGCAAGGTCACGCGACGACAACGGGAACGGATCGTCGGCAGCAGCCGGCCGGGATTGTCGCTAATCAGAATCAATAGCGCTCGCCGCGGCGGCTCCTCCAGAATCTTCAGCACGGCGTTGGCGGCGTTGCGGTTCATTTCGTCGGCAGTATCGATGATGACGATCCGCCAGCCGCCTTCGGCCGGCGTCAGGCGCAGGAACCGCGCGATGGTGCGTACGTCGTCGACGACGATCTCGGTGCGCGCGCGTTTGTTCTTTGGGTTGATGCCGCGCTCCACGACCAGCAAATCCGCATGCCCGCCGCTGGCAATGCGGCGAAACACCGGATCTTCCGGCGGCATCCCCAGCGTCGTGGGAGCGGCAGGCGCGAAGAGCGAGCCGCCCGGAGGTTCCCCGACTTGTGCCAGCAGGAACCGAGCGAAGCGAAAGGCGAGCGTCGCTTTGCCGATGCCGTGTGGACCCGCAATTAGCAAGCCGTGCGGCAGCCGGTCGGCGGCCGAAAACTGGAGCAGAGTTGCTTCCGCCGCCTCGTGCCCAAGCAGCAGCGAATTCTCGCGGGGCGAAGGTATCTCGGCGGGCTCGCCCTCGCCCGTTTCCTCCTCCCGTTCGTCGTCTTCGCTCATAACTCAGTCTTTAGGTCGTTAAGCGAACAAGGTGGTTTAGCATTCGATTGACGAAACCAGTCCCGTCTGGCGTAAGTTGAAGCACCTTGCTGCGGCTGTCTGACGACGGATCACGCGCATTTTGGAGAAAGTGAAAGCCGCGCTTTTTGCTTCCTCCCCTCATCGCACCCCATTCCTCCATTGCCTGGAGCCAGCGCGCGGGCGTAGTCAACGACAGGCTCATGTGCTTGGCAATATCAGTGGGACGCCACTCACCATTATGTTGAGCGGCGTATAGGAACGCGATTAGAGCGTTGACGGACAATTCGCCGCCTTCGCCTGCCTCGCAATTCTCATTACGCAGCTCCTCTAGGGCGTTTAGGAGCGCTGAGAGTGCTCGTGAGCGCTCCGTTGTTGTATTCCGTGATGACATTTGCGGCTTCTCCGCTCGTCAGGTTTGCCTCTGCTATTGGGCACGTTGCTCCTCCTCCTGGCGCTTTCTGCGCTCTGCCAAAAGGCGGCTTAAATCGCGACCCCGAGTCGATCTCGCACCGTATCTCTGATGGCGGCGCGGACTCTCTCGAGATCGAGACTGGCGTCGATCACCGCGCAACGCTGGGGTTCGGCCTGTGCGATCTCCAGGAAGCCCTGTCGCACGCGCTCATGAAAGGCCCAATCCATCCGCTCGAACCGGGTTTCCTGGCCGGTACGGCCAAGGGCACGAGAAATCCCTATCTCCACTGGGAGATCGAGTATCAAGGTGAGATCGGGCTTGAAGTCGGCCGCGATGAACCGATGCAGCTCAGACAGAAAACCTCGTGGCAGACCGCGCCCATAGCCTTGATAGGCTAAGGTTGAATCTGAGAATCGATCACAAAGTACCCATTTTCCTTCGCGAAGAGCCGGCCAGACCGTTTCTGTTAAATGTGAGCGTCGGGCCGCAACCATCAGAAGAACCTCGGTTTCAGCGTCCCAACGTTGCGGTGGGCCTTCGACCAGCAATTTACGGATCTCCTCGGCGCCTGGAGCGCCGCCGGGCTCTCGTGTCGCCAGCACCGGGAGCCCCGCGCTGTCGAGGGTCTCATGCAAGAAGCGCAACTGGGTCGATTTGCCGGCGCCCTCGCCGCCTTCAAGCGAGATAAAGCGACCGGCGGTCAGCGGTTGCCCCAAATCAGATACCCCGCGGCGACCGCGACTCTGCCGAGCGGTCCCAATTGCTGCACCGATTGCGAGGCGACCAGCGGGAACTCCGCGGGGTCGACACCCTCGGCGGTGATGACAAGCTTGCCCACAACCGTTCCCTGAGTCACTGGCGCGCGCGCGGGGCGGTCATAATGCGCGACCACTTTCATGCTGCGCCGCGCCGCCCGCGGCAACGTCACGACCACGTCTTTGGTCGTCGTGACGGGCACCTTGGGGTCGGTGCCGAGCCATACATCCGCTTGGTCGATGACGTCGCCCTTCTTGAACAAACGATAGTCGCCGAATTCCCGGAAAGCCCATTCGAGCAAACGCTCGCTCTCCTGGGCACGCGTGGCGGCCTTGTCCATGCCGCCCAGCACCATGATGATGCGTCGGCCATCGCGAATCGCCGACGCGGTCAAGCAGTAGCCCGCCTCTTCGGTGTGGCCGGTCTTGAGCCCGTCCGCGCCCAGGTCCTTGTAGAGCAGCGGATTACGGTTGCCCTGCCGGATTTTGTTGAAGGTGAAATCCTTCTCCGCATCGTAATGATAGTATTCCGGGAAATCGGTGATCAGGCGCCGCGCCAAAGTCGCAAGATCCCTTGCGGTCATGTGCTCGTCTGAATCCGGAAGCCCGCTCACGTTGGTGAAGTGACTATTGGCGAGGCCAAGCTCCTTCGCCTTTTCGTTCATCTGCTCGACGAACGCCTCTTCGCTGCCGGCAAGACCCTCGGCCAGCACGATGCAGGCGTCGTTGCCGGACTGCACGATCATGCCGCGAATCAAGTCCTCGACCTTCACGCGCCCTGGATAAGGCACGAACATCTTCGAGCCCCCGGTCCGCCACGCCTTCTCGCTCACCGGCAACATGTCCTCGAGCGAGAGCTTTCCCTTCTTTAGCGCCTCGTAAACCAGATAGGCCGTCATGATCTTGCTCATCGACGCCGGCGGCATCGGCTCGTCCGCATTCTTGTCCAGAATCACCGCGCCGGTGTCGAAATCGACGATGATGGCGTTCCGAGCCTTGGTATCGATCGTCGCGGCATTCAGGGAAGCCCCGGCTAGCGCGATCCAAAGCCCGACAAAGAGGGAAATCTTCCGTCGGCCAAACAGCATCATCGACCCACCCCCACTTTTACATTTCGGACTCAAGTTCAACATCCGATTGCGCCCGAAATATGATCGGCTCATTCAACCACGATCTGGGCGCCGCTCATGCCGGCGGCAACCACTTGGCTCAGGAGACGATCGGCCTCTTGCACGCTTGCCACAGGGCCGAGCCGCACGCGGAACAAATTGGCGCCGTTGACGCGCACGCCCGACACCTGGACGGCGCCGAGCGATGCGATGCGATCGCGAACGTGGTTGGCATTGGTGACCTGGGCAAAGGCACCCGCCTGCACATAAATCTGTGCGCCAGGATGTGCCACGCCCTGCGTCACGGCGCCCGTCAGGACGGGCGCGGTCGGTGGCGCTGCGGCTATGGTGGTCGGCGGCGACGCGGCGCTGGGGCGGGACGGCGCCGGCGGCGCGGCGGCGATGGTGCCTGGCAGGGGGCTCAGCGGCTGCGTATCGACGGCGACGCGCGGGGCAGCCTGCGCCACCACCACCGGAGCCGCCTGCGGTTCGTCGATGCCGTTATGGCGCGCCGCCGCCTGTGCCTCCATGGTCTCATTCATCAGCACCCGGACGCGCACCTTCGCGGTACCCTGTTGCTCGAAACCGAGTAGCTGCGCTGCGTGGCGCGAGACGTCGATGATGCGGCCATGCGCGAACGGCCCGCGGTCATTGACCCGGAGCGTCAGCGTGCGGCCATTTTCCAGATTGGTCACCTGAACGATCGACGGCAGCGCCAAGGTGTGGTGTGCCGCGGTCAGCCCGCTCAGATCAAAGACCTCGCCATTGGCGGTGTGCTTGCGGTCGAACGCCTCGCCATACCAAGAGGCGATGCCGGTCTCGTCGTAGTTCAAATCCTGATGCGGGTAATACCAGATGCCGTCGACCTGATAGGCCTTGCCGATTTTGTAGAGTCCCTGAGATTCCGGCGGCCGGCTGGCCTGCTTCGGCGTCGAGCAGGCCGCGAGCGCCAGCACCACCCCCAACCCGGCAAATCCGAGGAAGCGACCCAAATCCCGCACGATATTGTGGCTCCAGTGGCTGCGGCGCCTATTAGTGGGGCAAAATAACTTCATTTTAACGGGGAAACAAGCCGGCGAATGGTTACCCCAAGGCGTCGGCGAAGGTGCCGATCGAGATCGCGAAGAAGCTGGAGTTGTTCCAGCGCAGCAGCGTGCGGAAATTGCTGTAGACCAGGAATGCCCGGCCCTCGGTGCCGTCGGGCATGATGAGCGATGCCGCGATGTCGTTCCCGGGCAGCTCGCCGCCGCCGAGGGCGCGAACGCCGAGACGGCGCCATTCCGGGAGCGGCCGGCTCACCTCCTTGCCGATCAGGTGCGGATCGAGTCCCTGCGGTACTCGCACCTCCCTGCCCCAGGTTTCATCGCCGCGCCAGCCAAGTCTCATGAGGAAATTTGCGATCGACGCCAACACGTCCTCGCGCCGGCTCCAAATGTCGCGCCGGCCGTCGCCGCTGAAGCTCACCGCCGACTCCAGATAGTTGGACGGCATGAATTGGCATTGGCCCATGGCGCCGGCCCAAGAGCCCCGCATCTCCTCGGGACGGATATAGCCGAGATCGACGATACGGATCGCCGCGATCAGCTCGCGGCGGAACAGCTCGCTGCGCCGGCCGTCATAAGCCAGGGTCGCAAGCGCGGAGATCACCGGGAAGTCGCCGGTGACCCGCCCAAAATCAGTTTCCATTCCCCACAGCGCCACGACGAAACGCGGCTGAACGTGATAGCGACCCTCGACCTGCTCCAGCAGCGCGCGATTCTCCTGCAGCCGCTCGAGGCCCCGGGCAATCCGATCCTGCGTCACCACGCGATCCAGATATTCTTGCAGCGTATACTTCGTCTCGGGTTGAGTGCGGTCGCGCTCGATCACCAGAGGGATCTCGTGCACGCCCTTGAGCGCACGGTCCACCGATTGCGGGTGAATGCCCTGCGCGATCGCTTCCTTGCGCAAACCGACGAGCCAGGTGGCGAAGCTTGCATCGGCGGCACGCGCGACGCGGGGCAGCGCGCAGAGCAAGGCCGCTGCGACGACTTTCCGGCGTGTTACGACCTCGATCACGCGCGGGCTCACGCGAGGCGCCCCTTGATTGCGTTCACGAACAGGGTTTCGTATTCGGCGGCTGAAAGCGGCGGCGGATTGCCGCCGTTATTTGGATCCTCGGCGGCCATTTTCGCAAGCTCCGGAACGCGCGCCTCGCTGACGCCGAGCTCGGCAAGGGTATGCGGGATGCGCAACTCGCGGCGCAGATCGAGGACCCAAGCAAGCATCGAATCGAAACTGCCGGTGAATCCCAGATAGCGCGCCACGCGGCTCATCTTTTCCTCGATCGTCCTGCGGTTCTTGACGAGCACATAGGGCATGACAACGGCATTGGTAAGGCCGTGGTGGGTGTCGTAGATCGAGCCGACGGGATGGCTCATGGCATGGATTGCACCCAACCCCTTCTGGAACGCCGTCGCACCCATGCTCGCCGCCGACAGCATGTGGCCGCGCGCGGTCAGGTCTTCGCCGTCGCGGAACGCCACCGGCAGCCACTCCTTGACCAGCCGCATGCCTTCGAGCGCGATGCCGTCGGCAAGCGGATGGTAGAACGGCGCGCAGTAGGCTTCGAGATTGTGCGCGAGCGCATCCATGCCCGTCGCCGCCGTCAAGTGCGGCGGCAATCCCCGGGTCAGCTCGGGATCGGAGATCACCACGCGCGGCATCATGCGCGGATGGAAGATGATGTACTTGCGATGCTCGGCCTCGTTGATGATGACGCCGGCGCGGCCCACCTCGGAACCCGTACCGGCGGTGGTCGGGATAGCAACCACCGGCTTGATCGCATCGGCATTGGCGCGCGTCCACCAGTCGCCGATGTCCTCGAAATCCCAGAGCGGGCGGGTCTGGCCCGCCTGGAACGCAATCACCTTGCCTGTGTCGAGCGCGCTGCCGCCGCCCATGGCGACCACACCGTCATGCGACCCGGCTCGCAAAGCGCCGATGCCGTCCTCGACGTTGCGTGCGACCGGATTGGGCTTCAGCGCCGAGAACAGACCCGGCTTCATGCCCGCTTGAGACATGAGATCGAGCGCGCGCTTAACCATCGGGGAAGCAGCAAGACCGGGATCGGTCACCAGCAAGGGCCGCGCGATTCCCGCGGCCGCGCATGCCGTCGGCAATTCCGCGAGGCGTCCTACCCCGAAACGGAGGCTGGTCGGATAGTTCCAATTCGCGGTCGGCGGTTTCTCGGTCATCCTTCCCTCACCCGCGCTCGAAATAGCGGATCAGCTCGAAATCGGTGATGCGGCGATCGTACTCGGCCTGCTCCCAGCGCCCCGCGTGGACATAGTGATCGATCACGTCATCGCCGAAGGCGCGCCGCAACAGCGCCGACTGGTCGAGCGCCGCGACCGCATCGCGCAGGGTTTTGGCGACCTCGGGGCTCTCCTTGTCGGCATAGGCGTTGCCGGAGAACGGCGCCGCCAATTCCAATTCCTGCTCGACGCCGTGAAGACCCGCTGCCAGCAGCGCGGCATAGGCGAGATAGGGATTGACGTCGGCGCCCGGTATCCGGCACTCGACGCGGGCCGCCGCCCCCTCGCCCAGCACGCGGAAACCGGCGGTCCTATTGTCGAAGCTCCAGACCGCTTTGGTCGGCGCGAAAGTCGCGGCTTGATAACGCTTGTAGGAGTTGACGGTGGGCGCCAGGAAAAAGGAAATATCCCTCGCCGCCGCCAGTTGCCCCGCAAGGAACCGTCGGAATAAAAGCGACATCCCGTGCCGCTCCCGCCCGTCGTGGAACAGCGGGCGGTCGCCGGCGGGGTCCCAGAGCGAGCCATGAATATGGCAGCTCGATCCCGCGGCATCGAAGGCATACTTCGCCATGAAGGTTACGGACTTCCCCTGAGCGAACGCGATTTCCTTGACGCCATTCTTGAAGATCACGTGGCGATCCGCCATCGCGAGCGCCTCTGCATAGACGAGATTGATCTCGGCCTGGCCCGGGCTCCACTCGCCCTTGGAAGACTCGACGGGAATACCGGCGCCGTCCATGCCGTTGCGAATCTCCCGCGCCAGCGTCTCCTCCTTGGTGGTTTGGAAGATGTGGTAATCCTCGGTGTACCAGCCCGCGGGCTTGATGCCGCGATAGACCTTCTGCCGCGCCGCGTCGTAGCTGTCGTCGAAGATATAGAACTCCAACTCCGAGGCCATCTTCGCGACGTAGCCCAATTCGGCGAGACGCGCGATCTGACGCTTCAGGATCGAGCGCGGGGCATGCGGCACGAGTGCTCCGTGATGGTCCACCACGTCGCCCAGCACCAACGCGGTCGCGGGTAGCCAGGGGATGCGCCGGAGCGTCGCGAGATCCGGCTTGATCGCGAAGTCGCCATACCCGCGCTCCCACGAGGTCGCGCGGAAGCCGGGCACCGGCTCCATCTCCATGTCCACGCCCAGGAGGTAATCGCAGGCGTGGGTCCCATGCTCGACGCTCTCGAGAAAGAAATGTCCGGTGAGACGCTTTCCCACGAGGCGCCCCTGCATGTCGGTCATGACCACCAACACCGTGTCGATCTCGTCTCGCGAGATCAGTTCGGCCAATTCCTCTCGCGTCATCATGCCCTTCATCGGCGTCCCCTACGGCGACTCTGGAACTCGGCAGCGTGCGGAACGATGACATAACGCAAACCGGCAGCGGTGTCATCGCGGGGTATCGAAGGGGTGCCTGGCAATCGAAAGGGGATTTGCGCGAGGCGACGTGGTATTGCATTCCAGTCGCTGTCGCGCAACGCGGCTCTTCCGGCGCCGGATGGGTGGCCGAGCGGTTTAAGGCACCGGTCTTGAAAACCGGCGTGGGTGCAAGCTCACCGTGGGTTCGAATCCCACCCCATCCGCCAATTCCTCATTCGCCCGCACTGGGCAGCGTCGACGGGTCGCAAAGAAATTGTGCAGTTGCTGGTCGGCCATGGCGCTGACCCTAACGCGAGGGATAACAACGGGAAAACACCTGCGCAGGTTGTCCTGTTTTCGACTACGTTAGACTCAACGCGCAAGACAGAGTCCCTCGCTACGCTGCAGCTCACTTGAGATAGTCGTAAGCGACCTTGCCCAGGCCGAGCGTCAGGTCGGCAATGATGTGGAGGCCGGAAATAGCCTCGAGCACCGGCAACTCGGCCACTGGCGCCAACGCGTGGGGGTGGAGCTCCAGCGCCGCCGGGCCCGTCCAGGCGCCTTTCAGGGTGACATCCTCAAGATAGTACTCGACTAGTTCGCAGATGCGCGGCGTGCCGTCGACATGCGGGACGATCTTCAAGAGGAAGTTGGGCGCCGCGAGGGAGGCCCTCACCGCATTCTCGTCCGCCTTTTTGTACTTGTATCCCATTGACCCCGTGGCGACGCGAACCGGCCCGTAATCGAGCGTCCCGACGATGGTATCAATCGCGACGTCGAGCGTCGGCTTGGCAAGCTTCTTGGGAAAGCCCCACAGCTCACGGCCCCCGGCAAGCGGCCCCTCGTCGTCGAGGAACATGCAATGGCTATACCCGCCCTTGCGACCTCGGAAGCTCACGGGTATCACCTGCCCGGTCTCGGTATAATCGCCGAAACCGGTTGAATCCGCCATTCGGATGAACTCGTATCTGACGAGCGCGCCGTCGGGCTCAAGCGGCTCCGGCACCAGTGCGCGCAACTTGGCAGGGTCGGTACGGTAGGTGACGATGAAAAATTCCCGATTGATGAACCGATAGGGCCCAGGCGGATAGGCCGGGCTCGTCAAGGGCATGGCAAATGCCCTTTCGCGGATTTCGCTTTCCTTCATGACTGATCTCCCATGGGTTTCAGTCGGCAGATGTGCGAGGCATCGCTGCCGTTCAACGTGCGCAGCGTCGGGGCGTTTAAATGGGTGCTGTCCATGATTGCGGACCGACCGGCAACAGGCGCGTTGCCATACTGCCGGTTCGCAATCCACCGGTTGAGTTAAATCAAGGCCGCGGGCAGTCAAGGCCAGTGGGTCGGAAGAGTTCGTCGATGAATTTCAGACTTCGGACATCAATCGCCAAACATGAATTGAGGCCCTTGGCGTCGGAGCTCGAGAAGGGAACTACGGTCAGCTCCGCGACGCCTATCTGGGGAATCCGGGTTACACCGCGATCTATGCAGGAATGTCCCGCATCACCTCGGTCAGCTTGCCGGAACTGATTTCGTAGAAGAAGCCGTAGAGCTTGATGTGCTTCGGCACTGCCGGGCTCGAACGAAGCAACTCGATATCGTACTTGATCGACTTCTCGAAATCCATGATGGCAAGGCTATCGTGATCAAACATCGTCGATATATCAGCGTGATAATGATCATGGAACTCCTCGAGGAGCAGCTCGGGTGTCAGAGTCGTCGTGCCGCAGAACGAGTGGTGAACCACAATGACATTCTGAACGCTGAATATATAGTCCATGGCCGCCACGGACTCGAGGGCGAAGGCGGCGCGTCCGCCCGCGTTGGTCGCGGTAAACAGTGTCCGCGTGGATCCAACCCGATTGCCAGATTTGTCGAGAATGTTTTCACCCGGGTAGACCTCATCCCCAAAATACTCGGCGATCGCCTGCGGGATTTCGGCCGCGCGGGGGTCAAAGCAGTAGATCACCAGGGTCTTCATCGGGATGGCCTGGTTCGCGCCCTCGAAGGTGTTCATATCGAACCCGGGTTGTTTCCTGTATTCGTAATCGCTGAACTTGCTCATTTTCTTTCTCCACCGGCGTTTGACTGCGGGCAGATCCGGCATGCCGGATCGCAGGATGTGGTGCTCGGCGCGGGTCAAGTAATATTCGGGCAAACGGGTTATCTGTTCGAAGAGAGCAGAGCCCGGCGCATCATAAAAGAACTTCGGCGGAGGAACTTCGGCTGCTGGGTCAGACCGTGAAAGACGTCCACAGCCATCGAGCTGTAAAGATTGGCATCCGCGTGAGCGTCGATGCGGCAGCGACGGCAGCGCCGGAATGGATAGACACGTGATCGAGTCCGGGGCCTGGAGCATTGCGGCCGAGTGAATTGTTGCTGTCCATTGACGACCTTGAGGGGCTTGTTGTTCGTTGACTTTGTCTAACGCTGCGGCATTGCGCAAGATAGGCGCGAGAGCATCGCAATGGCTGAAACTCCTTCGCTAGAGTCCACGTCCGCGACAACGACCTATCACCGCACGACGGTCGATGGCGTTGGAATTTTCTATCGCGAAGCTGGTCCGAAGGACGCGCCGACGATCGTGCTCCTGCACGGGTTCCCATCTTCCTCGCGCGAGTTCGATACGCTCATCCCCCTGCTCGCCACACGCCATCATCTGATAGCAACGGATTTTCCAGGATTCGGACAGAGTGAGGCGCCGCCACCATCGTCGTATGTGTACACCTTTGACAATTTGGCCAAGACGATCAGCGATCTTCTCGAACAACTACAGATCAACGAATATAGCTTCTATCTGCATGACTATGGCGGGCCCGTGGGCTTTCGCATCGCCTCAGCGCATCCCGAGCGGGTGCAGGCCCTTATCATCCAGAATGCCAACGCCTATAAGGAAGGCCTGGGCGCCAAGTGGGCCGGGATTGCGCAATATTGGGCCGATCCGAAAGCGCATCCTGAAGTGTTCGATGCGTTCGTGTCGCTCACAGCGGCCGAACAGCGTCACACCCTCGGCACGTCGCATCCGGAACGTTATAACCCCGACGCATGGACTGACGAGTACGCCCACCTGTCCAGACCCGGACAGCGCGAGATCCAGGCCGATTTGCTCTACGACTACCGAACGAATGTCACGTCCTATCCGGCGTGGCAAGCGTGGTTGCGTGAGCACAAACCCCCGGTTTTGGTAGTCTGGGGGCGGAACGATCCCTCGTTCATCGCTCCCGGTGCGGAGGCGTTCAAGCGCGATCTGCCGGACAGCGAAATTCATCTGCTCGATGCCGGCCACTTCGCTCTGGACGAGAAGACCGACGAGATCGCGAGTCTTATTCTTGCGTTCTTAGCCAGATATTCCGTCTGACCGGACACTCGGATGCGCTGTCACGGACATGCCGAGATGCCTGACCAATGTCCGCTTTGGGGTCACGAACGGTCTTCCGATGGATGTCCGTTCTGAGTCTGCGTTGCGCCTGAAAACAGACTGGTCTCGTGGCCGGGCGAAAATTTCAGAACTCGCACAGTCCGGAAGGCGAAGCCGATTTTTTGTAGGGATGCGTCCCTGACCTGCGGTTTTCCCAGAACACCTTCACGCGTCGGAGCGCAGATTTGCTCCCTGAGGCGCCCTCACCGAGACATTCCGTTCCAATTGCTCCGAGCATCATCGGCGGCCAGGGACAGGTCCACCTTACAGCGGCCTCCACTGCTAACGAGTGACTATCTGCGAATCCGGAGGAACAGCGTTGGAACTGCTCGTCCGCCGCCTCATCGCCCACGCGTCTGAAAGCGCACGATCCCGCGGTTGTGCCTTCGCTCGGAGATGGGCAGACTGGCGGCCATGTGGGGACCAAGGAAATTAATTGCTGGCGGCGCGACCGCCTTGGTGGTCGCGCTGATGATAGGCTCCGCGATCGTGGCAGGGGTCGTTAATCTCACGATGGCTGAATTAATGCTTGGACTTGCCTGGATCATTGGGACAGCGGCTTTTTTCAGTTCGGCATATTTTCAATGGCTCCCTCTGACGCGGAGGGTATGGCTGGGTTTACTGGTCCCCATCGTATTAGCGCTCGGGTTAGGCGTTCAGGCATGGCTGGAGATTGCATATCAACCTTAGCTCCCGCGCATGATCGCCATCGTTGCGCGCGAGCACACGGCCTGGGTTCTGGCGCGACGTCGCGGGACTCGCCAAAGCTTCCGCTCCTTGGAGGTCGCGATGAGATGTCTGCGCATCTATGCCACGCCGGATGGTGAGTCCCATTTCGATGAGATCGACATCCCGACGACGAGGAGGTCGATTTTCCCAGACGCGGCGCCATTCGAGCTATCGGCCCATTACCCGGCATCACGCATCCGCTTTACCCGAATTCCCGCGCGCATCGGCGAAGTCGGTTGGCACACGGTTCCAGAGCGGGTGCTCACGGTGAGGCTCGACGGCTCTGCCGAGTACGAGACGAGCGATGGCGCGGTGCGGCGGGTCCCGGCCGGCGGCTTTGTGCTGGTGGAGGATACCCACGGTAAGGGGCACGTCTCGCGCCATTCCGCAGAGGAACAGAGCGTCATTTGGATTACACTGCCGAATGGCCTCGAGTTGCCGGACGCCGATGTCCGATGAGCTCAGGTGATGGACGCGCCGGCGAAGGTTCGGGCAAAAGCGAGCCGCAACATTGAATGGGATTTGCGCCGCCCGGCGCAGTCCGCGCGTTCGCTTCCCCGAGGCTCAGCCGCGCCCTTGTCGACGGTGCCTTTCTTTTGCTTCCGCCGAACGCCCCACCCTCGCTTCCTTTCGCCTAAGCGAATCTGCGGTCGCCCGATACTCTCGTACCAGTCGTGACAGTTTCTGCACTGCCTTAAGGTCGTGACAGTTCTTTATCATGCGCATGCAATGCTGCGCTTTCTCCTCATAGTATCGCGACGACCGGATTCCCGGATGTAGCCTGTAATACATGATTAGCCCCTGAAGCAAACCGCTGTTCAGATGTTCTTGCCAGGTACGCCTGATCAGCACCGCTACTGTGATGCTTTCTGCGAAAGAGGCGATCGCCATCTCCGCCATCGGGCCGGCCCTGGGCTGGGGCCGGCCCGGCACCTGACGGAGGAGTGCACACCGTCGGGTTTTCCCGCGCGTCGGAGGAAGTTAAACAAACGCGCAGGCGCACCGGGCGCACTAGCAAGCTCACGCCCGGAAGGTCGAGCCGCTGCCGACTTTAGCGTGCTCACTCTGCCCTCTGGGCATCATGAGCTTGGGGCTCATGATGCTCTACAGGGCGATGGTCGTAACTATTTACTTTGGGTGACGCCTCACGCCAAAACGTGAAGCGTCACCCGTTCATCCAATTATTGCCGTGGGCTTAGAAACCAGGCCCGAATGCTGCGAAGAGCTGGAACGACTGTACGTTGCTGGGATACTTCGTGCCTGTAACCGCAACGAAGCAGCTTGAGCAGGAAATCGGACCAGCTTCGTTTACAAAGACCGCGGTTGCGCCGACGTTGTTGATGTCCATCTCCGCGAAATCGAAACCAGCGGAGACTTTATCCATCTGCTGGTCGGTGAGCGCCTGCGGCTGCCCAGCCAGCGACACGCCGGCAAGGAGCGGCAACACCGCAAGGGCAAGAACGAACTTCTTCATGTGTTCCTCCTATCAGGGCAATGACGCGGCGGAGTCCGCGTGGGTTGCGACAGCCGCCTGGAACAGCGCGGAGCTCGCCGCCGCCTCGGACAGCGATCCGCCGAAGGCGATCCCGACTTGGCCGATGGAGCCGATCGAGGTCACTGCGTTGGTCGCGGTCTGCGTCGCGGTGAAGGTCAGGAAGTCGCCGAGC
>DATIYT010000144.1:0-90312 GCA_035517495.1 Allostellaceae bacterium | reverse complement strand
GGGCTCACGAGGGCGGATCTCAAGAGCAGTCGCATCGACATTCGATCGGACGAGACTATCGGATTCCCTTGCAGACCGTTACGAGGTCAGCCGCCAGTCGATGACGTTTCGTGTGATCAATCTGCTGTCACGATCTGATGTGGATCACGAACCCTAGGCGGAGGCTCCGGGGTCGGCAACTCCGCCCCTGCCCTTGCGGATTACCGTCCCCCCGCGATACGTGCGTATCGAGCGAGCGGCTTCCCCAGCGCATTCCCAGACTTCGGAGCTACCTGTGCGCGCCGGTGACGGGTATGCCCGTGACCTAGCACCAGCCGATGTGACCCCGACTGTGACCCTAGTTCAATTGAGACGACTACGGCGACTCAGATTTCATTTATAACATATTGATTTTCCTGGTAGCGGGGGAGGGATTTGAACCCCCGACCTTGGGATTATGATTCCCCTGCTCTAACCAACTGAGCTACCCCGCCACCGTATGTTCCCGATAATTGACGTGATCAACCCCGGCCACGGGGCTCGACGGCAACCGCGGCAAGGGACGCGAATTAGCACCAAGGCGCCGGTAAACGCAAGGGTGCGCATCGATGAGCCAAGGCGTTCTCGGCGATCCTCGCCCGGACCTATTCGGCGCGCCCTGCGAAGGCGAGCTCCTTGTCGAGCCTGCGGTCTTGCGCCGTGGTGTCCTGGCGCACGCGCGCATTTTGGCGCTCCGCCCGGCGTTGCGCCCACCATCGCAGAAACTCGCCCTGTCTGGAAACGCCGCACCGCGCGGCGAACCAACCAACCGCGCGGCCGATAAAATGTCGAAACAACTCATCCTCCGGCGAGACGATCACCTCGACGCTCTGACGCGCGCAACTGACCGAACGAGTACCGATCAGTACCGGCCGGCCCGCGCGCGATCCGCGATGTGGCTCTTGAGAGGGAGCGGCTAGCCTCATTCCACCAGCGTCGGCTCGCGCGCGGCGGGGTTTGCGTTCGCCGGGGTTTTGAGAATCCAGCCGCCGCCGAGAACCCGGCTTCCCTCATAGAACACACAGGCTTGGCCCGGGGCCACGCCGAATCCGGGCCCATCGAGCGTGATCGTGCCCGCGCCCTGTTCGTCGAGTGTCAGCGATGCCGGGACCGGCGGCTGCGCCGAGCGCAACTTGACCGCGACCGGCCGCGCGCGGACCGGTGTCGTTTCGCCCATCCAATTGACCTCGCCGATCGGCACATGACGCACGGCGAGAGCCGCCTGAGGCCCGACTACTACCTGTCGCCGCTCCGAATCGAGGCGCACCACATAGAGGGGCTCCGCCGCGGCGATGCCGATCCCCTTGCGTTGACCCACGGTGTAGTGGACCACGCCTTGGTGCCTGCCGAGCACGCGGCCGCGCTCGTCCACGATCTCGCCGGGCTCCGCCGCTTCGGGCCGCAAGCGCCGCACCAGCGCGCCGTAGTCGCCATCAGGAACGAAGCAGATGTCCTGGCTGTCGGGCTTTTCCGCAACAGGCAGCCCAAAGTGCTGCGCGAGCCGCCGTGTCTCCGTCTTCGCAAGGTCGCCGAGCGGAAAGCGCAGAAGCTCGAGCTGCGCGCGCGTGGTCGCGAACAAGAAATAACTCTGGTCGCGCGCGGGGTCGGAGGCCCGGTGCAGTTCAGGCCCGCTGCCACCGACAACGCGCCGCACATAGTGCCCAGTCGCGAGCGAATCGGCACCAAGGTCGCGTGCTAGCGCCAGCAGATCGCGGAACTTGATACGTTCGTTGCAGCGGATGCAAGGGATCGGCGTCTCGCCGCGCGCATAGCTCGCGGTAAAATCGTCTATCACCTGCGCGCGAAAGCGGCTTTCGTAGTCGAGCACGTAGTGAGGAATGCCAAGCTTCTCCGCAACGCGCGCGGCGTCATAGATATCCTGCCCCGCACAGCAAGCACCCTTGCGGCCACTCGCCGCGCCATGATCGTAAAGCTGCAAAGTTATGCCGACGACCTCATAACCCTCGTCTTTGAGCAGGGCCGCAGCAACAGAGCTATCGACGCCCCCCGACATCGCCGCCACGACCCGCGTCGCGGCGGGCGGCTTCGCAAGCCCGAGTGAGTTGAGCTGCGGCGCCACGGGGGTCAGTCGCCGCTCATCATATTGCGGGATCCCTGCGGCAGCGTGACGGTGAGCCCGTCCAACTCCTCGGTAATCAGAATTTGGCAGCCAAGCCGCGACGTACGGGTCAAACCGAAGGCAAGGTCGAGCATATCCTCTTCGTCTTCCGTCGGGTCCTTCAACAGATCGAACCACTCGGAATCGACGATCACGTGACAAGTCGAGCAAGCGAGCGAACCCTCGCAAGCGCCCTCGAGGTCGATGTCATTGCGATGCGCGATTTCCAGCAGCGATAGCCCGATCGGCGCGTCAGCTTCACGCCGAGTCCCGTTGCGTTCGATGAAGATCATCTTCGGCATCGTCGATTCCTGCTCAGCAAATAACGGTCGAGAGCCGCGCGGCCAGGTCCTCGGCGAGCATCGCCGCGCCGAGCGCCGCCGCCGCACGCCCATCGGCTCCGTGGACCACAGCCGCCGCCGCCGCGCGCGGGATCAGGCGAAGCACCGTCAGGCCGATCGCCGCAGCGGCGGCATCGATCGCGGCAGCGTCGATGTCGTCACCGGCGATCACCGCATGGGTCACCGGCCGCGCAAGCGCCTGCTCGGCACGCGCCTTGAGCGACCCCAGCAGCATCGCGGCGTCGCCATGCTCGGACCAGGTTGCTCCATCGCGCCCGCGCAACAGCTCCGCATTGCCGCCGACGGAAACGGCAACCGCGCCGGCAAGATCAATGCCGACCGCCGCACCCGGGCCCTCGCCCTGGAGCGGCGCGCCCTCGGGCTCCTCGATCTGAAACAGCTTCATGAGCGGGTGTTACCGGCGACAATAAGCCGCACGGCCTTCAAACGTGGAACGATTCGCCGCAGCCGCAACGCCCCTTCTCGTTGGGATTACGGAAGGTGAAGCCCGACTGCAGCTTGTCCTCGACGTAGTCCATCTCCGTTCCGATGATGAACATGGTGGCCTTCGGATCGATCAGCACGGTGACGCCCTTGTCGCGCACCACCTCGTCGAACTTGCCCTGCTCGTCCGCGTATTCCAGCGTGTAGGTGAGTCCCGAGCAGCCGCGTGAGCGCACGCCCACGCGGATACCGACCGCTGGCTTCCCGCGTTTCGCCATCAGCGCCTGAATTCGCGCGGCCGCGGCATCGGTGAGCGTCATTGCCTGTTTAAGCGCCATGGTCACGGACTCCTCGCTTCCAACACTTTAGATATAGCCACTGGCCGAGCGGCCGCAACCCCAAGGCTGCGCGCCGCACTGGCAAGTGCCTCGATCACTTCCGGTATCTCCGCCTCGCGCGTGAAACGACCGAGGCCGATGCGGATGCTCGCTTGCGCGAGAACATCCGAGACGCCGAGCGCGCGTAGCACATAGGAGGGTTCGACCTCGGCCGCGGTGCAGGCCGACCCGGTCGAAAGCGCCAGGCTCGGACAGGCCGCTATCAGATCAAGCGCCGAAACGCCGGGAAAGCATAAGTTCAGATTGCCCGGCAGACGCCGCAATGCGTCGCCATTCAGACGAAGCTCGGGCACCCGCGTCTTGAGACCAGCCAGCAACCGCTGGCGCCAGATGGTAAGACGCTTCGCTTCCTCGGCCATCTCCTGTTGCGCCAACGCCGCCGCGGCACCGAGCCCGACGCAAAGCGGCGTCGGCAAAGTGCCGGAGCGGAGCCCCCGCTCCTGCCCGCCGCCGTCGATTAACGGCACCAGCCGGGCTCGCGGGCGTCGCCGCACATAAAGAGCACCGATCCCCTTCGGTCCATAGATCTTGTGACCCGAAACCGACAACAGGTCGATCCCCATGGCATTCACGTCGATCGGCATCTTGCCGACGGCCTGAGCGGCATCGCTGTGAAAAAGCACGCCGCGCGCGCGGCAGAGCGCACCGATTTCGGCGATCGGCTGGATCACACCGATTTCGTTATGCGCCGCCATCACCGAGACCAGCACTGTCCGATCGTCGATCGCTCGATCGAGCGCACTCAACTCAAACAGCCCGTCGCCGCCCACAGGCAGAGTGGTCACGCGAAAACCCTCGCGTTCGAGGGCGCGCGCGCTTTCCAGCACGCATTTGTGCTCGGTCGGGAGCGTCACCAGACCGTTTCGGCCATCGCGGCCGAAGCGAAGCGCGCCCTTTAGCGCCAGATTGTTCGATTCCGTGGCACCCGAGGTGAAGACGATCTCGCGCGCCTCGGCGCCGATCAGCGCCGCCACTTGCGCGCGCGCTGTTTCAACCGCTTCCGCGGCCTCGCGGCCATAGGCATGGGTTACCGAACCCGGATTGCCGAACTTCTGCGTGAACCAGGGAAGCATCGCTTCAAGGACGCGCGGGTCCGTCGGCGTCGTCGCCTGGTAATCGAGGTAGATCGGCTCACTTTGCGCAGCGGGAATCATGCGGCCTCCGCGCGCGTGCGCCTATAGAGCGCGCCCCACGCGTCCACCAACCGCTCGATCGACGCAACATCCGTGCTCCAGCCGAGGCTGATGCGGATCGCGCTTTGCGCCTCCTCGGGATCGACGCCCATGGCCGCGAGCACGTGGCTCGGGCGCACCTTGCCCGAAGAGCAGGCGGCCCCAGCGCTTACCATCACCCCGGCGAGATCGAGCGCCACCACCTGCGTCGCCGCTGCGATGCCGGGCATCGTGATGCAGAACGTGTTGGGGAGCCTCGGCGCCTCGGCACCAAAGACGCGCGCGGCCGGCGCGATATCGACTAGTTGTGCCGCCGCCCTGTCGCGAAGCCGCGCAATCTTTTCACTGTCGCGATCGTCTCGAGCAAGTTCGGCCGCAACGCCGAATCCAATGATGCCCGGCACGTTCTCGGTGCCGGCGCGGCGTCCGCGCTCCTGTCCGCCACCGCGCAGCAGCGGCGTCAACGCGAGATCGCGACCCAATACCAATGCACCCACGCCCTGCGGGCCGCCGATCTTGTGCGCCGAGAGCGTAAGCAGATCGACGCCGAGCGCATCGAGCGAAACGGGGATCTTGCCGGCTGCCTGGATCGCGTCGCAATGCAGCAATGCACCGTATCGGCGCGCGATTGCAGACGCCGATGCCACGGGCTGAATCACGCCGGTCTCGTTGTTGGCGAGCATAAGCGATACCAGCGCCGGCGGTTTGGTCGCTGCCAGCAGCCGCTCCAGCGCACTGAGATCGACGAGGCCACTCGAATGCACGGGAATGGAAATGGCGTCGGCCGCGGCCTCTCGTACGGAGTCATGCTCGATCGCCGAGACAAGAACGCTTCGATGCGAGGAGCCGAGGAGCGCCAGATGGTTGGCCTCGGTGCCTCCGCTGGTGAAGACCACATCCTCTGCGCGTGCGTCGACCAGCGCCGCAACCGCCGCGCGCGCGCGCTCCGTCGCATGACGCTGCGCTCGTCCCCACCGGTGGACGGACGAAGGATTGCCACAGCATGCGAGCGCCAAGCTTATTGCGCTCGCGACCTCGGACCGCATGGGGGCCGTGGCATTCCAATCGAGATAGACAGCGTCGGTCATGGCGTGGTCGCTGGCCGCAAGCCTACTGCGCGGCGATGGCGCTGGTCTCGGAAGGAAGGCGGACCGGCTCTTTCAACGTCACGCCGCTCCGGCCGAGCACGCGACCGTCGACCACGTCGGCAAGCGTGACCGAGCTCAAAAACAAATGAATCTGATTGCCAAGTTCCTCCCAAAGGTCGTGCGTCAGACATCGGCTCTTGTTGCCGCGGCAGCCGACCGGCGCGCCTGGCGAACAGCGCGTCGCGCGGATGGGTTCGTCAACCGCCAGGATGATGTCGGAAATGCGCGTGTCGTTCGCACCATGCGCCAGCAGATAACCGCCGCCCGGGCCACGCACGCTCTTGACCAAACCGCCCGCGCGCAGCTTCGCGAAGAGCTGTTCCAGGTACGACAGCGATATCTCCTGCCGCTCGGCGATCTCGGCAAGCGAGATCGGCTCGCCGGTGCCATGCTTCGCCAAATCCACCATCGCCATCACGGCGTATCTGCCTTTGGTACTGAGCTTCATGGCTGGTCCTCGACTAGCTCTTTCGTCGCGCGCGCTCAACGGGCTCCCCGCTGTCGATCGGCAGCGGGAGCGGCGCCCGCTCGGTTTCGACCTGGCGCTCCACCTCCGTGACCCGTGCGCGCAGCCGATGCACCTCATCGAGGAGCCCGCTGATCGCACGCGCCACCGGATCAGGGACTTCATCGCAGGGCGTGCCGTACGGAAGGAACGCGTCCACATGCCCCGCGGATTCGACCGGCTTGGGCGCCCCCACGGGTTTGGCGGGAATTCCAACCACGGTTATCCCGGGTGGAACCTCCGTCAGCACCACCGCATTGGCTCCAACGCGGGCACCGGCACCGACGGTGAACCCACCGAGTATCTGCGCTCCCGACCCGACAATGACGCCATCCCGCAAGGTCGGATGACGCTTGCCTTGATGGAGGGAAGTGCCCCCCAAAGTCACCCCCTGGTAGAGCGTCACATCATCGCCAATTTCGGCGGTCTCCCCGATCACCACGCCCATGCCATGGTCGATGAACAGGCGCTGACCGATTTTGGCCCCCGGATGGACCTCGATGCCGGTAACCATCCGGCCCAAATGCGAAATGAACCGTCCTAGCAGCAACCACCCCCGCTGCCAGAACCAATGCGCCAACCGATAAAACAATATTGAGTGGAAACCTGGATAACACAACACAACTTCCAGCCGAGATTTTGCAGCCGGATCGTGCTTCAGAACGGTATCAATCTCTTCCTGGAGGTTTTTCAAGAGCATGAGAAACACTCGTGATATGATGCTGCGCTGCGCTGCCAGTGGAACGGTTGCGACGCTCCGGACCTTCGCGGCAGCGTGTATTTAGGAATTCCGACTAGGCTGGTCAAGAATAAAGGGCTGATGATGCCGACACTTGCGTCGAAATGCCGAGTGGGCCACTGGGACTTGGGGAGGCCCCAAGACCCGGAACGAAGAGGTCGTCCCCTCGATGCCTGAGGTGATTATAAACGGCCCGGAAGGTCGGCTCGAGGGTCGCTATCACCACTCGAAGCAGCAGAACGCACCCATCGCCCTGCTGCTGCACCCGCACCCCCAGCACGGGGGTACGATGAACAACAAGGTCGTCTACACCCTTTACCACGCCTTCGTTCGCCGTGGGTTCTCGGCACTGCGCTTTAATTTTCGCGGCGTTGGCCGCAGTCAGGGCAGCTTCGCGCGCGGCGAAGGGGAGTTGGCCGATGCCGCCGCGGCGCTCGATTGGCTGCAAGGCTACAACCCCAACGCGTCTGCTTGCTGGATCGCCGGATTTTCATTTGGCGCCTGGATCGGGATGCAGCTTCTGATGCGTCGGCCGGAGATCGACGGGTTCATCTCGGTGGCGCCGCCGGCCAACCTCTACGATTTCGGTTTCCTCGCGCCCTGCCCCTCCTCGGGCCTGATCATCCACGGCGACAAGGATCAGCTTGTGCCGCTGGAGTCCGTGCAGAAGCTCATCAACAAGCTGATGCACCAGCGCGACATCACCATCGACTTCCGCCTGGTGAAGGGCGCCGATCACTTCTTCCAGAACCGCCTGGAGGAGCTCGACGAGGAGGTCGAGGAATACCTCACCAAGAAACCGCGCCCCAGGGTCGCGGCGGGGGGAAGGTAGGGGAGCTGTCAGACTCCCGCCAGAACCGGCGACTGAGAACTGACGACCGAAAACTGACAACTAGTCCGCGAACGGATCGCGGACCAAAATCGTGTCGTCGCGCTCGGGGCTGGTGGAGAGCATCGCCACTGGCGCCTCGATCAGCTCCTCGACACGGCGGATGTACTTAATCGCGGTCGCCGGCAGATCGGCCCAGGAACGGGCGCCGCGCGTGCTCTCTTGCCAGCCCGGAAACGTTTCGTAGACCGGTTCGACGGCGGCCTGCGCGGAGCTGCTTGCGGGCAAATGATGCAGCGCTTCGCCGCGGAGTCGATAGGAGGTCGCGACCTTGATTTCATCGAGGCCGTCGAGCACGTCGAGCTTGGTGAGCGCAATTCCGTTGATGCCCGCGACCTTGATCGCCTGACGCACCATCACCGCATCGAACCAGCCGCAGCGTCGCTTGCGTCCGGTGACGACGCCGAACTCCCGCCCCCGCTCGCCCAAGCGCTGTCCCACTGCGTCGGTCAGCTCGGTAGGAAAGGGCCCGCTGCCGACCCGTGTCGTATAGGCCTTGGTGATACCGAGCACGTATCCGATTGCCGAGGGACCTATGCCCGCGCCGGCCGCCACCTGGCCCGTCACCGTGTTGGAGCTGGTGACGTACGGGTATGTGCCGTGATCCACGTCGAGCATCACTCCCTGCGCCCCCTCGAACAGGATGCGTTTTCCCGCGCGCCGCACCTCGTGGAGCCGCTCCCAGACGCGGTCGGAGTAGGGAAGCACTTTGGGTGCGACCTCGATCAAGGACTGCAGCAGCGCCGCGCGGTCGACTTCGGCGGCGCCCAGGCCACGCAACAGCGCATTGTGATGCAGCAGAACCTGATCCAGCTTGAGCGGCAGGCTCTCCGGTTCCGCAAGATCGCACACTCGGATCGCGCGCCGCCCGACCTTGTCCTCGTAGGCGGGACCAATGCCGCGTCCGGTGGTGCCGATTTTATAGGGACCGCGAGCCGCTTCGCGCGCGCGATCGATCTCGGCATGCGACGGCAGGATCAGCGCCGCGTTCTCCGCGAGCTTGAGATTGGCCGGCGTCACTTCGATGCCCTTGGCGCGCATGCCGTCGATCTCGCGCACCAGCGCCCAGGGATCGACCACGACCCCGTTTCCGATCACCGAAAGCTTGCCACCCCGCACCACGCCCGAGGGCAGCAGGCTCAACCGATACTCGACGTTGCCGATCACCAGCGTGTGGCCGGCGTTATGGCCGCCCTGAAAGCGCACCACCACGTCGGCACGCTCGGAGAGCCAATCGACGATCTTGCCCTTGCCCTCGTCGCCCCATTGGGCGCCGATCACCGCGACATTCGCCATGAATTCACATCGCCTCCGACATTCCTCACAATCCGCTTCGCCCGAACAGCGCTTTAACGGCGCGCAAGCCGTCTATGAGCGTGCCGAACCCACGATTTTCCCACCCTCGAGCCGGTGGCCGCAATCGAGCCGCAGCGCCTCGGCCGCAGCATCGGGAACCGGCGCCAGGCCTGCCACGGTGATCCAGCCTTCTTCCCGCAGCCGGCGAGCCTCATTGGGACCGGTGCCCCAGGGAAGATAAAGACGCCGCGGGGCGGATTGCTCCGGCAGAACGCGCAGGATCGTGTCGCTGTAAAGCGTGACGCCGGTCGCGTTCTCCCCTTCGCCGTTGCCCGTGCGATAGCGGCCGCCGCGTCCCAGCTCCACTCGCGAACCGCGCGCGAAGAAGCTGAAGCTGATGCCGGTGTGATACTCAAACCCGCGATTTTCCACGGGATCGACGGTGACCCTGAGGCTGGGCAGCGCGCCATACAACGCCGTCACCACCTCGCGTAGCCTCGCGCGCTCGGCGTCCGCGGGGCTCGGCATCGGAAGCGCGTCGAGCGCCGCGAGCGCGGTTTCGGCGGCGCCAGCGCTCGCGATCAACTTTCTTAGAATCTCCGCCGCGCCCCCACCCACTGCCGCCACGGCCGCGACGTCCTTGTGGTCGAGCGCCGCACGGAGCCGGTCCCGCGCGGTCTCGGCGACGCCGAGCGCCGCCGTCACCGCCGGGACCAACGTCGGCAAGGTGAGATCGACCGAAAGGTCGGCGATCCCCAGAATCTGTAGTGCCTCGGCAGCGATCGAAATCACCTCGACATCCGCAGCCACTGAATCGGAACCGATCAACTCCGCCCCCACCTGCCCCACCTGACGCTCCGGCCGGATTTCGCTGCCGCGCGCACGCAGCACCTGGCCCGCATAGGAAAGGCGCAGCGGCCGCGGCGCCTTCGCAAGCCGCGTCGCAGCGATACGCGCGACCTGCGTGGTCACGTCCGCGCGCAGCGCGATCATGCGCTGCGAGATCGGGTCCATCAGCCGGAAGGTCTCGCGCGCCATGGCGGCGCCGGCGCCGCTCAACATGTTGTCCTCGAACTCGATCAGCGGCGGCTTCACCCGCTCATAACCGTGACTCTCCAACGCGGCCACCAAGCGCGCCACGACCGACGCCTCGATGCGCGCGAGCGGAGGCAGCAAGTCGGCAAAGCCGAGCGGCAACAGCGCGGGATGGAGGGTCTCGTTCATGGGCCGGGGAATAGACGGAATTCCTCGGCTCCGCAAACGAAAAGCCAAGCTCCACCCCACGCTTAATCTTTCGTGGAGCCTCGCTGCTGCCGTCGCCCGCCCGCGACGTCGCGCTTCAGCGCATTGACTTTCCTAGGCAATGCACAAGCGTGCAGCCCTTGGATCGTCGGCGGCCGTGTTGTTAGGGGGCCTAGCGCGCTTCGGTCCAGCTTTCGGAGAAGGCGAGCGCGCAAGTGCTGAACGGCCGACCCTCTCGCTGGCGCGGCCATGGGTGGCCTCCCGCAATGTCGCCGTTGTGGCTCAAGCGCGCACCCAACGCCGGGATCAGCACGGTGCAGACGCCATACTGCCGATCCGGTAGCTGGTTGGGAGCGGTGTGAATGAGCAGCGGCTCGCCGATCTGGTACCAAGTGAGCGCGATCTCCTCTTCATGGGCGACGAGCCGCTCGGTCCAGAAATCGCGGGCATCGCCCGATTTGGAGAAGGTCGCATCAAACGCCGGGATGCTCGTGTCCTTGAGCTCGGCGTTCAGCATCCCCTGGACCGTCGTCTGCAACCACCGCGCCATGGCGATGTTGTCGGTGAAGATGCGCCAGCGGCCGTGCGTCAGCTCGCTCTTGAGGTAGAGCACATGCCCGGGTCCCGCCGGACACAGGATGATTCGCCAAAAGCTCGCATCGGTACTGTTGGGATCGCCGTCCTTGGCGCTCAAGCGAATGAACGGATTTTCACCGGTGAGTATGAGGCGATGCGGATCGGCGATGGTCATGGTCGTCCCTCCGGGTTCTGTTCGGTCGAGAAGTTTGGCCACACGTACGCGGGAGATAACGGTATTTGTTGCGGGCAGCAAAGAAAAAACTGGTTACCTCGCATAATGCTTCCGTGCATACCTCGCTAATTCTCCGGCGGTATGCTGCTCGCCCATGACCGCGAGGCCCACGCCCTGCCGTGCGAGCCATTCCGCTTCCTCGGCACTGTGGGTGCGCGCGACCACTTCGATCGCGGGATTGGCGCGGCGCGCCGCGGCGAAAATGCGTCGCGCGGCGCTCTTGTCGGGAACCGCGATCACCAGCAGCCGAGCGCGCTCGGGCTCGGCCGCATCGAGCACTTCGGGCCAGGCTGCGTCGCCGTAGATCACGGGAACCCCGTCCTGGCGCAGCCGTTCGGCGAAATGCCAGTTCTGCTCGATGACGATGTAGGGAATGCCGTCGCTTCGCAGCGACGCTGCGACCACACTCCCGACGCGGCCATGTCCGACGATAATAGCGTGACGATCGAGCGCCGGCATCTCCGCGCGCGAGCGCGTCTCCCGCCTGCCCGTGTGCCAGGCGCGCAGGAGCGCGATGCGGTCCGCATGGCGGCTAAGCGCCTCGACCGCGCGGAACGTCAGCGGCTGCAGCAGGATCGAGGCCAGCGCCGCCGCGAGCACGAGATCGCGCCCCTCAGGGGGCAGTAGCCCGCGCGCGACCGCGGTCCCGCTCAGGATGAACGAGAATTCGCCGATCTGCGCCAACGCCGCGGCCACTTCGAACGCGGTGCGCGGCGCTGCGCGCTGCGCCAAGAGAATCAGCGCGGTCACGACTCCATTTCCAATCAGCACCGCCGAGACGGCCGCCGCGATGTGCAAGGGCTCGTGCAGCAGGCTCGCAGGATTGAACAGCATCCCGACCGAGACGAAGAACAGTACGGTGAAGACCTGCTGCACCGGCACCGACTCGCCGGCGGCCTGATGGCTAACGTCGCTGTCGGCGATGACAACGCCCGCGAAGAACGCACCCAACGCGAGCGAAACGCCGATCAACTCGGACGAGAGATAAGCGATTCCCAAAGCGGCCACGAGCACCGAAAGGCGGAACAATTCATGGGAGCCCTCGCGGGCGGTGCGCGCCAGCACCCAGGGAATCACCCGCCGCCCCAGCACCAGCATCACGACGGCGAACACCGCGACTTCGGATAATTTGAGCGTCAAAATTGCGACAGCCCCATATTCCGATCCGAAACCAGGCGGGCCGCCCGGTAGCATGATCAGAACCCCGATGACGATCAGGTCCTGCATTACCAGCCAACCCAGCGCGAACCGTCCGGCCTCGAGCTGAAGTTTGTTGCGATCCTGCAATCCGCGCGTCGCCACCACCGTGCTCGCGACCGCAAGACACCCCGCCAGCACCACCGCTTGCGTCGAAGTGAAGCCGATGAAGCGGCCGACACCGAAGCCCAGCACCGCCGACAGCGCGACCTGCAACAGCGAGCCCGGCACGGCGATGCGCCAGACCGCGGCCAGATCGCCGATCGAAAAGTGCAGGCCGACGCCGAATAACAACAGCGCCACGCCGATCTCGGCGAGGTCTTCGGCGATCTGCGGATCGGCGATGAAGCCCGGCGTAAACGGACCAACGACGATGCCGGCGAGGAGGTATCCCACCAGCGGCGGCAGCCGCAGCGCGTGCGCCAGCATGCCGCCCGCATAGGCGAGCGTCAGGCTCACGATGATAGTTGCGATCAGCGACGGCGCGTGTCCCACTGCTCCAGCATGCCTATGCGCCCGCCCTACGGCGAGCGCGCAGGACGATAGTCGACTAGCTCATGCGAAACGCATGCGGATTGTCCGGTGACCCGATCGTGACAAGACGGATGCTCCCTTTTCATGGCCGCCAAAAACAGTGGGGCGAACTGAAGGGGATTTGCTATAGGTTCTAGGGTAACGCATATTCTCAAAATAGGAGAATTCGGATTCTGTGACTGAAACCATACAAAAATTTGGCGGACCATGGTCATTGATAAAAACGGACGTCGTCGCGGCGTATTTGCAGGCCTTTTCGACCGCGTTGAAGCAGAAACATTTTAGGCGGGTATACATCGACGCCTTTGCGGGTTCTGGCACATTCACGTTTGATCAGGACGCCGCTCCTCTTCTTGATATCCACGAAGTCAATACTGCCCATTCTGGATCAGCGGCAAGAGCACTTGCCATCCAACCGCCTTTTGACGAACTTATTTTCATAGAACAACAACCTGAGAATGTCCTCGCGCTGCAAAAGCTAATCCAGGGACGCCCAGATGCCCAGATCGTCCCCGGAGACGCAAACCGAGAACTATTGCATATTTGCGATCGGAGGCTCTGGCGCCCCCGTAAGCGGCGGGGTGTGATTTTTCTAGATCCCTTTGGACTAAGCGTACAATGGTCCACGCTCGAAACGATCGCAAAAACAGAAGCTCTCGATCTCTGGTATTTGTTCTCCATCTCTGGCCTTTACCGCAACGTACCAATTGACATCAATCAACTCAGCCAAGACAAACGAGAAGCGATCACAAGAGCGCTTGGCGTCGAGAACTGGATCGAGACGTTCTACGAGAAGCAGCCATCAGGTCAAATGTCTCTGTTTGGGCAAGAGCCGGGCCCGAAAACTCGCACATTATCGGTCGACGGCATGGAAGGATTTGTGCATCGCCGGCTGGAAACGATCTTTCCATTCGTGGCCAGACCCAAACGCCTTTCTGGACCAACGAACGCGCCACTCTTCAGCCTCTTCTTTGCTGTCTCCAATCCCGACAGGCGGGCAATTGAACTTGCTAAGAAGATTGCAGAGCACATTCTGAAAATGGTCTAGAAGGAAACTCATCCCACGTTTGGCCATCGAGTTGTCGGCCCGTCTGCTTCTTATTTCTCCCACCCCACTGCTTGAAAAAGAATGCGGTGCCCACCAAGCGGCACGCAGAATGAATTTCCTTCACCCAGGCCGAGTCCATTTTTCGCGCCCGCGGGCCACTCTCGCCGCCCACTATTGCCCAATCAATCTCCGTTAAGTCGGCCTTCGCTACGCTGCCGAGCAAGGGCTCGAAAGAAACAAACCGAATAGCGGCTGGGATTCCGCGAAGCACATCAAGGCGCCAAAGATAGTGCGCACTTTCTACGCTAACTCCCAACCAGACATTCGGCAACGTGGGCAACGATCCGACCACAGTCGCCATGCGCTCGGGCCGCTTCGTCAAAATTTGATACGTATGCCTAGGCGTCGCGCCCATAACATCCCACGTTGCATGGATGAATTTAGGTGGTACAGCATCCTGAAATAGGTCCGACATTGAGTTGACGAATACCATTCGTGGCTTCGCCCAACGCAAAGGGGCGGATAGAGCGTTGCCGTCAAGGTGAACTTTGCCCGTCCATACCATGCGATTGCCGGATTTACGTGTGAGCTTCGAATATTTCTCCATGCCCATCGCTTCGAGCCGCGCAGCCATTCGCATCGCGTAACAGTTTGTGCATCCAGGCGAAAGAATCGAGCAACCGGCTATCGGATTCCAGGTCGCATCTGTCCACTCAATCGCGGATTCGGCCATCGGAGCACCGTCGATTCGAAAAAGAACATAACAAGAACACGCTAATTCGACAAGCAATTTGAAACATTCCGTTGGTGCCCGTCAAAACCGCAGCAGTTTTGCCTGTACCACGTGCGGGATGGTGCAGAGCTGGCTCAGCACCAGCTCGTCCATGCTTTGATCCACCTGCACGAGGCAGATCGCGTCCTCGCCCGGGGCCGTACGGCCCAGGTGGAAGCTCGCGATGTTGATCCCGGCCTCGCCCAAGGTACGACCGAGATTGCCGATGAACCCCGGTTTGTCCTTGTTGCGCACGAAGAGCGTGTTGGCGCCCAACTCCGCCTCCATCACCACGCCCTCGACCTCGGTGATGCGCGGCTTGCTGCCGCCGAAAAGCGTGCCGGCAACGGCACGCGTCGCATCGGATGTCGCTATCTCCACCCGTATCAGCGTGTGAAAATCGCCCTCGGCGCTCATGCGCGTCTCGCTGACGCGGATGTTGCGTTCGCGGCAGATCACCGGCGCGTTCACCATGTTGACGCTGTCGAGCTGCGGTGCCAGCAGCGCCGTCAGCACGATCGCGGTCAACGGTTTGACGTTAAGCTCGGCGGCGTGCCCCTCATACGCGATTCCGATCGCCTCGATCGGCGCTTCCGCGAGCTGGCCCGCGAAGCTGCCGAGCTGCTCGGCGAGTTTCAGATAGGGCTTGAGGCGCGCCGCGTCCTCCGCGCTCAGCGACGGCATGTTGAGCGCGTTGGTCACGGCACCCGCGATCAAGAAATCCGACATCTGCTCGGCGATCTGCAATGCTACGTTCTCCTGCGCCTCGGTCGTGGCGGCACCCAGATGCGGCGTCGCCACAACGTGCGGATGGCCGAACAGCAGGTTCTCCTTGGCGGGTTCGACCGGGAACACGTCGATCGCCGCTCCAGCCACCTGGCCGCCGTCGAGCGCCGCCTTGAGATCGGCCTCGACCACAAGGCCGCCGCGGGCGCAATTGATGAGGCGCACGCCGCGCTTCATCTTGGCGAACGCCTTGGCGTCGATCAGATTGCGCGTGGCGTCGGTCAAGGGCGTGTGCAAGGTGATGAAATCCGACCGCGCGAACAGCTCGTCCAGCTCCACCTTTTCAACGCCGAGCGCGAGCGCGCGCTCCGCGGAGAGGAAGGGATCATAGGCCACGACCTTCATCTTGAGGCCGAGCGCGCGGTCGGCGACGATCGCGCCGATATTGCCGCAGCCGATCACGCCCAGAGTCTTCCCAAACAACTCGACCCCCATGAAGCGTGCCTTCTCCCACTTTCCCGCTTGCGTCGAAACGTCGGCGGCGGGTATCTCGCGCGCGAGCGAGAACATCAGGGCAATCGCGTGCTCGGCAGTGGTGATCGAATTGCCATAGGGGGTGTTCATCACCACGATGCCGCGTTGGGTCGCCGCTGTGAGATCGATATTGTCGACGCCGATGCCGGCGCGGCCGACCACCTTGAGCAGGGCCGCGTGCTCCAACAGCTTGCGCGTAACCTTGGTGGCGGAGCGCACGGCGAGACCATCGTATTCGCCGATGATGCGGCGAAGCTCCTCGGGTGCGAGGCCGATCTTGACGTCGGTCGCGACGCCGCGCTGACGGAAGATTTCAACGGCGCGCGGGCTTAGCGCGTCGGCGATCAGAACCTTGGGCATGGGCGCGATCCTCAGGCCGCAGCGGCGCGGCGCAGCTCGCCGTAGGCCCAGTCGAGCCAGGGGAGCAAAGCCACGACGTCGCTCTCTTCCACCGTCGAGCCCATCCATATGCGCAGCCCCGGCGGTGCGTCGCGATGTCCCGCGATATCGAAGGCAACACCCTCCGCCTCCAGCATCGCCTCGATCTGTTTAACCGCCGCGCGCCGCACCGGCTCGTCCCGACGCCGGAACCAGTCATCGACAATCTCGAGGCAAACCGAGGTGCAGGAGCGCGTCGCCGGGTCCTTCGCGAGAAAGCGAACCCAGGGCGTGCGATCGACCCATTGGGCGATCGTCGCGAGATTGCGCTCCGCGCGTCCGATCAACACGCCGAGCCCGCCGATGCGCTCGGCCCAGCGCAGACCGTCGATCGCATCTTCGGTACAGAGCAGCGAGGGCGTGTTGATGGTCTCGCCCGCGAAAATGCCCTCGTTGAGCTTGCCCTTGGAGCGCAGCCGGAAGAGCTTCGGCAACGGCCAGGGCGGCATATATTGCTGAAGCCGGTCCACGGCGCGCGGGCTGAGCGCCAGCATTCCGTGCGCGGCCTCGCCGCCGAGCACCTTCTGCCAGGACCAAGTCACCACATCGAGGAGTGGCCACGGCAAATCCATCGCAAAGGCCGCCGAGGTAGCGTCGCAGATCGTAAGTCCCTGGCGCTCGCGCGCGATCCAGTCGCCGTTGGGAACGCGTACGCCGGAAGTGGTACCGTTCCAGGTGAACACCACATCGCGGTCGGTATCCACCTGGCCGAGGTCCGGAAGAGCGCCATAGGGCGCGCGGATCAGCCGCGTATCCGTGAGCTTCAGCTGCTGCGCCACATCGGCGATCCAACCTTCGCCGAAGCTCTCCCATGCAAGGAGATCGACGCCGCGCGCACCCAAAAGATTCCAGAGCGCGAGTTCAACCGCACCGGTATCGGACGCCGGCACGATCGCCAGGCGATAGTCGGCGGGAATGCCAAGGATCGCGCGTGAGCGGTCGATCGCTTCCTTGAGCTTGGCCTTGCCGACCTTGGCACGGTGCGAACGGCCGAGGCACGCGTGTTCCAGCGCTTGCAAGCTCCAACCGGGACGCTTGGCGCAGGGGCCGGACGAAAAATGTGGCTTGGCGGGCCGGGCGAGCGGCTTCATGGCTATTCCTTCCAGAATAGATGCGACCCGTTGGGGGGCCGTGTCCCGCCGAGCAAGCTAGGGAGCGCACCGCCTCCCGTCAATCGCATCCACCCAAAGAGTGCTGGCGGCATTGCGCCGCAGGCCAGTCACACCTTGCGCTTGGTGAGATGCATCGAAGTGAAGGTGATCACGTCCTCGCCCGCCTCGTTCTTGATGCAGAACTTGACGCGCATGATGCCGCGGTCGGGCTTCGAGCGTGACGGCGTCTTCTCCACGATCTCGAATTCGGTGTGGAGAGTGGTGCCGGGGCGGACCGGCCGCAACCAGCGCAGCTCGTCGAATCCGGGCGAGCCCATGCTGCAGGCTCGGAAAACCCCGGTCTCCAGCACCATGCGGAAGCCGAGCGTCAGCGTATGAAAGCCGCTGGCGATGAGGCCGCCGTAATTGCTCTCCTTTGCCGCCACCACGTCGATGTGGAAGGGCTGCGGGTCGTAGCGCATGGCGAAGTCGACAATGCCGCTCTCGGTCACGGTAATACCGCGGGAAACGAAGCGGTCGCCCACTTGAAAGTCGTCGAAGTAGCGGTCGGTCATCCCAGCACCGAGGCGATGGCGTCGCCGAGCTCCCGGGTCTTCGCATTGCCCCCGAGATCAGGCGTCTTCGGCGCCTTGGGGTCGGCAAGAACACGGGCGATTGCTGCCTCGATCGCGGCACCTGCTTCCGCCTCGCCCAGATGCGTCAACATCATCGCGCCGGACCAGATCTGGCCGATTGGATTTGCGATGCCCTTGCCGAAGATGTCCGGCGCCGAGCCATGCACCGGCTCGAACATCGAGGGCAGCTCGCCCTCGGGGTTGATGTTGGCGGATGGCGCGATACCGATCGAGCCCACCACCGCCGGCCCCAGATCGGAGAGGATGTCGCCGAACAGGTTCGAACCGACGACCACGTCGAACCAGTCGGGATGACGCACGAAATGCGCGGTCAGGATGTCGATGTGGTACTGATCCGTCTTGACCGCCGGATATTCCTTGGCGATCGCGGCGAAGCGCTCGTCCCAGTACGGCATGGTGTGAATAATGCCGTTCGACTTGGTGGCGGAGGTCACGTGCCTGCGGCGCTTCATCGCGAGGTCGAAGGCAAAGCGCATGATGCGGTCGCAGCCGCGCCGCGTGAACACGGTCTGCTGCATCGCCATTTCGAGATCGGTGCCGACGTAGAGCCGGCCGCCGATCTCGGAGTATTCGCCCTCGTTGTTCTCGCGGACCACGTAGAAATCGATCTCGCCGGGCTTGCGATCCCTGAGCGGCGTATCGACGCCCGCGAGCAAACGGATCGGCCGCAGGTTGACGTATTGCCGGAAACCGCGCCGGATCGGGATTAGCAGGCCCCAGAGCGAGACGTGATCGGGAACGCCGGGAAATCCGACCGCGCCCAGGAAGATCGCGTCATGGGCGCGGAGCTGCTCCAGCCCGTCCGCCGGCATCATGCTGCCGGTCTTTGTGTAGCGCTCGCAGCTCCAATCGAATTCGCGCCATTGAAGTCCGAAGCCGAAGCGGCGGCCCGCCGCGTCCAGCACCCGCATCCCCTCCGGCACCACTTCGCGGCCGATGCCGTCGCCCGGAATCGCCGCAATCTTGTAAGTCCTGGCCACGCCGCCTCCCCATTCCTTGAGGCCGCCAGCTTAGCGGAGCAAGGACGCGAGGCAAACCTCGGAGCAAAATCCTCGGAGCAAAATCGATACTCGAGACCATTCGAGTGCCATTGCCTTACCAGGGCTCCTGCCCCGCCGCGCTGAAGAAGCCGCCCGTGGGTCCGTGATCCGGCAAGAGCGCCAGGCGGATCGCCGCGGCCGCCCCCTCGGGGATCGTCTGGTGGCCGCGGTGATCGTTGAGATCGGTGGCGGTGAAACCGGGATCCGCGGAATTGACCTTGATGCCGCTGTCCTTGAGTTCGGCGGCCAAGTGTACCGTCAACATGTTGAGTGCCGCCTTGGAGGCGCTATAGCCGAGGAATTTCACCGGCGCGAATTGCCCGGACGGATCGCTGTTGTGCGTGAGCGAACCAAGGCCGCTCGACACGTTGACGATGCGCGCCGAGCCTGACTTGCGCAGCAGCGGCAGCATCGCTTGCGTGACGGCAAGCGCGCCGAAGAAGTTCGTGTCGAAGGTGTGCCGCGCAGCCTCGATGCTGGTCCTGCTGGGCGGCCCGTCGCCACGGTCGACGATGCCGGCATTGTTGACCAGGAGATCGAGCCGACCATGCGCGGTTTCGATGGCGGCGGCGGCGGCCTGGATGGTAGCGGGCTTAGTGACGTCGAGCTGGACGCAGCGAGCTTCGATTTCTTCGCCTTCGAGTTGCGCGACCGCCGCTTCGCCAAGTGCCCTATTCCTCGAGCCCAGCAGCACGACGGCACCGGTGCGGCCCACCTGACGGGCGATTTCGAAGCCGATGCCCTTGTTGGCGCCGGTGATCAGGGCAACGCGTCCGGTTGGACTTGGCATGGGGTTGTCCTTCATGTGGCCCATTGCAGGGCGTTCAGGTTCCCACCACATATATGAATGTTCATTCAGTTTTTGGATTCGCATATGACCATCGCGCACCCGGAAGGCCTGAAGCCACGGAAGACGCCGCGCCAGGCGCGCTCCGAGGTCACCGTCGAGGCGATTTTCGAGGCGACCATTCAGGTTTTGCTGACCGAGGGACTGCGGCGCCTCACCACCACCCGCGTGGCCGAGCGGGCAGGCGTCTCGGTCGGCACCATGTACCAGTATTTTCCTCACAAGCAGGCGCTGCTCTACGCGGTGCTGCGGAGGCATCTCGACGCGGTCGCAAAAGCGGTCGAAACGGCGGGCGGCCGATACCGGGGACAGCCGATCGCCACGATCGCAAACGGCCTGGTTGCCGCCTTCATAGACGCCAAGGCAGCGCGGGCCGACGTCTCGCGCGCTCTTTACCTGGTGGCGGCCGGGTTGGACACGAGCGAGCTGTTGGACGGGATGTCGAGACGCATCCACGACGCCACGGCAACGCTGCTCGAGAGCGCGGCCGACGCCGAGTTCGACGAGTTGCCGCTCGTCACCTTCACGCTGCTGTCGGCAATGTTCGGCACCGTTCGCATGATCTTCGAGCGCGGCGCCACGCCCGCGACGTGGCGCGGCCTGCGCGCGCACCTACCGGCGATGTGTCGGGCATATCTGCGAGAGACGGCGACGGAGAAGCGGCCGGCGCCAACTCCTCCGGTTCCTCCGAGCCGAAAAACGACTCGTCCTGGGAAATAATGACGATCCCGGTCGCAATGTCGCTCGATGCCCGATCAGAGCAGGATCGTCCCCTCCATGAAGAAGGCGCAGCGCCCGCCTATGATGACGCGCTCGCCGCGATGCTCGCAGACGAGATCGCCAACCCGGGCCGAGATCTGTCGCGCCTTGAGGTTCCGCTTGCCGAGCCGCTCAGCCCAATAGGGTATCAGCGTGCAATGCGCCGAGCCCGTCACGGGGTCTTCGTTGACGCCATGGGCGGGCGCGAAGCAGCGCGAGACGAAGTCGATACCATCGCCGCCCGGTGCGGTCGCGATCACCAGCGCGCGGTCCAGTTTAGCGAGCGCGCCAAAATCGGGACGGAGTGCCGCCACGTCGTCGGCTCGGTCATAGACCGCCATGTAATCTCGTGCCGCCAGGACTTGGCTCGGCGCCTTGCCGAGCGCGGGCACGAGGCTCGGCGGCACAGTGCAGGGTGCCGGCGGCCGCGCGGGAAAATCCATGCGAATGTCGCGTCCGGCGCGCGTGACTATCAGGATCCCAGCCTTGACCGTACGGAACTTGATCTCCGTCCGCTGCGGCTCCAGCCGCTCGAAGATCAGCGACGCGGTCGCGAGCGTCGGATGCCCCGCAAGATCGAGCTCGGCCTTGGGCGTAAACCAGCGGATCAGATACTCCTCGCCCTCGCGCACAAAGAACACAGTCTCCGACAAATTATTCTCGGATGCGATCGCCTGCATCGTGGTGTCGGGAAGCCAGGCCTCGAGCGGGCAGATCGCCGCGGGATTGCCGCCGAATACGCGATCGGTGAAAGCGTCGATTTGGTAGATCGGAATGCGCATCTATCGAGACCCCTTCCTTGAGCCGACTTGCACGCACTCTCTCGGATTTATTGTCTCTGTTCGCATTTAGAGTACAATCGGTGCCATGGTATGGGGTCAATCGGAAAATTGTCACCATGACAAGCCTCAATTGGCAGCCTGATCTCGCAAAGGCGCGCGGGCCCGTCTACCGGGCGATCGCCGACGCACTCGCCTCTGACATCCGCGCCGGGCGATTACCCGTGGGAACGCGGCTTCCGACCCATCGCGATCTCGCATGGCATCTCAAGGTGACCGTCGGCACGATCACGCGCGCCTATGCCGAGGCGGAACGGCGCGGGCTGATCTCGGGCGAGGTTGGCCGGGGAACTTATGTGCGGCCGGCCAGCTCCGTCACGAGCAGCCTCGCATTGGAAGCCGAGCCGCGAGGTGATTTCATCGACCTTAGCCTCAATCGTCCGCAAACCGGCGACGAACCCGCGCTCGTGGCCAAGGGTTTGCGCGCGATTGCCGAGAGCACGGAACTGGAGGCTCTGCTGCAATATCAGCCGCATGCCGGTCGCATGGTCGACCGGCGCGCGGGCGCGCGATGGATTGCGCGCGGCGGGATCTCGACCGGACCCGAGCGCGTGTTGGTGACGCAGAGCGGGCAGCACGCGGTCGCCTCAGTGCTTTCCGCCGTGACCGAGCCCGGCGACACCGTCGCGGTCGAGAGCTTGACATATCCCGGTGTCCGCTCCGCCGCGAGCTTGCTCAATCTACGTCTGGCCCCGGTCGCCATGGATGACAAGGGTTTGTTGCCGGACGCATTCGCGGCGCTCTGCCGCAGCGGCAATGTCAAAGCTCTCTACAGTCTACCGACCCTGCACAATCCAACCGCGACCATCCTCGATGAGGAAAGGCGCCGCGCCGTGGCGGAGACTGCGCGCAAGCATGACGTCGCATTGGTCGAGGATGACGTCTACGGGTTCTTGTTGTCGAACCCGCCGAAGCCGCTGCCTGCATTCGCGCCGGAGCGCGGCTACTACATCACCTCGACGTCGAAGAGTCTGGCTCCGGGCCTTCGCATCGGCTACGTGCACGTGCCGCTGGACGCGGTCGAACGAGTGGCCGCGGCGCTTCGCGCCACCGTCTACATGGCCACGCCATTGATGGCGGCACTGGCGACGCGCTGGATCGACGACGGGACCGCCAACCGGCTGGTGATGCAGAAGCGCGGGCAGGCGGCGGAGCGTCAAGCCTTGGCGCGGCGACTGCTGGCGCGCATGCACGTGAGCGGGCACGAGGCCGCGACACACCTTCTGCTCTGGCTGCCGGAGGGCTGGCGCGCCGAGGCGTTCGAAGCGGCCGCACGGCGTCACGGCGTCGGCATCACCGCCGCAACCGCCTTCTGGCTTGGCCGGAATAATCCGCCCAACGCCGTGCGCCTCTGTCTCGGCACGGCGCGCAGCACGGACGAACTCGCACGCGCAATCGAGTGCCTCATGAGACTGCTGTCGCGAGCGCCGGAGCCATATCTGTCGGTTATTTAGGCGTAACTACTCGCCCTCAAGCCGCACCGTGTGGTCCAAGGGACCGTGGCCCTTGCCGTAGCCCGGTGCCGAGGTGAGCGCCTTTATCAGATAGCGCCGTGCCCGTTCGACCGAGGGCCTGACGGCCAATCCCTGGGCGAGGCCCGTCGCAATCGCCGAGGCAAGGGTGCATCCGGTGCCGTGCGTATGGGTCGTATCGACGCGCGGGCTCTCGATCACATAGCCGCCGTTTTCGTCCGCGACGAAGTCTCGGATGATGTCGCCGTCGAGATGGCCGCCCTTCACCACCACGTTCTTGGCGCCAATCGTCACCAGCATGTCCGCGACCCGGCGCATGTCGTCCACGTCGCGCACGCTCACGCCCGTCAGCCACTCCGCTTCCTGCACGTTGGGCGTGACCACATGAGCGCGCGGCAGCAGGTCGCGCTTCAAGACATCGACCGCCCTGCGGTCAAGGAGCACCGTACCGCTCGATGAGACCATGATCGGGTCGACGACGATGGGGACGCCGGGCGCCCAGAGATCGAGCCTCTGAACCACGGTCTCGATCACGTCGACGCTGCGCAACATGCCGGTCTTGATGCAGTCCGCGCCGATGTCCTTAAGCACGACGTCGATCTGTAGGCCGACAAAACTCGCCTCGATCGGCAGCACGCCAAAGACGCCCACGGTGTTCTGCGCGGTCAATGCTGTGATCGCGGTCGCGGCAAAGCCACCGAGTGCCGTTACCGTCTTGATGTCCGCCTGAATGCCTGCGCCGCCCCCGGAATCTGATCCCGCAATGACCAGGACGCGACCCTTCATTCCGCCGCTCTTGTGGCGGTGCCACCCACGTCGCGGACCGTCGCGGCAATACGGTCAACCACTGCCGTCACCAGCGCCTCGTCTTCGCCCTCCGCCATGATGCGGATCAGCGGTTCGGTTCCCGAGCGGCGCACCAGCAACCGACCGGCCTCGCCGAGATCGCGAGCGCCCAGATCGATCGCGCCTTTGACGCGCGCATCCTCCAGCAGCCCCGCGTCCGAAACGCGCACATTGACCAGGAGCTGCGGTACCGGCGCGAAAACGCCGCAGACCTTGCTCGCGGGAGCGCTGGTCTCGACGATTGCCGCCAGCACTTGCAGCGCCGCGATCAGGCCGTCGCCCGTCGTCGAATGATCGCCAAGGATGATATGGCCCGATTGTTCGCCGCCGAGGTTGCAGCCCCGCCGCCGCATCTCCTCTGCGACGTAACGATCGCCGACAACCGTGCGCGAGAGCGTCAGTCCCAGGGTCTTGAGATAGCGCTCCAGGCCCAAATTGGACATGACGGTGGCGACAACGGTATTTCCCCTAAGGCGGCGAGCGTGGTGCCAACGGGTGGCGATAAGACCCAGAAGCTGATCGCCGTCCAACAGCTCGCCGCGTTCATCCGCTATCATCAGCCGATCGGCGTCGCCGTCGAGCGCCAAACCCAGATCGGCGCCATATGCGGTCACTGCGTGCCGCATCGTAGCGGTCGCGGTAGTGCCGCAGTCGCGATTGATGTTGAAGCCGTCGGGCGCGACGCAAAGAGGGATCACCTCGGCGCCCAGCTCCCATAGCACGGTCGGCGCCACCTTGTAGGCCGCGCCATGAGCGCAATCGACCACGATCTTGAGCCCGTCGAGCCGCAATCCCTTCGGAAAGCTCGCCTTCACAAATTCGATGTAGCGGCCGCCGGCGTCGTCCAGCCGCTTGGCACGCCCGAGCTCCGCCGGCGTCACGCGATCGACGGCACCGTTCTCCATCAGCGCTTCGATCTCCGCCTCGATCTCATCGGAGAGCTTGAAGCCGTCCGCGCCGAACAGTTTGATGCCATTGTCCTCGTAAGGATTGTGCGAGGCAGAGATGACGACGCCCAAATCGGCGCGCAGACTGCGGGTCAACATCGCCACGGCCGGCGTCGGCAACGGCCCCACCAGCACCACGTCCATGCCGCGCGCGATGAAGCCTGCGGTGAGAGCCGGCTCGATCATGTAACCCGAAAGCCGCGTGTCCTTGCCGATCACCACCACGTGCCGGTGATCGCCGCGGCGCAGCCGTTGGCCTGCCGCCATCGCCACGCGCAACGCGGTCTCCGGCGTCATCGGCTCGCTGTTGGCCTTGCCGCGAATGCCGTCGGTACCGAAAAGTCTACGCCCCATCCGACCCCTCACGCGAAGTTGCAGCGAAGTATAGCGCGCCCCCGTCAAGAGGGCGTGAACAACCTCTAATGGGCTGAATCAATTTGACCTTTTATGGCAATCGCCTGGCGGGTCTCTGCCACGTCATGCACTCTAAGCCACTGTACGCCCTGCTGGTGAGCGGCAAGCGCCGCGGCGAGCGAACCGCCCAGCCGGCGATCCGGCGCTTCGCCATGGCTTGCCTTGGCAATGAATCCCTTGCGCGAAACTCCCAGCAGAATGCCCGTACCCAAGCCATGCAACGCGCCGAGATGCGCCAGCAATTCGAGGTTGTGAACGAGCGTCTTCCCGAATCCAATTCCAGGATCGACGACCAGCCGCGACCGGTCGATGCCTGCCCGCTCGCATTCCGCAATGCGCCGCTCAAGAAAATCGCAGACCTCAAGCACGACGTTGTCGTATCGGGGATCACGCTGCATGGTCTCGGGTTTTCCCTGCATGTGCATGAGCACCAGCGCTGCGCCGGACCGCGCGACGACAGCGAGGCTTTGCGGATCCCCGCTGAGCGCGGTTACGTCGTTGACAGCGCGCGCGCCCGCGGCCAACGCCGCGATCATCACCGGCGCGTGGCGAGTATCGATCGATACAGGGGCACCGGACTCCGCAAGAGCGCGGACCACCGGGAGAACACGATGCAGCTCCTCCTCGATGCCCACGGGCTCCGCGCCCGGGCGCGTCGACTCGCCACCCACATCGATCATGTCGGCACCCGCTTCGAGCAGGTGACGTCCGTGTTCGATCGCACGTGCCGGATCGAGGAACCGTCCGCCGTCGGAGAAGCTGTCTGGCGTCGCATTGACAACACCCATGATGCGGGTGCGATCGAGGCTATAGCCGGCCCAGGCGGGTCTCGGCGCCGAGATCGTTTCGAGCAAACGCCCTGCCGCCTTGTGACGGTCCGGCGAGCGCTCGAAAGCGGCATCGAGGTCATTCAGCGCGATCAGCGCCGGCGACCGACCGGGCTCGAGCACTTGAACATGGGTAAACGCGATACCTCCGCCCGCGAGCGGGCGCGCCCTGCCGTCTTTGATCGCCGTCTCGGCCGGCCTGCCGTGCAAGAATCCGGATGGCTGGAGCCGCAGGCGAGACCCTGCTTTGCCCGCCAAAGCGGCGAAGCCCCGCCGATCGGCGGGGCTTCGTTGATCAATAGAGCGGTCCGGCACCGCCGATCAGCCGCCCGGTTGCGGCTCCGGCTCGAACCCACCGGCTGCCTTGCCGGTGGGCGGGACCGACGAACGGCGACCGGGGCTCGGCCGCGGATCTTCCGCGGGGCCGCCCGTGTCGCGCACGATTTTCTCGCCGCGGATCACGCGACGGATTTCATCGGCGCTCAAGGTCTCGAACTCGAGCAATCCCTTGGCAAGCGCGTGCAGCTCGTCCACATGGGTGGTCAGTATCCCGCGAGCCTGCTTTTCGCCATCCTCGACGATGCGCCGGATTTCCTGATCGATGATCGCAGCGGTGGCATCCGAGACGTTCTTGCGCTGCGTCACGGAGTGGCCGAGGAACACCTCTTCTTCGTTCTCGCTGTAGCGCAGCGGGCCCAGCTTTTCGCTGAACCCCCACTCGGTCACCATGCGGCGCGCGATATTGGTGGCCTGCTTGATATCCATGGCGGCTCCGGTCGTGACCCGATCGGCACCGAAGATCATCTCCTCGGCAACCCGTCCGCCGAACAAGCTCGCAACTATCGCCTCTAGTTCCTGCTTCGACTGGCTGTATTTGTCGCGCTCCGGCAGGTACATGGTGAGGCCAAGCGCGCGCCCGCGGGGAATGATCGTTACTTTGTGCAGGGGCTCGTGACCTTCGGCGTAGAGCATGACCAAGGCGTGGCCGCCTTCGTGGTAGGCGGTGAGCTTCTTCTCGTCCTCGGTCATCACCATGGAACGCCGCTCGGCGCCCATCATGACCTTGTCCTTGGCCTGCTCGAATTCGTTCATGCTGACGGAACGCTTGCCCTTGCGCGCGGCCATCAGCGCCGCCTCGTTGACGAGATTGGCGAGATCGGCACCCGAGAAGCCCGGCGTGCCGCGCGCGATGATGCGCGGCTCGACGTCGGAGGCGAGCGGTACCTTGCGCATATGCACCTTGAGGATCTTCTCGCGGCCGACCACGTCGGGATTCGGCACCACCACTTGGCGGTCGAAACGGCCTGGGCGCAGCAGCGCAGGATCGAGCACGTCGGGACGGTTGGTGGCGGCGATAAGGATCACCCCCTCATTGGCCTCGAAGCCGTCCATCTCCACCAGCAACTGATTGAGTGTTTGCTCGCGCTCGTCGTTGCCGCCGCCGAGACCGGCGCCGCGGTGGCGGCCAACCGCGTCGATCTCGTCGATGAAGATGATGCAGGGTGCGTTCTTCTTGCCCTGCTCGAACATGTCGCGCACCCGGCTCGCGCCGACGCCGACGAACATCTCGACGAAATCCGAACCGGAGATGGTGAAAAACGGCACGTTCGCCTCACCGGCGATCGCGCGCGCGAGCAGCGTTTTGCCGGTGCCCGGCGGGCCTACCAGAAGGACGCCCTTCGGGATTTTTCCGCCGAGCCGCTGGAATTTCTGCGGGTCCTTGAGGTATTCGACGATCTCCTCAAGCTCCGACTTGGCCTCATCGATACCGGCCACGTCATCGAAGGTAACGCGACCAACCTTCTCGGTGAGCAGCCGCGCGCGACTCTTGCCGAATCCCATCGCTCGCCCGCCGCCGCCCTGCATCTGGCGCATGAAGAAGATCCAGACACCGATCAGCAACAGGCCGGGGAACCAGGAGATCAGCATGCCGAACAGCGACGGTACGTTCTCCTCCGACGGGTTCGCCTTGATTTGCACATTGTTGTCGATGAGCCGGCTGACCAGGTTCGGGTCGGTCGGCGCGTAGGTCGTGAAGCTGCTGCCGTTGGTAAAAGTGCCGGTGATCGTGCTGCCCTGGATGGTCACGCTCGCGACTTGGTGCCGGTTCACGTCGGCGACGAAGTCGGAATAGGCGAGCGTCTGCTGACTGGTGCGATTGGCGGTACCCTGGAACAGATTGAAGAGGAGCATCACCAGCAGGACGATGATGATCCAAAGCGCGAGATTCTTGCCGAAGCTGTTCACGACCCAAGGCCTTTCAACGGCGCCGGGGCCCGCTCACCGTATCCTCGGCCACCCGTGCCGGGGCTCGCGGCTGCGACGACCCATTGAGCTAAAGATAAGATGCGCCTCAAATTAAACAACTGTAAAGCCTACCGGTGAAAGTGCACGCGCCGGTCGGAATTGCAGATGAGCCATGCACCCTTGGCGCGCAAGCGTCGGGTGCATCAAGCCCTTGATCCGACCCCCACGCCAGAGCGCTGGCAACGCCGCGCGCGCCGGCACGGCAATCGGCGCCAAACTCCGGCGGTCTGCGGCCGATAGGCGATGGGTCCCAAGCGCCGCCACCGAAAGAGCTCGCCCGACATTAGTATTAAGCGCGATCCGAAAGCGCCCGTCCCAGGTGGCGTCGCCACCCCGAGACAAAGCCCGCTCCTCCTCAACTGCGGCAAATTCGCGACAGACCAATACCTTGTGGCGCTGCGGTATAATCCGGCATCCACCCAATGTGCGACCGCGGCCGAGGGGGCTCGAAGTCAGCCACTCGAACAGCCGTTCGAGCCGGTCGCGCCGAGCCGGGTAGTCGCTACCCGACACCGTCATCAGCACCGCCGCCAGTGCCCGGAGCGCCGTCTCCGCCGAGGCAGCCCTGAGCGGTCCAGGATCCAGGACGGCAATCCCCATCGGCTCGATCCAAACCACCTGGGCCAGCAGCCTCGCTACATCCTGCTCGAGAGCGGAGCGCGCGCGGCCGAGCTGGCGGATCGTCTGGGCGAGCCGCTCTGCCGAGAGTCCCTCGGCCGCCAGCACGGCGCTACTGCGCCGCACTCGCACACGCGCGAAAGCGAGATTTGCGTTGCTCCGATCCTCGATCCAGGGTTGCCGCTCCGCCTGAAGGCGGGCGCGCAGGCGCGCCGGCGCCACACCGAGCAGCGGCCGCAGCAGCCGGCACTGCGGGCGTTCGGCGAGTGCGGGCATCGCCGATAGCCCGTCGAGACCACTACCGCGCGCCAAGCGCAGCCAGAAGGTTTCGGCCTGATCCTCCCGATGGTGCGCCAAGAGGAGGTGCAGGCAGCACGCCTCGTGGCACCAACTTTCGAGAAGGCGATAGCGAGCGGCGCGGGCGGCCGACTGAAGATCGCTCTTGGGATGGGGGCCATCCCAAGTCAGGATTTCATGGGCGATACCCCGCCGGCGCAGCCAGCGACCGACCTGTCGCGCCTCCGCCGTCGATTCCGCCCGCAGACGGTGGTCCACGGTAAGTGCGACCACCCGTCCTCTGCGACGTTTCGCCCACGCCCTCGTCAGCAACGCCAGCGCCAAGCTGTCGGCGCCGCCCGAGACCGCCACCGCCAGCAGCGGGCGCTGTTCGAACGGTCCGAGCCGATCGAGGCCGGCCGCGAACTCCGCATCGCTCAGCGCCTGCATGCACGGCTCCAGCAAATTAGCGTCCCAGCGGACCCGCATCTCCAATCGCACTCGCCAGCTCCGCCGAATTCAGGCGGCGCAGCCCAAGCGCTTTTTCTCCGATGTCGCGCGATCGCGAAGCTCCGTCTGGGCTTGCGGGAAATCACGATCGAGCCGGGCAAAAACCCGGCACGCGTTATCCTTCTGACCCAGTATCCCCAGCGTGATGCCGAGCTTCAGCAGATCATCCGGCGCCTTTGGGCTGTGCGGGTATTTTTCATAGCCCTCGGCGAAGGCTGAAGCCGCGTTTGAATAATCGCGGCGCGCAAAGAAGCTCTCGCCGAGCCAATACTGAGCATTGCCCGCCAGAGCATCCTTGGGATTGTGCTGAATGAAGGCGCGCAGCGCCTGCTCGGCTTCGTCATACCGCGCTTGCCGCAGCAGCGCGAACGCGGCGTTGTACTGTTCGAGCGGCGAGCCGGTTGGGTTCTGCGGCGGGAGCGCCGCGGTTTGGGGCGGAGTAGCGGTGCCGCCCGCGTCCGCATCGGGGACGACAACTGTCCCCAGTACGCCCGAACCCCCAGGCCCTGCGGGCGCAGCGGCGGCGGCGGTGCCGCTTGCAGGCGGTGGTCGCAGGCGAACCGGTGCGCCACCCGAGGAATCGGGGGCTGTCGGCGGCGCGCTCAAGGCGCTCGTGCGCGCGGGCGGCACCGGCGGCAATGCCGGCGGCGAAGCCGTGGGCGGCGCCGAAGGCGCGCTACCGGGGTGCTCCAGTTGTTGCAGCCGAAAATCCATATCGGTTTGCAGCCGGTCGAGGCGCTGGCTCAACTGCTGAACTTTGTAATTGAGGTCTTCGATCTGCCCGGTGAGCCCCCGCATTTGCTCCTCGATCCTGCCAAGGCGAACCTCTGCATCGATCGCGCTGCCCGTGGGCGCGGTGCCCTGCGGCGATGATCCGCCGCCACGATAGATCTGCCGCTGCAGCAGATTGACGTCGCGTTCCAGGCGATCGAGGCGGTCCATCAGCGGACGCAGTTGGTCATCGCTCTGGGCAAGGGCACTGACGCACGCCAGCACCGCGAACAGCGCGAACGCGGTCGCGGGAAGCCATCGTTCAATCATCGTCACGCATCGTCACGGCCCGTTGCAGAGCTCCGTTTGGGTGCTTCCCGCCCCGGTCACGAGACGGACACCGATTCGGCGCGAAAAAATGCAGCTGGCCCTCCGAACCCCCGGCACGCACCGATTCATTTCAACCGGAGCATGCGCCCATGCCGCACGCCGCGAAAGCGGCCTTAGAATACGCTAACTCGCCATTTGGGCAAAAAAAGGGCGCCCGCCCCACACCGCCCAAACTGGGCTCCGGGAAGCGGGCGCGCTTTCAGAGACAATCCGCCGATGAGACTCAGTTGATCGTCGTGATGGCGTTGCGGTTCTGCGCCCAGGCTTGCTCATTGTGGCCGGGAACCGACGGACGCTCCTTGCCGTAGCTGATGGTGGTGATGCGGGCCGGATTGACGCCAAGCGCCACCAGAGCCTGCTTGGCCGCATTGGCGCGGCGCTCACCCAGGCCAAGATTGTACTCGCGCGTGCCGCGCTCGTCGCAATTCCCCGCAATCGTGATACTGATGCTGGGATTTGCCTGCAGCAGTTGTGCCTGGCGCGAGAGGATTTGCTGGGCCTCCGGTGTGATGTCACTGCGGTTGAAGCCAAAGAATACGCGATCGCCAACCTGCACCAACTGCTGGCGCAGCGCGTCGACGCCGACGGGCCCGGAGGGCGCGGGTGCGGGCGCGGGGCCCGGCGCGGCGCTCTCGGGCGCCTGCTGGTGGCATGCGGCAACAAGCAAAACGGCAGCGACGACCCACAAAGTCTTGAGCTTCATCTTTTGTTCCCCTTTGCTGAGCTTTGTACTGGGATTGATCGGGATTGATACGGCGTTGATCGAGGACCGACACGAAACTGCCGCCCCGCCCCACCCTTTCCGGCGCAGAAGTCCGGCGAAACGCGCGCGAATATAGAGTCCCTCATGCTATGGTTCAAGGGCTTCCAAGCGGCGACCAAGCGGGATCCGAGCCGTCCTGGGGCGTGATGACCTCGCGCTCGTTGCGGCCGGTGAGATCGATCGAATAGAGCCGCACGGCATCGCCGCGCGGCCCTCCCGGATTCTGGCGAAAGAACATCAGCACGCGGCCATTGGGCGCCCATGTGGGCCCTTCCACCAGGAAGCCGTTGGTGAGCAGCCGCTCGCCCGAACCATCGGGCTTCATCACCCCGATATAAAAGCTGCTGGCGTCGATCTTGGTGAAGGCGATGAGGTCACCGCGCGGCGACCAGACCGGCGTTCCGTAGTTGCCCTCGCCGTGGCTGATGCGCTGAATGTTGCTGCCGTCGGCATTCATCGTGTAGAGCTGCTGCGAGCCGCCGCGGTCGGAGTTGAAAACAATTTTCGCGCCATCGGGCGAATAGCATGGCGAGGTGTCGATCGCGGTCTTGTCGGTGATCTGTACCGCGTGGCGTGTGCGCAGATCGAAGCTATAGATTGCGCTGGTGCCGCCGCTGGCGAGGCTCATGATCACCTTGTCGCCATCGGGCGAGAAGCGCGGCGCGTAGGTCATGCCGGGGAAGTCGCCCAGCATCTCCTGCTGGCCCGTGTCGATATTGAACAGATAAACGCGGGGCGTGCCGCTCGCGTAGGACATGTAGGTGATTTCCTGGCGCGTCGGCGAGAAGCGCGGCGTCAACACCAGCGAGCGCCCATCCGTCAGGTAGCGGTGATTGGCGCCGTCCTGGTCCATGATGGCGAGCCGCTTTACGCGGTGCGTAGCCGGTCCACTTTCGGCAACATAGACGATCCGCGTGTCGAAATAGCCGCTCTCGCCGGTGACGCGCTTATAGATCGCATCGGCGATGATATGTGCGATGCGCCGCCAGTTCTGCGGCGTCGTCGTGTAGGCGAAGCCGGTGAGCTGCTGGCCTTGCACCACGTCCCAGAGCCGGAAATCAACCTTGAGCCGGCCGTCGCCTTGCGTCACGACGTCGCCGGTCACCAGCCCCTGCGCGTTGATCAACCGCCAATCGCCGAAGCGCGGCTCGGTGCGCGTGTCGGTGACCAACTGGATGTAGGCGCGCGGGTCGATCGGTGTGAACAGGCCGGAGCGCTCGAGATCGGCGCTCACGACCTGTGCGATATCCCGCCCGCTCTGCTGATCGCTGCCGGCGCCGCCAGTGAACGCCGGTATCGCGATCGGGATCGGCTGAATCGACGCTTGATTGAAATCGATGGTGAGGTCGGCGAACGCGGTGCCCGCGGTCGCAATCACGAGGCTAAGCGCGAGGGTAATGGAACGAATGAGCGGGATCGATCGCCTCTGGCTCTTCATTGGAAATCCCTGGGGCTAAAGACTGCGGTGAAGCTGCGCCACTGCGCATACTTCTCGGCTGGGAATTTCAAGGGTTGGCATTGCGGATTGAGCAACGCACGGCGGGCCGCATCCGCGGCCGCGCGAAACACCGGGTCGCTCATCTTGTCGGCGTCGAGGGAGACCACGGTGCGCACGGTGCCATCGGCATTCATCTCGACGCTGAAGCGCGCCTGAAGCTGGTCGGCATCGCGGGCACCCGGATCGTAGTTCCAGCACGGCTTGATCTGCTCGCGGATGACGTCGAGCTCGCTGGTGGTGAGCTGTGCGCCCAGCGGCGCCGAGGGCTGCGCCGAGGCGCGCGCCACCTGCGGCTGCGGCGCAGTCTTGGTAGGCTGCTCTTCCGGCTTCGCCGCCTCGGGCCGCTTGGCGAGATTCTTGAGGAAACTGTCCAAGTTGTGATCGTCTGGTTTTTTCTTGGCCTCGGTTGTCTTGGGCGGAGCGGGCTTGGGCGGCGGCTTCGGCGGCTCGGGCTTGGGCGGCTCCGGCTGTTCGGTGGGAACGGGCGGTGGCGGGGGTGGCGGCGGCTGCGGCGGCTCCGGCTTGGGTTCGGGCTTGGGCTCCGGGGCCGGTGCCTGCGCGACTTCTTCCGGCGCGGGAGCGGGCGCCGGCGCCGGTGGCGGCTGTACCGGTTTCGGCGGCTGCTTGGGCGACTCCTTCGGCGCCTCGACGGTTTCCTCTGCGGGCTTGTCCGCGACCTTGGGCTTGGGATTGGGCCGCGTCGCTTTCGTTTCCGGCGCCAGATTCACCAGGCTCACCGCGATGGTCGCGGGCTCCAGCGGCGGCGGCGGGAACAGCAGGTCCCAGAGATGGAAATACGCGAGCAACGCCACCACGACGTGCAAGGCACAAGAGCAAAGGATGGCGCGGCGCATCGGTCACATCAGCGACGCCCGGGGCGCCCCTGGTCGCGCGACTGCTCGCTCACCAGCGACACCTTGGTGAAGCCGGCGCCGCTGACCAGTCCCATCACTTCGAGCACGCAGCCGTAATTGGCCGCTTTATCGCCGCGCACATAAATGCTGGTGCTGGTGTTGGCGTTGGTGATCGCCTGCAGCTTTGCCACGAGATCATCCTTGGAGGTCTCGGTGTTCTGCACATAAATCTTGCACGCGGCATCGATGGTTATCGCCAGCGGCTCCTTGGGCTCGTTGATCGGCGCCGCCTGGGTTTGCGGCAGATCGACCGGCACGCCGACGGTGAGCAGCGGCGCCGTCACCATGAACACCACCAGCAGCACCAGCATGACGTCCACCAGCGGCGTCACGTTGATCTCCGACATCGGCCGGTAGGCGTTGCGCCTGCCGTTTCCGTTGCGCGCGGAGGAATTCATCAGGAAGGCAGCCATCGTTCAGGTGCTCTTCTCATCAAGCTGGCGCGAGAGGATCGCCGAGAATTCTGTCGAAAATGCGTCGAGTCTCCCGGCATAACGGCTGAAATCTGTCGAAAATTTGTTATAGGCGACCACCGCCGGGATCGCCGCCACCAGCCCGAGCGCGGTCGCGAACAGCGATTCAGCAATGCCGGGTGCCACCACCGCGAGGCTGGTGTTCTTGGCGGCGGCGATCGACTGGAACGAGTTCATGATGCCCCAGACGGTGCCGAACAAGCCAACGAAGGGCGCCGTCGAGCCGACGGTCGCAAGGAAAGGCATGAAGCGCTCGAGCCGCTCCATCTCGCGGCCAACCGTCACCTGCATGACGCGTTCGATGCGCTGCTGCAGGCTAGCTTTCACCACCGCACCGATGGTGAGGCCCTTGGCGGCGCTCCGCCGCCATTCGCGCATCGCCGCCGCGAACACCGCGGACATGGGATCGTTGGGTCGCGAGCCGATGCGGTCGTAGAGATCGTCGAGCGAGCCGCCGGACCAGAAGCTCTCCTCGAAATTCTCCGCGTCGCGGCGGAGCCGGCGCACGCGGAACCACTTGTCGAAGATGACGGCCCAAGACCAGAACGACGCCGCCAATAGCAGGAACAGCACGCATTTGACGATCGTGTCGGCTTGTAGGAAGAGCCCGACGATCGAGAGATCGTGGGCAACGGCGGTCCCGGCGAGCGGGGTCTGGTCGATGGCGCTGGGCATTGCTGTGTGACTATCCGTTCTGTGGAGAAAGCGAGGGCGATTGAGGGATGGCCGCGGCGGTCAAAGTTTGGATCGCAGTGCGAAGCTCCGCGGGCAGACGGCTCGGCCGCCCGTCGCGGCCGACGCCGGCAATACGAAAGGTCAGCGCCGCGAGCACCGCATCGCGCCGGCGGACCTCCTGGATCACATCGAGGGTGGCGGCGCCGGCGTCAACGAGCCGTGTCATCACCAGCAGATCGTCGTCGAGCCGGGCGGCTGCACGGTAGTCGACGGTGCATTGGCGCACGACGAAGAAAAAGCCGAGTTCCTGGCGCATGCGCTCCTGCTCGAAGCCCATGACCCGCAGCATCTCGGTTCGTCCGCGCTCGGCGAATTTCAAGTAGTTGACGTAATAGACGAGGCCCGCGGCATCGGTGTCCTCGTAGTAGACCCGGATCGGCAGCAAGTGCGCGCCGCCGCTGAGCTTGCCGGATCGCGGCAATGTCTCGCTCACGGCAGCACCTCCTCTTCCTCGCCCGATCCCAGGAGGTCGAGCTGCGTTGCCGGCCTTTGCAGCGGCGTCAGGCCGAGATAGCGGTATCCGAGATCGCTCAGCATGCGACCGCGGGGCGTGCGCTGCACCAGACCCTGCTGGATCAGATACGGCTCGATCACCTCTTCGACCATGTCGCGTTGATCGGCGAGCGCGGCGGCGATGGTCTCCGCGCCGACCGGCCCGCCGCCGTAGTTCTCGGCGATGCAGCGCAGATAGCGGCGGTCCATGGCGTCGAGGCCGCTGCGGTCGACCTCAAGCCGCGTCAGCGCCTGATCGGCGGCGGCGGCATCGATCCGCTTCAGCCCCGCCACTGCCGCGAAATCGCGCACGCGCCGCAGCAGCCGGGTCGCTACCCTGGGCGTGCCGCGCGAACGGCGCGCGATCTCCTGCGCGCCCGCTGGGTCGAGCGCCATGCCAAGGACGCGCGCGCCGCGAGTCACGATCTGCTCGAGCTCCGCCGGTTCATAGAAGTTGAAGCGCAGCGGAATGCCGAAGCGCTCGCGCAGCGGCCGGGTGATGAGACCCGAGCGCGTGGTGGCGCCCACGAGGGTGAAGGGCGGAAGATCGATCCGCACCGAGCGCGCCGCCGGACCCGCGCCGATGATGAGGTCGAGCTGGAAATCCTCCATCGCGGGATAGAGCACTTCCTCAACCGCCGGCGTCAGGCGATGAATCTCATCGATGAACAACACGTCGCGCGGCTGGAGATTGGTCAGCAGTGCCGCGAGATCGCCCGCGCGCTGGATCACCGGGCCCGAGGTCGCGCGGAATCCAACCGCCATTTCGCGGGCAATGATCTGCGCCAGCGTGGTTTTTCCAAGTCCGGGCGGGCCGAACAGCAACACGTGATCGAGCGGCTCGGCGCGCGACCGCGCGGCGGTTATAAAGACGCGCAGGTTGTCGCGCATCTGCCGCTGTCCCACGAACTCGTCGAGCGCGAGCGGGCGGAGCGAGATTTCGGGGGTGTCTTCGGCGCGTTGTGCCGGCGTCACCAAACGCTCATCGCTCATCGCGCGAGCTCCTTGAGGCTCGCGCGCACCAGCGCGTCGAATTGCGCGGCAGCGCCGAGCGCGCGCTGCGCTTCATTGACCGCGGTGAAGGCGTCGCTGCGTGGATAGCCCAGATTGACCAGCGCCGAGACCGCGTCCGCGGCAAGACCCGAGGGACCCGCGGCCGCATCCGACACCCGCCCGCCCGAGCGCGCATACGGTCCAAGCGCGATATTGCCCACCTTGTCCTTGAGTTCGCTCAAGACGCGCTGCGCGAGCTTCGGACCGACGCCATCGGCGCGCGTAAGCGCCGCTTTGTCCTGGGCCAGTACCGCCGTGGTGAGCGCCTCGGTCGTCAGCACGGCCAGGATCGCGAGCCCGGTCTTCGCGCCCACCCCCTGCACGGTCGTGAGTAAACGGAACCAATCGCGCTCGCTCTCGTCGGCGAAGCCGTAGAGATGGATGTGGTCTTCGCGCACATGGGTTTCGATCAACAACCGGACCGGTGCACCCCGCGGCGGCAGCGATCCCAATGTGCGCGACGAGGCGAACACCAGATAGCCAACGCCATGCACATCGACGACGGCACTCTCGGCCCCCACATGATCGACGACCCCCGCGAGCGACGCGATCATCGCGGCGCCCCGGCCGTTCCCTCTCCCCTCCGAGGCGAGGGGTGGGGTGAGGTATTCGCGGCTTCCCAAGCCATGCCCGTCTGCGCGTGATGGGCATGGCAGATCGCGACTGCAAGCGCGTCGGCGGCATCGGAACTGTCCGTCAGGCACCCCGGCAGCAGGCGGCGCACCATCATCTGCACCTGCGGCTTTTCGGCGTGACCGACCCCGACCACGGATTTCTTGATCAGGTTGGCCGCATATTCGGCGACCGTGAGGCCGCGCTCTGCGGGTGCGAGGAGCACGACGCCGCGCGCAAGACCCAGCTTCAGGGTGGTGGTCGCATTCTTGTTGACGAACGTCTCTTCGACGGCTGCCTGCTGCGGCGCGAAGCGCTCGATTACCAAGCCCACGGCGCGAAAGATTTCGACCAGGCGTTCCGCGATCGGCGCGCCGCCGCGTGGCGCAATCACCCCATCAGCGACATGACTGAGCCGGTTGCCGCGCACGTCGATCACGCCCCAGCCGGTGTGGCGCAGCCCCGGATCGAGGCCGAGGACGCGGAAATGCTGGCTCTCCGCCATCACGCCGAAAGTTCCGCCATCACGTCCTCCGCCATCTCGAAGTTGGCGTAGACGCTCTGGACATCGTCGTTGTCTTCGAGGGTCTCCAGCAGCTTCAGAAGGGATTGCGCGGCTTCGCCGGCGATCGGGGTCGTCGCCTTGGGGCGCCAGACCAGCTTGGCCGACTGTGCGGCGCCAAAGCGCTTCTCCAGAGCATCGCGCGCGGCGTTGAGGGCATCCGGGGCGGATGTGACGATGTGCCCTTCCCCATCGCTTTCGACATTGTCGGCGCCCGCCTCCACGGCCGCCTCGAACATCTGATCCGTACTCGCGGCCGCCGCCGGATAAGCGATCTCGCCGACGCGGTCGAAGAGGAAGCTCACGCTGTTGCTCTCGCCGAGGCTGCCACCCGCCTTGGTGAAGGCCGCGCGAACGTCGCTGGCGGTGCGGTTGCGATTGTCGGTGAGCCCCTCGACGATGATTGCAATACCGCCGGGACCGTAGCCCTCGTAGCGGACCTCCTCGTAATCTTCGCCGCCCTCCTCACCGGCGCCGCGGCGGATCGCGCGCTCGACCGTGTCCTTGGGCATGTTCGCTTCCTTGGCGGCGGCGACCGCGGCGCGAAGCCGGGGATTGGCGTTGGGGTCGGGAAGGCCGGTGCGGGCGGCCGTCGTCAACTCGCGGATGATCTTGGTAAAGATCTTGGCGCGCTTCTTATCCTGCGCGCCCTTGCGATACATGATGTTCTTGAACTGGGAATGGCCAGCCATGGAAGACCGCTAATACCTGAGATGCTGACCAATCACCATACCATATGTTGTGGCTAGGCCACATCCCCCGGCAGGGCGCTGAGGGCCGCTGTTTAGTTCGTCAATATGGCAGCAATGGGGCGACTCCCGAGGTTCCTTCGCTATGATGCCGCCCGGGACCGCAGAGGAAACGAAGAGGACGATGCGAGGATGCTGCCGCGGGAGAAGAGCTACGAAGAGGTCGCGCGCCGTTTCCGCTGGCGGGTACCCGAGCGCTACAATATCGCGAGTGATTTGCTCGATCGGTTTGCGACTTTGGAGGGCGAACCGCTCGCGCTGATCTTTCTCGACGAGCGGCATCGGGAGCGGCGGTATTCGTTCCGCGAAATCGCTGGGCTCACCAATCGCTTTGCCAATGTACTGAGGGCCCGCGGTCTCGTGCGCGGCGATCGGATTGGGGTGCTGCTGCCGCAGACGCCGGAGACCGCGATCGCGCACCTCGCCGCTTTCAAGGCGGGGCTCGTTTCCGTCCCGCTTTTCACCTTGTTCGGCGAGGAGGCGCTGGAGTTTCGCCTCGGCGATAGCGGCGCCAAGGCACTGGTCACCGACGCGATCGGTCTCGAAAAGATCCTGCTGATCCGCGACCGACTGCCGGACCTGCAATCGATCTTCGTCACTGGCGGCGCCGGCGGCGGGGGAACGCTCGACTTCGACGCCGAGCTTGCGCGCGCCAAGGACTCTTTCGCCGCGGTCGAGACCGCGGCCGACGACCCCGCGATCATCATCTACACCTCCGGAACCACCGGCAATCCCAAGGGGGCGCTCCACGCCCACCGCGTGCTCCTGGGCCACCTGCCGGGCGTCGAGATGCCGCACGAGTTCTTCCCCGAGCCCGGCGATCTCTTCTGGACACCCGCGGATTGGGCTTGGATCGGCGGACTCTTCGACGTGCTCCTGCCGGCCTGGCACCACGGCGTACCGGTGCTGGCCTATCGCGCGCGCAAATTCGACCCCGACGAGGCCTTCGCGCTGATGGCGCGCCACGGCGTGCGCAATGCCTTCATGCCGCCGACCGCGCTGAAGCTGATGCGCCAAGCGAGCGAAGGGCGCGCGCCACCGGGGCTCCGGCCGCGCAGCATCGCGAGCGGCGGCGAAACGCTGGGCGACGAGCTGCTGGACTGGGGCCGCGCGACCTTCGGCGTCACCATCAACGAGTTCTACGGCCAGACCGAGTGCAACCTCGTGGTCGGCAACAACGCGTCGCTGTTCCCGGTTCGGCCGGGATCGATGGGTCGCGCGATTCCCGGACACGAAGTCGAAATCGTGGACGCGAAGGGGCAACCGCTGCCGCCCGGTGAAGTCGGCGAAATCGGGGTTCGTCGGCCCGACCCCGTGATGTTCCTTCGGTACTGGAACAATGACGCCGCCACACGCAACAAGTACGCGGGTGAGTACCTCTTGACCGGAGACACCGGGCAGCGTGACGCGGACGGATACTTCTGGTTCCAGGGGCGCGCCGACGACGTGATCACCAGCGCCGGTTATCGGATCGGACCGGGCGAGATCGAAAATTGCCTGATGAAGCACCCGGCGGTCGCCTTGGCCGCAGCGGTCGGCGTGCCCGATCCCGTGCGGACGGAGATCGTCAAAGCATTCCTCGTGCTGAAGTCCGGCCGCTCGCCCTCTGAAGCGCTCGCCCGCGAGATTCAGGACTTCGTGAAGGTGAAGCTCGCCGCGCACGAGTACCCGCGACAGGTCGAATTCGTGGACTCGCTTCCAATGACGACCACCGGCAAAATCATCCGTCGCGAGTTGCGCAAGAGAGGATGAGGGATGAGCATGGTCGTCCACGAGGACGAGCCGTTCTGGGGTCGGGACCACCGCGACTTCCACGACCGCGCGCCGACGCAATGACCGAAGCCCCCGTCCTCGCGGCGCCGCCGCGTTTTCGCGGACAACTGCCGCCGCGCCAGCTCCTGCGCACGATCCGCGACAGTTCGGTCGCGACCTACGGCGAAGAGGCGTTCGAGCGCGAGGTGATCGTCCGCAGACTGCTCTGGGCGCGCTATCTCGTGGTCAACGCACCCGCGGGCATCGAGCGCATCCTGCTGGGCAACGCCGACAATTATCGCAAGAGCCCCGTTGCGCGGCGGCTCCTCGAGCCGGGCCTCGGCAAGGGGCTCCTCACCAGCGAGGGGGAAGAATGGCGCCGGCAGCGGCGCATCATGGCGCCCGCCTTCGATCATCGCAGCATCGTTTCCTACGTGCCGCAGATGGCGGAGACGACGCGCGCCATGCTGGCGCGCTGGGACCTGCTCCCCGACGGCAGCACTCTCGACATCGCGGCGGAGATGATGCGCCTGACCCTCGCGATCATCGCCCGCGCCATGTTCTCCGCCGATGCCGAGGATGTGGGGCCCACGGTGGAAACGGCGGTGAACCGCTATCAACTCGAAGTGCGGCCCGACGTCTTCGATCTGCTAAACATTCCAGAGTGGATTCCGCGTGGGCGCAACCGCAATTGGCGCAAAATCTTCCACGGCTTGGACCAAGTGATCGGACGAATGATCGCGCGCGAGCCGAAAGAGGGTGCGCAGCCCAAGGACCTGCTCGCGCGCCTCATCGCCGCACGCGATAGCGAGACCGGCCTTGCCATGAGCGCCAAGGAGGTGCGCGATCAGGTCGTCACCATCTTCATGGCGGGACATGAGACCACCGCGCTGGCGCTCGCCTGGACCTGGTACCTGCTCTCGCAACATCCGGAGGAGGAGGCGCGCTTCCATGCCGAGATCGACGCGCGGTTCGGCGCAGAATTGCCGGGCTTCGACGACGTCACCAACCTCGTCCATGCGCGGATGGTGCTGCAGGAATCGATGCGTCTCTATCCGCCCGCGCACACCATATCCCGCCAGTCGCTTGCCGCAGACGAGGTCGCGGGACACCGCGTGCGCAAGGGAGCCCTCGTCTTCATCGTGCCCTGGGTCGTCCACCGCCACCGCCTGCTGTGGGAGCGGCCGGAAGTGTTCGATCCCGAGCGCTTTACGGCAGAGCGTTCGGCAGCGCGGCCGCGCTTTGCCTACCTCCCCTTCGGCGGCGGACCACGCGTATGCATCGGTGCGAGCTTCGCCATGACCGAGGCTGCGCTCATCCTCGCCATGGTGGGGCGGCGCTACCGGCTGCGGCTGGTACCGGACCATCCGGTCGAGCCAGTCGGACTGATCACGCTCCGCCCGCGCCACGGCCTGCGCATGATTCTTGAACGTCGCTGAGGGACACAGGCGGGGTGGCTCCCGATTGCCTGGGGACTTACCTGCTGCACGGGTCAAAACCAAGAGGCTAGGGAAGCCGTCGTCATAAAGTCTGGACGCGACCCCAATGCCGCGCGACCAAATCAAGCCGCAGCCTTAAATTGGATCGTCCTCTTGGAGCGAAAGCAGGCTGGCATTGCCGCCGGCGGCGGTAGTGTCGATCGAAACCGTGCGCTCGACCGCAAAGCGCGGCAGATAGTGCGGGCCGCCAGCCTTGGGCCCGGTTCCAGATAGGCCCTCGCCGCCGAAGGGTTGCACGCCGACCACCGCCCCGATCATATTGCGGTTCACATAGGCATTGCCGACGTGCAGGCGCCGGCGCACGGCCTCGACGGTTCCGTCGATCCGGCTATGGATGCCGAGGGTCAGGCCGTAACCGGTCGCATCGATGGCCGCCAACAGCCCGTCGAGCTCGCCGCGCCGCCATCGCACCACGTGCAGGATCGGCCCGAATACCTCGCGCGTGAGGCGCGCCACTCTGTCGATCTCGAAGGCGCGGGGCGCGAAGAACACGCCGCGCTCAAGGCCCGCCGGAAGCGGGCACTCGAGGAGCAAGCGCCCCTCCCTGCGCATCCTCTCGTCGTGTTGGACGAGCATTGCGCGCGCGTCCTCGTCGATCACCGGCCCCACATCGGTCGCGAGCAGGGCGGGATCGCCGATCCTAAGCTCTGCCATGGCGCCCTTCAGCATCTCGATCACTCGGTCGGCAATATCGGATTGCAGGCACAGCAGACGCAGCGCCGAGCAGCGCTGGCCCGCGCTGTCGAAAGCGGAGGTGAGCACGTCCTGCACCACCTGCTCCGGAAGCGCGGAAGAATCCACCACCATGGCGTTCTGTCCGCCGGTCTCGGCAATCAGCACCGCGATCGGCCCCTCGCGCTCGGCGAGCGCGCGATTGATCGCGCGTGCGGTCTCGGTCGAGCCGGTGAAGGCGATGCCGGCCACTCGCGGGTCGGCAACCAGGCGCTGGCCCACCTTCCCGTCGCCCGGCAGCAAGTGCAGCACCTCGGAGGGAATGCCGGCTTGGTGCATGAGCCGAACCGCCGCGGCGGCAATCAACGGCGTCTGCTCGGCGGGCTTCGCCAGCACCGCATTCCCCGCCGCCAGCGCCGCCGCTATCTGTCCGGTGAAAATCGCCAACGGGAAATTCCACGGACTGATGCAGGCGAAAACGCCACGGCCATGCAGCTCCAGCGCGTCGCGCTCGCCGGTCGGTCCGGGCATCGCCAAGGGCACGGCAAAGTCGGCGCGGGCACACGCCGCGTAGTACCGGCAGAAATCGACGGCCTCGCGGACCTCGGAGATCGCATCCGGGATAATTCGCCCACCCTCGCGAATGACGATCGCCGCGAGCGCCGCCATGCGTTCCTCGAAGAGATCGGCCGCTCCCTCCAACGCGCGGGCGCGGATTTCCGCGGGCGTCGCGTCCCACTCGGCCGCGGCCCGTTTGGCGCGCTCGATCGCGCGGTCGACCTGGGTCGGCTCGGCCTCGACCACACCGCCGACAACGCGCGTGCGATCGACCGGATCGCGGACCGGACGCGCCGATCCCGAAAGTTCCGCGCCGGCCACAATCGGCGCCGAGGTCCAATCGACCCGCGCCGCCGCCTCCAGTTCCAACTTGAGCCGCGCAAGCTCGGACCGGCTCGAAAGATCGAGGCCACGCGAATTGCGGCGCTCGCCGCCATAGAGGTCGCGCGGCAGCGGAATGCGCGGATGCGGCTTGCTCGCGAGACGGCGCAACCGCGCGACGGGATCGGCGATGATCTCCTCGATCGGTGCCTTGTCGTCGACGATGCGATTGACAAAGGAAGTGTTGGCGCCGTTCTCCAGCAGCCGCCGCACGAGATAAGCCAACAAGTCCTCGTGGCTTCCGACCGGCGCGTAGACGCGGCAGGGACGCGCGAGCTTGTTCTCGCCGACCACTTGCTCGTAAAGCGCCTCGCCCATACCGTGCAGGCGTTGGAATTCGTAGTCGCGGCGCTCGCCCGCGAGTTCCAGAACCGCCGCCAAAGTGTGCGCGTTGTGGGTCGCGAATTGCGGAAAGAATGCCGCAGCCGCCGCCAGCAGGCGCTTCGCCGCCGCAAGATAGGAGGCATCGGTTGCGACCTTGCGGGTGAAGACTGGATAGCCTTCGAGCCCGCGCTCCTGGCTGCGCTTGATCTCGCTGTCCCAGTATGCGCCCTTGACCAGGCGCACCATGAGACGGCGCCGAGCGCGCCCCGCCAGATCGGCGAGCCAATCGATCAGCGGCAGCACGCGCTTCTGATAGGCCTGGATCGCAAGACCGAGGCCCTCCCAGCCCGCGAGCGATGGATCGATCACGAGTGCCTCGACGAGATCGAGCGAGAGATCGAGACGCTCGGATTCCTCGGCATCGATGGTAAAGCCGATGCCTTGTGCCTTGGCATGGCGCGCGAGCGACAAGACGCTCGGCAGCAGCTCGGTCATGGCGCGCTGCCGCTGCCCCTCCTCGTAGCGCGGATGCAGCGCCGAAAGCTTGACCGAGATGCCGGGAGCATCCACGACGCCGCGACCCTCGACCGCCGCGCCCAATGCCGAAATTGCCTCCTCGTAACTCTCGAAATAGCGGCGCGCGTCGGCGGCGGTGCGCGCGGCCTCGCCCAGCATGTCATAGGAGTGGCGATAGCCCACCCGCTCCGCCGGGCGCGCGCGTTCCAGCGCCTCGGCGATGGTCCGCCCCATCACGAACTGGCGCCCGAGAATGCGCATCGCGGCCGTCACGGCCTGGCGCACCACGGGTTCGCCCGAACGCGCCACCAGCCGCCGCACCACGCCGGCAAAATCGTGCTCGGACTCATCCGCTTTCATGAGCCGCCCGGTCAGCATGAGCCCCCAGGTGGAGGCGTTGACAAACAGCGATTCCGACTGCCCCAGATGCTGCGCCCAATCGGCCTGGCCGAGCTTGTCCCGGATCAGCCGGTCTACCGTCTCGGCATCGGGAATGCGCAGCAGCGCCTCGGCCAGGCACATGAGCACGATGCCTTCGCGCGAAGAGAGCGCGTATTCGTGCAGGAACGCGTCGAGCCCGCCCTTGCCAAGACGCTGCCGGCGCACCTCGACCACCAGCCCGCGCGCCCGCTCGGCGATCCGGTCCAGCAGATCGGGCGGCAGCTCCGCCGCAGCGAGGGTCCGCGCGACCGCTTCCGATTCATCCTCGCGATAACAGCGCTCGATCGCCGCGCGCAGCGGCGGCGGAACCGACGGCGGCGGCTCCTGAACAAAGCTCATCGCGGCGAGAGCTCGCCGAGATCGTGGGGAACGGCGAACCCGTCGCGCAGCGGATCGTCTTCCTCGATCACGAAGCGGGAGCGGCCCGCGTGATAGGACCGGCCACCCACCCGCGCAATCACCGCGGCGCGGTTGCCGGCGCGCGCGGTACGCACCAGCTCGCCCGAAAACGGCCCGCCGGTCAGGCCTCGGAAGCTTCGGCGCATCCCGAGGTCGAGGCGGCCACGGGCGTGGTCCAGCGCCAGGCGCGCGGTGACGCCGCTCCCGGTCGGGCTCCGGTCCACCTGCCCTTCCGCGAAGATGCAGAGATTGGTGCTGGGTTGTCGGGATGAAGGTTCCACGTCATCGGTCAGGATCGTGCCGTAGAGAAAGGCGAGATCCGGTGCCTCCGGGTGTTCGAGGATCACTTGCGCCCGGGTGGCCGCGGTGATGCTGCGGCCCGCCGCGATCAACCGCTCGAGCGGTGTCTGGAACATGGAAAGCCCGAGGCGAGACGCCGGCAGGATCGCATAGAAGGCGCCGCCGAAGGCGATATCGAGCCGCAGCCGGCCGAACGCCTCCGTCGCCACGTCGAGATCGAGGTGGCTCGCGAAGGCCGGCACACTCTCGAAAGTCACTTCGCCGGTTCCATGTTCGCCGACTTCGACCGTGACGCGCACCACACCGCAGGGGCATTCGAGGTTGAAGACCGTGAGCGGCCGGGTCACCGGCACCAACTTCTGCTCAACCGCCCATCGGCCGATCGCGATCGTCGCGTGCCCGCACATGGTGCTGTAGCCGGAATTGTGCATGAACAGCACGGCAAGCTGCGCCTCGGGATCGGAAGGCACCACCGGGATCACGCCGTACATATCCTGATGTCCGCGCGGCTCGAGCATCAGCCGGCGGCGGATGTGGTCGAACCTGGCCTTGGCGTGTCGGCGCTTTTCCAGGATGGTCGCACCGGGCAGCGGCGGATAGCCCGCCGTCACGATGCGCACCGGCTCGCCGGCGGTGTGCATATCTAGGGTCTCGTAGGTCTCGCCGCCCATGGCTGCTCCCCCGTCAGGATCAAGACAGAGGTAGCACCGTCGCGGAGCCGGCAAAAGGGCGCCCTGCCCTCTCCCCATGGGGAGAGGGCAATGGTCGGGGGTGAGGGATCAGTTCAAGGGATTGCGGACCGTGTCAAAGCCCATGACGGGCGACACGCAGCTCCTGCACCGTCACTTTGCCGGTCTTGTCGATATCGAGCTCGTTGAAATGCTGCACCGCCGCGGCGACGTATTCTTCCTTGGTGATCTTGCCGTCGCCCTTCTGATCGAGCGTGTGGAACAGCGTTTCGCGCCGGTCGAGCGCGCGCTGTAGCCGCTGCTGGCGATCGAGCGTCGAGGCATGTTCGACCGCGCGCTTGAGCGACGCCACGAATTCATCGCGATCGACCACGCCGCTATGATTGACGTCGAGGCGATCGAACTGAGCCGAGGCATAGCGCTTGGCGTCTTCGAGGCTGATGTAGCCTTTGTTGTCGGTGTCAACGCGAGCGAGGTAGTAGTCGGCCCAATCGCGCTTGGCGGCGGGCGGCAATGTGCCCTGTGCCTGTGCAAAGGCCGGTGCCGCCATCAGCACCGCAAGGGTGAGGATGATCGGCGGGGTAATTCTGTGGGGATAGGACATGGGGAGCCTCCTTATCATGGATAGAACGAATAGACCGGAACGCACCGAGTGAGCGCATGTTCCCGTTCTGTTCATATCTTTGTCAACAACAATCTGCACCGGTCAGTGGAAATCCCGGCTGCGCACTGAAAGCTCGGTTGGTGCGTATGGCGGCCGGGAGCCTTCGGGGTCCCTAAGCTCTCCGAGGCGATTGGAGAGATCCCAAAGCCGCTCGGCGATCACGTGGATGACGATCCCCTCACGCTGCAGACGCCCGCGGCAGAGGAGCAAGGTCGCGCCCATCAGCTCGGCGCGGAAACGCTCGAAGGTGTCGGGCCAGACGATGATGTTGGCGACGCCGGTCTCGTCCTCAAGCGTCGCGAAGATGACGCCGTTGGCGCTGCCGGGGCGCTGGCGCACCAGTACCAGCCCCGCGACATCGACCAGGCTTTCGGGATCGCGGTGCGCCAGGTCCGCGGCGCGCACCACGCCCTCGCGCGCGAAGCGCCGGCGCAGCAGCGCCATCGGATGGCTCTTGAGCGAGAGGTCGAGGAAGGCGTAGTCGCTGACGACGTGCTCGCCCAAGCGCATCTCCGGCAGGCGGACCTCCGCTTCGGGACGCTGCCGCGCCGCGGGCGGCAGGCCCTCGAATAGCGGCAAGGCATCATCGCTCAGGCCCTTGACCGCCCAGAGCGCGCGGCGGCGGTCGAGACCGAGCGAGCGCAGCGCATCGGCTTCGGCAAGGCGCACCAGCACGGGCTTGCCGAGGCTCGCGCGCAGCATCAGCTCGATCGGGCTTCGATAGCCGCTCGCGCGATTCTGGACCAGCTTCTGGGCGGGCTCTTCGCCGAGACCGCGGACCTGCCGCAGACCCAACCGCAGCGCCGGCAGGGCATTCTCGACGGATTCTGGAACAGGTTCCTGTTCGATGGATTCGGAACACGCACCAGGTTCTTTGATTTGGTCGCATTTTCTGCGCCGAACCGGCGTCCACTTCGGCGGAAAATGCTCCAGCGTTGCATCCCAATCGCTGCGGTTCACGTCGACGGCGCGCACCTCGACGCCATGCGCGCGCGCGTCGCGCACGATTTGCGCCGGCGCATAGAAGCCCATGGGCTGGCTATTGAGGAGTGCCGCCGCGAACGCCGCGGGGTAATGGCATTTGATCCAGGCCGAGACGTAGACCAGGAGCGCGAAGCTCGCTGCGTGCGATTCCGGAAAGCCGTATTCGCCGAAGCCCTGGATCTGCTGGAAGCAACGCTCGGCGAAATCCTTTGGATAGCCGTTGGCGATCATGCCGCCGATGAATTTGTCGCGGAAATTACCGATCTGGCCGGTGCGTCGGAAGGTCGCCATGGCGCGGCGTAGGCGATCCGCCTCGGCGCCGCTGAACCCCGCCGCCACCATGGCGATCCGCATGGCCTGTTCCTGGAAGAGCGGCACGCCCAGGGTCTTGCCCAGCACCTCGCGCAGCGCTTCCGAGGGATATTCGACCGGCTCCTTGCCGTCGCGGCGGCGGAGATAGGGATGCACCATGTCGCCCTGGATCGGGCCCGGCCGAACGATCGCGACCTCGATCACGAGATCGTAGAAGCTCCGGGGCTTGAGGCGCGGCAGCATGCTCATCTGCGCGCGGCTTTCGACCTGGAACACGCCCACGGAATCGGCGTTGCAGAGCATGTCGTAGACCGCCGCGTCCTCGGCCGGAACCGTGGCGAGATCGAGCCGGCGGCCGTGATGCCGCTCGATCAGCGCGAAGGCGCGGCGGATGCAGGTGAGCATGCCGAGGCCGAGTACGTCGATCTTGAGCAGGCCCATCGCGTCGAGATCGTCCTTGTCCCACTCGATCACCGTGCGCTCCGGCATCGCCGCGTTCTCGATCGGCACCAGCTCGTCGAGCCGGCCGCGGGTGATGACGAAACCGCCGACGTGCTGCGAGAGATGACGCGGAAATCCGATCAGCTCGCCCGCGAGCTCGAGCGCCAGCCGCAAGGTCCGATCTTCCGGATCGAAACCGAGCTCGCGCGCCCGGCGGTCGTCGATCGTCTCCTCGCTCCAGCCCCAGACCGTCTCGGCGAGGCGCTGTACCACGTCGGCGGAGAGGCCGAGCGCCTTGCCGACCTCGCGCATGGCGCCGCGTGCGCGATAGCAGATCACCGTGGCGGCAAGCCCCGCGCGCTCGCGCCCGTACTTCGCGTAGACGTGCTGGATCACCTCCTCGCGCCGCTCATGCTCGAAATCGACGTCGATGTCGGGCGGCTCGTTGCGCTCCGCGCTGATGAAGCGCTCGAACAGCAGGTCGAGGCGCGCGGGATCGACGGCGGTGATGCCGAGGCAATAGCAGACCGCGGAATTGGCGGCCGAACCGCGTCCCTGGCAGAGAATCCCCCTCGACCTTGCGAAGGTCACGATGTCATGCACGGTGAGGAAGTAAGGGGCGTAGTTCAGCTCCGCGACCAGCGCGAGCTCGTGACGCAGCAAGGCCGCAACCTTGTCCGGGACACCTTCGGGATAGCGCTCGCGCACGCCCGCTGCCGCCAGCCGCTCCAAGCGCTGCTGCGGGGTGAGGCCGTCGGCCGCCTCGTCCAGATATTCGTAGCGCAGCTCATCGAGGCTGAAGCGGCAGCGCGCGGCGATCTCGCCGGTGCAGCGGATCGCCTCTGGATAGCGGCGGAACAACCGCGCCATCTCCGTCGGCGTCTTCAGATGGCGCTCGGCGTTGGCGAGGAGCTTCAGTCCCGCGGCCGCAACAGTGCAGTGCTCGCGGATCGCCGTCATCACGTCCAGCAGGCGCCGCCGCTCCGGGCGGTGATAGCGCACGTCGTTGAGCGCCACCATCGGCAGGCCGCTCTGTTCCGAGAGCCGGCTCAGCCGCTGCAGCCGCTTGGCGTCGTCGCCGCGATAGAGGTGCTGTGCGCCCAGATAGGCGCGGTCGCCGAAATCGCGCGCGAGTTCGTCGAGGAACGCGCGGAAGCCGGCATCGCACCGCTCCGGCGGCAGCGCAACCACGATCTGTCCCTCGCCATGCTCGCGGAGATCGGCATAGGTGAGGCGGCAATCACCCTTCTCGGCGCGCCGCTTGCCGCGCGTCAGCAGGCGGCAGAGCCGCGCATAGGCGGCGCGATCCGTCGGATAAACCAGCAGGCTCGGTCGATCCTCGAGACCGAGGCGGCAGCCCAGTACGAAACGGCACTCATGCTCGCGCGCCGCCTGGTGCGCGCGCACCACGCCCGCAAGACTATTGTGATCGGTGAGTGCCACCGCGCGATGGCCGAGCCGCACCGCCTCGCTCACGAGCTCCTCGGGATGCGAAGCGCCGCGCAGGAACGAGAAATTGCTGGCGACTTGCAGCTCCACGTAGCCGCCATCGCTCATTCCGTCTTCGAAACGGGGTAGGGGGTTCCTCATGCGAAGAACCCGTGCAGGAACCAGCGCGGCGTCGTTCCGGCCTGATGCAATCCGGCGCGATAAAGCCAGAAGCGGCGGCCCTGCTCGTCTTCGACGCAGTAGTAGTCGCGCAGCATCGGCTCGCCGGGGTCGCGCCACCACTCACCGAGAATGCGCTCGGGACCGTCGGCGGCACGCACCCGATGTACCCGGCGGCGCCAGCGGAACTGCACCGGCGGATCATCGGGGATCGGCGCCGTCGCCTCGATCGGCTCGGGACGCGGCAGCAGCCGGACCGGCCGCAGGCGATCGGGTTGCCAGGGAGTGCCACCCGCCCCCGTCGTCAGGGCGGGTACGCGCTCCGCCGCCCGCTCGGGGATGTGGCTGTCGCGTGGCCGATAGCGACCGACCGAACTTGCGCCCAGGCGGTTCTCCAGCCGGTCCACCAGGGCCGCCAAGGTCGCGTCCGTCCCCCCGCCACCCAATCCAGTGCCGTCGAACGGTGCCTGCTCGCCCCCGAGGGGCTCGACCAGCAATGCCGTCAAGCGCATGTCCTCGATGCCGAGATCAGGGTCGATGCGGTCGAGGCGCTCGGCAAAGAGGCGCGCGAGATGGCGCGGATCGCGGCTTGCCTGCGCGGTGCCGGCTTCGAGGGTGAGGACCACGCCGTCGAGGCGGTAAAAATTGAGCGCGAGCCGGCGCCCGCCCGCCCCCGCTTCGGCGAGGCGCCGGCAGAGCGCTTCCGCGAGCGAAGCGGTGGCGGCGGCGAGATCCTCCGGCCGTTGGATCGGCTCGGCGAAGCGGCGATGGCTCGAGCGGATGGGCGCGGGCGGCAGCGGCGAGAGCGGCTCGGCGAGAAGCCCTAGCGCTTGATCGAGGCGCTCGGCCGTGACGAAGCCGAAGCGCGCCACCAGCGCCGGGCGCGGCAATTTATAGAGATCGCCGATGCGGCGGAGTCCCAGCCGGTCCAGCAGCTCCGCGGTTTCCGCGGCGAGGCGCAAGGCGCGCACCGGCAGCGGAGCAAGCGCCACCCGCGTCGCGCCTTCCGGCACCGCCATGATCCCGGCACTTCCCTCGCGCGCAAGCGCCCAAGCAGCGCCCGGCGTCTCGGCGATCGCGGCACGCGCCGAGAGACCGAAGCGCTTGAGCCGGCCGATCAGCTCCTCCGCCAGCACGTGCTCGCCGCCGCGCAAATGCGCCGCTCCCGTCAGATCAAGCCAGATCCCGTCGGGCTGATCGGGCGCGGTCCATGGGCTGTACCGGCCGCACCAGGCGGCAAGCCGCGCGAGCGCCGCCGCGTCGCCGACGGGATCGGCGTTCAGCACCACGGCTCGCGGCGCCATCGCGCGCGCATCCGCGAGTGCCATCCCCGGCGTCAGGCTGTCGGCGAGGCCGGGATCGACCGCGGTCACGATGCCGCGGCCACCCGCCCAATCCGCGACCAGGACGGGATTAGCCGGCGAGGCGGAACGGCTGGCGCTCGGCCGGCGCCGGCGCTCGATCGGCCAGCTCGGCAGCCAGAGCGACATGACCCGTCGCATCGGAGGCCTCCATGATCCAACGGGCGGGAAAACCGCCGCGGCAGCGCAGCAGTTCGACGCGCCAAAGCGGTCGCCCAACGCCCGGCTCGCCGTTCCGCGGCACGCTCGGGAGCGCGCCGATCCGCCAGCGCGTCACGGCCGCCACCGGCGCCGTAGGCTCGATCCGCGCCATGCCAGCGCAACGCCAGCGCCGCAGCACGAAGGCGGTGACGCCCGAATGCTGCGCCGCCAATTGCAGGCGCCGGCTCGCGGTCAGCGGGAGGTCGCCGACTTCGCCCACGACGGCGGCGAGCGCCCGCACTTTGAGCCCGTCCTCCATCGCCTCGAGGACGGTACGGTCGTCGCGTGCCCGCACGCAGAGAAGCCGTTCGGGCGCAAGGCCCCGTGCAAGCAGCCCCGGCGCATGCAGGTCTTCGTGTGCGAGACACCAGAGCACGGGAAGCGGCGGTTTGAGACGGGCGAGGATGCCGGCCAAAAAAGCGGCTGCCACCGCGCCATCCTCCGCATCGCCGCCAATCCCGCCGAACTCATGCAGAACGCCGCGCGCGAGCCCGCCTTCGGGAAGCACCACATCCACGGCAGGCACGTCGAAAGGCAGGACGCCGTGGTCCGTTCGCGCCGCGCGCGCCAATCCCTCAATCTCGCGTTTCAGGCCGGCCAGCCCTTCCTGTCGTTTCATGCCTCGCTCCCATACGAGCGGCTGCAAAAGATGTTCATTGTTTGTTCTCATGGCCAGATCGTCAAGAGCCTTATATTTTTGCCCACTTTCTTGCCCACTTTTGAAGTGGGCAGAATTGTGGTTGCCGATCCCCCCGCAAACGCGGACACTGCAGGCATGGCGGAACGCATTGCCGATGACAGCGAAGTCCTGCTGACCGAGATCGCGTCTTATTGCCGCCGCGTCGGCATGGCCGAATCGACCTTCGGGCGGCTTGCGGTCAATGACGGCAAGCTGGTGAGCCGGCTGCGTTTCGGCGGTCATGTGACCGCCGAAACGGTTGAACGCGTGCGCGGCTTCATTCACTCGCAACCGGAACCCGGGCGGCGCTCGCGGAAGAACGGCCACGCCGAAAGCCCGAGCGCCGCAACATCGGATCATTCAAATCGCGCGCCCGCGTCCCCTGAGCGCGGGTTCCGCTTCTATGACAACCGTCAGAAGTACCTGCTGTTCGTCACCACATGCGGCGAAAAATGGGTGATCGCCGACCGCGTGGCCTTGGAGCTCGCGAACATCCATCCGCGCCCACCGGCGGTCCGCGTGTTCGACGCCGGAACCGGCGATGGAACCGTGCTGACACGGGTCATGCGCGCGATGCACCACCGCTTCCCGACGATGCCGTTCTACATCGTCGGCAAGGAGATCAGCCTCGAGGACGTGCGGCTTGCGCTCGAGAAGATGCCGGACCGATTCTTCGAGCACCCCTCGACCGTGCTGGTCATGACCAATATGTACTACGCGGAATCGCCGTGGCTCGCGCCCAGCACGGTCACCGGCGCGACGAGCCTGGTTTGGCACGAGCTCCGGATGCAGGGCAACACCGCGCACGAATTCGAGGAGCAGATCACGGCGCTGCAGCCGTTTCTCGCGGAGAACTGGCGCGCTCGCCTCAGCGCCACCAGCGGCAATCCCGTCTACGAGAAGCCGGTGGTGCTGGTGATCTATCGCGACGACTATCGCTTCCTGCTCGAGAGCGTGCGGCCCCGGCGCGGCGCGGCGCAGGCAGACTACGATCTGGTGATCGCCTCGCAGCCCTACCGCGCGAGGGCGCCCGTGGAATTCAAGGCGCGCCGCGTGGTGGCGCCGCTCGCGCGCAGCCTCGGCCCCGGCGGTCGCCTCATCGGCATCCATTCACGCGGCCAGGACCCGGGGCTCGAGATCATCCAGCAGGTCTGGCCCGGCGAGAATCCGTTCGGAACCGACCGGCACCAAGTTCTGCATGCAACCAAGAAAGAGCTGGCCGGTGCGGCGCGCGATCTCAATTTCAACACCTATTCCGACGCGCGTTCGCTGTTCCGCTACGAAATGCACACGCTGCCGACCGAGATCAGCGCGTCGATCGGCACCTCGACCCTGTTCGCGGCGTGGAATGCCGCCATCTATGTGGCGCAGATCGAGGATCATCGCCTCTCCGAAGTGGTGAGCAGCGGCCGCTACCTCGAAGCCACCAAGGAGGTTCTGCAACGCCACGGCGGACTCTGGTTCTGGGACGAGTCCTACGTTATCTCGCGCAAGCGGGATTCGGCATGACGGAAGTCGCGACAGAAGAGCGTGCGGAAGCCCTGGCGCGGCGTGCCATCGTCGACCGCATGCGCGGCGCCTCGATCGAGCTGACCCCGCGCGATCGAGCGGCAATCCCGATCTGCCGCGAAGCGTTGCCCGCGGGCAGCGCCGTCTTCATAACGCACCTCCCGGGCGGCACGCCCCGCGAGATGATTGCGACCGCGATCGAGCTGCGCCGCGCGGGCCTGGTGCCGGTGCCGCATGTGGCGGCGCGTCATCTCACGAGCTTCAGCGAGCTCGATGGCTACCTCGCCGGCGCCGCCGGCGAAGCCGGGGTCGATCGCGCGCTGGCGATTGCCGGCGACACCGACCGGCCGGCCGGCCCCTATACCGACAGCTTGCAGATGCTCGCAAGCGGTCTCTTCGAAAAGCACGGCTTCCGCACCATCGGGCTCGCCGCCTACCCGGAACCGCATCCGCGCATCCCGGCGCCGGTTCTGAGCAGCATGCTGCGCGGCAAAATCGCCTTGGTCCGGCAATGCGGCATGACCGCGGAGGTCGTGACCCAATTCACCTTCGAGGCCGAACCGATTCTCGCCTGGCTCAGCCGCGCGCCCGAACAGGGCGCGGATGCGCCGGTGCGGATCGGCCTCGCGGGCCCCGCCAGCATCGCGACGCTCGCCAAATTCGCGGTGCGTTGCGGTGTCGGCCGATCGATGCAGGCGCTGCTGGGCGGGCAAACCTCGATCGCGCGGCTTGTCCTCGAAGCAGGGCCGGAGCGAATCGTGCGCGCTCTCGCCGAAGCGCCGTTGAGCGCGGCAGTGCTCGGTTTGCACTTCTTCAGCTTCGGCGGCGCCGCCAAAACGGCAACCTGGATGCGCGGCGTCATCGACGGCACCTTCACGCTCGATCTCGTGGGCGGTGGGTTTCGCGTGAGCCGGCGCGGATAATCCGTTCGATCAGTTGGGCGCCGGAGCGAGCCCGATCCGCAGCGACAGCACCGCGCCCCTTCGGAACCAAACGGTCATGCTCGAGGGGGATGAAGGCGGGGCGCTTGTTGGAGCACCAACACGAGCTGAAAGCCGCCGAACTTCTGGGAGTCTGCCCTCGCCGCCCCCCGGGCATCTTTTCGGCGCTGCGTATTTTTTGGGCATCGCATCGGGGCGCGCAAACGTCGCGGGCGCGGCAATCCCCGCTAAAGCACGAAATTCGCTGGGAATTCGAGAGACCGCTCGAACCGGCGCGAAGTTTGCAGCGGTACCCTCCGGGGATTTAATCTCCTTTCACCACGGGCCGCGGAGGCTGCCCCATGAACAATGCCGAGGACACCGGCCCAACCTACGCCAACGCCTTCGATGAGATGGGTGGGCATGAGCGCTGCTTTTCGCACTACGAGCGCGTCCAGCAATGGCTGCGCGAGACCGACTGCGACAAGCTCGCGTTAAAGCGCGGCGAGGCTGAGCTGTTGTTCCGCCGCATCGGCGTCACCTTCTCGATCTATTCCGAGGGCGGCGATCCCGAACGCCTCATACCCTTCGACATCATTCCTCGCATCCTGAGCGCCGCGGAGTGGACGCTGCTGAAGCGGGGCCTCGAGCAGCGGGTGCGTGCCCTCAACGCCTTTCTCTGGGATGTCTATCACGACCGCGAAATCCTGCGCGCCGAAGGGATACCGGAAGCCCTGATCCTGCACAACGAGAGCTTCCGCCCGGAGATGCAGGGCTTCGACCCGCCGGCCAGGACTTACATCCACATTGCCGGCATCGATGTGGTTCGAGTGGATGCGGACACCTTCTATGTGCTCGAGGACAATTGCCGCACCCCCTCGGGCGTCTCCTACATGCTGGAGAACCGCGAGGCGATGATGCGGCTCTTCCCCGACCTTTATGGGCGCCATCGCATCGCGCCGGTCTCGCATTACCCCGAGGAGCTGCTCGACGTGCTGCGCTCCGTGGCGCCCGCGCATTGCGAGGGCGATCCGGTCGTGGTGCTGCTGACGCCGGGGGCGCACAACAGCGCTTATTACGAGCATTCTTTCCTAGCGGACGAAATGGGGATCGAGCTGGTCGAGGGCGCGGACCTCGTGGTCGACGACAACATCGTCTACATGCGCACGACCGAAGGACCGAAGCGTGTCGACGTGATCTATCGCCGGATCGACGACGCCTACGTCGATCCGCTGACCTTCCTTCCGGATTCCCTGCTGGGCACGCCGGGGCTTTTCAACGCCTACCGCGCCGGAAACGTGACCCTCGCGAACGCGGTCGGCGCGGGTATCGCCGACGACAAGAGCATCTATCCCTATGTTTCCCGCATGGTGCGGTTCTATCTCGGCGAGGAACCTATTCTGAGCAACGTTCCGACTTACCAGTGCGGCGATCCCAAGGATCTCGCCTTCGTGCTGGAGCACCTGGACCATCTCGTGGTGAAGGAAGCGCGCGGCTCCGGCGGTTACGGCATGCTGATCGGGCCGCATGCGAGCCGCGCCGAGCTGGAAGCTTTCGCCGCCAAGCTCAGGACGCGACCGGCCGACTACATAGCGCAACCGACCCTGGCGCTCTCGACCTGCCCGACCCTGGTGCAAGGGGCGATCCAGCCGCGCCACGTCGATTTGAGGCCCTTCGTGCTGAGCGGCCGGGAGATTCGCATCGTGCCGGGCGGCCTTACGCGAGTGGCATTGCGCGAGGGGTCGCTGGTGGTCAACTCAAGCCAAGGCGGCGGAACCAAGGACACTTGGGTGCTGGAGAAATGAGTCGATGCTGAGCCGCACCGCCGACAGCCTCTACTGGCTCGCGCGCTACATGGAGCGCGCCGAGAACGTGGCGCGCACGGTGCTGGTCGGACACCGCATGTCCAGCGTCGCACTCTCGCTCGGGAGCGGCGGCAACGAGTGGATCTCGACCCTGATCGCGACGGGATGCGACGCCGGGTATTTCTCGAAATATGCCGAAGCCAAGAGCGACTCGGTGCTCGATTATCTCGTGCGCGACAGCGAGAATCCCTCGAGCATCCTCTCCTGCATCGAGACGGCGCGGCGCAACGCCCGCGCGGTGCGCACGGCCCTCACCGTCGACATGTGGGACGCGCTCAACGACACTTGGCTGCGCGCCCGCGAGCTGATCGCCGATACCGCGAGCGCCGACAACGTCATCGACGTTCTCGACTGGGTGAAGGAACGCTCGCAGCTCTTCAACGGCGCCTACGCCAGCACCATGCTGCGCAACGACGCCTACTATTTCACGCGACTCGGCACATTCATCGAGCGCGCCGACAACACCGCCCGCATTCTCGACGTCAAGTATTTTGTTCTGCTGCCCCAGGACGAAGGGGTCGGTGGCGCGCTCGACTACTATCAATGGCAGGCAATTCTGCGCTCGGTTTCGGCGCTGCGCGCTTACCACTGGGTCTACCAGGAGCGGCTGAAGCCTTGGCTCGTGGCCGAATTGCTCATCCTTCGACCGGAGATGCCGCGGTCGCTGCTTTCCTGTTATGAGCAAATGGCGCGCCATCTCGATCTGCTCGCGGAGAGCCACGGCGGCAGGCGCGGCGAATGCCATCGTCTTTGCGGCGAGATGTACGCGAAGTTGCGCTTCGGGCGAATCCGCGACATCTTCCAAACCGGCTTGCACGAGTTTCTCACCGACTTCATCGACCGAACAATGCTGCTGGGCACCGAGATCGCTAACTTCTATCTGAGCTGATCGCCGCCGCATCATGCGACTTCGTGTGCGGCATCAGACGACCTATCGGTACGAGACGCCGATCCCCTACGCCATCCAGACGCTGCGGCTGACGCCGCGGCCCTATGACGGCCTTGCGGTAATCTCCTGGCGTGTCTCCGGCGAGACGCGTCGCCCGCTTCCGTCCTTCATCGACGGACTCGGCAACGTCGTGCATTGTCACTCGCTCAACCGGCTGCATCGCACCTCTTCGATCACGGTGGAGGGCGAGGTCGAAACGCAGGAAGCCGACGGCATCGTGGCGGGCGCAGAAGAACCTATGCCACCGCTGTTCTTCCTGCGCAGGACGCCGCTCACCGAACCCGATCCGGCGATCGCCGCGCTTGCCTCGGCGATCCCGGATTCGCTGTCGCCGCTCGATCGTCTGATGCGGCTCATGAGCGACGTGCGCGACCGCGTCGATTACCGGCTCGGTGTCACGCACGTCGCCACGACGGCCGCGGAAGTGCTGCGCGCGGGCGCCGGTGTCTGCCAAGACCATGCACACCTCTTTATCGCGGCGGCGCGGCTCCTCGGACACCCCGCCCGCTACGTGAGCGGTTACCTCTGGACCGGAACCAACGGCGCCTATGAGGCGAGTCACGCCTGGGCCGAGGCCCATGTGGAGAGAATCGGCTGGGTCGGCTTCGATCCCGCAAATCGTACACGCCCCACGGAAGCCTATCTGCGCACTGCCGTCGGCCTCGACTATTGGGCCGCCGCCCCCGTGCGCGGGGTGCGCCGCGGCGACACCCAAGAGGCACTCACGGTCAGCGTTCAGGTGGATCAGAGCGCCGCCGAGCAATAGGACCGCGAGCCCTGCTCGCTCAGGCCACTTGCGCGGGTGGATCACTGGTGCAAACGTAATGGAGCAGCGGAGAGCGGCGATTGCATAAGGGGGGCCCATGAGATCGAACCGCCTTACCACCATCATCTTGATCGGCATGGTGCTCGGCATCCTCACCGGATATGCCTGCAACACGCTCTGGCCTGATCCGGCGACCGCCGCGTCGATCGCCGGTTACATCTCGCTGATGACGGACATCTTCCTGCGCCTCATCAAGATGATCATCGCGCCTCTGGTGTTCACGACCTTGGTGGTCGGAGTGGCGCATCTCGGCGAGCCCAAGGCCATTGGCCGGATCGGCGGCAAGGCGATGGTTTGGTTCGTCTCCGCGTCGCTGGTCTCGTTGCTGCTGGGGATGGTGCTCGTCAACATCATGCGCCCCGGCGACAACCTCAACCTTCCGCTTCCCGACGCCGGCGCGTCCACCAATCTCAAGGTCGCCTCGCTCTCGTTGAAGGAGTTCATCGCGCATCTGGTGCCCAAGAGCGCGGTTGAGGCGATGGCCAACAACGAAATTCTGCAAATCGTCGTTTTCTCGTTGTTCTTTGGCGTTGCTGCCGCGGCGGTCGGCGAGCGCGCCAAGCCGATGGTCGATTTGATCGACGCGGCATCGCAGGTGATCCTCAAGATCACCGGCTACATCATGGGGCTGGCGCCGCTCGCGGTGTTCGCGGCGATGGCCGCGACGGTCGCGACGCAAGGTCTCGGAATCCTCATAACGTATGGCAAGTTCATGGCCGAATTCTATTTGGGCCTCGTCGTACTCTGGGGACTCCTGATCGTCGTCGGCTTTCTGTTCCTCGGCCGAAGAATTTTCCGGTTGATCACGCTTATCCGCGAGCCATTCCTGCTCGCTTTCAGCACGGCCAGCAGCGAGGCGGCTTATCCCGTCACCATGGCGCAGCTCGAAAAGCTGCCGGTCAGCAAGAAGATCATCAGCTTTGTGCTGCCGATGGGATATTCGTTCAATCTGGACGGCTCGATGATGTACTGCACCTTCGCGACGCTGTTTATCGCGCAGGCCTACAACATCCAGATGAGCGTCGCGCAGCAGGTAACGATGCTGCTGGTGCTGATGTTGACCAGCAAGGGCATGGCGGGCGTTCCCCGCGCGTCGCTGGTGGTGATCGCCGCGACGCTCGTAAGCTTCAACCTGCCGGAGGCAGGGTTGCTGCTCGTCATCGGCATCGATCAGTTCCTCGACATGGGGCGCTCCGCGACCAACGTCATCGGCAACAGCCTCGCAACGGCCGTCGTTGCGAAATGGGAGGGTGAGGAGCCCGCCCCCATACCAGAGGGCGAACTCCAGCCGCGACCCGCGTGATCGCGGCGATGCGCGCGCATCGGACTTGGCGATGCCGGCCGCCGATCGCCGCGCTTTGCTTCGCGCTGGTCTTCGCCCCATCGAACGGCACGCGATCGCAGGAGCTCGCCGGTACTCTCAAGCATGTGCACGATACCGGGTCGATCACCCTCGGATACCGCGCCAGCTCGATCCCCTTCTCCTACGTTGACACCCACGGCGTGCCGATCGGTTACTCGATCGATTTGTGCAATGAAATCGTCGATGACGTTTCGAACGCGCTCGGGATCGAGGTGACGGTCAAGTACAAGGAGGTCACCGCCGAGAACCGGATTGCCACGCTGCTCGCCGGCGATATCGATCTCGAATGCGGTTCGACCACCGCCAATTTCGAGCGCAAAAAGCAGGTCGCCTTTTCCCCGGTTTTCTTCGTGAGCGGCACAAAGCTTCTGGTCCGCAAGGATTCGGGGATCGCGTCATACCTCGACCTGCGCGACAAAACCGTGGTGGTGACTTCGGGAACCACCAACGAAGCGGCAGTCAGGACGATCTCCGACAAGCAGAAGCTCGGGATCAAGCTGCTGATCGGCAAGGACCATGCGGAGTCCTTCGCGATCCTCTCGGGGGGACGTGTTGACGCCTTCGCCACGGACGACGTTCTGCTATATGGGCTGGTCGCCACGACCAAGACCGGCGGCGACTACATGGTGGTCGGCGACTATCTTTCGTACGATCCCTACGGCCTCATGTTCCGCAAGGGCGATCCCGATTTTGCCGAGATCGTCGATCGCACTTTCGCGCGACTGGCCGAGGACCGCGAAATCGTGCAGCTCTACAACAAATGGTTCCTGAAGCGGCTGCCCAGCGGAGAGCGTTTGAACCTGCCGATCAGCCCCCAGCTTGAAGAGTTCTTCCGGGTGCTCGGCGTTCCCGATTGAGGCGCCCACGCTGGGCAGCGCCCCCTGAAGGCGCTATGGTTTTGCAATGGAACATGCGCTTCCGGTCTTGATCGTTATCGCCATGCTCGCGACCTTGGGCGTGTTGGGGCTCGGGCTGGTCAATCTCGCGCGCGGCGGCAGCGCACGGCGCTCCAACAAGCTGATGCAGTTCCGCGTCCTGCTGCAGGGTCTGGCGCTGTTGCTGTTCTTCGTATTCATGTGGCTGTTCCGGCACTGAGCGGCGGCGCCCAATGGTGAAGCTCACCCGCATTTACACGCGCGGCGGCGACCGGGGCGAGACCTCGCTGGTCGACGGCAGCCGGGTCAAGAAGAATGCGCCACGCATCGAGGCGATCGGCGCGGTCGATGAAGCCAATGCGGCGATCGGCCTGGCTAGGCTTCACACCCGCGCGAGCAACACAACCGCCAGCGCCGATGCAATGTTGGGCCGCGTCCAGAACGAGCTGTTCGACCTGGGCGCCGATCTGGCGACGCCCAGGCCCGCGCAAGGCGACGACAAGGCGCTACGCATCACCGCGGGGCAGGTGGAACGTCTCGAGCATGAGATAGATCTCTTGAACGCCGAGCTGCAGCCGCTTCAGTCCTTCATCTTGCCGGGCGGCAACGAGATCGGCACCGCGCTGCATCTCGCGCGCACCATCGTGCGCCGGGCGGAGCGCCTCGCGATCGCGCTCGCGGCTCAGGAATGGGTCAACCCCGAGGCGCTGAAATACTTGAACCGCCTCTCCGACCATCTTTTCGTCCTGTCGCGCCACGCCAACGATCGCGGCCGATCGGACGTACTCTGGCAACCCGGCGCCACGCGCTAGCGCCTTCAGGCCGCCCGCACGGCAACGATCCGAATGGCCCCGCGAGGCGTCCGCACCTCGCCTTGCCCTCCATGGTTGCGCCGGTGCACGAGGGGCTTGCCATAGCCTTTCGCACATGCACAATTCCGCGCCATTCGCGTCCGGGAGCGGCGCTCAGACAAGGTTTTTCCCATGAAGGTGCTGGTCGCGGTTAAGCGGGTCATCGACTACAACGTCAAAATCCGCGTCAAGGCGGACAAGACCGGGGTCGAGACCGCCAACGTCAAGATGTCGATGAATCCCTTCGACGAGATCGGCGTCGAGGAGGCGATACGGCTACGCGAGAAGGGGGTCGCGACCGAGGTGGTCGCGGTCTCGATTGGTCCGCAAGCCGCGCAGGAAACGATCCGCACCGCCCTTGCCATGGGCGCCGACCGCGGCATCCATGTCCTGACCGAGCAGGAACTGCAACCCTTGGCGGTGGCGAAGCTGCTCAGAGCCGTGATCGCGAAGGAACAGCCGCAGCTCGCGATCCTCGGCAAACAAGCGATCGATGACGACTGCAACCAGACCGGCCAGATGCTGTCGGCGCTGCTGGGCTGGGCGCAGGGGACCTTCGCCTCGAAGATCACGATCACGGATGGCAAGGCCGAGGTGACGCGCGAGGTGGACGGCGGGCTCGAGACGGTGACGTTGAAACTGCCGGCGGTGATCACCACCGATCTGCGCCTCAACGAGCCGCGCTATGCCTCCCTTCCCAACATCATGAAGGCGAAGAAGAAGCCAATCGAGCAGGTAACGCCGGAAGCGCTGGGCGTCGATCCGAGCCCTCGCCTCGTCACGCTCAAGGTGGAGGAACCGCCGAAGCGCCAAGGCGGCCGGAAGGTGGCCTCGGTCGCTGAGCTGGTCGAGAAGCTGCACAACGAAGCACGGGTGATCTGATGTCCATCCTTGTCCTGGCCGAGCACGACAACCGGAGCATCAAGCCCGCGACCCTGAACGCGGTCGCCGCGGCGCAAGCGATCGGCGGCGATATCCATTTGCTGGTGGCGGGCGCCGAGGCGAAGGGTGCGGCGGAAGCGGCGGCGAAGATCGCGCATGTGGCCAAGGTCCTGCTGGCGGAACATCCGAGCCTGGCGCATCCCGTGGCCGAGGATCTGGCGCCGCTGATCGTGAAGCTGGCACCCGGCTATTCTCATATCCTCGCACCCGCCACGACCTTCGGGAAAAACGTGATGCCGCGCGTGGCGGCGCTTCTGGACGTGGCGCAAATCTCCGACATCACCGCGGTGGTGGCGCCCGACACCTTTGTGCGACCGATCTACGCCGGGAACGCGCTGGCGACAGTGCAGTCGAAGGACAAGATCAAGGTGATCACGGTGCGCGGCACGGCCTTTCCGGCGGTGGCAAACGAAGGCAGCAACGCTGCGATCGAAACGATTGCGGTCGATCCGTCGACCGGCCTTTCTCAGTTCGAGAAGCAGGAGCTTTCGAAGTCTGAGCGGCCCGAGCTGACGGCGGCGCGGATCGTGATTTCCGGCGGTCGCGGCATGCAATCCGGAGACAATTTTCCGATGCTGGAGCGCATCGCCGACAAGCTGCACGCCGCTGTGGGTGCGTCCCGCGCCGCGGTCGACGCGGGCTTCGTTCCGAACGACTACCAGGTGGGACAGACCGGCAAGATCGTCGCGCCGGAACTTTACATCGCCGTCGGCATTTCAGGCGCGATCCAGCACCTCGCGGGCATGAAGGACTCCAAGGTGATCGTCGCCATCAATAAGGACGAAGAAGCGCCAATCTTCCAGGTTGCCGACTACGGTCTGGTCGCCGATCTGTTCAAAGTTCTGCCCGAGCTCGAAGCCGAGCTCGATCGCCAACTGAAGTAGGACCGCGCGGCTGCATGGCCGGAGGTATCATATGATGAAGTCCATCGGCATCATTGGCGCAGGGCAAATGGGGAGCGGCATCGCTCACGTCTGCGCGCTCGCGGGTTACGAGGTACGACTCGTCGATTTGGACGGCCCTGCGATCGAACGCGGGCGCGCCGCAATCGAAGGCAACCTCACCCGACAAGTGGCGCGCGGGAAGGTAAGCGAGGAGAACCGGCGTGCGGCGCTCGCGCGCATCCGCACCGGCACCGACTATGGCGAGTTTAGCGGCTGCGACATCGTGATCGAGGCGGCGGTCGAAAAAGAGGCGGTAAAGCGCGACATCTTCAAGGCGCTGATCCCCAACCTCAAGCCCGATGCGCTAATCGCCACCAATACCTCCTCGATCTCGATCACGCGGCTTGCCGCGGCAACCGACCGACCGACCAAATTCATCGGCATGCATTTCATGAACCCGGTGCCGGTGATGGCGCTGGTTGAGCTGATCCGCGGCATCGCGACCGACAACCCGACCTTCGAGGCGGTGCGCGATTTGGCGCTCAAGCTGGGAAAGACGCCGGTTGCGGCCGAAGACTTCCCGGCTTTCATTGTGAACCGCATTCTGCTGCCGATGATCAACGAGGCCGTCTATACGCTCTACGAAGGGGTGGGATCGGTCGAGGCGATCGACGTGGCCATGCGCCTGGGCGCCAATCACCCCATGGGTCCGCTGGAGCTCGCCGACTTCATCGGCCTCGACACCTGCCTTTCAGTGATGCAAGTGCTGTACGAAGGACTGGCCGACTCCAAATACCGCCCCTGCCCGCTGCTGGTGAAATATGTCGAAGCGGGTTGGCTCGGGCGAAAGGCTGGCCGCGGATTCTATGACTATCGCGGCGAGAAGCCGGTACCCACAAGGTGAGTGCTTCCGAATCGACCCTTGAATTTCAGATTGATGACAATGGTCTATGGGTTGTCTTGAGCTTGGCAGCACGGTGCAGGCTATGGCAGAATCGACCATCATGACGTGGCCTCAACCGAGCGAGATGTGCTGATGTCGGCGAGCCCCGAGCGTTGCCCCGCCCTGGTGCTCAATGCCGATTTTCGGCCGCTGAGTTATTTCCCGCTGTCGCTCTGGTCCTGGCAGGATGCGGTCAAAGCCGTGTTTCTCGACCGTGTCAACATCATCTCCGAATACGACACGGTGGTACGCAGCCCGAATTTCGAAATGCGGCTGCCGAGCGTGATCTCGCTTAAGGAATATATCGCGACCTCGCGCCGTCCGGCCTTCACGCGGTTCAACGTGTTCCTGCGCGACCGCTTTACCTGTCAGTACTGCGGCGAGCCGCGCCCGTCCCACGATCTCACCTTCGACCACCTGGTGCCACGCTCGCGCGGCGGGCGGACGACTTGGTCGAACGTGGTGACGGCCTGCTCCACCTGCAATCTGCGCAAGGGCAACCGCATCCCCGAGGAGAGCGGCATGGCCCCGCTGGCTCCCCCTTCGCAGCCGAGCACGCTCGCGCTGCAGGAAAACGGGCGCGGCTTCCCGCCCAATTTCCTGCACCATAGCTGGCGCGACTTCCTCTACTGGGATACCGAGCTGGATCCGGCGTAGGAATTGGGGCGAAGCCGGTCCTTTGTTTCCTCGTCATCCCGGCCGAGCGCGGCGCGAGCCGGGACCCGGAAACACTCGTCACCGAACCCGCGAAAAGCAAGAAGCCGGGCCGAGCCCGGCTTCTGCGTCGCCGTTGGGCCTCAGCCCCGTGGTCACTGCGGCAAAATGTACTTGAGGCTGAACCAGGTCATGAAGAGATGCGCGTCCTTGGGGGCGCCCGCCGCCACGAACCACGGCGAGCGCGTCACGTAAGAGCCCTGCAAGGTCGTCTGAACCGTACCGTACTGCTGATTGCTCCACCAGTTCTGCACCCAGTCGAGGCTGCCTTCCTGGATCGCGCGATTGTTGCTGTTCGCGGAATTTGGTCCGCCAAACCCCACGAAGGTGTTGGGCCTGGCACCCGGGGTCGTATCCAGGGCGAAATTGTTCTGGAAGTAGGTGCCGCCGTAATAGGCCGCCAAAACGGTGCCCTCCAGCGGCTTGAACTCCAGGCCGCCGATACCGCCAAGGGCTGTCACGTCGGATAACATGATGTCGTTTGCGGCGGCATTTGGCAGCGCCACCAGGTCGGGCCCCATGCCGAAGAGGTAGCGGCCGACACCGGGACCGCCGAGCACGTTTGCGACAATCGCAAAATTGGGCGCCACTGATGCATTGACCGCCGCGAACCCGCCGCCGCCGACCGCCGTGTGATGATCGAATGTGGCGCCCACTATGATCGGAAGGGCGTCAACGCGGAACACCGAGATCAGCCCACCAGCCTCCGCATGGAAGTTCCAGGGGCCGCCGGGGTTGCTGTCGAAGGAACCCTTGAAGATGAAATCCGGCAGCAAGTTGGGGACGCTCGATGAGGTCGCTGAGTCGATTTGGCCCGAAAGTTGCGCGTTGAAGGCGGTGGGGAACGTGATCTCACCCTGGCCGCCGAATTGGTCGGGATTCTGCGCCTCCAAGGCGAAGGCCCAATTGTCGTTGGGATGGTAGATGCCGCGGATGGCGGCGGCACGGGTCCAGGGCAGACCCACCTGGTAGTTGAAGTCTTGGTTATAGGTCGTGAAGATGCTGGCATCGTACGTATCGACGCCGTAGCGGTTTGGCGTCTGCAATCCCCAGACCTGACCCGCCAACAACGCCCAATCGCCGCGCCTGACCTCTGCCCACCCCTCTCTCAACCGCACCGTGTAGCTGCTGCTGGAGACGTTGATGTTGTTGGCGTCGTTGCCGAGGAAGTCCATGGAGACGAAGGCCAGGACGTCGTTTTCGCCCATCCGGTCATGCACCTTCAGGTTCAGCTCGGAACCCGCCGCTGTCTGCTTCCATTCGGTATTGTGACCTGCAACCGTGTTGCTGAAGGGAATGGCGAAGAAGTTGGTGCCCAGGTTTCCGGTGTTGGTGGTGCGGAAGATGGTGGTGAAATCCATGAATCCGCCCGGCGTGAACTCGGCGCCGCCGATGCGGAAGGAGAGCGGCGATTCGCGCTTTTCCACATCAGTATAAGGAGCGTCATTGGCGGTCTGGATCGGATTGGCCGCGGCGCTCCGGTCAGGAAGCGGTTGTACTTGAGCGGACTTTCGCGGCCCAGCAGCCGGCTGCGCGGTCGTCGCGGGTGCCGCGGTCAAGGTAGGTGCCGGCTGTGCCAGAGCGATTGGCGTCGCGGGAGCCGCCGATACAGCAGCGGGAGGGGCCGCGTACGTCGAGGCGGGCTCCGCGCCCATGGTCTTCACGTCCTGCGCGGTGAGCACGCCTTTGCTCTGCAGCAGTTGCGTCAGGAGGGTCCGCTGCTGGTCCGGCGGCGACGCGGTGATGTGCTCTGCCTCGCCCCTGGCGATAACCCCCTTCTTGACCAGTACATCGAGCAACGGGTCCCTCGTTTGCGCCTGCGCGAACGAGGACAGAGCAGTACCGGCAAGCAGCACCATCGAGCACGCGGCCAGCCAACGCAATCTACGGGTAGCATATGTCATACGAATCCCCCAAAAGTAGCAGCTTCCTGTAAGTGTCTTTTGTGGACACTACACATCTATTGATTGCTACTCTCGGAAGGTGCCGCAGGGAAAGCGACTTGGCAAGCATAAACCTCTAGCAGCGAGCGGCTTGGGACGCATTCCTTCAAGGTGTGATAGGAAAGATACAAAAAATTGGGCAGCAGGCCACCCATGGAGCACTTATTGCGAGTGCACGATGACCTCGCCGGCTTGATAGGGGTCGGCTCGCACCACGGGGCGCAAATTTCCTGGTGTCGCCTCCACGCTGGAAGCTCTATGACAGGCTGACTGCAATCGGCGGTGGTTCACTTGCGCTCATTCCTGCGGCGAACGCCGTTCTACGGCACCTTCAAGCGCCTCGGGCACTATCCCGACTATTGGTATTGGACGCTGCGCGGGAGGCCGGTCCGGTCGCCGCATTTGCTGAAGCAGCGGACGGTTCGAGACTATGCGCGCCAGCATGGCCTTCGCATTTTCGTCGAGACCGGGACCTACTACGGCGAGATGATCGAGGCGATGAAGTCTCGCGTCGGGCGGATCTATTCGATCGAATACGACCCCGCGCTCGCGGCGCGCGCACGGCGCAAATTCGCGGCCTCGCAACACGTGGAAATTCTGCAAGGCGACAGCGCGGCGCTCATTCCGGTGGTATTGGCGCGGCTCGAGGAACCCGCGCTCTTCTGGCTCGACGCCGGCTATTACGGCTGGGCCGACGTCAAGGGAGACACGTCGCGCCTCGAGACAGAGTTGAACGCGATCCTCGGCCACGGGATCCGAGGCCACGTGATCCTGCTCGACGACGCACGCGGTCTCGACGGCCGAAACGGAGCGCCCACTGTCGAAGAGCTCAAGCGACGCATCGAGTCACGTTTCCCCGGCAGAAGGGTCTCGGTCGGCCGCGATATCCTGCGGATCACCTAGTGTGGGGGATTTGATGTTCCTCCGATCACCGCCGGCCGCTCGGAGAGGAACTTCAAATCCGAAGGCCGCACTAGCAATCAATGAGCTGCTGGTATCCCGATGATTCCGAGGTTCGCATCTGAGCTTGGCCGTTTGGTCATGCGAACTTCGGAATCGGGACACCAGCCAACAGCCGTCATCGCAGCCATATCAGGTCGATCACCCGATCAACCGAACGCAGCGCCGCCGCATCGATCGGTTCCGGCCGTTCGCCCGCGTCAAGCACATGGGGCTTGAAGCCCGCACCCACGAGCGAGCGGATCATGCCCTCGGTCGAAAGCTCGCCCGCGCGGCTGCGTTCCGGCGAAAACTCGAGCACGACCAACGCGGTGCGCGTCAGGGTCTCGCTCGCGCCCGCGATCACCGCGGGCTCGTAGCCTTCGACGTCGATTTTGAGCAAGGCCACCGGTCGCGCGCCGAAGCCGAGAAGCTCCAGCGCCCGGTCCAATTCGATCACCGGTACGAGACGAGAGCCGAGGCCCCGATCCGCGATCAGCGAATGGCGCCCGAGGTTCGACGGCTTGTAGCGATAGAGCGGAGCAATGCCGCTTTTGGCACCGACCGCGGTCGTGTTTGCGATCACCTTCTCGATCCCGTTGGCGGCCAGGTTGCGATCGAGCAGGAAGGCGTTGAAAAGGTCGGGCTCGAACGCGATCACGCTCCCGACCGCCGGGAACTGCGCGGCATGGAGCGCATGCCACCCGAAATTGGCGCCGACATCGACGACGATGCCCGCAGATGCCGCTTCCAGTTGGGTCGCGATGAATCGGGTCAGCGCCGGTTCGTGCTCGCCATATTTGGCGACATGGCGCCCGACCGCGTCGCGCCTGTGCACGAAGAATGCGAGGCGCGAGCGCTTTGCGCGCACGCGAATGACCGACCGCCATGGCACAAGCCAAGCCGCAAAAAAGGCGAGCACTCGAAGGCTGCCGGAGAAGCGCATTACTCGCGGCCGGCGCGCGTGCGCCACAGCTCGAAATGGATCGCCTCGGTGCAAAAGGCATAAACGGCGCCAGTCGCCGCATGGATGAAACCGAGGCGGCCACAAAGGAACCAGCGATGCAGGAGGTAGAGCCGCAGAAAATAGGCGGCGGGATTGAGAATCAGCCGCAGCAGGCTTGGCGGCCTTCCCGCGTTGACCCGTTGCGTCGCCTTGAGCCGTGCGTAGATCAGCTCCTTGCGCAACTGGTCCTCGAACGAAAGCCGCTTCTCGTGTTCGATCACGCCCTGACGACAGTCGCGCACCTTGCCGTCGACGATAATGTGTTCGTGCACGAGCGTATCGAGGTCATAACGCGCGCGTCCGCGCCGCGTGAGGCGCAGCACCGGCTTCGGATAAACACCTGCGGATACCGGGCCCACGCCAAAGACGGAGACCGGTCGCCGCCTCAAACGCCAGGCCGCGATGCTCTGATCGACGCTGATCAGCCGCGCGAGCTCCCTTTGCAGCCGCGCATCCAGTCGTTCATCGGCGTCGAGGCCGAGGCACCAAGGCTCGCTCGCCTGGTCCATGGCGAATTGTTTCTGCGCAGCGTAACCGGGCCAATCCCGCTTGATCAGCCGGATCGGCAATCCCGACCGGGCGAGCTCGTCGACTATGGCCAGAGTGCCGTCCGTCGAGCCCGAATCGACGACGATGATCTGGGCGCAGGATGCGAGGCTTTCGAGACACTGCACGATGTCCCGTTCCTCGTTCTTGCAGATCACATAGGCCGAAATCGGCAGCTTCGTCGGCGCTGCGGGGACCTCGGCGATCGGCTCAGCGACGGCCATCCACTCAGCGGTCGCGCTCCGGCGCGAGCATCGCGCGCGGCGCCGCATCCAGTACCGCCCCAGCGTGCGGGGATTGCGCGGTTCCGCTCCGCCAGAGCGAACGGTAGACTGCGATATAGGCTTCTGCCTCGCGCTCGACGCTGAACTCCTCAACCGCCCGCCGCCGCGCGGCATTTCCCATCGCCGCACGGAGAGCCGCGTCGCTCATCAACCGCTCGATCGACGCCACCAGCGTATCGAGTCGATCGGGCTCCAGCAGCAAACCGGTTTTGCAGTCCAGGACGATCGAGGGCGCGGCGCCAACCCGCGTCGCCACCACCGGTGTGCCGCACGCCGCCGCCTCCAATGGAACCAGGCCGAAGCCCTCATATCGTTGCGGCGAAACACAGATCGAGACCGCCGCCAACAGCCCCGGCAGTTCCGCCGCCGGACGCTCGCCGAGAAAAATAATCCTTCGCTCGAGGCCCGCCTGCTCGATCCGCCGCTTCAGCCTCGCCACGAATGCGGCCTCGCCGGGCTTGGTCAGCCCCACTATGATACCGGTGAAGTCGGGATGGCGTGGCAGCAGCTCCAGCAGCGCCTCGACGAAGACATCGGTGCCCTTCTGCCGCCTGACGCGGCCGAAAATCCCGATGCCATACCGGCCGCCGAGGCCGAGGCTCGCCCATTGCGCCTCGCGATCCTCCGCCGGACGATAAATCTCGCAATCGACGCCATGCGGTATCAGCGCACTCGGCCGGCGCAGATATGACTGCGCTTCGGGCGAGGTCGCGATCACGGCGTCCGCGTATTTGATCATCCAGTGGCTCAGCGGCGAGAACGGGCGCTGGCGTGCCGCGTGAAAGACAATCCGGAGCGGCTGCCGCAGCACGGAGCGCATGAACATGCCCACGGCCAATTCGCTGTTGCGGCGCGCGTGCCAAACTCGATAGGGCGCGCCCTCGGGTCGCCCGAAGCTCCGAAACAGGACACCGAGCGCGGAGCGATCGGCGCGGAGCGGTCCCGCCGCGAGCCCGATCAGGTCGGCGCCAACCGCCGCGCGCAAGTGCGGCAGCGTCGCCTGGATCACCGAGGTCACCCCGGAATGACGGATGCCATAGTTGGGCACCAGCACGAGCGCCGGACCGCGGCCCTTCTGTTCTCGCGCGTTACCGCCTTCCACGGATCGCCTCGCACCACCTTAAGAATTGAGCCCCTGCCCTTACTACCAGCTTCCGCTCGGCTGCTCCAGGGGTGGACGCCAATCCGATCACAGCGATAGCCGAAAATATCAATGATTCCAACGGACCAGCTTCCTCATCGCGGCTGAGCCGGCCAATTGCCGCCTAATAGTCGTCCAAGCGCTGCCAATTCACGCGCGAACTCGGGCTTGTGTAGCGTATTTGCGGGCCGCCGGACTCATGAGTGGCGGTAAGGTCCTGATCGAGCCCGCGCTGGTAAGCGGACTGGCCGCCGCTGTTGGGAACATCGCCAACGTCGACACACCCCGCCAACAGGCAGAAAGCCGCGAACGCTAAACCGGTCAGCAGGCTCTTCGACATTACGGCTCCTCCCCCCAAAACATTGGCTGCCGACCCACGCTTGCCAAGCGGCGGCATTCCACGATAGCGTTTTCCGCATGGCAAGGCTCGTTCAACTGCGGCTTCCGGGGCGAATTACGCTCCCGATCCTCCCCGAGGATCGGGCTGCCGTCATTCGTGCCCGCCGAGCCCAGGAGTCCCGCCATGCTGCGCCCCGCTGCGACCGCTTCGCCCCCCGAGACTGAATCCACCGCCTGCTTTTCCGTGCACGCCGCCGCAAACCCCGGCATCATGCCGCGCGTGCTGGAGCTGTTTGCCAAGCGCGGCTTGGTGCCGTCTTCCTGGACGAGCCGCGTCGGTCCGGAGCAGGATTTGACCATCGACATTCAGATGCGCCGCATGGAGGGTGAGCTCATGGACTATGTGGCGGCCTGTATGCGTCAGATCGTCGGCGTCGAGGTAGTGCTGGTGTCGGTGAAGCGGCAGAGGGCCTCGATGCCGTCATGAGCCTGATGCGCCACATCCGTGCCTGCAACACATTCGAGCCCGGCCGTTTCGTGCCGCTCTCTCTGGGAACTGCGCGCATCGGCACGGTACGGCGCGACAATGCGGAGCTGCTGAAGCGCTTTCCCCACCTTTTCCGCGTGGAAGAAACCGGGGTGACTCTGCTTGCGACCGGAGGCACCCAAGGCATCAGCGCCGGGCTCGATGCGGCGATCGATGCGCTGGCGCAGGAACATCGCGTGGTCAAATGGCGCAACGAGGTGTTCGCGGTGAGCGAGCGCTGGGGGGATGCGCCGCTCTTCGGGGTCGACCGCGGCGCCGTGAGCTTCTTCGGCGTCCGGGCCTACGGCGTGCACCTGAACGGCTATTGGCGAGACGGGGGACGTCTTTGGCTCTGGATCGGACGGCGCGCCAAGGACAAGCTGGTGGCGCCCGACAAGCTGGACAATCTCGTCGCCGGCGGCATCGGCAGCGGGCTCTCCGATTGGGAGACGCTGGTGAAGGAGGCCGAGGAAGAGGCTTCGATCCCGCACGCGATGGTTGAGCGTGCCTGCGCCACGAGTGCGGTTTCCTACAAAATGGAGGTGAGGCACGGGCTGCGCGACGACGTGCTGTTCATCTTCGATCTCGAGACACCGCGTGATTTCGTGCCGGTGAACCACGACGGCGAGATCGTGGAGTTTTTTCCGATGGCTGCGCGCGAAGCGCTGGAGCGCGTGCGCGACACCGACGATTTTAAATTCAACGTCAACCTTGTCATCATCGACTTTGCGCTCCGCCACGGCCTGCTTACGCCCGCGGATAGCGAGTACCTGGCCTTGATCGCGGGGCTGCGGATGGGCGGCGAGTGACCGAATTTCAGTGACACGAATTCGGTGACGGTCACTTTATCCGATCGAATGCACCGGCGCTGAAATCTCGGGCTCAATCCCAACGATTGGCGTTCTTCGGGAAGCCGGGGCGCTGTACCCGCACGACGCAGAAGCGTTGGCCGGTGGGCGCCTGCATCACCACCCAGCGCTTCACGCGATCGACCACCGAGGCGCCTAGCTTCTCGAGGCGCGAGACTTCGGCGGGAATGTCATCAGTCTCGATGTCGATGTGAACGCGGCTCTCATGTTCCACGCGCTGGATTTCCACGATGGGCTCATCGGGCGGGGTCTCCAGCATGCGGTAATTGCCGCGGCTGTTCGGATGATTGGGGTCGACGGCGCGACCCAGTGCCTCGGCCCAGAAGCGCGCTGCTTCGTCAACGTCGGAGGTCTTGCAGTCGATCAGGACGGCGCAGAAGCGGGAGTGGTGCATGACGGTGCCTCTCGTTCATACGCATTGAACTCACATGAGAAACAAATTCGCGGCGAGAGTCCACGGTGAGTGACCGGAACACTCACCAGCGAGGCGCGTGTGGCTCGGCGATTTCCTTCTCCGTGCCTCGCTCTTTCGTGGTCAAACTTGCGCGCGCCTAAAAAAGCGCGGGACTTCTGTCACCGCAATCCCCGCTCTATCTACATGGGCAGCGTCAGCTCTCCAGAGGATTGCCCCGAGATGGATCGACGAAGGTTGCTCGCAAATGTCGCGGCGACGGCGATCATGTGGGTCGTCCGTGCGGCTTGGGCTGCACCTGCCACTCCCGGCGGCTTTCGTCGCGTTCGTCCTTCGGATCCCGCTTGGCCAAGCGGAGAGGCCTGGGAAAAGCTCAGGCAGGATGTCGGCGGCCGATTGATCAAAGTCGAGCCGCTCCTTGGAGCGTGCACGGACCGCGCCGATAGCGCTCCCTGCCGAGCGAGGCTCGGGGAACTCAAGAACCCCTACTTTGTGGGCGATCAACCCGCGGGAACGCAAACCGTCGGCTGGCTGGACGCCTGGATGTCGGCGCCGAGCGTTTACGCCGTCGCGGCGACGAGCACCGCCGACATTGTCGCCGCGGTCAATTTCGCGCGCGACCGCAAACTGCGGCTCGTCGTCAAGGGCGGCGGCCACAGCTATCAGGGAACTTCGGACGCAGCCGATTCATTGCTGATCTGGACGCGGGCGATGACCGGCATTTCGCTCCACGACGCGTTCGTCGCCGAGGGCTGCGCCGGCACGCAGGCGCCCCAACCCGCGGTCACTATCGAAGCCGGCGCCATATGGATGCACGTATACGACGCCGTGACGACGAAGGCCGGCCGCTATGTTCAGGGCGGCGGCTGCGCGACGGTTGGTGTCGCAGGCCTGATTCAGAGCGGAGGCTTCGGCAGCTTCTCGAAAAATTTCGGAACCGCGGCCGGCGGATTGCTCGAAGCAGAAATCGTCACGGCGGACGGCACCGTGCGAATCGCCAACGCGTGCACGAATCCCGATCTTTTTTGGGGCATCAAAGGCGGCGGCGGCGGGAGTCTTGGCGTTGTCACCAAGCTCACGCTCAGAACGCGCGAGCTTCCAAGCGTTCTCGGCAGAGTGACCATGAAAATCGGCGCTGCCTCCGACATGGCATTCCGCCGCCTGATCGATCGATTTCTTAGCTTCTACAGGGACGTTCTGCTGAACCCGCACTGGGGCGAGAGCGTCGCGTTCGGCAGGGACAATACGCTCGAAATCGCAATGGCGTTTCAAGGGCTCGATCAGCAACAGGCTGAAGCCGCCTGGCGGCCGTTCATCGATTGGATCGCCGCATCCCCGAGGGATTTCGCGGTCGCGGCGCCGTTCGCGGCCGATGCGTATCCGGCCCGAGATTATTGGAGCGCCGACTATGTGAAAAAGAACAAACCCGATCGCGGGTCGTTCGACCAGCGTCAGGGCGCACCCGAGGACAATATGTGGTTTGCCGAGCAGGACACCGAGCTCGGCGTGTTCATCCACGGCTACCGATCCCTGTGGTTGCCCGCAGCGTTGCTCGAGGGGGATCGACGCAAGCGTCTGGTCGCATCCCTTTTTGCTGCAACCCGGCATTGGGGCGTAGGATTGCATTTCAACAAAGGACTCGCCGGAACCAATGCCGGCGACGTGGCGGCTGCGAGAGACACGGCGATGAATCCGGCCGTGCTCACCGCATTTGCTTTGGCGATCATCGCCGGTGGGGATGCGCCGGCCTATGCAGACCTTTTGCACGGGCCGCGCGATCTCGTGGCGGCGCGGCGCAACGCCGCAGACATTGGGAAAGCCGGCGATGCGCTACGACGAGCCGTACCGAATGCCGGCTCGTACGTGTCCGAAAGCGACTATTTTGACCGCGACTGGCAACACGCCTTCTGGGGCTCAAACTATCCGCGGTTGCTGGTGGTCAAGAGGAAATTCGATCCGGCGGGGCTGTTTTTCGTTCATCACGGTGTCGGCAGCGAAGAATGGAGTGCCGACGGCTTCACCCGCCTTTCGTAACTGCCTTTCGTAACTGCCCCGGCGAAGCGGTCAAAGTTCTGTCCGTTCACGACATCGCCATCGCGCGCACTTGTTTGGGCGAGCGGCCGGCGGCGCGGAGTGCCCGGATGCTGAGCGCGTGGTCGCGTTTCGCCAGTCGCAATCCGGCGGCGTTCGTCAGCAGCTTGTGGTGCCAATAGCGCGGCGCTTCATAACCCAAGAGCGCCTGCAACACGCGCTGAACATGGGTAGCGGGCAACAGGTCCCGCGCCCTCGTCACCAAGGTGACGCCCTGCGCTGCGTCATCATGGGTGACCGCCAGATGGTAGCTCGGGCCGCCGTCCTTCCGCGCCATCACGATATCGCCGTTGAGCAGCGGATCGACTAAGACGCGGCCGGCGTCGTGATCCTCGAATATCAGCGCCCCTACCCGTTGTGCCGCTTCCGCCGCATCGAGCCGGAGCGCGTGGCTCTCGCCGGCCGCAATCCGCGCGCGCCGTTCCGCCTCTGACAAGATTCGACAGGTCCCGGGATAGAGCGGTCCCTCCGGTCCCTGAGGGGCACCCGCCGAAGCCGCGATTTCCGCCTGCACCGAGGCGCGGGTGCAGAAACACGGATAGAGCAGCCTTTCCGCGCTGAGGCGATCGAGCACCGCTTGGTACTCCAGCAGATGCTCGGATTGCCGGCGCACCTCTCGGTCCCACTCGACGCCGAGCCAGGCCAAGTCTTCGAACAAGGCATCGACAAATTCGGCGCGGCAGCGCGCTCGATCCGTGTCCTCGATGCGCAAGAGGAAGCGCCCACCCGCTTCCCGCGCGCGCTCCCAGGCGAAGAGCGCGGCATAGGCGCTGCCGAGGTGGATCAGTCCGGTCGGGCTCGGCGCGAAGCGGGTGATGATTGGGGTCATGATATCTCGACGAATCATAGTGCCGGGGGAACGTCATTGCGAGCGCTGCACTCGCGATGGCGGTTAAGGGCGTGACAAGGGCGCTGGCCTCGTCTATGCCTCGCTCCGAATTTTTCTGGAGAGATCGCCCATGCTGCTCCGCCTCGATGGTCCGCGCCATCCGCCGCAGTCCGGCGGCAAGCCCAAGGCACTCGTCGTGCTGCTGCACGGTCTCGGGGCCGACGGCAACGACCTGATCGGGCTCGCGCCCTACTGGGCGCCGCTGCTGCCCGATGCCGAATTCCTGTCGCCGCACGCGCCTTATCCCTGCGACATGGCTCCCTATGGCCGGCAATGGTTCAGTCTGCAGGACCGTTCGCCGGAGATGATTCTAGCCGGTGTGCGCGCGACGGCACCGATCCTCGATGCATTCCTCGACGACGCCCTAAAGACCCGAGGCCTTCAGCCCGCGCAAATGGCGCTGGTCGGATTCTCCCAAGGCACGATGATGGCGCTTCATGTGGGGCTGCGGCGCGAGCAGGCGATGGCGGGCATCGTCGGATATTCGGGCGCGCTCAGGACCGGCGACACACTCGCAAACGAAATGCGGGTCAAGCCGCCGATCCTGCTGGTGCATGGCGAAGCCGATCCCGTGGTGCCGTTCGAGGCGTTGGGTGCCGCGGAGCGGGCGCTTCGCGCGCTCGGCGTTTCAGTCGAGACATTGGCTCGGCCCGGTCTCGGCCACAGCATCGACGAGGCGGGGCTGCACGCGGGCGGCGCATTCCTCAATCGGGTGCTGGCACAGGCTTGAATGCCCAAAGGAAAAGGAGATTAGGGGATGACTTAGTGATGGGGATGGACACGTGACAGTCGGTGATCCACCGACGGCAGCAGTTATCGACAAGGAACAGGGGGATGAGGGGATGATTTGGTGATGGGGAGATGGGAGCGTGACTGTCGATGATCCGCTAACGGCGGCCATCATCGACGCCGTCATCAAGGTTCACAAGGAGCTTGCACCGGGGTTCGGAGAAGCGATCTACCGCCGTGCACTACTCATCGAATTGCGCAAGCGAGAGATGACTGTCGGCACTGAAGTCGAGGTCGATGTCACCTATGACGGCCAGATTGTTGGTCAAGATCGGATCGATTTACTCGTGGAGAGGCGGGTCATCGTGGAACTTAAGGCGATCGAGAAACTGGCGGCCGTCCACTATGCGCAGGTGCGATCTTACCTTCACGCTACACGTCTCCCTGTAGCCCTTCTCGTGAACTTTGCGACCGAAAAGGCCGATTACCGACGGATCGAACGGGATTAGCTCCCCTCATCCACTACTTATCCCCACATCTCCTTCAGACTTCGGTGCCGACGCCTCGCCATCCATGTCTCTTCTAGGTGCGAGAACCTCTCGTGGATGACCGGGACAAGCCCGATCATGACGAACCTTGGGCCTACCCCGATCCCCCCACTCAGCGCTGCGCGCTTTGCTGCCCCGGTACTTCGGGCTTCAGCAGCCGGTCGATCAGCCGCCGCGCCGCCGGACCGTCCCATTCCGCAGGCCCGACGAAGCGGCCGACCTCGCGCCCGTCGCGGTCGATAAGGATGGTCGAGGGGAGTGCATCGACCCCGAAGGCATGCGATACGTCGCTCTTGCCGTCCAAATAGATCGGCAGCCGCGTAAATCGGTGCCGCTCGATAAAGGGACCCACAATCTCCTCGCCACGGCGATCCTCGGAAATTGCGAGCACGTTGAGCGTCGTGCCGCGCTCGACCGCAAGCCGTTCGAGCGATGGCATCTCGCGCACGCAGGGAGCGCACCAGGTGGCCCACAAATTGATCAGCACCGGCTTGCCCTTGAGGTCCGACAGGTGCAGCACGGTTCCGTCCCGCGCCGTCACCGTGATCGCCGGCGCTGGCCGCGGCGGATCGGTCGGGCTAAACTCGCCCAATCCCATGCCCTCGGCACGGCCGTCGCTGGCGACGTCGGCTGTGATCGGGAAGGTCAGGAGCACTAGTACAATGAGCGCGCGGGCGACTTTCATGTATTCCCACTCTCAGCTCGGGCCGGGGGCCGCGCGGCGGTGACCGAGCAGCATCAGCACGATGGCAACCTGGCGCGGGGCGGCCGGTTCGCGGCCGGCCCCGCCGCCGTCATGGAGCGCATTAATGTCTCGATCGGCTTCGACCGCCGGCTCTATGCCCAGGACATCGCCGGCTCGCTCGCCCATGCGGCGATGCTCGTTCGGCAAAACATCCTCAGCCCTGAAGATGGCGCGCTCATCGCACGGGGTCTAGAGCAAATCCGCGCCGAGATCGAGAGCGGCAAATTCCCGTTCCGGACCGAGCATGAAGACATCCATTTCAACGTCGAGGTGCGTCTCAGGGAGCTAATCGGTGAGGCCGCCGGGCGGCTGCACACCGCGCGCTCGCGCAACGATCAGGTCGCGACCGACGTCAAGCTTTGGGTGCGCGACGCGATCGATCGCATCGACCCCGCCATGCGCGATCTGCAGCAAGCCTTGATCGACAAAGCGGAGGAGCACGCGGCAACGGTGATGCCGGGCTTCACCCACCTGCAGGTGGCGCAGCCCGTGACGTTCGGACATCACCTCCTCGCCTATGTGGAGATGATAGGGCGCGACCGCGGCCGGCTGGCCGACGCGCGCCGCCGCCTCAACGAGTCGCCGCTTGGCTCGGCGGCGCTTGCCGGCACCTCGTTCCCGATCGACCGCGATGCGACCTCCGTGGCGCTCGGTTTCGACCGGCCCACTGCGAATTCTCTCGACGGCGTTTCCGATCGCGATTTCGCGATCGAATTCCTTTCCGCGCTGGCGCTCGCGGGAATGCACCTTTCGCGGCTTGCCGAAGAGATCATCCTGTGGATGAGCGAGCCGTTCCGCTTCATCGCGCTTTCCGACGCCTTCACCACCGGCAGCTCGATCATGCCGCAAAAGCGCAACGCCGACGCCGCGGAGCTGGTGCGCGGCAAGACCGGCCGGCTCAACGGCGCGCTGCTCGCGCTGCTGACGATGATGAAGGGGCTGCCGCTTGCCTACGGCAAGGACATGCAGGAAGACAAGGAGCCGCTGTTCGAAGCCGCGGACACGATCGAACTCTGCCTTGCTGCAAACGCCGGCATGGTGCGCGACATGACCATCAATGCCGAGGCGATGCGCCGCGTTGCCGCCAGCGGCTACAGCACGGCGACCGACCTCGCGGACTGGATCGTGCGGCGGCTCGGACTGCCGTTCCGTGACGCACACTATATTGCCGGGCGCCTGGTACGGCGCGCCGAGGAACTCCGGTGCGATCTGGCCGATTTGCCGCTCGGCGAAATGCAGACGGTGGAGCCGCGCATCACCGCTGATGTGTTTTCGGTGCTCACGGTCGAGCGGTCGGCCGAGAGCCGGACCAGCTTCGGCGGTACCGCGCCCGCCAACGTGCGGCGCGCCGCGGCGGCGGCACGGGCGCGCTTCCTCGGATGATGCGAATTCGCACTCTCCTGCTGCTGGTGGTGCTGGCGGGATTGCTGGCGCCGCTCGCGGGCTGCGGCCGGAAAAATCCTCCCGAGCCTCCCGAAGGCGTGCCGCAGAACTTCCCAAGAACCTATCCGCACGAGGAATCATGAGCGACGCCGTCGCTGCGATGGGCCCTGCCTTCGCCTATCGATCGGGCGAGCTTCACGCGGAGAGCGTACCGGTCCGCCGTATCGCCGACGCGGTCGGTACGCCGTTTTATTGCTACTCGAGTGCCGCCATTGCCACGACCTATCGGCGCTTCGCCGCTGCCTTCGAAGGCAGCGGCACGCAAATTCACTATGCACTCAAGGCGAATTCGAATCAGGCGGTGATCCGGACGTTGGCCCGGCTTGGCGCCGGTGCCGACGTCGTCTCCGAAGGGGAATTGCGCCGAGCGCTCGCCGCGGGGATACCGCCGAGCCGCATCATTTTTTCCGGCGTCGGCAAGACCGAAACCGAGCTTGCCTATGCGCTCTCTCGCGAAATCCATCAAATCAACGTGGAGTCGCTGGCGGAGCTGGAACTGCTGAGCCGGGTTGCGAGCGGGCTGGGCAATGTCGCCACCATATCGCTGCGCATCAACCCGGACGTGGACGCCAAGACACATGCCAAAATCTCCACCGGCAAGCGCGAGAACAAGTTCGGCATCGATATCGATCAAGCGGCCGCCGCCTACCGCCGCGCAACCACTCTGCCGGGCCTGAAGCCGGTCGGATTGGCCGTGCATATCGGCTCGCAGATCACGGAGCTTGCCCCTCTCGAAGCCGCGTTTCGGCGGATGATCGCGCTGGCAGTCGAGCTTCGAGAGGCCCGCCTCTCCGTGGAACGTCTCGATTTCGGGGGTGGGCTCGGCGTCCATTACCACGCGGAGCGGCCGTTGATGGCCGAGGATTATGCCGCACTCATCGAGCGGCTCGCCGGCAATCTCGGCTTCTCCCTCGCCTGCGAGCCCGGCCGTGTCCTAGTGGCAAACGCCGGTGCGCTGATCGCGCGGGTTATCTATATAAAGCCTGGAACAACCAAGAGTTTCGTCGTTCAAGACGCCGCCATGAATGATCTTATCCGGCCCCCGCTCTATGAGGCCTGGCACGAGATCGTACCGGTGCGTGCGCCCGCCTCGGATCATCGGGTGGTCGTCGACGTAGTGGGACCGGTCTGCGAAACCGGGGATACCTTTGCTGTGGCTCGGGAAATGCCGCCGGTTGCGGCGGGCGATCTGCTCGCGATCTTGTCAGCAGGCGCCTATGGTGCGGTAATGAGTTCGAGCTACAATACACGTCTGTTGGTGCCGGAAGTGTTGGTTAGCGGCGGCGAGTTCGCCGTGGTCCGGCCCCGGCCCAGCTATGACGAGCTGCTCGGCCAGGATCGCATTCCGCCTTGGCTTTCAGGCTCGTAGCGAACACCCTGGGGCGCGCGCAGGCGCTCCAGCGTGATCCAGGACCCGGGAATGCAGATGAGAGGGCGTTTGATGCCCGAGACCACCTCGCGACCCGCCACACCCCCGCTCCAAATGGGGCGGCACCCGATCAGTGGCCTCAAGCTGCGTTTGCGCCTTGCTCGCGCGGCACTGTTTTGGGAGCGGAGTTGGCCCGAATTCGCGACCGCATTGGGGGTCGTCGGCGTGTTCGCGGCGGCGGCGCTGTTCGATTTGCCGGCGATGGTTCCGGGATGGCTGCATGCAGCGGGCCTTGCCGTGCTCGCCCTCCTGTTCGCGGCGGCACTCTGGCGCGCGATTCGCGCAGCCCGTGTTCCCGAGACATCGGAAGGCCGGCGGCGGCTCGAAACCGCAAGCGGGCTCGACCATCGTCCGCTGACCGCGCTCACTGACCGGCTGGCGGGCGGCGCCAGCGATCCGGTCGCGGTTGCGCTCTGGGCGGCGCATCGCGCGCGCATGGCCGGGCGCGTGCGAAAATTGCGCATCGGGATGCCGCTTGCAGGGCTGCTGCGGCGCGATCCTTTTGGGCTGCGCGTGGTTTTGACGATGGCGCTGTTGGTGGGGGTGCTCGACGCCGGTGGCGACACCGGAGACCGACTGCTGCGCGCACTCGTGCCGGACCTGAGCTTCACGCCGGGCGCCGCCGAAGTGACGAGCCTCGATATCTGGGTGACGCCGCCCGACTACACCGGAGAACCGCCGCTGTTCCTGCAGCGCAACGCCGCGATCAAAGACCCGATCGCGATCCCGACCGGCAGCACGGTACTGGCGCAGGTGCAGGGCGGACGCGAGCCGCCGCGCATCGAGGTCGGCGGCAAGGCCAGCGACTTCGCCCGTATCGACAGCAAGAACTTCAAGGGCAGCGCCACTTTGACCGAGGGCGACAAGCTCGAGGTCACGCAGAGCGGCCGCACGCTCGGCTCGTGGCCGATCCGGATCATCCCGAACGAGCCGCCCACCATCAGCTTCGCAAGCCCGCCGCAGAAGACCACGCACAACGCGGTGCGGCTCGAGTATCGCGCGACGGACGCATACGGCGTCGACAGCGCCAAGGCGGTTATCCGCCGCGTCGGCGGCAACGACGACGAAACGCTCGAGCTCGACCTGCCGCTGCCGGGCCTGCACCTCAAGGAGGCGCACGATTCGAGCTTCTATGACCTGACGCCGCATCCCTGGGCGGGTCTCCCGGTGCAGATTCATCTCGAAGCCCGCAACACTCCGGGACTGGTCGGCAAGAGCGAGGAGGTGACGTTCACGCTGCCGGAGCGCATCTTCCACAACCCCTTCGCACGCGCGCTCATCGAGCAGCGGCGCGAACTCACCGTGCATCCGCAGGACCGCGACGTCGTTTCCGAGACGCTCTCGGACCTGTCGCAGCAACCGGGCTTTTTCGAAGACGACAAAGTGGTTTTCCTGGGCTTGCGCATCGCGTCGCTTCGCCTCAGGCATGAAGACCCCAAAACCGCAATTCCGACGGTGCAGGGGTTGCTGTGGGATTTGGCGCTGCGCCTCGAAGACGGCCACGAGACCATGGCGCAGCGCGACCTGCGCGACCTGATGCAGCAGTTGCAGAACGCGCTCGCGAACAATGCTCCCGATGACGAAATCGAGCGCCTGACCAAGCAGCTCAAGGACGCGATCGACCGGTATCTGAAAGCGCTCGCCGAGAACATGCAAAAGCAGAATCCCGACGGCAAGGAAATGCAGCCGATCGATCCGTCGCGGCTGATGACCGATCGCGACCTGCAGCGCATGCTCGACCGAGCGCGTGACCTCGCGCGCTCCGGCGCCAAGGATGCGGCGCGCGATCTCCTGTCGCAGCTCCAGAACATGCTGGAGAACCTACGCACGGCGCAGCCGCGGCAGATGCTGGGCCAAGGCAACGAAGCGATGCGCGACCTGCAGCAATTGATGAATCGCGAGCAGCAGTTGCTCGATCGCACATATCGCCAATCGCGCCAGGCGCAGCGCGGCCAACCGCGGCCGGGGAATGGTGACGCCGCGGAGCAGGAGGCGATCCGCCGCAGGCTCGGCGAGGTGATGCGCGAGTTGGGCGACCAAGGGCAAGATGCGCCGCAGTCGCTGGGCCGCGCCGATCGCTCCATGGGCGATGCGTCGCAAGCGCTCGAGCGCGGCGCACCCGGCGAAGCGGTCGGCCCCGAGACCGACGCGCTGGACGCGTTGCAACAGGCGACCAAGGAGATCATCGATCAGATGACCAGCGCCTTCGGCGGCACCGGCGATTCGGGTCTGCCCGACGGCATGCTTCCGAACGCCGATCGCGACCCGCTCGGACGCCCGACCGGCGACAGCGCCGAGGGCACCTACTCCGACGGCCGCCTCAGGATGGGCGAGAGCAAGGACGACAGCTTCGGCACCGAGCGAGCCAAGCAGATTCTGGACGAGCTGCGCCGGCGCTCCGGCGATACCGGACGGCCCGAGACAGAGCGCGAATATATCGAGCGGCTGCTGCAGCGTTTCTGAGGTCGGGGGCTGTCGCCGGCGCTTCTACGCCAACTCTTCCGCGACGGCGGCACAGATTTCGTCGAGGGTGAAAGGCTTCGCGATCACGCGGTGTATGAGCGCCTCGAGATTATGCGCGCGCTTTTGTTCGCTTGCGTAGCCGGTCATCAGCAGGATGCGCATCTGCGGATAGTCCTTGCTGGCCTTGAGCGCGAGCGCGATGCCGTCGAGGCCGGGCATCACGATATCGGTGAGGAGGAGGTCGTAGCTCCCTTCCTGAAGCGCCGCCAGCGCTGCAAGGCCATCGCCGACCGCGACAGTCTCGTGACCGGCATGGGTGAGAGCGCGCACAACGAAGGTCAGCACGGTCTTCTCATCCTCGGCGATCAGGATTCTAGCCATCGCCTCGATGCGCGCCGCCGCGCGGCTTATGGATGCTCTTCGTCGACAAAACTCACGCGCATGTCGGTTGCGGTTTCATTGGGCCGCTCGACACTGGTGCTGAAGGGGACGCTGGCGCCCGGCAGCAGGCGGTCGGTACTGGCCGAAAACGTCCACGTCTGGACCACGCGCTGGCCCGCATCCTTGAGCTCGACTTTGAGCGGGGGTACCGCCAGCGCAACGGTGGCGGAGTTGACCACTTCGCCCTCAATGACGAGTCGCGGCACTCCATTCTGCTCGTCCCGCCGCGGCTTTAAGTGCTCGATGACCAGACCATCGGCCGGTGGCGGTTTTTCGAGTCCCAATGCCACGTAGAGTCTGAGCGCGGGCGGCCAGAACGCAATGACATCTTCCCGCTTCCAGACCGCCCCGCCCGCTAGAGCGGCGATCACCAGCAGCAACAATAGCCAGCCCACCGCGATCATCGGACTGCGGCGGCGCCGAACCTCGGGTTCGCGCTCCGATTCCCCGGCGACCGCATCCTGATGCAGCCGAGGCGGTTGCTCGACAAACTCCTCCTGCAGTGGGGCTGTTCGGCGCGGCAACTCCGGGGCAACCGCGGGAGCGGGCTCGGGCAGGACGGCAGGTGCCGGAGCGGCTTCCGCCGAGACGAGCTCCTCGGCGGGTGCTTGATGCCACGTGTGCGAGCAATGAGCGCAGCGCACCGTGCGGCCGCTGGGGCCAAGCGCCCGCGCATCCACCTGATAGTTGGTGGCGCAAATCGGGCAGCGAACAATCATGCGCAGCCAGCATCCCACATGGCCCCCCTTATAGGACCCGCTCGGCGGCCGCGCAAGGACGGGAGCGCGAGACATGGCCCGGCGCGAGTCGGGCGAGGCGGTGACGCAGCTTTACGGGGGACCGGGGCCCATGCGATTCTCGCGCGCGAGGCAGACCGGTTCGAGAAAGAGGCTCTTTGATCAGTTTCGAGAAAGTTGCCATGCGGTACGGCGCGGGACCGGAGATACTGCGCGACATCACCATGAGCCTGGATGCCGGCTCGTTCCATTTCTTGACCGGTGCCAGCGGCGCCGGGAAGACCAGCCTGTTGCGGCTGATGTACCTGGCGGAACGCCCGACCCGCGGCATCATCTCGCTCTTCGGGCGTGATGTCGCCCGCACGCCGCGGCACGAGATGCCGGCGCTGCGCCGCAAGATCGGCGTCGTGTTCCAAGACTTCCGATTGATCGATCACCTCTCGGCCTTCGACAACGTGGCGTTGCCCTTGCGCGTGGCCGGGGCACGGGAGGCGCAAGTACGGGAGCACGTGACCGAGCTGCTGACCTGGGTCGGTCTCGCCGACCAGCTTCACGCCAACCCCGCGACCCTTTCGGGCGGCCAGCAGCAGCGCGTCGCGATCGCCCGCGCGGTGATCGGGCGCCCGCGCGTGCTGCTTGCGGACGAGCCGACCGGCAACGTCGACGAGGACTTGGCGCTCCGCCTGATGCGGCTCTTCGAGGAGCTGAACAGGCTCGGCACGACCTTGGTGATCGCGACCCACAGCGAACGTCTGGTGGAGCGGTTCAACCAGCCGCGCCTGCATTTGGCAGCCGGAGCGCTGACCATCGAACGCTGGCCCAAGGGGCGCTTACTCTGATGGTGCATCGCGATTTGGACCTGCCGCTGCGGAGCGATGGCTCGGGACGTTTTCTCCCGTGGACGGTGGCCCTTATGGTCTATCTGGCAAGCCTGGCGTTGGCGCTGCTGTTGGTGGTGCATCAGTTGGTCGAGCGTTGGGACGTGGGCTTAAGCGGCACCATGACGGTGGAGCTCCCGCCGACGCTGAACGGCAACCGCGACGACGGCTCGCTCGCACTGGCGCTTGGCGTGCTTCGCAACACCCCGGGCGTGCTGCATGCCGAACCGCTCGATAGGGCGCGGGTGGCGGCCCTGCTGGCTCCTTGGCTCGGCAGCGACTTCGATGCCGGCGAGCTGCCGCTTCCGCGTCTCATAGACCTGCGCGTCGATCCCGCCGCCGGTGTCGACACGGCGGCGCTCGGAGCGCGCGTCGCGGCGGCGGTGCCCGGGGCGCAGCTCGACGATCATCGCCGCTGGATCGAGCGCGTACTGCGCTTGGCGCTCGCGATCGAGGTAGTGGCGGCCCTGGTGGTGCTGCTGGTGGGGTGCGCCGCGGCGCTTGCAGTCGTGTTTGCAACCCGCGCCGGTCTCGCGGTGCATCAGAGCATCGTCGAGGTCCTGCATTTGATCGGAGCGCCCGACACTTACATCGCTCGGCAATTCGCGCGTCACGCGCTGCGCCTCAGCATCGGCGGCGGGATGCTCGGCCTGTTGCTCGCGGCACTGACGCTGCTGGGTCTTGGCGCGGCTGCGCAGGAGGCGGGTGTACTCGACAGCGCGGTGCGGCTCTTCCCCCCGCTGCAAGCCCCGCCGGCCTGGTGGGCGATTCTATTGTTGTTGCCGATCGGCGCGGGTGCGCTCGCGATGGCGACCGCACGCCTCACGGTGTTGCGCACGCTGGCGCGGATGCCGTGAGGCTTTTCTCCGCAAGCATCGGCAATAGAGCCGCAACCGCGCGGCGGCGGCGGCGCGGGCTCCTGGGCGGTCTCTTGTTAGCCATGGCCGTGGCGTGGTGCGGCGGTCTGGTGTGGTTCGCCGACACGATACCTGACGCCGACCAGGATCAGGCGGATGCGACCGACGCAATCGTGGTGCTGACCGGCGGCAGCCAGCGTCTGAAAAGCGGCCTGCAATTGCTCGCGGAAGGCAAGGGCAAGAAGCTGTTCGTCTCCGGCGTTTACCGCAGCACCGACGTGGCGGCGCTGCTGCGCACCGCGCAGCAACGCCCAGACGCCTTGCAGTGCTGCATCGTACTCGGCCACGAGGCCGACAATACGCTGGGCAACGCCGTCGAGACCGCGCTCTGGATGAGCCATGAGGATTACCGCTCCCTGCGGCTCGTCACCGCCAACTACCATATGCGTCGTGCCCTGCTGGAGTTTTCGCGGGCGATGCCCGAGATTCGGATCGTGCCGCATCCGGTCTTTCCCGAGGGCGTGAAACGCGAGCATTGGTGGGCGTGGCGCGGGACGCTCGGGCTCATCGTCGGCGAATACGACAAGTATTTGGCGGCGTTGGCGCGCCCGTTCCTCCCCTTCGAGCTGCCGGGCGAGGAGGCACTTCCGTGATTCTGGCGCGCTCGATGCTGTTCAACCTCGCCTTCTATTGCTGGACCGCGTTGCTGGGCATTCTATCGCTGCCGATGGTGCTGGCGCCCCGCCGCGCGGTCATGCGGTTCGGCACCTGGTGGTCTCTGACAGTGTTGTGGCTTGCACGCGCGATCGCCGGCATCGACTATGAATTTCGCGGCGCGGGCCTGATCCCCAGCGGCTCCGTCATCATCGCCATGAAGCATCAATCGGCGTGGGACACCCTCGCCGTGCCGGTTCTGATCGGCGACCCCGCGATCGTGCTCAAGCGCGAGCTGCTGTGGATTCCCCTCTATGGCTGGTACGCCTGCCGCGCCGGCATGATCGCGGTGGATCGCGGCGCCGGCGCGAGCGCACTCAGGTCGATGGTGCAACGCGCTCGCGCCATCGCGGAGAGCGGTCGACCGATCGTGATCTTCCCCGAAGGCACGCGCGTTGCCGTGGGGGTCACGCGGCCCTATCACCCCGGCGTCGCCGCGCTTTATTCGCAGCTCCAGTTGCCGGTGGTGCCGATTGCCGTGACCTCGGGTCTCTGCTGGCCGCGCCGCAGTTTTCTCAAGCGACCGGGCCGCATTCTGGTCGAGGCGCTTCCACCGCTACCGCCGGGGATCGAGCGGCGCGCGTTCTTGAACGCATTGCAAGCCGCGATCGAGACCGCGACCGAGCGGCTGGTGGCCGAGGCGAAAGGTAAGACCCAAGGCCGAGTGCTCGAGCGTCATTGATGCGCTTTCGCGCTTCTTCCACCTTGACATCCTCGTATTATATCATTATTGATATAAATGAAGCCAATTGCCTTTCTGAGTAGCGCACTTTCCGACCTTCGAGCATTTTCAGCGGTCGCTCGGCAGGAGGCCGGCTACCAACTGGAGCGCGTGCAACGCGGAATGGCGGAGATGCGATGACGGTACGTACTTTTCCCAGCGTATGGGATGCCCTGGAAGATGTTCCCATCAAGGCGGAGAACATGAAGCTCCGCGCCAGCCTTATGATAGCAATCGGCGCCGTCGTATCGGCGTGGCACGTATCCCAAACTGAGGCGGCACGGCGTCTTGGCTTGACGCAGCCTCGCTTGAACGATCTGCTGTCCGGCCGCATCAGCAAGTTTAGCCTCGATGCGTTAGTCGCGATCGCGGCTCGCGCTGGCCTCGCCGTGCGCATGCGAATTACCAAAGCGGCTTGACGCCCCGCGACGTGATCGCGGAGCGCACGCCTCCACCCAGGCGCCGGTCTCGTGTGCGGCGATTTTGGTTTGCAGGGCGACAGCGAGCGGCGATAGCATCCGCGCCAAACCAGGGAGGCCGGTGATGCCAACCGTTCGACCGCTTGCCGAGCGCGACTTGCCGGAGGCGCAACGCATCGTGCGAACCGCGTTCGGCACGTATTTCGGCGCGCCGGATCTCGACAGTTTCTGGACCGATTTCGATTATGTTTACGGCCGCCACGGCGCCGAGCACACCGCGTCGTTCGCGATCGACGAGGGCGGGCGGCTGGCGGGATCGAATTTCGCGACACGCTGGGGCAGCGTCGGCTTTTTCGGACCGCTGTCGACCCGGCCGGACTTGTGGAACCGCGGCTTTGCCCAGCCGCTTGTCGCTGCTGCGTCCGACGCGTTCGACCGCTGGCGGCTGCGCCATGCAGGTCTTTGCACCTTTCCGCAGAGCACGAAACACATCCATCTCTATCAGAAATTCGGATTTTATCCGCGGTTCTTGAGCGCGATCATGTCGACACCGGCGGGATCGGGCGAGCCGTTACCCGCGGGATCGCGGTATTCGAGCCACGGCGCCGGCGAACGGCGTGACATCGAAGCTCAATGCGCGGACGTGACGGGGACGCTCTATGAGGGGCTCGACCTCGCGGGAGAAATTCGCACGGCCACCGCTCGCCGGCTGGGAGACACGCTGTTGCTGTGGGAGGGGCCAAGCCGCCTTGCGGGGTTTGCGGTCTGTCACTGGGGGCCAGCAAGCGAGGCCGGTGCGGATCGGCTCTACATCAAGTTCGGCGCCGTGAGGACGGGTGCGAGTGCCTTCAATCAGTTCTCCCGATTGCTCGATGGCGCGGCCGCCCTCGCGCGCGAAGCGAGTCAGCAGTCGGTTGTTGCCGGCGTCAGTCTCGCGCGCGAGGAAGCCTATCGGCTTATGTGCGCGCGCGGCTTTCGCAGCCAAATGCAAGTTGTCACCTTGCACCGGCCAAACGAGCCCGGCTACAGCCGGCCCGGCGCTTTCGCGATCGACGACTGGAGATAGACAGAGATAGAGACACCGAGACAGCGGGGGCATACATGTTCGAGGGCTTCACACGCACCGAAATCAAGACCGAAGGCGCCCGCATTCATCTGCGCCACGGCGGCAAGGGACCGCCACTGCTGTTGCTGCACGGCAACCCCCTGAGCCACGTCTCGTGGCACAAGATGGCCGGCGACCTCGCGCGCCATTTCCACGTGGTGGCTTCCGACCTTCGCGGCTACGGCGACAGCGTCGGACCCGAGGACGGCGGTCCCAACCACATCAACTACTCATTCCGCGCCATGGCACAGGACCAGATCGAGGTGATGGAGAATCTCGGCTATCGTGAGTTCTTCGTCGCCGGACATGATCGCGGCGCGCGCACGACGCACCGCATGTGCCTCGATCATCCCCAGCTCGTGAAGCGCGCAGCGGTGATCGACATCCTGCCGAGCCGGCACATCTGGCATCACACATCCAAGGACTGGGCGCTCAAGTCATGGCATTGGCCGTTCATGGCGCAGCCTTACGATTTTCCCGAGCGGATGATGGCGGCGGTGCCCGCGCAATGGTACATGGAGAAGAAACTGTCGAAGCCAGGCATCGGCTTGGGATTCTTCGACCCACAGGCCTTCGCCGAATACGTCCGCTGCTTCAATTGGAAGACGATCCGCGGCTCCTGCGAAGACTATCGCGCCTGCGCGACCTGCGACTTCGAGATGGATGACGCCGACTTCAAGGCGGATCGCAAGGTCGGCGTGCCGCTGCTCGCGGTCTGGGGTTCGCGCTCGCACACCGGCAAGGTCTACGGCGATCTGCTGCCGGTGTGGCGCCGCTATGCCGATCACGTCAGCGGCGGCCCGATCGCCTGCGGGCACTACGTGCCCGAAGAGGCGCCGGAGGAGACGCTCACCTGGCTGCTCGGACACTTCGCGGATTGAGCGCAAATGCCGCACTTGGTGGT
>DATIYT010000143.1:0-37733 GCA_035517495.1 Allostellaceae bacterium | reverse complement strand
CATTTGGTCGAACGGGGGCTCGGCCCGAAATGATGGAGGTGCAGGCCGGGAGCGCCGAGCGGCGCGGCGCGGTCGAACTCGACGCGCAACTCGCTCCCGGTTACGCGCATTATCGCGCCGGCCGCTTCGAGGAAGCGGCGGCGTCCTTCGCGCGTGCGCTCGCCTTGGCACCGCAGGACCCTGCTGTCCATCATGCGTTCGGCGCGGCGCTTGGCAATCTGTCGCGGCTTGACGAGGCGGAGATCTGCTTTCGTCGCGTGCTTGCGGCAAGGCCGCGAGCGATCGATGCGCTCGTCAATCTCGGACACGTGTTGCGTCGGCAGGATCGCTTCGGGGAGGCCGCTTCGTTTTTCGTGCGAGCGCTGGCCGTAAATCCTCGGCGCGCCGATATCCATAACGTTCTTGGCGTCGTCTTCAGCAACTTGTCTCGGCATATCGAGGCTGAAACCTGCTTTCGTCGCGCGCTCGACATCGATGCCAATTATGCCGAAGCGCTGACCAACCTCGGCGTCAAGCTTCGGCTGCGCGATCAATTTTCGCAAGCCGAGGCTTTGCACCGACGCGCGCTCGGGATCAACGGCGAATTTGCCGATGCGTGGTGGCACCTCGGCGTGACCTTGCGCGAGGCCGGGCGCCTCAGCGAGGCGGTTGAATGTTACCGCCGCGCCATTGCGTTGGCGCCCGATCACCGAGACGCCAATCTGAGCCTTGGGCTCGGTTTGTTGGCGCAAGGCGACATCCCCGCCGGCAGCAATGCCTATGAAGCGCGGTGGGGAACAGGCACCAATCGGAAATATCCACTGATCGATCGGCCGCTCTGGGATGGCAGCCCCATGCACGGCAGGACGCTTCTGCTTTTTGCCGAACAGGGGCTCGGCGACGTGATCCAGTTCGCGCGCTTTGCAAATCAAGTCCGTCCGCTTGTGGGTCGGCTTGTGCTGCGTTGCCAGAAGTCGCTTTGTCGGCTGATGGCGCGGCTGCCGGTTTTCGACGCGGTTTTCTCCGACGCCGACCCTGTGCCATCGAGCGATGCCTTCATTCCCATGATGAGCTTGATGCGCGTCCTCGGCACGACGCTCGAGACTGTTCCCGCCGACATACCTTATCTTGCGATCGATTCTGAGCGCGCCCGACATTACGCCGCGCGTCTTGCCGGCGACGGCCTCAAGGCCGGGATTGTCTGGGCCGGCAATCCCAACCATGCCGGCGACCGACATCGTTCAATCCAGCTTTCTGTTCTCAGCCCCCTTCTCGACGTGCCGGGAGTGCGCTTTTTCAGTCTTCAGGTTGGTCCGCGTGCCGGCGAATTACACCAACGTCCCTTCGTGCGGCGCGTAGTCGATCTCGCTCCGGGCCTCGTCGACTTTGCCGAGACCGCCGCGGCAGTGAGCGCGCTCGATCTTGTGATTTCGGTCGACACGGCGGTCGCACATATCGCCGGCGCGCTCGGTCTCCCCACCTGGATAATGTTGCCGGTCAATGCTGATTGGCGTTGGCTGCGCGAGCGTCGGGATAGCCCCTGGTATCCGAGCATGCGGCTCTATCGCCAAGAAAATTTCACATGGGATCCCGTCATCGCGGCTTTGCGACGCGATCTGCTTGCGCGTTCCCACCTCAGTGCCTCGGCAAGGGAATGTTAACGCTGCTCCAGCATCATGGCCGGCTTGCAAGCAAATCACCCCGGTCGAGATCATGCCTGACGATCAAACGGTTCTGGCGCGCTACACCTGTCCTCACTGTCATCACGAAGGCGTCGCCGTGGCGTCTGCCAATCGGCCTCTCGTGCGCTGCGGCTGTGGCACCGACGTGTTAGGAGAGGCGCTCACGCTGCCCCTGCGGCCGACACCCGAGACCGACGCGACGCGGATGCGCTGAATCCCACGCAAACTTTCGCTTAACGCGTTCTCCGCATACTGGAGACCGTCACCCGAGCACGTACCCGTTGCCATGGCCAGAAGCTTCACCGCAACGCATGACGGCGCCGACCAGACCGCGCACGGGCCAACGCGCTCGTGGCCTGCCGACGTACGTCTCTCGCGTCCTTTTCCACATTGCTGCGGTGCGTGCTGGCCGCCGCCCTCTATGTTTGCGGATTGGGAGACGTGCCGCGATCGAGGACGCTGCACCGCGACTTGGCTGCGAACGCTCTTGGATGCGCCCGTCCCATCTCAGGGGGCTCGCCCCAAGAAGCCGCAATTGCGGCACTAAATGCGGCGAACGCGGGTCGCGTTTGTCTATCTTTTGCATTCTTTCTGTTCACAATGTTATTTACGTTAATTCGTCCGAACCGGGCCGCAAGCTGCCGCTCGGTGCCGGGTTTGGTGCCAGGGGGTTGTTCGGGGTCGAAAGCGGCGCCAACGATAGCGGGAGCCCGATAGCGCAATCGCCAAGGTTGGTACGAGGTATGACGGCGCCTCACCGCGTCATGCGGCTTCGCTGGCGCTCGATCAGCTCGCGCACCTTGCGCTGCTCCCAATCGCTGCTGGACCAGGGCAGCAGCTCGTAAGTGTAGGCAGCGTGCAATGCCACGAGCAGGCCCCAACCCAGCAGCACCTTGTAGAACCAGGGCTCGCCGGGGGTGGACACGTCCACCAGCAGCAAGATCACGTTTCCGAATATGTAGACGGTGAGGTGCATGTAGAGGAGCCGCAGGCTCTTCACCTTGCGCCACGCCCACTGTTCGATCGCGACTTCGCGCGCCGCTTCGCGCACGCCAACGCCGGCTCGAAGCTCGACCGGCTCGCTGGCTCCCCCGCGAATCCTGTTCATGCCCAACGGATGATCCATTTGCCAGGGGCTTGCCAGGGATGCCTGCCCAGCATCGGCTTCGCCCGCCGCAATATTCATATGGGATCAGGTGTGGGTCAACACCATCTCATCTCCGACGATCGGACTGGCTGCGGCGCTCGTATCGGCTTGTGCGGTTCGGTTTAAAGAGGGTACAAGCAGCGCGTCCGAGTGCTAATATCGCGGCCAAGGGCAGCGCCAGCTATAAGGTTGCGCCACCGCAAACAGGGAGTGAACGCATGAAATTGCCAGGGATGCTTCGTGCCGGTGCCATCGGCGCCGTTCTGATGGCCGGCAGCTTCGCCGCGCCGGCGCTCGCCGCCGATGCCGACGAAATCGTGATCGGCATGACCGTTTCACAGACCGGCGCGCTCAACGTCGACTCTCTCGCGCAAATGCGCGGGTACGAGATGTGGCGCGATGAGGTGAACGCCGCTGGCGGTATCAAGGCCGGCGACAAGCACTACAAGATACGCTTCGTCAGCTACGACGATCAGTCTCAGGGTGGGCGCGTGCAGCAGCTTTACACGCGTCTCATCGTGCAGGACAAGGCGCAGTTCCTGTTCAGCCCCTATTCGTCGGGTCTGACCGGGACCGCGGCGGTTATCACCGAGCAGTACAGCAGGATCATGGTGGTGACTGGTGGCGCCGAAGGCAAGACCTATGAGCTTGGCAACAAGGATCTGTTTCAAGCAATCACTTCGGCTGACCACTATCTGACCGGCGCGGTAGACGCGTTGCATGCGCTCGACCCAAAGGCGCAGATCGCCTTCGTCTATTCGGATGATCCGTTCTCCAAGGCAGTCGTGGGCGCCGCACGCGACCAAGCGACCGAGGCCGGCTTCAAGATCGTGCTGGACGAGTCTTACGCACCCTCCACCACGGATTTCAGCCCGGTCATCAACAAGATCATTTCTGCCAAGGCCGACGCGCTGCTGGGTGGCGGCCACTATCCCGATGGCGCCACGATGGCGCGGCAGCTCTACGACCAGAAAGCTGGCCTCAAATGGGTGACGCTCTTGGTGGCACCCGGGAGCGAGGAGTTTTCCAGCCTCGGGCCCGCGGCGCTCGGGATTTCGGTACCCTCGCAATGGGAGCCCCAGGCCGTTTACAAGCCGGATTTCGGCATGACCGGCGCTGAGTTCGCCAAAACCTTCAAGGCCAAGTTCAATGTCGATTCCGACTATCACGCGGCGTCGGGCTACACAGCAGGCCAAGTGCTGCAGCATGCGATCGAGCAGGCAGGCTCGATCGACCCGGACAAGGTCGCGGACGCGCTCAACAAGATGGACGTCACAACCTTCTTCGGCCGCATCAAATTCGCGACCGACGCCAAGCACCACGGACTCCAGATCGCGCATGAAATGGTGCTGGCGCAATGGCAGATGAAGAACGGCAAGCTCGCGCGCGAGATCGTCTGGCCGAAATCGGCCGCGACCGCCGATTTGCTGTTTCCGATGCCCTGAACGGAGATAAGGGCGGGGCGTTACCTTGTGACGCTCCGCCGATCCGCTCGCTGATCCACGAATGTTTGGCGTCATCGCTTCGATCGTCGACGGCATCCTGGTAGGGGCCGTTTATGGCCTCGCGGCCATGGGCATCACTCTCATCTGGGGAGTGATGGACGTCGTCAATCTGACGCATGGAACCCTGATCGTCGCCGGCATGTTCGCCCTCTACGTTTTGACGAGCGCACTCGGCCTGCCGGTCTATGTGACGATGGTGCCGATATTCATCGGCGGTTTCCTGGTCGGGCTCTTGCTTTATTGGATCGCGGTGCACCGGATGATCGGTCGCCCTCCGTTGATGAGCCTGCTTTCGACCTTCTCGGTCAATCTCGTGTTGATCGGGATCGGCACGGCTATTTGGGGGACGCGGCTCTTCAACGTCGTGGTGACGATGCCAGGCATTACCCTGCAGCGCTACACCTTTCCCGGAACGCATATCCTGGCGGCGGTGTTGACGGCGCTGATCGCGGCCGCGCTCTATCTTTTCCTCTACCGGACGCGGCTCGGCAAAGCGATCCGCGCGGTCGCCGGCAACCGTGAAGCGGCGGAGCTGGTGGGCATTCCCACGACCCGAGTGCTGTCGCTCGCCTTCGGCCTCGGCTGCGCGCTCGCCTGTGTCTCCGGCATGCTGATCGGCACGATGTTTCCCTTTACGCTGCTCTCGGGTGACACCTATCAGCTCAAGAGCTTCGTCGTCACAGCTCTGGGCGGACTCGGCAATCCGACCGGGGCGCTGCTCGGCGGCATTCTGCTCGGCCTCATCGAGGGAGGAGCAACGCCCTTCATGCCCGTGAGTTGGACCCTGGTCATCGAATTCGCGATTTTCGTGGCGGTGCTGATCGCGTTTCCCAGCGGCATATTCAGACGCAGGCGGGCGTGAGTTGAAGGCCTTCCTCCCCCATGCCGAGTCCAGGCTGCGATGATCCTCGGCCGGCCATTCTTCTGGATCATCGCGCTCGTAGTCGCGGTCTTCGTGGTCGCGCCGCTGATCGGCAACAACGTGGAGCTGCGCGAAAGCCTGCTGCTCGCCGCGGTCTATATCGCGCTCGCCAGCAATTTGAACATCATGCTGGGGTATTGCGGCTATATAAATTTCGGCAGCATCGTCTTCTTCGGGCTCGGCGGGTACATCACCGTCTATCTGCTGAACGCGCAGCATTGGCCGTTGGCTCTGGCGCTGCTCGTAGCGGGATTCTCGGTGAGCGCGCTCGCGCTGCTGTTCGGGCTCGGCATCCTGCGGCTGCGCGGTGCCTTCTTCGCGCTGTCCACGATCGGTATAAACGAGGCGGTACAAGCCTTCGCGCAGAATTTCGAGCCGTGGGGCGGGTCCGCCGGAATATATCTTTCGACTGAATTGTTCCAGCCGCTGGGCGGCCCTGCGCAAGCGCTTTGGGTGATTTATTTCTTGCTGGTCGCGGTGATGGGCCTGTCGCTCTACTTGAGCTACGCGATCAAGAATTCGAAATTCGGTTTGGGGTTGCTTGCGATCGGCCAAAATGAGGATGCAGCCGGGGTTCTCGGCGTGCCGACGCCGCTCTACAAGGCGATCGCCTACAGCGTCTCGGCATTCCTGCCCGCGATCGTGGGCGGCCTCTATTTCTTCAAGAGCGCGTTCATCCAGCCGTCGGACGCCTTCGACCTCACGCTGTCGACGGAAGCGATCGTGATCATCATGCTGGGAGGGCAGGGTTCGATCGCGGGCCCAGCGCTGGGGGCCTATCTCTACGAAGAGCTGCGCGGCTGGCTTCTGACCTCGGAAACATTCGCGAATTTCCAGCTTGTGGTGGCCGGGACACTCCTGCTGGCGATCGTACTGTTCACGCCGGGCGGGCTAATGGGGTGGCTGCACGGACGTTGGCCGCGCTTGCGCCGGGTGTTCGAATGACGGCGCTGCTCACGGTCGAGAACTTGACCAAGCGCTTTGGCGGCGTGCAGGCCGTCGACGGCGTCAGCTTCGAGATCGAAAGCCACGATATCTTGGGACTGATCGGGCCCAACGGAGCGGGCAAATCGACGCTGTTCAACCTGATCAACGGTGTCTTTGCAGCGGACAGCGGGCGTGTGGTCTTCGACGGCCGAGACATTACCGGCGAGAAGCCCTATCACGTCGCGCGCCTCGGTCTCGCGCGCACACATCAGATCGTGCAGCCGCTCGCCGGCATGACGGTACTGGAAAATTGCACTGTAGGCGCGTGCTTCGGGCGCGAGAACCTCTCGATGGCGCGCGCTCGCGAAGCCGCCCGCGAGGCAGCCGATCTCGTCGACTTGGCCGACCGCCTCGCCACCCCTGCGGCGCAGCTTACGATCGCCGGCAAGAAGCGGCTGGAGCTTGCGCGCGCGCTCTCGGCGCGGCCGACGATGCTCCTGCTGGACGAGGTGCTGGCCGGACTGAACCCGACCGAGGTCGAGCATATGATCGGCGTCATGCGCCGTATCCGCGAGCGCGGCGTGACGATCCTGATCATCGAGCATCTGATGCAGGCGATCATGTCGCTTTCCGACCGAATCGTCGTTCTGAACAGCGGTCGCAAACTCGCCGAAGGCACGCCCACCGAAGTCGCCAACAATCCGGCTGTGATCGAAGCTTATCTCGGCGATCCCAAGCTCGCCGCGGCATTGCACGGGAGCGCCTCGTGACCGACGCGCTTCTCGAGATCACGGATATGGAAGCGGGTTACGGCGAGGTGCAAGTGCTTTGGGGCATCTCGCTCTCGGTGCCGCGGGGGCGGCTCACGACCATGGTGGGTGCCAATGGCGTCGGCAAGACCACGACTTTGCGCGCCGTGCTGGGCAGCATCGCTCCCTGGCGCGGTCGGGTCATGTTCGAGGGCGAGGATGTGACGCGGCTCGCGGCGCATGCCAAGGCGGCGCGGGGGCTGGTGCTCGTGCCCGAAGGGCGGCAGCTCTTCAGCGCGATGACGGTCGAAGAGAACCTCGAAATGGGCGCTTTCTCCAAGCGGGCGCAGCCCAAATCCTCCGGTCGGTTGGAACGCGTGTTTGCGCTCTTTCCACGGCTCGCCGAGCGGCGGCGACAAAAGGCGGGCACGCTTTCGGGCGGCGAGCAGCAGATGCTCGCGATCTCGCGCGGGCTGATGTCCGACCCGCAGGTCCTGATTATCGACGAGCTGTCCCTGGGATTGGCGCCGGTGGTGGTGCATCAATTGTTCGCGACTCTGAAAGCGCTCAAGGATGACGGTCTCACGATTCTCCTGGTGGAGCAGAACGTGCATCTCGCCTTCGCCGTCAGCGACCACGCCTATGTTATCGCGGAGGGCCGAGTGTTCACGGAAGGCTCGCCCGCCGTGCTTTCCACCATGCCGGAGATTCGCCGGGCCTATCTCGGGCTTTAACGGCGGGCGATCCCGCGCCACCTCTTGCCCGCGGCGCGAGCATCCTGTTCTATGGGCGGCGGAGGTCGTCCCCATGGAAAATCCGGTCGAGATATCGCGTGACGATTTCGCGACGCTCTGTCGAGCACTCGAACTCAACCTTTCTCCCGAAGAGGCGGAGCGGCTGCGCGAGGCCTACAACGGTATCAAGGCTCTGATCCGGCGCATTCCGCGCGATGAGACCTTCATGCCGGAGCCCGCGACGCTTTATGCTCATCCCGGAACGCGGCTCATCGAATGAACGCCCGTCACCACGTCACGATCGCGGAGGCGTCGCGCCGGATTGCATCGCGCGACCTCTCGCCGCTCGAACTCACCCAGACCTATCTCGACCGCATCGCCGCGGTTGACGATCAGTTGCATGCCTTCGTCCTGGTCACCGGCGAGGCCGCGCTCAATGAGGCACGCAAGGCCGGAGCCGAGATCGCTGCCGGCAATGCGCGTGGTCCGCTGCAAGGCATACCGATCGGCATCAAGGATATCTACGGCACCGCCGGCGTGCGGACGACCTGCCACTCGCGGCTGCTCGTCGACCACGTGCCGAGTGAGGATGCAGAATCGATTCGCCGTCTGAAAGCCGCCGGCGCGATCGTTCTGGGCAAGCTCGCCACCCACGAGTTCGCGTTTGGCGGACCATCGCACGATCTGCCGTTTCCCGCCGCGCGCAATCCCTGGAATATCGATCACGTGCCCGGCGGCTCCTCCAGCGGATCGGGGGCTGCCGTTGCCGCCGGACTTTGCGCGGGTGCCACCGGCTCCGACACCGGAGGTTCGATCCGCAATCCCGCCGGCAATTGCGGCATCGCCGGCATCAAGCCGACCTACGGATTGGTGAGCCGCCGCGGCGTGTTTCCGCTGGCACACACCCTCGATACCTGCGGGCCGATGGCGTGGACATCGGAGGATTGCGCGCTGTTGCTGCAGGGGATGGCGGGCTTTGATCCGCGGGACCCTGCTTGCGTCGATGTCGCTCTCCCGGACTATCATGCGGAGGCCATGAAACCGGTGCGCGGGCTCAGAGTCGGCGTCGTTCGGCATTTCTATGAAGGGCGCGACGGCGCCACTCCCGAAACCCAGCGACTCATCGCAGACGCGCTCGAAGTCGTGAGCGACCTCGGCATCGTCATCAGGGATGTGACACTGCCCGAGCTTTACGATTTTCACGCGGCCGGCCGCGTCATCGTGCTGGGCGAGGCTTACGCCGTCCATCGCGCGCATCTCGCGAAAACGCCCGAGCTTTATGGACAATATTCACGCGAGCGATTGCGGCTGGGTGCGCTGCTCACGGCGGAGGAGTACTATCAGGGACAGCGCTACCGTCGCGTGCTGACGGAACGAACGCTGAGCGCAATGGAGGGGGTCGATCTTCTGGTGACCGCCAATAATTACGGAGCAGCCGAGCGCTTTAGCGATGCCCGCGTCTTCCCCTATTTCGGAAAGCCCTATCTCAGCATGCCCTTCAATCTAACGGGACAGCCGGCGCTCGCGGTTTGCTGCGGTTTCGGTACGGACGGGCTGCCACACTCAATGCAAATTGTCGGCCGCGCCTTCGACGATGCAACCGTGCTGCGCCTGGGCCACGCCTATGAGCAGGCGACGGCTTGGCGGCAGTGCCGGCCGGCGATCTAGTTTTCATCGCAGTTACTCGAGGGACGATCCTATGGAATACCGCGCGCTTGGCCGAAGCGGCCTCAAGGTCTCGAAGCTTTGTTTGGGAACCATGATGTTCGGGGGTGCCGCCGACGAGCCGACATCGGTCCGCATCATCGCCGGTGCGCGTGAGCAGGGCGTCAACTTCATCGATACAGCCGACCAGTATAACGAAGGCAGGTCCGAGGAAGTTGTGGGCCGTGCCATCGCGCGTGATCGCGATCGCTGGGTGCTTGCGACCAAGCTCGCGAATCCCTGGGGGAGCGGTCCCAATGAAGTCGGGCTTTCGCGCAAATGGGTCATGCAGGCGGTCGAGGGGAGCCTCCAGCGGCTGGGTACCGACTACATCGACGTCTACTATCTGCACAAGGAAGACAACACCACGCCGCTTGCCGAAACCGTGCGCGCGATGGGCGATTTGGTGCGGCAAGGAAAAATCCGATATTTCGGAGTCTCCAATTACCGCTCTTGGCGAATCGCCGAGGTTTGCAATTTGGCGGACCGGATGGGAATCGATCGCCCCGTGGTCAATCAACCCTATTACAACGCCATGAACCGGATGCCCGAAGTCGAGCAGCTACCGGCGTCGGCCTATTACGGATTGGGCGTGGTTCCCTATAGCCCGCTGGCACGCGGCGTGCTCACCGGGAAATATTCGCTGGATACACCGCCGCCCGCCGATACGCGCGCCGGTCGCGAAGACAAGCGCATCCTGCAGACGGAGTTCCGGCCGGAATCGATCCGGATCGCACAGGAGCTCAAGCGGCACGCCGAAGCACGGGGAACCACGGCAACCGCCTTCGCGATCGGTTGGGTGCTCAACAACGCGCTGGTGACCGGCGTGATCGGAGGTCCGCGGACCGAGGCGCAATGGGACGACTATGTACGGGCCCTCGACTATCGCTTCACCGCGGAGGACGAGGCGTTGGTGGACCGACTGGTGGTCACCGGCCACCCCTCGACGCCCCGTTACAACGATCCCGCATATCCGATCGAAGGAAGGGTTCCGTGCACGGGCTAGAGCGCAATCCGGCGAAGTGTGAGCGGTTCGCCGTCAGATTGCGCGACAAAATCAACGAATCTAGAGCGTGATCCGGTTCTGTCCGATCGGATCACGCTCTAGAGCATTTTCCGCCGAAGTCGATACCGGTTCGGCGCAGAAAATACGACCAACCAACGAATCTAGAGCGCGATCCGGCGAGGCCTTGCCTTGCGGAAGCGAGAGTGCAAACGGTTCGCCGTATTGCGGCGGATTTGGGTTCAGAGGAACGGACAACCCGGCGCATCGAACAAAGCGGCGCGGCCGCAGGACGAACCGAACATGCGGCCGCCATCGTGACCGACGCCCAACACCATTCCGACATGGTGATTGAGACCGCCGGGATGGCGCCGCAGCAGGTAGGCGTAATAGGCCATCCCGCGAGCAAAGCGATAGGGTCCCTCGGCCTCGCCGGCGCAACTCTTGTCGAGCGCGGAATGGTTCGGATCGGTGTCCGCGGTTCCGAGGAGATAAACCACATCCCGCCGGACGTAACGCGCTTCCAAATCTCTTTCACCCTCGGCGTAGGGCACGATTTGGTCGAGGCCGTACTTCCAGTGGTTGAACCCGGGGCAGGCGGCGCTGTCGACGGGGAATGGACGCTCGCTGGTGAAATAAGCGTAGCTCGAGGGGTTGGCGATCACATAACGGACCTGCACGCCGCGGGCGATCAGCACATCCTCGCCGCTGCCGACGATCGCGTAGCGCTGCACCACCTGGCCACCGGCAGAATGGCCCGCGACGACCACGCGCCTGAGGTTCGGAAAGAGCGAACGATCCGCCAAGCGCGCGAGGATGGCGTCGATCGCGTCGAACGAGGAGAGCGGCTCCGGACCATCCGCGGGAGCGCCGCCGGACCAGGAATCGGCATCCCAGTGCAGCATCGAAGGCGGAAGTCCGTGCGCCGGCAAATCCTGGTCGGCCAGGAATTGCGGCACGATCAGCAGCGTGCCGCGCGCTGCGTCGCCCGCGTCCGCGAGCGTCGCTTGAGCGTCGGTCCAATAACGATCGGCATCGCGCAGCAGGCCGTGGAAGACCAATACGGCACGCGTCACGTCCGGAAGGGGATGCGACCAATCCGCCGACAGATAGAGCGGAATCCCATCGGTCTTGCCGACGGCGAGGCGTGCATCGGCCACCACCTTGACTGGATCGCGGAACGTTTGCCTTTGCTGTGCGGGCGCGCTTGCCGGGACCAGTCCAGCGACCATCAGCAGGATGAGCAAGGTGCGCCTTGTCATTCGATCACGTCCCTTCCAGGCTCTGAAACGACAGGCCCTCGATCGGCTGCGGCAGTCGGATGCACCGGCCGAGCGCCAGCAATTCGCCGCCGTAGCGCATGAGAAAGCGGCCTAGGCAGTTGAGCTGCAGCATCATCAAGTCTCGGCGTCGGTAGAGCTTGTAAATCCCGTCGAGCGCGAACTCGCGGACACTGAACCGCCCCGGCCCGACGAACACGTGCTCCGCAAAAGGCGACGTCACATGCAGCGCTTTTATCTCCTTCTCGCCGATAAAGGCGGCCCGCGGGCTTTCCACGGCCTCGGGAGCGAGCTGCACCGCGTCGAGGGCGCGGTGCTGCGCCTGCCAAATCTCGCAATCCAGCATCAGTGCGGGCTTGGTGCTGCGATGCAGAACCACGTTAAACATGTTCTGATCGATGATGTTGTGGTGCTCAGTGGCAAGGCTCAGATTGCACCAGCGCTCCAGGAAGCCGGCGGAGCGGCAGAGAAAGAACCCAGTCGAGCAGTAGGGTCGGTTGAGATCGATCGCCGCGTCCTCGGCGACGCGGGCAAAGGGCTCCGCCTTGAGACCGAGCTTCAGCAGGAAGTCGATCGCCTCGCCGACGGTGTGCCGGTCGGGACCCTGGCAGATCGCGATCTCCAAATCGCGTGCGGCAAGCTCTGCCGCAACGCCCTCGTAGTCCTCCCGTGTCGCGGACATCATCAGGAGGTCGCCGTCGAGCCAGATGAGGGTGTCGTCGGGGCCGAGACCGATTCGACGTTCGCTCAAGTAAATGTGCATCGCCGTTTTCAGTTGGTAGGGGTGGAACTCCGCACCAAAGCGCGCGGGACGCTCGAGGAGCAGGCCTCGACGGCGCAAAAACTCCTGCTCCGGGGGGCGGAGCCCGAAATCGCAAACCAGCAGCGGCGCTCCGGCGATCCGCTCGCTGAACGTCTGCAGCAGCCCCAATAGAGTGGGAAAGAACTCGTGGTCGCCGCCGGTGATGAAGATAAGCCCCATGGGGCGGCACTTTACGCAGGGGTGGGTTTGCCTCGCAATCCCGGACGCAGAATCCCGATGCGGCGAACCGCGTCGGACTGCTATAGAAGGGGCTCTCATTCGCGGCCTGGGAGGGCACAAAAAATGGGCAGAATGGGCGTGATTACTGCGGTCGCGGCCGTCGCGGGCGCGGCCCTGTTAGGCTTGGCATCCTCGGCGTTGGCGCTTGACCAGGTGACGTTGGGGACGGACTGGCGGGCCGAAGCCGAACACGGCGGCTACTACCAGGCGATCGCCACCGGCATCTATCAGAAGTACGGCATCGAGGTGACGTTGCGGATGGGTGGGCCGCAGGTGAACCACGCACAGCTTCTCGCCGCCGGGCGGCTCGATTTCGATGAGGCGCCGAACTCCTTTACCGCGTTCAATTTCGTGAAACAGAACATTCCCATGGTGGCGGTCGCGGCGTTCTTCCAAAAGGATCCGCAGGTGCTGATTGCACACCCCGGCGTCACTAGTCTCGCCGCGCTCAAGGGGAAGCCGATCATGATCGGCGCCGATACGCGCGTGGGCTCATGGCTCTTCCTCAAGTCCAGGTTCGGCTTCACCGACGATCAGATTCGCCCTTACGACTTCAATATCGCGCCGTTCCTCGCCGACAAGAACGCGGTACAGCAGGGATACCTGACCAGCGAGCCGCTGCTTATCGAGAAGGCCGGCGTGAAGCCCCAGGTCTTCCTGCTGGCGAACGAGGGCTACAGCAGCTATGCCTCGATCGTCGAGACTTCGCAAAAGTTGATCGACAGCAACCCCGATCTGGTGCAGCGCTTCGTCAATGCCACGATCGAAGGTTGGTACAGTTATCTCTATGGCGACCCGACGCCGGCGAACGCGCTGATCAAGAAAGACAACCCGGAGGAGACCGACGATCTCCTGAGCTACGCGATCGCCAAAATGAAGGAATATGGCATCGTCGATAGCGGAGACACCCTGAAGAACGGGATCGGCGCCATGACCGATGCGCGCTGGAAGGATTTCTTCGACGTGATGTCAAAGCAGAAACTCTATCCCGAGGACATGGACTACAAGCGGGCTTACACGCTCAATTTCGTCAACAAGGGCTTCGACCTTTCGATGCGCAAGTGAGTGCATCGGTGCGCCGCTGAGATGCAGGTCCTCGAACCGGCGCCGCTGCTGTCCCTCGCCGGCATTGTGAAAGTGTTCCGCGACGGAACGCGCGCGCTCGACGGCGTCAGCCTCGACGTGGCGGAAGGCGCGTTCGTAAGCCTGCTGGGCCCCTCGGGCTGCGGCAAGAGCACGTTGCTCCGCATCATTGCGGGATTGGCGGAGCCGAGCGCGGGCACGATCGAGGGCGGGCAGGGGCTCACGGGTCAAATCGGTTTCGTGTTCCAGGAGCCGACATTGATGCCGTGGGCGACCGTGAGCGAGAACGTCTATCTCCCGCTGCGGATCAAGGGACGGCCGCGGGCCGAGGTCGAGGGCCGGATCGCTCGAACCTTGGAGGGTTTGGGCCTTCGGGGATTCGAACGCGCTTATCCCCGTCAGCTCTCCGGCGGAATGCGCATGCGGGTCTCGATCGCGCGCGCGCTCGTCACCAGCCCGAGGCTTTTGTTGCTGGATGAGCCATTCGCCGCTCTCGACGAAATCACCCGCTTCCGCCTCAACGAAGACCTGCTGCGGCTCTGGCAGGAGCAGCGCTGGACCGTGATCTTCGTAACGCACAGCGTGTTCGAGTCGGTTTTCCTGGCGAGCCGGGTCGTGGTGATGACGCAGCGCCCCGGCCGCATCAGTGCCGATCTTCCGATTGCATTGCCGTATCCGAGGGAGGGCGCGCTGCGCACCGCGCCGGACTACATGGCCCTCTGCCGGACGGTTTCCGCGCGGCTTGGGGAGGCGATGGCATGAACGGCGCCCTGCGCCAGGTGTTCTCCAATCGATGGTTTCGCGTGCTCGCCCCCGCGGCGGTTGGCATGCTGTTTCTCTGCGGCTGGGAGGGAATCGTTCGCTGGTACGAGATACCGCCCTATATCCTGCCGAGCCCCGTGCTGGTCGGCGAGACGCTTTGGACCGATGGGGGAAGCCTCGTGGGTTCGCTCTGGATCACGCTGCGAGTTACCGCCGTCGCGTTCGCGAGCGCGGTTATTCTCGGCGTCTTGATAGCGGTGCTGTTCTCGCAGTCTCGCCTGCTTGAAACCAGTCTCTTTCCCTATGCGATCGCGCTGCAGGTGACGCCGGTGGTCTCGATCGCGCCGCTCATCATCGTCTGGACCCGCGGCGATTATTTTCTGGCGCTGCTCATCTGCGCCTGGATCGTCGCGTTCTTTCCCGTGGTCGCCAACACCACGCTGGGCCTCAGAAGCGTCGATCGGAACCTGGCGGCGCTGTTCCGGCTCTATGGCGCCTCGCGCTGGCAGATTTTGCGGCATCTCCAGCTTCCGACCGCGCTGCCGTTTTTTCTCGCGGGTGCCCGCATCAGCGGCGGGCTGGCGCTGGTTGGCGTCGTGGTATCGGAATTTGTCGCCGAAACCGGTGGCGCTGAAACCGGACTGGCCGCTCGAATTCTCGAGGCCAGCTATCGGCTGGAGATTGCCCGGGAGATGGCTGCCCTGGTGCTGCTCTCGCTCTCGGGCATCACCATCTATTTCGTTCTCGATGGGATATCCCGGCTGCTGCTTTCCCATTGGCATGAGAGCGTGCTGCCTGCGGACGACTAATAGGCCCTTGCCGCGCTGAAGGCCGGGCTACCCAGCGGGGTTCCGATCGCCCATAATCGGAAGCGACGATCACTGAAACCCCTATCAAGAGTTCCCGGGCATGGCCGACTTCGACTTGGTGATCCGAAACGGCAAAATCGCGACCGCCGCCGATGTGTTCGTTGCGGATGTGGGAATTGCCGGCGGCAAGGTGGTTGCGTTGGGCGCCAAGCTCGCGCCTGGTCGCGAAGAAATCGATGCGCAGGGCAAGCTGGTATTGCCGGGCGGAATCGACAGCCACTGCCACATCGCGCAGCTTTCGTCGTCCGGCGTGATGACGGCCGATGATTTCGAGACAGGGTCGCGTTCGGCGGCGGCGGGCGGCACCACGACGATCATCCCCTTTGCCGCGCAATACCGCGGACAATCGCTGCGCAAGGTGGTGGAGGACTATCACCGCCAAGCCGAGGGAAAGGCGCTGGTGGACTATGCCTTTCACCTCATCATCTCCGATCCGCGCCCGGAGGTGTTGGGGCAAGAGCTGCCGGCGCTTATTCGCGACGGCTATACCTCGTTCAAGATTTACCTGACCTATGATGCCCTCAAGCTCGATGACCGTCAGACGCTGGAAGTGTTGGCGCTGGCGCGGCGCGAAGGCGCGATGGTGATGATCCACGCGGAAAATCACGACGTCATCGCTTTCTTGACCGAGCGGCTGCTGGCGGCCGGACACGCCGCACCCAAATTCCACACGATCGCCCACGCCGCGCTGGCGGAGCGGGAGGCGACCTATCGCGCGATCAGCCTCGCGGAATTGATCGATGTGCCGGTGCTGATCGTTCACGTCTCGGGTCGCGAGGCGATCGAGCAGATCGCCTGGGCGCGCGGGCGCGGCCTCAGGATCTACGCCGAGACTTGCCCGCAATACCTGTTCCTGACCGGAGACGATCTCGATCAACCGGGGATCGAAGGCGCGCGCTGTATGTGCAGCCCGCCGCCGCGCGATGCCGCCAATCAGGAATTTGTGTGGCGTGGTCTTGAAACCGGGGTGTTCGATGTCGTCTCGTCCGACCACGCGCCCTACCGCATGGACGCGAGCGGAAAGCTGAAGCATGGAGCGAATGCACCCTTCAAGGTGATCGCCAACGGCGTGCCCGGTCTCGAAGTGCGCCTGCCGCTGCTCTTTTCGGAAGGAGTGCGCAAGGGCCGCCTCGATCTCACGCGTTTCGTCGAACTGACCGCGACCAACGCCGCCAAGCTCTATGGCCTCTATCCCCGCAAAGGCACCATCGCCGTCGGATCGGACGCCGACATCGCGATCTGGGATCCCGAGAAGCCCGTGCGCATTCGTCAGCAAGACCTTCATGACGCCATGGACTACACGCCCTATGAGGGGCGCGAAGTCGTGGGCTGGCCCGTCGTTACGATCTCGCGCGGCGATGTCGTCTGGCGCGACGGCAAGGTCATTGCAAGGCCGGGCCGAGGCGAATTCCTGCGCTGCGAACTGCCGGCGATGGCCCGGCCGCGCGGGCGATTGACCACGAAGTTCGACCCGGTCGCCGGGCGAATGGTGGAGTAGTCACGACACAGATTGCGGAGTGAGAATCCATGTCCCGACCTCTCAAAGTCGCTGCCGCGCAGCTCGGTCCAATCGCCCGCGGCGAAAGCCGCCGGCAGGTCGTCGACCGGTTGATCGCGATGATGCGCGAGGCGCACCAGAAGGGCGTGCGCCTCATGGTCTATCCCGAGATGGCGCTGACCACGTTCTTTCCGCGCTGGTACATGACCGATCAAGCGGAGATCGACTCGTTCTTTGAATCGGAAATGCCGGGCCCCGAGACGCGGCGCCTGTTCGATCTGGCGGCAACCCTGGGAATCGGATTCTACCTGGGTTACTCCGAGAAGACGACGGAGCGCGGCGGCGTCCACCGTTACAACACCTCGATCCTGGTCGATCCGACCGGAAAGATCGTGGGCAAATACCGCAAGGTCCACTTGCCCGGTCATGCCGAGCACGAGGCAAACCGTCCCTGGCAGCATCTGGAAAAGCGCTATTTCGAGGTCGGCAATCTGGGCTTCCCGGTCTGGCGCATGATGGGCGGCATCATGGGCATGTGCATCTGCAACGACCGCCGCTGGCCCGAGACGTTCCGGGTCATGGGATTGCAGGGCGTCGAGGTGGTCATGCTCGGCTACAACACGCCCTCCGAGAACGGCGTTGCGCCCGAAGGCGCTCGGCTCCGCATGTTTCACAACCACCTGACCATGCAGGCCGGCGCTTATCAAAACGGCACCTATGTCATCGGCACCGCCAAGGGCGGGATCGAGGAGGGAGTGCCGATGCTGGCGGGAAGCTGCGTCATCGATCCCAACGGCGAGATCGTGGCGCTCGCGCAAACCGAGGGCGACGAGCTGGCGATTGCGGATATCGATCTCGATCGCTGTCGGTTCAACAAGGACACCGTGTTCAACTTCGCGGCGCATCGCCGCATCGAGCACTACGGTCTGATCACCGCGCGAACCGGAGCGGTGCCGCCGGCCGAATGAGAGGGGAGCAATGGAATTCGACTTCAGAACCTTGCCGCCGGCCGAGCGGTACAAGTTGCTGGTGGGCTCGGTTGTGCCGCGCCCGATCGCTTTCGTCTCCACGCGCGATTCGGCCGGACGAAGCAACGCGGCGCCGTTCAGCTTTTTCAACGTGTTCAGCGCCGAACCGGCGGTCGTCATCCTCGGCATCGAGCGCCGCAATTCGGGTCCGCTCAAGGACACCGTGCGCATCATCCGCGATACGCGAGAGTTCGTGGTGAACATGGTGAGCGAGGAGATCGCCGAGCGCATGAATATCTGCGCCGTCGATTTCCCCGAGGGTGCCGACGAGCTATTGGAGTCGGGACTTACCTCCGCCCCCTCTGTCGCGGTTCAGGCGCCGCGTATCAAGGAGTCACCGGTCAACATGGAATGCCGGCTGTTGGAGGAGCTTCGCTTCGGCGATGAGGGGTCGCGCTCGATCGTGCTGGGCGAGGTTCTCTATTTCCACATTCGCGACGACGCCGTGAACGCGCGCGGACACGTAAACCTGGATGCGCTGCGCCTGGTGGGCCGCCTCGCCGGAAATTCCTACGTCCATCTCAGCGACCGCTTCGACATGAAGCGCATGAGCTACGCCGAGTGGCTGACGAAGGCGCGGGGCTGACGGCATCACTCCGGCAGCATCAAAGTGATGATCTCGGCGATGCAAACCGGCTTGTCCGATCCCTCACGCTCCACCTCGGCCTGAAGAGTGGCCCGCACGCCGCGGGGGTCTTGCTCCGTCGCAAGTAGCGTGAGCTTGGTGCGCAAGCGGCTCCCGCAAGGCACCGGCGCCGGGAAGCGGACGCGGTTCGAGCCGTAATTGAGCCGCGCGCCGACTTCGCCCACTGAAAATATTCCATGCACCATCGTGGGGATCAGCGACAAGGTCAGGTAACCGTGCGCTATGGTGGTTCCGAAGGGCGACTGCGCCGCGCGCGCGGGATCGACGTGAATCCATTGATGGTCGTTGGTGGCGTCGGCGAAGCGATCGATTTGTTCCTGCGTCACCGTGATCCAATCGCTGACCCCAAGCGTGCTGCCCGCTGCGGCTCGAAACTCCGCAAGGTTCTGAAAATGGCGCATCGAAAGGCTCCCTCGTCCGGCGTTGCATGCTGCCTGCGCCAACGTGGAACGTCCAGCGCCATGGCCCTTGCCAGGGACCGCGGAAGCGGCTTTGCTTTGGGAAACTCGGACCGAAAGAGGCATCCCCCATGAACGAAGCAGTTGTGGTCTCGACCGCGCGCACGCCGATCGGCAAGGCATTCCGCGGTGCGTTCAACATGACCTATGGCGCGAGCCTGACCGCGCATTCGATACAACACGCGGTCGAGCGCGCCAAGGTCGATCCTGCGGAGGTCGAGGACGTGGTGATCGGCTGCGGCTTTCCGGAGGGCACCACCGGGAACAACATCGCGCGCCAGGCGGCGCTGCGGGCGGGGCTCCCGGTCACCGTCTCCGGAGAGACGGTCAACCGCTTTTGCAGCTCCGGCTTGATGGCGATCAGCATCGCGGCTCAGCGCGTGATGGTGGACCGTGTGCCGGTCATGGTCGCGGGCGGCGTCGAGGCGATCACCCTGGTGCAGAACAACACCAATACGCACCATCATCACGACGATTGGCTCGCCGCGCATAAACCTGAGATTTGGATGCCGATGATCGACACCGCCGAAGTGGTGGCGCGGCGCTACCAGGTGACGCGCGAACAGCAGGACCAGTATGCGCTCTCAAGCCAGCAACGGACCGCGGCGGCGCAGAAGGCCGGGCACTTCGATGCGGAGATCGTGCCGCTCCCGAGCGTCAAGCAGATGAGCGACAAGGAAGGCAAGACCTGGACCGAGAAGGTCACGCTGACCAAAGACGAAGGCAATCGTCCCGAGACCACGCTCGAGGGCCTTGCAAAGCTGCAGCCGGTGCGCGAAGGCGGCCACATCACCGCGGGAAATGCGAGCCAGCTTTCGGACGGCTCATCGGCCTGCGTGGTGATGGACGCAAAGCTCGCGGAGAAGCGGGGTCTGGAGCCCCTCGGCGTCTATCGCGGCATGGTGGTGACGGGCTGCGAGCCCGACGAGATGGGCATCGGTCCGGTGTTCGCGGTGCCGAAGCTGCTGCAGCGGCACGGCCTCAAGATCGACGACATCGACCTCTGGGAACTCAATGAAGCCTTCGCGGTGCAGGCGCTTTATTGCCGCGACCGGCTGCGCATCGATCCCGCCAAGTACAACGTCGATGGCGGCGCGATCTCCATCGGCCATCCCTACGGCATGAGCGGCGCGCGTCTGGTCGGGCATGCTTTGCTCGCCGGCAAGCGCCTTGGCGCCAAGCGCGTGGTGGTCACCATGTGCATCGGCGGCGGCATGGGTGCCGCGGGCCTGTTCGAGGTGGCGTAAGCGTTACAGCGGAATCGCCAGCAGCGTATCGATCCGGCTCCCGTCATAGAGCACGAGCTTTTCCAGAAAAAGCGGCTCGCCGGTCTGACCGGTCTGAAAGGTGATTCGGTCGAGATAGCGCCCGGTACTGAAGAGAGTGGCGGTTCCGTCGTGCATCGTGCGAACCACCATGTAGTTCGATTGCGCGGCCACGATGCCGCCGCCCTCGTCGCTGACCAGCGTCGAGGAAACGAGATGGCGGTAGCCCTGCGGCTCATAGACATTGACTTGGCGCAGCGCCATGACGCGGTCGCGCAGCATGTCGCGAGAGTCCGCGAAGAAGACGCCGATCGGCAGCCCCTGCCGGTGGTTCTCGCTGGAGATGATCTGGTAACGGCACTTCTCGGTGAAATGATCCGGCCATTCTTCGAGCCGATCCTCGTCGAGGCTCGCGACATAGCGCGCGAGGAGGCGCTCGACCGCGAGCTGAGTTTCGGTCGTTACCATCAGACGCCCATCATCCCCCGATAGGCCTTCCAGAAACCGCGCACCGCCGTCTCGGTGGCGCGCGTATCTTGCGAGCGGGCGTCGGCGCCGCCCATCGTCACGATCGAGCTCTCGTCGCCCGACGCCGGCAGCGCCCGCTGAATAAAGCCGCCGACCGCGCCGTCCTCGAGAGAGATGTAACCGCCGGGCCCGACCAGGTTCGATTGCTTGAGGCGGATCGCGCGCATCGCCGCGTCATCGTCGGTGAAGCCCAGGTGGGTCCAGAACAATTCCGTCTGACCGACCCCGCGCGGGACCACCTGACGAACGGCCAGGCTGTTCTGAACCTGCTGCAGCACGAACGTCGGAAAGACCGTCAGTATCTGCAAGGTGATGCCGTCGCCGAATTCATCCCGTCCATCGAGCAGGCTCGGGTCGGCGAGGCGATAGTCGTCGCGGCTGGCGCGGAGCTTCGCCGAATCGTATTCCCGGCTTGCCTTGTCGGTGGCGCGCTTCGAATAGCTGACGTGATGCCCGCCGCTGTCGTCGACGATGATGCCCCCCTCCTGCGAGAGCCGGTTGACGCGAAACGTCGTGAAGAAGGTGTGGAGCAGGCTCGCGTGATAGGAATCGCGATTGTTCTCGACGTAGATCTTCCAGTTGTTGGGGAGCATCTGACTGCTGTAGCCGAGCACCGCGACCGGCTTGCAGAGGACGCGGCGGATGCGCGCGGCAATCGCCTCGCCAAGATAGTCCGCAAGCGTCGGCGCGTCCGGCGAGAAGGTCCCGAAGACGAGGCCGGCGAAGTTCTCGACCCTGAGCCGGCGCAAGGCGTGGTCCTCGCGCTTGAAGTCCGGCGGCATGCCGCCCTTGCGGTCGATCCCGCGCTCAAACGCAACCCCGATCAAATTGCCGCGGAGATCGTAGGTCCAATTGTGATAGACGCAGCTAATCTCGCGCCCATGCCCGCCGCGCTTGAAGCAGAGCAGCGCACCCCGGTGCGCGCACCGGTTCTCGAAGGCATTGAGGCTGCCGTCCATGTCCCGGGCCACGATCACCGGTATGTCGCCCACGAAGGTGGCGCGGTAGTCGCCGGGATTCGGCAGCTCGACCTCGAGGCAGAGGTAGCTCCAGCTCGGCCCTCTGAAGATGCTCGCGCGCTCCTCGGCATAGACGTCTTCTCGTCCGTAGAGCGCATAGGGGACTCGCGTCAGTCCTTCCTTGGGCCAGGTCAGTGCGAGCGAGTTGCGCATGTGGAACTCCCGCCTTGCCTCGGTTGGGATCACGCGGTGGTTAAACCCTCCCCGCCACCGTTACGCCGCCATCGATCACGAAGGTCTGCCCCGTCGTGAACTTGCCGGCCGGCGCCGCGAGGAACACGGCGGCGCCCGCGATATCCTCGGGATCACCGATCCGTCCGAGCGGCGTCGAGCGCTCGGTTTGCGCGCGAAGCTCCGGATTCTCCCAGAGCGCACGGGCGAAATCGGTCTTCACGAGCCCCGGAGCAATGCAGTTGATGCGGATGTTGTGTTTGCTCCATTCGACCGCGAGGTTCCGGCAGAGCTGCATGTCGGCGGCCTTGGAAATCGCATAGGCACCGAGCATGGTGCTGCCGCACAACCCCGCGATGCTCGAAACGATGATGAAGGCGCCGTCCTTCCGCCGAGCCATCTCCGGCAGGACGAGCTGGGCAAGCCAGAGGGCGCTGCGCACATTGGAGCCCATGGTGCGGTCATAGGCCTCGTCGGAGATTTCAGTCAGCGGCCCGTAATAGGGATTGACGGCCGCGTTCGCGACCATGATGTCGATCGGGCCAAAGGCTTCGCGGGTGCGCTGGACCAATGCTTTCAGTTGTTCCTTGTCGCCGACATGGGCGGGAATGCTGATCGCCTTGCCGCCGGCCTTATTGATACCGGCCGCGACCTCATCGCAAGGCCCCTGCTTGCGGCTCGAAATCACCACCTTGGCGCCGTGCGCTGCCATCTGTTCCGCGATGGCGCGCCCAATCCCGCGCGAAGACCCCGTGATGACGGCGGTCTTGCCGGTGAGGTCGAACAGCTTCATGGGGCGTCCTCCATTGTCGTCGCTTATTCCCGAGACTATCGCATTCGTGGAGCCGGCGTCATCGGCGAACCATTCGACTTGACAATGCTCCATCCAAGGCGATAGCTGTTGTTTCGATCGTGGTGATTTGGCCGACCGGCTTGCGACCACGTAAAACCAACCGCTAAAAGGTCGGAGTTCTCGCGGAGAACCCTGGACCCCCTGGCGGCCAGGGTTTTTTGTTTGGGCCGGTCGTGCCCCTACTCATGGGGACTTGACCGATGGCGAACCCGAATCCGCTTCCCGAGACCGTGGAGACCGAAACCCTGCTCGTGCATGGCGGCGGCTTGCGCAGCCAACATCTCGAGACCAGCGAGGCCATCTACATGACCTCGGGCTACGTCTATGGCAGCGCCGAGGAGGCGGAATCGGCTTTCGCCAATGACGGTTCGCGCTATGTGTATTCGCGCTACGCCAATCCGACGCTCTCGATGTTCGAGGAGCGGCTGCGGCTGCTCGAAGGCGCCGAAGCCTGCCGCGCCACCGCCAGCGGCATGGCGGCGGTGTTTGCGGCACTCGCCTGCCAGGTCAAGGCCGGGGATCGCGTCGTGGCGTCGCGTGCGCTGTTCGGCTCGTGCCTTCACATCATCAACAACATCCTGCCGCGCTGGGGCGTCAGGACCGAGTTGGTGGATGGCCGCGATCTCGATCAATGGCGCCGGCGCCTCGCGGAGCCGGTCAAGGCGGTGTTCGTCGAGACCCCCTCCAATCCGACGCTCGATCTGGTCGACCTTTCGGCCGTCGCGGAATTGACACATCGCGCGGGCGGCTTGCTGATCGTCGACAATGTCTTTGCGACGCCGATCCTGCAAAAGCCGTTGGCGCTCGGCGCCGATATCGTCGTTTACTCCGGGACCAAACACATCGACGGACAGGGCAGGAGCCTGGGCGGCGCCGTCCTGGGATCGCGGAGCTTCGTCGGCACGGACCTTTCGCCCTTCCTTCGCCACACCGGGCCCGCGCTCAGCCCGTTCAACGCCTGGATCATGGTGAAGGGCCTTGAGACCCTGTCGTTGCGAGTGCAACAGCATTGTCGCAACGCGCAAGAAGTGGCGGCGTTTCTCGATCGGCATCCGAAGGTCGCGCGCACCCTCTACCCGGGCCTCGAGACCCATCCGCAGCACGCGCTGGCGCGCCGGCAGATGAAAGGGAGCGGCAACCTCGTGGCGTTCATCGTCGCGGGCGGCAAGGCGGGTGCGTTCCGCTTCCAGAACGCGCTGCGCATCGTCAAGATCTCCAACAATCTCGGTGACGCGAAGAGCCTCATCACTCATCCCGCCACCACAACGCATCAGAAGCTGTCGCCGGAAGACAAAAAGGCACTCGGCATCGACGAGGCGCTGGTGCGGCTTTCGGTCGGTCTCGAGAATGCGGGCGATGTCATCGGCGATCTCGACCAGGCGCTCAAGGCGGTGTGAAATCGCCAATCAGGCCAAAGGGAGGGCAAAGCAATGCCGCAGCAGCACGTAGCCGTCATCGGCGCCGGGACCATCGGCGCGAGTTGGGCCGCTTATTTCCTATCGCGCGGACTATCGGTGAGCGCGAGCGATCCGGCACCCGAGGGCGAGCGCTTTCTGCGGAACTACATCGCGAACGCTTGGCCCACCTTGACCCAGCTCGGCCTCGCCGAGGGTGCATCGCCGGAACGCGTGCGCTTCGTGCGCGATCCGGCCAAAGCGGTCGAGGGTTCGGATTTCGTTCAGGAGAGCGCGCCCGAGCGCGAGGATATGAAGATCGAGCTGTTCGAGCGGCTCGATCATGCGCTGCCGCCGAATGTGATTCTTGCTTCGAGCTCCTCGGGATTGCTGATATCCCGGATCACCCAGCGCTGCCGGCATCCGGAGCGCTGCGTCATCGGTCATCCCTTCAATCCCCCGCATGTCATTCCGCTGGTCGAGGTGGTCGGCGGTGCGCGCACATCGCCGGAAGCCGTACAACGAGCGATCGCGTTCTACCGCGATATCGGCAAGCGGCCGATCCATGTGCGAAAGGAGGTGACGGGGCATCTCGTGAACCGGCTGCAGGCGGCGCTTTGGCGCGAAGCCGTACATCTGGTGGCGGAGGGTGTCGCGAGCGTCGCCGATGTCGATGCGGGGATTGCTTATGGTCCGGGACTCCGTTGGGCGATCATGGGACCGCATCTGACCTTCCACCTCGCGGGAGGCGTTGGCGGCATGACGCACTTCATGCCGCATCTCGGCGTGCCGCTGGCCAAGGAATGGTGGCCGGCGCTCGGCAATCCCGAACTCACGCCGGAACTGCAGAGGAAGATCATCGATGGCGTTGCCGATGAAGCCGCGGGCCGGGACATTCCAACGCTCGCGGCCGAGCGCGACAAATGCTTGCTCGCGATCCTGGAGGCGCTTAGGAGAGCGCGGGGCGAGTAGTCGATCGCGCCGCGGAGACCTTCGTCAGGCGCCTACTTTCGTTTGTCCGGGGTTTTGAGCCAGCCCTTGCCGACCTTGCGGCCGAGATAACCCGCATTCACTCGCTGTTTCAGCAGGGCCGGCGGACGGAAGCGTTCGCCATAGGCCTCGTGCAGAATTTCCTGCACCTGCAGGCAGAGCTTCGAGGTCGTGACGTCCATGAGCTCGAAAGGCCCGATGGGATGACCGAGGCCGAGCTTGCAGGCGAGGTCGATGTCCTCGGGCGTCGCCACTCCCTCCTCGACCAGCTTGATCGCTTCGATGACGAAGGCGTGCAGCACGCGGTTGACCGCGAATCCCACGACGTCTTTGACGCGGATCGGTGTCTTGCCGGCGTCGCGACAATAGGCCATCGCGCGCTCGACGGCGGTCTCGCTGGTTTCGAATTGCGGGATCACCTCGACGAGACGCATGCGCGAGACCGGCGAGAAATAGTGCGTGCCCAAGAACAGCGGCCGGCGCGGCGGCGAGACGTGCGCCGCTAGGGTTGAGATCGCAATGCTCGAGGTGTTGCTGGCGATCAAGGTGTGGGGAGGCAGGATTGCATCGAGCCTGCGGAAGATCTCGGCCTTGACGGATTCTTCTTCGAAGACGGCCTCGGTCACCATGTCGCGATCCCCGAAGGTCGCGAGGTCGGTCGTCGTCTCGATGCGGCGAAGCGCGGGGCCGGTCTCCTCGGGGCGGTAAAAGCCGCGACCGACGCCTTTCTCAAGGATCGTGGAGAGGCGCTGCATGGCCGCGTCGAGCTCGGCCGATGTGCGGTCGGCGAGCCTTACGCCATATCCCGCGAGCGCGTAGACGAGGGCGATTTCGGCTCCCATGAGGCCGGCGCCAACCACGCCGACTTTCCCCTTGCCGATCGGTGTCTGCGAAGCCATCAGCGCTCCTCCGGTGTTTGCGGCAGAGTGCCGGAGGGGTCCGGCCTTGTCCATGATCGGGCGTTCCGCGCGAGGGTCACTTACCCGCGCGGGCGTGTCCCGCCGCACCGCCTTGGGGGCACCTGCCCATTCTGGTCTCGATTCGGACCGGTATTTCCGGTAGTACGTCTACGAAAGAAAACGCCGAGGCCGTTGCTTACAGGGAGGAAGTATGCGCGGACTAATGATGGACAGCCCACTGCTGATCCAGACCTTGATCGAGCACGCGGGCAAATATCATGCGGATACCGAGATCGTCTCACGCACGGTCGAGGGTTCGATCCACCGTTACAACTATGCCGAGGCGGAGCAGCGCTCCAAGCGGCTGGCGAAGGCGCTCAAACGCCTTGGCGTCGGGCTCGGCGACCGCATCGCAACCTTGGCCTGGAACGGGCATCGACATTATGAGCTTTACTTCGGCATTTCCGGGATCGGTGCCATCTGCCACACCATCAACCCGCGCCTCTTCCACGAGCAGCTCGAGTACATCGTCAATCACGCCGAAGACAAAATCCTGTTCTTCGATACGACCTTCGCGCCGCTGATCGAAAAGCTGGCGCCGAGCTGGAAGCCGGTGCGGCATTACGTGGCGATGACCGACCGCGCGCATATGCCGACCCTCAAGGTCGCGAGCCTGCTCTGTTACGAAGAGCTGGTCGCGGCGGAGGATGCGGAGCTCGAGTGGCCCACTTTCGACGAGAACACCGCATCGTCGCTTTGCTACACCTCCGGCACGACCGGCAATCCCAAGGGCGCGCTTTATACCCATCGCTCGACGCTGCTGCACTCCTACGCCTGCTGCATGGCGAACAACACGGCGTTCTCGATGCAGGACTCGGTCCTGCCGGTGGTGCCGATGTTCCACGCCAACGCCTGGGGCGTCCCCTATTCCGCGACGATGGCGGGCTCGAAGCTGGTGTTCCCGGGCCCGCACCTCGATGGTGCGAGCCTTTTTGCTCTGCTGGAAACCGAGCGCGTGACCATCACCCTCGGCGTCCCGACGGTGTGGCTCGGTCTGCTCAAGTACCTCGACGAGACCGGAAAGCGGATCGATTTCGTCGACCGCGTGCTCGTGGGTGGCTCGGCCGCGCCGCTCGCGATGATCACGGCGTTCGAGGAGAAGCAGGGCGCCAAGGCGATCCACGGCTGGGGCATGACCGAGATGAGCCCGGTCGGCACGGTGAGCACCCTCAAGGCGAAGTTCCTGCGGCTCACCAGGGAGGAGCAGCTGCAAATCAAAGCCAAACAGGGACGGCCGCTCTACGGCGTCGAGATGAAGCTGGTGGACGACAAGGGCAAGCGCCAGCCCCATGACGGTCTCTCGCGCGGCGAGCTGCTGGTGCGCGGTCCGTGGATCGTCAGCGGTTACTACAACGACGTCGCCGCGAGCGAAGCGGCGATCGACGCCGAGGGTTGGTTCCGCACCGGCGACGTCGCCAACATCGACCCCGATGGTTACCTCCAGCTCGTCGATCGGCACAAGGACGTGATCAAGTCCGGCGGCGAATGGATCAGCTCGATCGATATCGAGAACGCCGCGATCGGTCACGCGGACGTGGCCGAAGCCGCGGTGATCGGCGTGCCGCATCCCAAGTGGGCGGAGCGGCCGCTGCTGATCGTCGTGCCCAAGCAAGGATGCAAGCCGGAGAAGGACTCGATTCTCGGCTTTCTCCAGGGCAAAGTCGCGAAGTGGGCGATGCCCGACGACGTGGTCTTTCTGGCGGAGCTCCCGCACACCGCGACCGGGAAGATATTGAAGACCAAGCTGCGCGAGCAGTTCAGCGACTATCGCCTGCCCAACACGTGAGAGGCGCCGATCGTGGGAAGGCTCGCGAGCAAGATCGCTTTCATCACGGGTGCGGCCTCCGGGCTCGGCCGCGCGATGGCAACGGCCTTCGTGCGCGAGGGCGCGCGGGTCGCGATCGCCGATATCGCGGAGGAGAGCGGGGCCGCCGCGGCGCGCGAGCACGGGCCGTCGGCGCTCTTCATCCGCCATGACGTGACCTCCGAGCAGAGCTGGGAGAGCGCGCTCGAGGAGGCCGTCCGCCATTTCGGCGCGCTTCATATTCTCGTCAACAACGCGGGGATCGGCACGCTCGGCGATATCGAGCGCACCAGCTTCGAGGATTGGCGCAACGTCCAGAGCGTGAACCTCGACGGGGTCTTTCTCGGCTGCAAGCACGCGATCCCGCGCATCGCCGCCGCGGGCGGCGGCTCGATCATCAACATGTCCTCGGTGGCGGGGCTCATCGGCGTGCACAACATGGCCGCCTATTGCGCGAGCAAGGGCGGCGTGCGCCTGCTCACGAAATCGGTGGCGATGCACTGCGCGCGCCGGCGCTATGGGATTCGCTGCAATTCGATCCACCCCGTTTACATCGCGACGCCGATGGTGGATCGGATGGTCGCGAGCGCGCGCGATCCGGAAGCCTTGCGCCATGCGCTCGCCGAGGCGATACCGCTGGGCCGTATCGGGGCGCCCGAGGACGTGGCGGCGATGGCGGTTTATCTCGCGTCCGACGAATCGTCGCTTGTGACCGGCGCGGAATTCGTCATCGACGGCGGCTTGAGCGCGATGTGAGCATCAGAGCCAGCGCCACTGCCCGATGACACGCCCCTGTATGTATGCTTCCTCCAGGGTACGCTGGTAAGGCTCATAGTTTGGGTTGTCGGAAGTGATCTTGACCTGCGGCGGATCGGTATGCGGAAGGAGCTGCACGCGCTTCACCACCAGGCCCAATCCATCCCAAACCACGAAGATTCCGGGCGGGCTCGGGCGGCGGTCGGCGACGTCGACCAGCACGCGCTGGCCCGGCGTCAGCAGCGGCTCCATGCTGTCGCCGAGCACGGTGATGATGCGCAGCTCCGCCGCGGGCGCGGTCGTGTAGGCGCGGACCAGCTCGCTTGGAAGCTGCCATTCGCCGACGGTGCGCGCGGCGCTGTCGGCAAGCCCGCTTCCGGCGCTGGCGCGCACATCGAGCTCCTCGATTCGCAGCATGTGCGCCTGGGCAGCACTCCGCGCAAGACTGGGCAGCGGCCGTTGCCCCGTGCCGTCCACGCCCGCGAGCGCGAACAGCTCCGCCGGGTCGATGCCTCGGGGCTCGAAGATCGGCACCAGCTTCAGCACCAGCTCCAGCGGCAAGAGCGGCTTTTTGAAGCGGTCCTCGTAGTGCTGGTAGCTCGACCCATGCTCCATGCCGAGCGACTCCGCGACCTGACGGATCGATAGCCCCGCGCGTTGGCGTACCTGCTTCAATCGCCGGGAGACTGCGGAGACTTCGGCCATATGGGGACTCTGTACGCTCGGGTTGTGCAGTGCTACTCGCATTTTGCGTTGACACATGACCGCACGACACGTACAGTCGGGTTCGCTTGCGGGTCGCGGCGCCCACAAGGCCCGCCCAGGGGCGGCGGAGACACGGGAGAATTCCAGATGGATCATGGGTTTGGGCGTCCCTGCGGCTTTCTCGCCAATGATGAGAACAAAACAGGTACGATATTAACCAAGTCCGTGTCAGCCGCAAGCCCAGAGGTCTCGCAGAACGCATTTGCCGGCGACGGCTCGCACCGGTGCGCCTACGTAACGCACGCGGGCCTAGCAGGGGCCGGGTTTTGCGATGAACCCACGGCGTCCGGAAGCTCCTACTGCGGGCGTCATCGGCGGCTCTGCACCGCCGCACCTGCCAGCATCGAGGGGCGGGCGCTCGCGGAGGCGCTCCGGTGGGAAGCGGACCACACACCCGAGCCGCCGCCCGAGTTCGCTTTTCTCCACATCGCCGCGGTGCCGGAGCCGTCCGTTCCCGAGGACCGGCGCGCGTTGTTGGCGCTGCTCGATTATCCGCCCAGCGCCGAGCCGCGGGATGGCGAGTGAGCGCGAGCGGGCAAGGCTGAACCACAGAGAGCGAGGAGTGACCGATGGCACGAGCAAAGCGAAAGACGCTGCCCCAAGATTCGGTGCTGGCCCCGACGCAGGAGCGCTGGGCGCGACGCGAGGTCGAGCGTTTGCCGCGCGCGATCGCCGACGAGGCGGGCCGGCCGGCGCGCCCCTATCGCGCGACCGCCACGCTCTTGCTGATGGAGCGAAACGGCACGATCTCGGCGCCGATGCGCCAGGCGGCCGAGGATTTCCGCGCTGACTTTCACGCGGCGTCGCTCGATCCCTTGGCGGCACCCGATCTCGGCCGCGTGCCGCAGAGCGGGCGCGAGCTGCTGCTGACCGAGCGTCAGGCCGAAGCGCGCAAGCGCGTCTGGTCCGCGCTGGGCGCGCTCGGCGGCTTCGCCTCTCCCGCGGGCTCGTGCGTGTGGCACGTGGTGGGCGCGGAGTGGACGCTCAAGGACTGGGCGCTGCGCGAGGGATGGGGAGGGCGCCCGCTCTCGCGCGAAACCGCCGCCGGCGTGCTCGTCGGCGCGCTCGGCGTGTTGCAGGCGTATTACGGGCTCTGACGCAGCGGCGGGGCGCGGAAACCTCGGTCTGGCGGTAACGGGCAAGGCTTTCAGTGGTAAAGGCGAAAGCCGCGTCATATCCTGCGATCCCGGGTTCGCCCTATTCACCGTCATTCCGGCCGAAGCGAAGCGGAGAGCCGGAACCCAGAGGGCAGAGATTCGTGCAGTGTCACCGTAATTCCGTAATTCCCGAGCTTGCGGGGTAACAATGAAGCGGCGCGAGCTTCTTCTTGGATGTGCGGCGGTGGTTTGGCCGCTCGGTGCCCGCGCCCAACAGACACCGCTGCCGGTGATCGGGTTCCTTGGCGCCGCATCGCCTGAAGAGTACGCCATCCGCCTACGAGCGTTCCGCCAAGGGTTGAAAGAGGCAGGTTACGTCGAGGGCCAGAACGTGGCGATCGAATATCGATGGGCGGATGCTCATAACGAGCGACTGCCGGGACTTGCAGCCGAACTGGTTCAGCATCAAGTGGCTGTGATTGTCGGGGCCGGTGGGGCGCCGTCGACAGCGGCGGCGAAGGCGGCGACATCGACTATTCCGATCGTTTTCGCGACATCCGTCGATCCGGTCCGGGCTGGATTTGTCGCCAGCCTGAACCGACCCGGCGGCAACGTGACAGGCGTGGCCAATCAGAACGGGGAGCTGGGGCCGAAGCGTCTGGAACTGCTGCACGAGTTGCTGCCCAAGGGGCAAACCACCATTGCCGTGCTTGTCAATCCGACTGGTCCCAACACCGCCGAGCAACTTCGCACCCTGCAGTCAGCGGCAGAAGCCCTCGGGATGCAGCTCCATCCGGTGGAAGCGAGCACCGAACGAGATCTGAATACGGCCTTCGCAAACGTGGTCCAACTGCGAGCAGATGCGCTGGTGATCAATCCCGATGTATTCCTCAGTGGAATAAGCGAACAGCTCGCGGCGCAAGCGCTCCGTCGCGCACTGCCCGCAGTGTACGAGTATCGGCAGTTCGCTGCGGCTGGCGGCCTCGTGAGCTATGGCGCTAGTGAAACGGAATATTACCGTCTGGTCGGCGTTCAAGTCGCGAAAGTTCTCAATGGCGAGAAGCCAGCCGATCTGCCGGTCCAGCAGTCGACAAAAATCGAGCTGATCATCAACCTCAAGACCGCGAAGGCACTCGGCCTTACCATACCGCAATCGATCCTGGCCCGCGCCGACGAGGTCATCGAATAGGGCTCGTAACTTCCGTTGTTGGCACATTTCTGCAGCGCCAACTCATTCGCCGCATGTCAGTTGTTGGGGGGATGAACGAAATTACGGTGACAGTGCACTTTACTCGCGCCGCAGCCGTTGAGTCCGCTATTACTGAAATTCCGGTAATTCACAAAACATGATTGGAGATCGCAATATGGCGCTTCCTGAATCGTTCGCGGGCGGCTGCTTGTGCGGCGCGGTTCGATACCAAGCGTCGGGAACGCCCCGTGTCAGCCTGATCTGCCATTGCCGGATGTGCCAGCGTGCTTCCGGTGCCCCCGTCAGCGCCTTGCTTTTCATGAACGCGGATCATCTCGCGGTTACAAAGGGAGCAACGCGTAAATTAGCCTTTTCGCCCAGAACCTGGCGCCATATCTGCGACGCGTGCGGAGCGCCGCTATTCTTCACAAGAGACAACCGGCCCGAAGTGCGGGCGCTTTACGTCGGTTCGCTCGACGATCCCGACGGATTCAAACCCGAACTCCATGTCTGCGTGGAGAGTGCAATGAGTTGGCTCGACATCCGAGATGCGCTTCCGCGTCATGCCGAGAAGCCCGAGGGAATGACGCGCCCGCTCAACTACGACCCCATCAGCGGGCGTATCGAAATGAGAGATTAAAAAGCAATCCACGCTGTCTCGTTTTCAATCTCGCGACGCACATTCAATCATTGCCGCGTGCCCCAATCCCGATTTAGCGCACCATCATTCGGGGGATAGAGCACTCTCTCGACACCACTGAGAGGCCACTCATCAAACGCCGGCGTCACCCCCGCCGAGAGCGAACGAGGCGGCCACGCCTTGATCCCACCGCACGGCGCACTAAATCGAGACTCGACCAACCTCTCGGGGGAGAGAATCGATGTCGAAGCGCAGCGTCGTCTTCAGCCTGACCCTATTGGCGAGCGGCTTGTTGATGCAGAACCCGGCATCGGCCGCGGAGATAAGGATACCGCCCGGCGCTCAGCCGCCGCCGCAAGGCGAGGCGAGCATCATGCGCGATTGCGTCGTGAGAAACGTCGCCATCACCAACGACGGGCATACCTGGAGCATCAGCGTCACCAACAACTGCGGCGACAGAGCGTGGGCGTGCAGCTTTTACGCGACGCTAAAGGCGAATGACGGAACCAGCAGCACCGTCGGATGTTCGGGCACCGTGTCGGCGAATGCGAGAGCATCGCAGATTTGCTCGGTCACCAACAAGAAGAAGACCTGGGTGTCCGCCGTCGGCAATATGTACTCGTGCCGCTATTAGAGGAAACGCATCTGGTTGCTCGGCATCAGACCGCGGAGCAATCCAGATTGACCACGAAGTCACGAAGATCACGAAGGCGAGATCAAATGGCTCGTCAAAAAAGTCACTTCGTGTCCTTCGCGTCTTCGCGGTGAAGTTTGAGTCAGCCTAATTCCGCGAGTCAGGATGGGGACGTTCGGAATACCATTCTTTCGCGAATTTTCTTGACGGCCGCGCCGCCGCGGTGACCCACTGATGCACTCATGAGCGCGCTCCTGACATTGCAGTTCCTGGCGTGGGCGGCCGAGCGGCCGAGGCAGTACCGCGAAGTGCGGACGGCTTGGCAGAGCACCTGTCCGCTCAATTCCGCGTGGGAAGACGCGTTCGCGGAGGGCTTGGTCGCGATCGAGGCCCGCGACGATGGCGCCGTCGTGACGCTGACCGAGCGGGGGCGCACCGCGCTCGCGCAGTACCGCCGGCTCGCACCCTCGCCCGCCTAAAATACCTTTCCCATCCGATGCCCCGCTTCGGGGGATGCTGATGTTCCTAATTTGTTCTTGACGTTGCAGGCTCGATCTGCTATGAAATCGCCACGCTCGACAATTGGGTTTTTTCGGGGGGACGGATAAGTGCCGTCGGAATTCGGCGCGCCGCCAAAGAGCGGCTGGGCGAAGACAGTGTGCGAGCTGCACGTCAACGATCTCGAGGCAAGCCTCGGCTTCTGGCGCGACGCATTGGGATTTGCAGTCGCCTTTCGGCGGCCCGAGGAAGGCTTCGTCTATCTGGAACGCCCCGAAGGGCATCAGATCATGCTGTGCCGGCGTCATGGCCGGTTCGAGACCGGTCCGCTGGAGCGGCCGCTCGGACAAGGCGTGATGTTTCAGATTTATCTCCCAGCGATCGCGCCGGTGCAGAAGGCGCTCGCGGATCGGCGATGGCCGCTCTATCTGGGGCCGCGCGAAGTCTGGCGCCGTGTCGGCGATCGCGAGAGCGGACAGCGCGAGGTCTTCGTGCAGGACCCCGACGGCTATCTGATCATGGTCGCGGAGAACATCGGCGAACGCCCGATCGTGGGATGAGCGGAGCCGGCTCAGTAGTTTCACCACGAAGGCACGAAGGGCGCGAAGATATGGTCGATCGGGGAAATGATGGTGATGGAGGGGGTTCGGCTTAGTTGAGCTCTCATCGGTTCCGACCGAAACCGCGATGCTTTGCTCCTCAACGAGATTCAATCCACTCGTCCTCATCCTCCCATCCCCCCATCCCCCGAAAATCCCCCGATCTCCTTCCAATTACGCTGACAGGGCGCTCAGGCGGCTGTGCGCCACTGAGTCGATCTTGAATCCTCCTCGTCCGCTTCTTCTCCCGCCGGCATTTGCGGTATAAGCCGGGGGCATGCTCGATCACCTCAAGCTCAACAACCGCGAGTGGGCGGCGCGTATGGTCGCGGACGATCCCGGCTTCTTCCGGCGGCTCGTCGCGCAGCAGGCGCCGGAATATCTTTGGATCGGCTGTTCCGACAGCCGCGTTCCCGCCAATGAGATCGTCGATCTCGATCCGGGCGAGCTTTTCGTGCATCGCAACGTTGCCAATCTGGCTCCGCCCCAGGACGCCAATTATCTCTCGGTGCTGCAGTTCGCGGTCGATGTGCTGAAGGTGAAGCACATCCTGGTGGTGGGACACTATGGCTGCGGCGGCGTCAGCGCGGCGGTAGACGGACGCCGGCGCGGCCTGGTCGATCACTGGCTGCATCCGATCCGCGAAGTGCGCGACGAACACCGCGCTCAGCTCGAGGCCATCGCCGATCCCCAGGCCCGTCTTGATCGCCTTTGCGAGCTCAATGTCATGCGCCAGGTGCGGAACGTCGCCTCCGACGTTTTCGTGCAGGAGGCCTGGCGGCGCGGGCAGGAGCTCCAGATTCATGGCTGGGTCTATTCCCTCACGAACGGCCTGGTGAACGACCTCAATGTGACGGTAGCGCCACCCGGCAGGGAATAGGCCCACGCGGACCCCACGGATTTTCTTGACGTCTCTCCCCGATCTCCTCTCTCGATCGTCCTCCTCCGATCAAATCTTCCGGCTGTCATAGGCCCATTGCAGCAGCGCCTGGCGTTGCCGCGGGCGACAGCCGAGATCGCCGCGCTCGCAATGCTTCTCGATTTGCCGGACGTGGCGCCGCATCGCCTTCCAACGGCGGATTTGACGCGCGTCCTCTTGTGCAAGACGCCGACCCCTGTAGTAGCGGCAATACCACTGGAACCAGCCGCGGGGATCCTCGGGCGCGATCCAGCCTTTCGCACGCCAGACCGAGAGCGGCTGGCTCGCATCGACGCGGAAGAAATTGAGCGTGGGATCGCGACGCTCGGGCGAGAGCTTCGCGCGCGCAAACCAGTCGCGCGGAAATTCCTTGCCGCAGTCGGTCATGTACTTTCCGCCGAACACGCCGAGACGCAGCATCTGCTTGGGCGTGAGCTCCGGCTTGAATTCGGGATCGAAATTCTTGCCCACCGGCTCGGTGAGGCGATAGCGATAGCCCCGCTGCATCTTGTCGTTGACCACGATGGTCCGCGGCTTCATGGGCACTCTCGCGATGGTAAGAAACAGAGTGTGCAGCGGGGGTTCGGGCGAAGCGAGTTTGGCGAAGCTCGGTCCGATAGCAAGGTCTGTTCCTCTTTTGTTCTTGACTTTGCGGGCTTGATCTGCTACTAGATCGCCACGCTCGAGAGTTGGGTCTGGAGAGGGTCCCGCGCCGCCGCGCCGGGCCCTTTCGCTTTTCGGGCTTCGGGCAATCGACTCAGCGAAAAAATCGAGGAGGGCGGCATGGGCGCGAAACCGACCAAGCTAAGCGCGCGCCAGAAGCGCTTCGTCGAGGAGTATCTGGTCGACCTCAACGGTAAGCGCGCGGCGATACGCGCGGGTTTCTCGGAGAACAAAGCCGATTCCTGCGGCGCGCGCCTGCTGCGCAATCGGTTGGTGGGCCCCGCGGTCAAGAAGGCGATGGAGAACCGCGCGCGGCGCACCCGCATCACCGCGGACCGCGTGCTTCGCGAATATGCCCGCATCGCCTTCGCCGACATCCGCCGCGTCACGAATTGGGACGAGAAGCTCGGTCTGGTCGCGAAGGCGAGCAACGAGATGTCCGACGACGATGCGGCCGCGATCGCGGAGGTCCGCGCCGACGCCAATTCCAAGACGCTGCGGGTGAGGCTCCATGACAAAAAGCGCGCCCTCGACGCCATCGCCCGCCACCTCGGACTCTTCAGCCGCCACCAGCCCACCGCCCCCGAAAGCCCGGCTGTTCTTGCCGAGCGGGTCCGCGAGCTCATTCGAAGCCGGCTTGCTGACCACGCGCGACCCGACGAAGACGAGTGAGCTGCTGGCGTCGCTCGGCGACGACGAATTGGCGGCGCTTTACTACGATTGGCGAGTCTGGGCGCGGCCCAGCCAATTGCCACCGCCGGGCGATTGGCGCGTCTGGCTGCTGATGGCGGGGCGAGGCTTCGGCAAGACGCGGAGCGGCGCCGAGTGGGTGCGCCTCAACATCGAGGAAGGTCGATATCGCCAAGTGGCGCTGGTGGGCCCGACCGCGAGCGCCGTGCGCGATGTCATGATCGAGGGCGAAAGCGGCCTCCTGGGCGTCGCGCATCCGAGCTATCGCCCGCGCTACGAGATCGCGCGCCAGCGGCTCACCTGGCCCAACGGCGCGATCGCGGTCGGATTTTCCGCGGACGAGCCCGATCGCCTGCGCGGCCCGCAGCACGATGCCGCCTGGTGCGACGAGCTCGCGTCATGGCGATATCCCGAGGCCTGGGACATGCTGCAGTTCGGACTGCGCCTCGGTGCCGACCCGCGCATCGTCGTGACCACGACACCCAAGCCGGTGCGCCTCATTCGCATGCTGGTCGAGGACCCGAACGTCATCGTCTCGCGCGGCTCGACGCGCGAGAACCGCCGGCACCTCGCGAAGATTTTTCTGGAAGCGATCGTCAAGCGCTACGAGGGAACGCGTCTCGGTCGACAAGAATTAGAAGCCGAGCTTCTCGACGACGTCCAGGGCGCGCTTTGGTCCCGCGAGCGCATCGAAAGCGCGCGCTGTGATTGGGCGCCCGAGCTCGCGCGCGTGGTGGTGGCGATCGATCCCGCGGTCAGCACCGGCGCCAACGCGGACGAGACCGGCATTATCGCGGCGGGACGCGGCCGCGACGGCATCGCCTATGTGCTGCAAGACGGCTCCGAGCGGCTTCGCGCCGAAGAGTGGGCGCGCCGCGCGGTCGAGTTCTATCGGCGATTCCAGGCGGACCGCGTGGTGGGCGAGGTCAACAACGGCGGCGATCTCGTGGAAGCGACGCTGCGCGCGGTCGATCCGAACGTGAGCTACAAGGCGGTGCGCGCGAGCCGCGGCAAGGTCTCGCGCGCCGAGCCGGTAGCGGCACTCTACGAGCAAGGCCGGGTCAAGCACCGCGGCACCTTCGCGGCACTCGAGGATCAGATGTGCGCCTTCACCGCCGATTTCGACGCGCGCGCGGCCGGGTATACGCTAAAGCGGCGCCTGGGATCGATCAGGACAAACAGCAGCTCGCAGATCATCGCATTCTCGCAGAACGGCGATGAGTTGCTGTGGGACGCCATCCCGTTTGATGTCAACGTCAGTAACCTCGGAACCACCGCGACA
>DATIYT010000142.1:0-7519 GCA_035517495.1 Allostellaceae bacterium | reverse complement strand
AAAAGCTCTCCATCGCGGCGTTGTCCCAGACATTGCCCGACCGGCTCATGCTGCAGGTGACACCGTGATCGGCCACCAGCCGCTGGAACTGATCGCTGGTGTATTGGCTGCCGCGATCTGAGTGATGCAGCAGAGCATCGGGCTTGCCCCTGCGCCAGATCGCCATGATGAGAGCGTCGGTGACGAACTGCGCTGTCATCGCCGCGCTCACCGTCGCAGGCCTAACGACGGCAACAGCATCGATGGCGGAGGGAAATAGCCGATAGAGCCAGACTAAAATCAGCCGATCGATAGGCAGGAGCCGCAGCTTCGAGGGAGCCGCTCGACGCAGTACATTCACCTGATGTCGGAGAACCACAACCTCGGCCTCAAGCCGTCTCCTCGACTTGAGCACCGAGATCAAGAAGCACGTCAGCAGCCTCAGGCAGGCGATCATTGCGTATCAGATTACCTGATCCAGCCACGCGATCCAGCTCGGATGAGGTTTCCGATAGTCTTCTCCTGTGATCCGTCGGCGAAGCGGAATTCTCAGCTGGCTCTGGCAGTTTTCTGGCCTGCCCCAGACACTTTCTCTGCCCCGGTGCGCAGCTCGATAAGGCCGAGCAGCATTTCGTCTCGCTCTGCCGCCAGCTCGTCAATGGAGCGCGAGCCCACCTCGGCGTGAACGCTGTCGACGAGCTTCTTTTGCACTTCGGGTGTCAACACCGGCTGGCCGAGAACCTTCCACCAAGCCGTCATAGGACCGGTGAACTGCTGGAAGAAGTGCTCGATGCCGCCTTGGCCGCCACCGAGATGATTGAGAAGCAAGCAGCCCATGATCCCCCAACGTAAGCCCGGCCCCCAGCACAGCGCGGTGTCGACGTCGGCAGCGCTGACGACGCCTTCAGCAACGAGGTGATAAACCTCCCGCGAAAGCGCGGCCTGCAGACGATTCGCAACGTGCCCTGGCACTTCCTTGTGCAGTCGAACCGTTCGTTTTCCCATAGCGGTGTAGAATTCTGAAACGCGCTGAATCGTATCTTCGGAGGTCTTCGCGCCACCCACGATCTCGACCAGCGGGACCAAATGAGGCGGGTTGAAAGGATGGCCGATCACGCAGCGTTCGGGATGAGAGCCGCAGCTCGACTGGATCTCGCTCATCGTGAGACCGGACGAGCTCGATGCGATGATCACGTCGGCCGGTAACAGCTCATCGAGCTGCCGATAGAGCTTTTGCTTGAAATCGATCCGCTCGGGCCCATTCTCCTGGACAAGGTCCGCGCCCCTTACCGCTGCCGCAACGTCGGCCGTGAAAATCAGTTTCGATCGCACTGCGCCAGGCGCAAGGCCCAACCTCGTGAGCGCTGGCCAAGCTGCTTCGACGAAACGTTTGAGCGCCTCCTCTGCATTCGGTGCAACATCGGTCGCCGCGACCTCCAGGCCCTTCGCAAGGAACAGAGCCGCCCAGCTGGCGCCAATGACCCCGGTGCCGATAATGGCGACGCGGCGAATGGGTTTGGTGGTCGACATGGTCAATTCTCCTCTTGATCGGATTTTCAGATTTCGGCGTAGGCGATGCCGGTGAGGTTGCCCTGTGCGAAGAGCAGCGTTTGCTGGTTGGATCCATCGAGATTGGCGCTGTAGACCGAGCCGGCGAAATCGGTAATGAACATCCGACCGCCCTTTGGATCCAAGGCCAGGCCGATGCCCTCCATCAGATGAGAGAACACGATTTCGGGCGCCTTGCGCTCGCCCGATAAGGAGTCGAGGGGCGCGCGGTTTACGGTGTCGCCACGGGGCGGGTCCCCGCGGTCCGTCCAATACAGCATGCGAGCAGTCGGGTCGATGTCCAGATCGATCGGCTCGGGCAGCCCGTCATACAGCAATTCGACGTCCTGGCGATTCGCCGGCGTCTTACCCCGCGGGATTTCGATATTGGCGCGGAAGATCCGTCCCGTGCCCGATTTGCTTTCGCCTTTCTGCGTCCAGTAGAATTTTTCGCGCTCGACGTCGACGACGATGCCCACGCACCACTTTTTTGCATCCGGACCCGGTCGGGGATCGCCCTGGCTCGTGTCGACGAGCGTCTCGACGTTGGAACCATCGAGGTTGGCGCGCATCACGCGCATGCCTTCCCGGTCGCACCAGTAGAGCTTTCCAGTTTTCTTCTCGATCTGGATCTGCTTGGGAGTAAAGACGCCGCCTGGGGGAACGATGGTGATCACGTTTCGGCCGTCGAGATCCGAACGCACAATCGAGCCGTCGTTCTCCTTGAAATTTCCCATGTTGGTCCAATAAAGATGTCCGGCCGCGAGATCGACCGCCAACCCATCCGGACACTTTCTGCCTTCCACCACGATCGTTTTGAGATCGGAACCGTCGGGATTTGCAGACAGCACTCGGCCGGCTCCCAAATCGAGGAAGAAAATACGGCCGGCGACGGCGTTCTTCTCGTTTTTTTTGTTCCACATCTTCGCTGACGTAGTGAATGTGGTGTTCATGTGTTCGGTATCCTTTGGATTTTGGGCGAGCCCATGGTCTTTCCTTTCAGCGTCAGAGTTGGACTTCGATGCCTCGGCGAGCTTGCCAGGCGATTTCGAAGGCTCGGCTCTCATCCCTGCCATGCGAGCCGACCATGTCGCTCGACGCGCGCGGCACTTCTGCCTGATCCGTGCTTTCGCGCTCTCGAAGGCCGAGTGCGTGGCCCATTCTCTCCTTCTTGGTCCGCAGATACGCCAAGGAGTACGGGGTCGGCGCAGCCTCGCAGGGAATCCGAGCGACAACCTCGATGCCGGCATCAGACAAGGCACGAGCCTTGCGAGGGTTGTTCGTCAGAAGGCGAACCCGTCTGACGCCGAGGTCCCGTAGGATCGCGGCGGGCAAGCTGAAGTCCCTGCAGTCCGCCTTGAACCCAAGGGCATGATTGGCTTCGACGGTATCGATGCCCGCATCCTGCAGCTCATACGCCTGCAGCTTCGCCATCAAGCCGATGCCACGGCCCTCCTGATGCTCGTAGATCACCAGGCCGCGGCCTTCTTCTGCGATGGTCCGCATGGCCATGGAAAGCTGGTCGGCACAATCGCAGCGCAGAGAGCCCAGCGCCTCGCCGGTGAAGCACTGCGAATGGATGCGCAGCAGGGGCGCGTCCTGGGTCGGATCGCGCATGACAATGGCCAGCGCGGTTTCGACCCGCTGAATGCCGTTCGCGAACTCGCGCTCGAACCCAATGGCGTGGAACATGCCCCATTTGGTGGGCATGCGGGCGCTCGCAACGCGCCAAAGCATCCCGGTTTGTGTAGCCACCTTCATGTACGCCTCGCCGCTTACCAAATCTGTTGCCGAAACACCCGAGCTACCTAGCGACGCTTTCCGCGTGCATAGTTCAGTGCAAGCTATCCGACGGCCGCTGCCGCGCGTTCTTTTGCCCTCGGCACAGCGCCGCTCGCGTGCAAGCCGTCGATTTCGGCCGCGCTGAACCCGAGCAGTTCAAGAACCTGTTCGTTGTGCTCTCCAAGTGCGGGGGCGCGCTTTGCCCGCACTTTAGTGACGCCATGCACCTGAATGGGACTGCTGATCGTCGAGGTCAGCTTGCCGCCCGCACCTTCGAGCGGAACAACAATGTCGTTCGCCCGCAGCTGTGGATCATTGACGACCTCATAAGGATCGCGCACAGCGCCGAACGTGACGTGAACGCCATTGAAGACTTCGTACCAATGCGACATCGGCTGCGAGCCGAAGATTTCGTCGAGAATTGCGCTCAGCTGCGGCCTGTTCTGCGCCAGCTGGGCCGGATCGGAGAACCTCGGATCAGTCAGAATATCCGCACGGCCAATTGCTTTCGCCACGGCGGCGACCTTGTCAGGCGTGACTATAAGAACGAACCAGGTGCCATCCGAGGCGCGATACACATTGAGCGCGGCATTTGCGGGATGCTTTCGGTCGTGGAGCCCGAAGAAATTTGCCTGGCACAGCGCCGCTTGGATCGAGACGCTTGCCGACCACACACCTTCAGCGAGGAGCGACGTCGTGACATAAGACCCCGTGCCGGTTCGCTCGCGACGATAAAGCGCCGTTACAATCGCGGAATAGAGACCAACGGCGGTCGCATTGTCGCCGCTACCGGCCACCGGCCAAGTCGGCGGCTCGCCAGCGTCGCGCGTCATGGACAACAATCCACTTCGCGCCCAATACGACGTGATGTCGAATCCCGGAAGATCGGCGTCCGGGCCTTTTTCGCCGAAGCCTGTGAGATCCGCGTAGATCAGACGCGGATTCCACTGTGCGACATCGTCATATTCGAGCTTCAATCGCTTGCGTGCGGGATGCGGCGTGTTGACGATGAGGACATCGGTCCACTTCACCAGCCGCTCCAAGACCTGTGGAGAGCTCGGAGATTTCAGATCGAGCGTGATGCCGCGCTTGTTGCGGTTGGCCAAGTGCCAGGGATACGCGTCCTCCGCGTGCGGCTGCGGCGGTATCTTGTGCGCCATTCTCCAGAGATCACCGGCAGGCGGTTCGACCTTGATCACATCGGCGCCAAAGTCGGACAAGATCACTGCGGCACTGGGACCCGCGATGAAACTCGCCAAGTCCACGACCTTCAATCCGGAGAAAATGATGTCGCTTGCCATTGGTGTCTCCCGAGTTGACATGACCGGCGGACTTCCTTAGCGCCCGCGGAAGCGGGGTGCGCGCTTTTCGAGGAAGGCGGACGTGCCCTCCTTCTTGTCTTCGGTTGCGGCGCAGAGCCCGAAGTAAGAAGCTTCGAGCAGCAGGCCTTCGCCCTGGCTCGTCTCCAGCCCCTTATTCGCGGCCTCAAGCGCGAACTTGACAGCGATTGGGGCGTTGGATGCGATCTCGTTGAGGATAGCCTCGGCGCGCGTAATAAGATCAGCGGCCGGAACGATTTCGTTGACGAGCCCGATGCGATAGGCCTCCTGCGCGCTGATCATCTCTCCGGAGAGAAGGAGCTGCAGGGCGCGGCCCTTTCCAACGAGTCTCGGCAAACGCTGGGTTCCTCCACCGCCGAGCGCAAACCCGTTGACCGCCGCGATCACCGGCTTGCCGACGGTGACGCGGCAGCGTGCATCCTCGAATGCAGTTCGCAAGTCGAGCCAAGTCGGCGTATTCAGGGCATTAAGCACCTTGGGCCGATTGATCGTTACATAGGCGATGGCGCCCTTCTTCTCGTACACGACATTCGCGAGCGTCAGTGCTACCGCCGGCGCCGCGGGCGCGGTGGCTGCGGGCGAAGGTGTGACCGTTGCCGTTGCTGAGGCCATGTTCATTTGTCCCGTCTGAAATGGAGCAAACCAGGGAAGAGCACTCGTCCGCCACGTCGCATCACACGAAGGCGCTGAGGCCCGTGACGGCCTTGCCGACGATCAGATTCTGCATCTGATACGTGCCTTCGTAGGAGTAGAGCGCTTCGCAATCCGCAAAGAACCGCGCTGCTTTGTAGTCGGCAACGATGCCGTTGCCGCCGAGCACCTCGCGGGCCCAGGCGACAGTCTCGCGGCACTTGGCCGTGGCGAACGCCTTGGCGAGCGCCGCATGGGCGTCCGTCAGCTTGCCTTCGGCGTGAAGCTGCGCTTGGCGCACGATCAGGCACTGCGAGGCCGTGATGTTGGCAATCATTTTGGCGAGTAAGTCCTGCACCAATTGGAACGAGCCGATCGGCTTGCCGAATTGCATGCGCTCCTGCGCGTATTTGAGCGCGGCTTCATAAGCGCCCATCGCACATCCCGTCGCCATCCACGCAACAGCGTAGCGTGTCATCTTCAGTACCTTCGCGGTGTCGCGAAATGAGTTGCCACCCTGGAGGCGGTTCGCTTCCGGCACTCGAACGTCTCTCAACGTGATGTGGCCGTTCTGGACGACCCTGAGCGCTATCTTGTGCTCGATCTTTTCGACGCTGAAGCCGGGAGTTGTCTTGTTCTCGACGATGAAACCCTTGACTTGGTTGTCGGCGAGATCCCGCGCCCAGATGATGGAGACATCGCACCACGGAGCGTTGCCGATCCACCGCTTCTCGCCGTTGAGGATCCAGGTGTCGCCCTCGCGCTTTGCCGTCGTGGTCAGGCCGCCGGAAACGCCGGAACCCACGAGCGGCTCGGTGAGACCGAAGCAGCCGATCTTTTCGAATCGGGCCATCGGCGGCAGCCACTTCTGCTTCTGTTCTTCCGATCCGTCGATGTAGATGGAGCCCATCGCCAAGCCGCAGTGCACTCCGTTGAAAGTCGAGAATGACGGGTCGATGCGTGCAATCTCCATTTGGACAAAGCCTAGCAGAGCCAGGCTTCCACCCGCGCAGCCATAGCCGTGCATTGCAAGCCCACCAATCCCGAGCTCCTTCACTGCCGGGAGCAACTCGAAGGGAAAGGCGTCGTCCACCCAGTATTTCGTGATGACGGGCGCCACCTTGGCCTCCATGAACGCGCGCACCCGCTTCACCGTCGCGAGTTCCTCGGTGTTCAAGGTTTCATAAACCTCGTAGAAGTCGCTGTTAGGCGCGGGCAACGGCTTCGGTTGCTTCGCTGGTTTTGCGGCTATGGTTGCGGTTGCCATTTTCGTCCTCCTATCGTTCATGTCGCGGCAGGCGCAGTCGGCTTCGGGCAAACCATCGCCGCCCCAGAGTTGCATCGTTCCTGAGTCTCATCTTCGTGGACTCCGAAAATGGACTCTATTGCACACGCAGCGAAGATCAAGGGTTTGCGTCCGTAGAGCGCAACGGCACCGGCCACAGAGGATGCGGTCGCTACTCCGCCGCGTGCTGCGATACCTGCCCCTTCAAAGCTGCACGCACACCGACGCCATAATCGGGGTGCACCTTGTCGAAGAGGGCCAGCTGACGCTCGACAATGGCGGCCGGAACTGCGGCCATCGCGGCTGCGATGTTCGAGAACAGCCGCTTTTTCTGGCCCGCATCGAACAGATTGAAGAGCGCGCGCGGCTGGCCGAAGTCGTCGTTGCCGACTCGGTGGTTGTAGCGCTCGGCGGCGGCGCCGGAGATCTTCAACGGTGGCTCTGCTACATCCGGCCGCTCGATCGGGCCGCCGAATGAGTTAGGCTCGTAGTAGGCGTCGGGATTCGGGTTGTTGGCGAAGAACCGCATCGCCCCGTCCTTGTGATAGTGATGGACCGGGCATTTCGGCGCATTGACCGGCAGCGCTTCGTAGTGTGTCCCGAGCCGATGGCGGTGCGCGTCGGCGTAGGAGAAGATGCGAGCCTGCAGCATCTTGTCCGGAGAGAAGCCGATACCCGGCACGATGTTGGACGGGCTGAAGGCGGCCTGCTCGATCTCGGCAAAGTTGTCCCTACCGTTTATGCGATCCGGACGTATTGGTGGTGAAGGCCGCCCAGGATGGGCACCGGTACGATGCGTCCTACCACCTGCACAGGCCGCCCGAGCGGTGCGTCCTTGCCGAGAGCCAAGTGCGTGCCGAACGCGTGCGTTGCAGCACAACCATCGAAACATGAACGATGCACCCAAATTCGCAAGGCAGAGTACTGAGCGCCGGCGTGTTTCCCACTGCTGCGC
>DATIYT010000141.1:0-106233 GCA_035517495.1 Allostellaceae bacterium | reverse complement strand
GCCGCTCACCGACAATCAAATGGACGGAGTGACCGCCGGCTTCGCGGCGTTCTCGACCGCCGACGCACAGGCGCTCGGAAAGATCGTTGCCTCGGTGACCGCGACCGTGGCCCAGGTCAGCGTGGTGACGAACGGCTCCGGAGATCCCATAACGGCGGGCATCTCGGGCGGCTCGGTGACGCTGACCCTGTACAAGTCGATTTCGGGTGCGCAGTCGGCGTCCAGTGCGACGAACAGCCTGCCCACCGTATCGATTGGGCTCTCTCCAAACTGATGCCCCAACTTTGGAAGGATATCGAACCATGATGAAGTTTTACTCTCTGCTCGTGGGCGCATCCCTCCTTGCGCTCGCCGGCACCGCCCAGGCGGGACAGCCGCTCACCGACAACCAGATGGACGGCGTCACCGCCGGTGCCGCCGCGACAGCGAACGCCGCAGCCCTCGCGCTCGGCGACTTCCTGACCTTCACGGCGACGCAGACCGCAACCAACGCAGTGACTTCCCTCGACGGGCTCCAGGTCGGGATCGCCTTCGGCGGATCGCTGTCTGAGGCGGCGGCGAGCTCCGCGCTGTTCCAGGCGGCTGTCGCAACCCACGCGGACTCCGCCGCGTCACTGCCCTGGTAGGAGGAACACATGAGGAAGTTGCTTCTTGGTCTTGCGGTGTTGCCGTTCCTTGCTGGCGTGTCGCTGGCAGGGCAGCCGCAGGCGCTCACCGACCAACAGATGGATAAAGTCGCCGCCGGTTTCGATTTCATGGAGACGGACGTCAACAACGTCGGCGCGACCAATGTCCAGATCGACGAAACACTCAACGTGCCCACCGGTTGCGCGTCGAGTTGTTTCGTCAACATACACGGCACGACCTATCCGAGCGGCGTACAGTCGTTCCAGCTGTACGCGGCGTTTGGGCCGGGCTTCACAGGACCGTAACGGACTGTGGCAGGCGCTTGGATGATCGGGTGACACTTCTCCGAAAGGTTGGGGCGTCACCCGTCATTCGGTATCTGAGTAGTGTCGAGAGGCGTCGGCGACGCCCTCAAATTTCGGGTAATTGTCGCGCATCATGGGCTTAACGCCCACGATGCGCGAGAGCGGGGCGTATCCGCTAAAGGCGATGGTGCGACCGTTCCGGGCGTGAGCTGCTTGCGCACCCGGCATGCCCGTGCCTTGTTTAAACTTCCTCCAGCGCGCGGGAAGTCCGACGGCGCAATCCTCCGTCAGGTGTCGAGCCCGGCCCTAGGTTAAGGCAATCCGCCTGGGGCCGGCTCGATCACCCCGTAAATCTCCTGGAAAGCTTTGCAACCCGCGTAGAGTTCGAATTTGCGGGAAATCGGCTCTGCCGACGGGACCGCGCGCCTCCACAGCGCTTGATGCGGGTGAGCCCCGCTGATGCCTCGCAGGCGGGGCTCTTCGTGTACGCGATAGAAATAACCTGCTTGTGAATGCAATGAACTTCCGAAGCGAGGGGCGCCAGAACGGAGTTTTTCGCGGACGCAAAGACGAGACCGATTTCCTGACGAGTGGTCACTCATCGCTCCTCTTGACGCTGCTACACCAAGCCTAGACCCTGGGCAGGGTCAGGGCAGCCTCAACGCATCGACCTTCGAGAAAATACCCATGAAATATCCAAGCTCCGGACGCCCGCCGTCCACAACGCCGCATCCGGTCGAGCGACGGCGGCCTCTCCCATGGCATCGCCCGAAGCCGCGCGAAGATGATTCAGGGGCGCCCGAGGCGCTTAGACGAATTCTCGCTTCTCCAAGTTACAGGGAGGCCGACGAGGATACGGATTTTCTTCAATGCGATGAGACTCGCGCGATACGCTTGCAGCTCGATTATTTCAAGACGGAGAGCCTGCTACAGCGGCATGACATCGCTCACACCATAGTCGTCTTCGGCAGCACGCGGATCTGCGAGCCCCAGGCCGCCCACCGCGAAATGAAGGGATGCGCTGCGGCGCTGAGCGCAAATCCGAGCGACGACGCACTCCGACACGATCTGGAGATCGCTGAGCGCGTTCACAAGAAAAGCAGCTACTACGAGATCGCGCGAGCGTTTGGCCGAATTGTGGGGACCGCCGGGACAAAGGCGCTCGATGGTCGGATCGTGATCATGACCGGCGGCGGTCCAGGCATCATGGAAGCCGCCAATCGCGGGGCGCATGACGTCGGTGCGATGTCGATCGGTCTCAACATCACGCTGCCGAAGGAACAATACCCCAACCCCTATGTCACGCCGGAGCTGTGCTTTCGCTTCCGCTACTTCGCGATCCGAAAGTTGCACTTCCTGCTGAGAGCGCGCGCCTTGGTCGCGTTTCCGGGCGGCTACGGCACGATGGACGAGCTTTTCGAGGTCCTGTCGCTCGCCCAAACCCGGAAGATGACGCCGGTCCCCATTATTCTCGTCGGGGAGGAATACTGGCGTCGGGTCTTCGACGTCGATTTTCTGGTCGACGAAGGCGTCATAGATCCGGAAGATCGGGAACTATTTTGGTATGCCGAAACCGCAGAAGAGGTCTGGCGGGGCATTCTGCGTTGGTACGAGGCAATCGGAAAACCGCTTTTTCCGCCGGATATCAAGTAGCACCGTGCACCAGGGTGGGCCAATGAGGTTATCCTTCCACGGCGCCGACCGAGGCGTCACCGGCTCTTGCCATTTGATCGAATGCCTGGGACGGCGGACCCTCATCGATTGTGGTCTGCTCCAGGGCAGCCGAGAGCTAACAGAGGAGAACGAGGCGCAATTCGGTTTCGACCCGAAGGCGATCGACTTCGTCCTGCTTACGCACGCGCACCTCGACCACTGCGGAAGATTGCCGCTGCTCTTCAAGCGAGGATTTCGCGGTGAGATCATCACGACAGCAGCCTCTCGCGAGCTGGCGCGGATCGTGTTGGTCGATTCGGCGCATCTGCAAGAGGAGGACACGGCCACGCGCATGCGACACCACGCCAGAAACGGCAAGGAGAACGCGGCAACGCCTCTCTATACGGTCGCTGACACGTTGAGCAGTCTCGATCGCTTTGGGCGCACGGCAGACTATGGAGCCCCGATCCAGCTTGTTCCGGGGCTGCGCGCGACCTTCCACGACGCCGGACACATTCTCGGCTCCGCCAGTATCCTCATCGAGGCGGACGAGGGCGGCAGAACCCGTTCCGTTCTGTTCTCCGGGGATCTAGGAAATGCGGAGCGTCCGTTGTTGCGTCCGCCATCGCCGCCGGCGAATGCCGAATTTATCGTCATGGAGTCCACCTACGGCGACCGGGTACATCGCTCGCTTTCGGACTCGATCGGAGAACTCTATGTCGCCATTGCCGAAGCTTTCCGCGGCGGCGGCAACGTTATCATTCCCACTTTTGCCCTCGAGCGCGCCCAGGAAATTCTCTACTGCCTTCATCAGGGGATCGAGAACAAAAGGCTGGAGCCGGCTTTGCAGGTCTTTCTCGATTCACCTGAGGCGATCTCCGCGACCGAGGTCTTCGAGCGTCACCCGGAGTGCCTGGACCCGAGCGTGGCTCAGCTCTTTCGCGAGGGCCGGGACCCTCTCCATGTGCCGGGTCTGCATCTGACCCGCCAGTCGGCGGAATCGATCGCGATCAACAATATCCGCAGCGGCGCCATTATCATGGCGGGTTCCGGCATGTGCACGGGCGGACGGGTCCTGCATCACCTGCGGCACAATCTGTGGCGTCCGGAGTCCGCTGTCGTCTTCGTCGGGTTCGCTGCACAGGGCACCCTCGCACGCCAGATCATCGATGGCGCGTCCCAGGTGACGCTCTTCGGAGAAAGGATGCCCGTTCGTGCTCATATCCATACGATCAACGGCTTCTCGGCGCACGCCGATCAGCTTGAACTGATTGCTTGGCATAATCGAATTCAAGGAACCGAGGCTACATTTCTCGTTCACGGCGAGGAGCCCGTGATGCGGGAGCTGGCCGGCAAGCTGACTGGTCATCGAGTAGAGATGCCGCTTCTTCACCAGCAGTTCGATCTCTGACGTCGCTGGCTCGATCCGTGACAGTACCTCATGCCCGCGTTCGACTTTCCCTTCGACGCTCACGAACGAATACCGATGGCGGTTCGCAATTTTCCGAGCAAGGACGCTACCGCGGCTCGGAGCCGATACCGCAAATGCCCCGATCGCTGACGGGCACGGAAAGCACCTAGCGGCGCCGGTCTGAGTGTTCCCAGTCAGCACGCTTTCGGACACCCCGAAGGCATGGTTTTATTCGCGTGAGATCGGGCCGATACGGAGCGTTGGGTCGTGCCCGCGAAAGTTGGGTCGCCCATGACCAAGCGACGCATCCTTTGGTGGCTCTTCGGATCGCTCGGAACCGTGCTTTTGGCGGGCTTCGGCGCGCTGGTGTGGTGGGCGTGGGGCTTTTCCGAGGTCCACACCCAGGCACGGCTTCCGGACAACCTCACGCTCGCGCCGCCTGCCGCGGACGTTCCGCCGGAGATCGCCGCGTTCGCGGGCGTCTGGGGTGGCGACCGCTGGGACGGCGTTTTGCCGCACACGCTGGCAGTGGAGCGTGTGCAGCCCGACGGCACAGCCAATATCATCTACGCGCTCGGCATGGACAGGACTGCTCAATTGCCACAATCGGCAAAGCGCCTCACGGGTAAAATCGCCGACGGCCATCTGCGGCTCGTCCTGCCGAACAAGGATGTTCTGGACTATCGACTGAGCGCCGACGGCCGGCTGCTGGGCAGCAGCACCACGCCGCCGGGCTGGCGCAGCTTCGTCCTGCTCCAACACATCGAAGCGCCCGACACCCCGTCCTTGATCAAGGCAGCCGAGGCCCGCGCGGACCGGCTGTGGGAGGAGATCGACATACCCGAGCGCTCGGCGGTCGGCGCCGCCTCCGGGCAACAGTTTACTCTGAGAGGCACGCTCTATCGGAGCGCGCTTGCGGGGCCGAGGCCGCTGATCATCCTCAATCATGGTTCGGCGGCCGACAGCAGTATCGGGCGCATGCTGCGCTATGAGACGCAGTCGCGCTTCTTCTTGGCACTCGGCTACTCGGTCTTGATTCCCATGCGCAAGGGGCGCGGCGATTCGGGGGGGCCGTTGATCGAAACCGAGGACCTTTCAGGCGCGCCCAGCGTCGAGATCGACTCCGGCGTCGAGGACATCGATGCCGTCGTCGAATTCATGCGCGCCCAACCCTTCGTCGATCCCAACCGGATCGTGGTCGCGGGAGAGCAGCGTGGCGGACTGCTGTCGGTCATCTATGCCGAGCGGCATCCCGAGAAGGTCGCGGGCGTCATCAACTTCTCCGGCGGCTGGTGGCCACCGCCCACCCGAATCGCGGAGACGACCGCTCAATTGCTGGCGCACGGAGGTCAAATCGGCGGCTCACCGATGCTGTGGATTTATGCCGACGGCGATCCCTATTACCCGCTGCCGCAGGTCGAGCACGACTACGCGGCATTTCGCGCGCAGGGCGGCAACGCTCGCCTCGTATTGGTCGCCGGCGGCTCCTATGCGAACCACGTCTTCTCATGGGCCGGCAAGTGGCAGCAGGCGGCGGAAGATTTTCTACTGAATCAGGATCGTCCGCGCGCCGGCGCCGGCATCAGCCTGGTCAATCTGCGCAAGCCCGTCGGCGACGGCGCGATGCAGGCGGCGATCTACTATCCGGCCGAGGCGGGAGACGATAAGACCGTTGCCGGCGCGTGGGTCGTCGACGCGCTCCGCGATGCACCGCCCATCCCCGGCAAATTTCCGATCTTGCTGCTCTCCCATGATGGCGGCGGCAATCGCCTCGCGCACCATGACCTGGCGACCGCGCTTGCGCGCGATGGCTTCATTACCGTCGCCGTCACTCATCCCGGCGACACGTCCGGCACCGGCGACAACTGGCAGACCGAGCCGGTACTGATCGGGCGCGAATACGACCTGCGCGCGGCGCTGGACCAGGTGCTGGCGATGCCTGTCATCGGCGAGCATGCGGACGCCGGCCGGGTGGGCGCCATCGGCTTTGGCTTCGGCGCCTTTACCGTACTTCTGCTTGCAGGCGCCACACCAGACCTTGCGCAGATATTGCCGCCGGACAAGCGGCCCCATCATCTTGAGCTGTTCCACGACAATCGGATCAAAGCCGTGCTGCTTTTGGGACCTGGGCCCGCAGATCTCTTCGACGCCAAGGCGCTCAGGAACGTAACCGTGCCGATCCAGATCGACGCGGCGCGCGACGACGAGGTATTTCCGCCGGAAGGAAACAGCGAGCGCCTGCGCGCGCTGCTACCGGCACCTCCGTCCTATACCGAGGTCGCGAACGCCGATCACTACGCATTCGTCGCTCCCTGCTCCGAAAGTCAACGCAGCGAGGCGCCGGAAGTCTGCAGCGATCGGCGAGGCTTCGATCGTGCCCAATTCCACGCAAAACTTGCGGCGGAGATGGCGGATTTCTTTCGCGAGAAGCTGAGCGAACACTGATCAGTCGGCGGCCGCACAGACCACGATCTCGACGAGATCGGGACCTTCGAGGGTGGCGCCGATGCAGGCGCGCTGCGGCGTATGATCGGGATCGACCCAGGCAAGCCAGGCATCGTTCATTTCCGCCTTGCGGCTCATGTCGGCGATGTAAACGGTGGCGCTGAGGATGCGTCGTTTGTCGGTGGCGGCGGCGGCGAGATTGCGGTCGAGCGCTTCAAGCGCCGACGCGGTCTGGGCGCGCATCGAGGGCGATTTCTCGCTCGCGGTGGCGACCGTCCAGACCAGGCCGCCATAGGCGACGGCGCGGCTGCGGCCCGGCGCGGTACCGGCGAGGCGCGTGATCGTCGGATTCATCTTAGCCCCAAGCCTTGCGCAAGATCGCCTGCGCGTTGCCGACGGATTCGGGCGGCAGCGTGTGGCGCGCGGGGAAGTCGGCACCGGGTCGCGTCGCGTCGATGATCATCTTGGCGGTCATCCCCGCATGATTCGAGGGATCGAGGATCGCGCCCATGGCATTGCGGATGATGTCGACGTCTTCGTCCGCCTGCATGCGCGTTGCCATCGCCCACAGCACCTCGCTGTCGTTCCGAACGTCGACATCGTCATCGACAACGATCACCAGCTTGAGGCTCAGATCGTCGCCGAATGCGACCGCCGCGGCATTCTTCGCGAGCCCCGGCGCGGGATTGCGCAACGCAATGTAGGCATGCAGCCGGCAGGTGCCGGACTTCGGGTAGGAGACCGCCGTGGTGTTGGGGAAATGCTGGCGCAAGGTGCGCAGCAGCCGCGCCTCCGAGGGAACCGCGAGCAAGCTTGTGTGCTCATCCGAAATGCCGGGGATGATGTCCTGATAGATCGCATCGCGGCGGTGGCAGATCGCGGATACCTCAAGCACATGCTCGGTCGATCGCTCTGATGCATAGCCCGTGAACTCCGCGAACGGCCCCTCGGGCCCGCGCTGCTTGGCGAGAATGCGACCCTCGAGCACGATCTCGGCCTCGCACGGCACCTCGATCGGCACGGTGCGGCTCGCGGTAATCTCCAGCGGCGCGCCCATCAATCCGCCGGTCACCGCATATTCGTCGCTGGTGATCGGCCCCTTCCAGAGACCGCCGAAAATGAACAGCGGATGCGCGCCGATCACCACCGCGACCGGCAGGTCCTCGCCGCGCTCCTCGGCACGCTGCATGTAATTCCAGAGATGGCGGCGGCTATGCAAGCTGGTGCCGATCAGGTTCTTCCCCTTCACCTGCATGCGATGGAAGCTTGCGTTGCGCACCCCGGTATCGGGGTCCTTGGCGACGATGATCGCATTGGTGATGTAGGGGCCGGCGTCGTTGGCGAAGTGCCGCATGATCGGCAGCGTTCCAAGCAAATCCACCGCCGAGCCCGTGATGACCACGTCGTGGATGGGTCCGGTCGTGCGCAGCACCGGCTCCACAAGCCGGTCGTTGCGTGCCGCCCATTCCTCGATCAGCCGTTCGGTCGGAACGCCGAGCGCAAGCGCATAGCGCCGGCGCGCACCGAAAATGTTAGCCACCACGGGAAAGCGTGAATTGCCGACGCGCTCGAACCAGACGACTGGCGAGCGGCCGGTTTTTTCCATCTCCATCACCACGGCGGTCGGATCGTAGTCGAGGTTGACCGGCTCGCGGACGCGAAGGATGCCCTGGGGGTCGTCTTCCTCGACGCTTGCAAGAAAGCTTCTGAGCGTGAGGGGAGCCTGGAACGCCATGAGAACCTCTGGTTGCAGCACAGGTCCACAATGGTCGCTTGGGTTCGGCGCCGGCGCAAGTGGCCGCGTCGGCCTGCAACAGTGTAAGGACGCCGCCCTTACGACTTGCCGCCGCCCAACCCCGGCTCGGGCCGCACCGAGACGACGCGGAACACGTGCTCGGTGCCGTTGTGGTCGCGGGTCGAGAGGTATTCGCCCGCGACGAAGCGATGGCGAGCGAAGTGGTGGATCGGTTCCTCGGCCGGCCCACCGGGATCGTAGACGATCATCCAGTTGCCACCGCGCTCGCGTTTGAGGCGGCCCAGTGCGTCGCCTTCGCCCTCCCAAAAGCGATGCACGCTGCAAAGCTCCGGCGTGCGATCGAGCGTCGCTTGGTCGAGGATCCCGTCCGGCTTGAGCGGCAACACGATCTCGTACCCGTGCCGATTGCTGCCGTCGGGATACTCGCGGCTGCGGGCCAATGTGAGACGGATGCGCTTCCAGTTCATCGTCACCTCTCAATGAGCGATCAAGATCGGCAGCAGACTCGACCCCAATACTTGGTGGGTGGCGCCGCCAAACAACATTTCGCTCCAGGGTGCTCGGCCATATCCCCCCATCACCAGTAGGTCGGCGCCTTCCGCACGCGCCGCGGTCAGCAATTGCCTGCCGATCGAAATGCCGTGCGCCGACGGCAGAGGCCGCACTTCGGTCGCGATGCCGCGCCAAAGAAGCGCTTGCGACAATTCCTCGCCTTCGCCGGCCTCCACGTGACCGGCGGTAAGGATCACGACGCGTTTCGCCTCGCGCAGGAACGGCAGCGCGCCCGTGACCGCTCGTGCGGCTTCCGCCGAGCCGTTCCATGCGACGGCAACGCACTGCCCGAGTGCCTCGGGAGCCTTTGCCGGCGCGATCAGGATCGCCTGAGAGCAATGGAGCAGCGTCTGCTCGAGCACCTCCGTGTGCGGCCGGTCAACCACGCGCTCCGAGCGGCCGAGGATCACGAGATCGAACAATCGTGCGCGCCGCGCGATCAGCTCCGGCGCAAATCCGGTTTCGTCTCCCCAACCGATAGTCGCCCCGGCTTTGCCCCCGCCTGCCGGCTCGAAGGCCGGCGGCAGATCCGCGATCTTGAGCTGGAATTGCCGCGCCGCCGCTTCGAATTGCCGCTTTGCGCGGTCCGCCGCCGCCGTTATTTCCTCGGTCGCGCGCTCGATCAAGTCGGCCGCCATCGGCGCCGCAAAACCGTCGCCAAGCGCCATCGCCGCTTCCTTGGGGTCGGCATGCGCGTGGAAAACCTCAAGATGCGCTTCGAACCGGCGCGCCAATCGGGCTGCCAGCGTGATCGCGCCCTCGCTCGCGGATCCGCCGCTCGCGGCGACGAAAATAGTATCGATGCTCATCATAGCGGCTCCGATCTCGTTTACTTATTGCCGCGAATCGGCAATCCCGGCCTTGCGGTAGATCAATCAGCGCGTCAGTGGGACATGAGTACCGGGACGGTCATCTCGCGGAGAATCGACCGCGTGGTGCCACCCAGCACGAGCTCGCGCAAGCGCGAATGCCCGTAGCAACCCATCACCAACATGTCCGCATCGAGATCGGAGGCTCGCGACAGCAGGATATTCGCGATATCGACGTCCTTTGCCACGGTGTAGGCCGCCTCGGCCCTGACCCCGTGTCGTGCCAAATGCTGCGTAATATCGAGCGCCGGCACTTCCTGCTCATCTTCCGTATCCTCCGGATTGACGATCAGGACCGTGACCTTCTCCGCTCGTTTCAGGATCGGCAACGCGTCGTTGGCCGCGCGCGCCGATTGGCGCGCGTGCGTCCATCCCAACAACACGTGGCGACCAACGGTCGAGAACTCGCCGGCATAGGGCAAGACCAGGACCGGCCGGCCGCTCGAGATCGCCGTCTGCTCGGGCAACCGTTCCGCCGACTCGCTGGGTCGGTGGTCGGGGTCGATCTGGCCGAGAATCGTCAGGTCGGCGCACTGGGCATTGATGGTCGTCAGTGCCACCGGATCGCCCACCACGACGTGCCACTCGCTGCCGATCGCCGCGCGCCTGCAGAGCTCGCGGAACTTTGTCTCCGCCGCCGATGCGACCACCATCTCGGCCTCGCGGTGCTTTTGATCGATCGCCTCCAGGGCGGCCACATCGACGTAGCTCGCCGCCGGCGGCGTGAAATAGGCACCGGCGTGCAGCGGCTCGATCACGAACAAACCGGAAAGGTGCGCCTCGTGTTGCCGTGCAAGCTCGATCGCATACTGCAGCCGGCGCTCCCCGGTCGTACCGGATTCCACGTGGACCAGAATGTCTTTGAGACCCATGGTGTCCTCCTCTGTCGCCCGGCGTTGGCAGTGGAGCACCGCCGGGCATGCCAAGCAAGATTGTTCGCTTTGGGCACTTGAGGGCTTGATCCAGCGCAAAGCAGCGACCGGCCGCCCGGTGCGAAGTCATGCGCGGCTTATTTCAGCAATGAGTAGAGGCCGACCGCCAGCTCGGCCACGATCAGTATGACCACGTACCACTCGACGCGCAGCGTGCTGCGCTGCTGCACCAGGTCGAGCACGGTCTCGACCGTACGTGAGATGACGTCGAGCTTGCGATCGAGCGCCCGGGCGCGCTCGCGCAACTCGTATTCCTCGGAAAGGCGGGCATAGAGCCGCTCCAATTCCGGATGGTCCCACAGCAAGTCGGGTTTCTCGCCGGCCTCGACGCGTCCGACCGTCTTGTGCTGCACCAGCAACACGCTGCCGATATGCCGCAGGAGGAAACGCCCACGGCTACCGATGCTCCCCTTGCCGCTCAACCGCTGCGCCAGCGGTTCGACGCGGTCGAGCGCGGACGCGACCGCGGTTTCATAGTGCGACAGAACCAGGCTCTTGGCGAGAATGTCGGCGATCAGCTGAATCCTCTCGAGCGTCAGTTCCTTGATCAAGATCGTGCCCGAGAGATCGGCTTGCTCTTCACCCTCGGCGCGCACGACGACGCGCACCTCGTCGCTCTCGCGTTCGGCGTAGGGATCTTGCACGCGAGGCAAAAGCCGCAGCGCAAACGCTTCTTGCGCCTCGGCGGCAACGTTGAGCAGAACGACGACCCCGTAGCGGAAGACGACCGCGAGACCGCCCTCATAAACCCGCACCACCAGAGGTACGCGGCTCAGCGCCTCGCGATCTTCGAGCCCGCGCGTATCGATGCGCTCGCCCAACAGCAGCGCGCGTACCGTCACCGGCGCCTCGATGCCCAGATCGGTCGGCGCCCGAGCGGCGCCGAGATCAGACACGCAAGACGTCGGCAAAATGCGCCGGTAGCTCGGCGATCGGCGTCTTGGTCAAATCCTTGGTGATTTCGGCGACGAGCTTGGCGCGGGCCGCGGGCGCAAGTTCCCGCCGCAACACACCCATGGCGCGCGGCGGCGCCGCGATCACCAGGCGATTGAAGCTCGTACCGGCCGCGTCGGCAGCGATACTGCCGGCAAGCCGGCGGAGAAACGCGTACTCAGCCTCCTGGTGGGGATCGTGCTTGGGCTCGATCGAGTGATGCGCGGCGTTGGCGCTTTCCTGGCTACGCCCAGGTCCGCTCGAAACCAAGTTTCGCGCGGGCTGGCGTGCCTGCGGATCATCGAGCTCGCGGACAGCCGCGAGTCCCTGCTCGCCGCTGCGATGACTAAAGATGCGCGCCCGGCTGCCGTCGGCAATGACGATCCATGTGGTCTGCTGCTTGCGCATGGCCTGCTCCTCTTATCCGCCGCAGGTTGGGTGTGCCGCGGCTTCGCGCTTTGAGGTGCGTCAAAACTTCGTTCCGCACCGCCTATATCGTAGATCATCCCTCTTGGAGGCTCACCCATGCCTTATCAAAGCAACGAAGACCTGCCCCCATCCGTGCGCGACCATCTTCCTCCGGAAGCTCAGGACATGTTCCGCAAAGTCTTCAACAACGCCTGGCACGAGTATGCCGACCGCCGTCCAGACGAAGTCGAAGCACTCGCCTTTCGCGTCGCCTGGGCGGCGGTCAAGCGCCACTACCGAAAGGTCGGCCGCAATTGGGTCCCGATCTGAGCGGCCCACGATCTCGGTGCAGCATCACGCTCAGTGCAGCATCAGGATCGGCAGATCGCTGTGCCGGATCATGTGCCGCGTAAAGCCGCCCAGCACCATCTCTCGTAGCCGACCGTGCCCGTAGCCGCCCATGACGATCAGATCGGCACCCGCCGCCCAGGCCGACCGCAGCAACGCGTCGGGGCCGCCCGTCTCCTTTGGTGTCACCAGCTTTCCCGTCGCCTTGATCCCGTGCCAAGCGAGTGCCGAGGTCACGCGCTCGAGAGAAGAGCCGGGATGCGGCGCGCGGGCTTGGGTCTTTTCCTCGACCGCGATCAACGTCACCGCCGAGGCCTTGGCGAGGAACGGCATGGCGGCGCCAAGCGCGCGCGCGGCCTCGGCGCTGTCCTTCCATGCAATGGCGACATGCTGCCCCAGGCTCTTGAGTACGGCCGGCGGCGCGACCAGTAATGGCCGCCCACCTCCCATCAGCACGCTTTCCAGGGTAATCGCACCAACCTCGGCAATGTCAGCGGGGCGCGCCATCACGACCAGATCATGAAAACGCGCCTGACGCGTCGTTACCTCCACCTCGTCACCCTTCTCCTCGAGCCAGTTCGCGCTCGGAGTTTGGCCACCCGCCTCGGGTTTCTCACGCAAGCTCAAGCCGGCTGCGGTGACGAAAGCGGAAAATTGCTGACGCGCGCGATCGAGTGCGGCCTGTGCCTCCTCCTCGAAGCGCTTCAGCATGTCCTCGAGCATCGCGGCGCTGCCGTAGTCGCCGAAACCGGCGGTGCGTACCAATTCGGCAGAGTCCGGACGCACGTAGAGTGCATTCACGTGGGCCTTGAAGATTTGCGCCACCGTGCGAGCGACGTCGAGCGTATGCCGATCGTCATCACTGCCTGAGAGCGGAGCAAGGATGGTCTTGATCATGATGAGACCTCGAAGTGATCGCGCTGCGGATCAATGGCAAGATAGAGCTTAGCATGATCACGGCCGCCGGAGGGAATGGGCGCGGACATGCGTTCACGCCTTCCCCACGCGCAAGCCCGGCTTCGTGAATATCGTCACTTCCGGCGCATAACCGGCATCTGCCAACAGCTTCCTGAGCGCCGCGTGTGCACCACGCACGCCGACCCGGGTGGCTCCGCAATGGAGCCTCGCGGCTGTACTCTCGATCGCCGCCATCATCGAGCGAATTGCAGGTTCCGCATCTATCAGGTCGAGCACGGCGATCGGGTCGACGACCAGGATACGTTCGTGGTGGAAATCGCCTTCGAGGCGGTAAGCGAACAACCCACAGAGATAACCATCCTCGGTTCGCATGCCGACGATCGCGGGACCTTCGGGGCGGCTTACCCCAACCAGCGGGCGGGCGAAGGCGCGCCACGCCTCCAGGCCGATGCCGGGGTAAAGCGCACGCACCATCGCGTAGGCGGGTCCGACCTCCTCGGCCATCAGCGGGGTGATTCCGTATGAGCGCATCATAGTACGTATTAATTCAGCCGGTTGAAGCGCTCGACCTTGATTTGCATCAATTGCGGCCGCGTACCGATTGAGCCAAATCAAGTCCGCGCGTAACCTCTGCTGCTAGAGATCGCACATGATCAAAGCAACCCCGGTTCGTCTCCGCGGCAGCGCCAATCGGCGGTTGTTGCAAACGGGCCGGCACCCATGAGCACGCGTAATCTCGACAAGCTGTTTCGCCCGGCATCGGTGGCGCTCTTCGGCGCCTCGCCGCAGACGGGCTCGCTGGGCCAGGTCGCGATGCGCAATCTGCGCCGAGCGGGCTTCGCGGGCCCACTCATGCTGGTCAATCCGCATCACCGGATCATCGAGGACATGCCGGTTTTTCAGGACGTCGAAAGCATGCCCGGGGTTCCCGACCTCGCCGTGCTGGCAACGCCGCCCGAGACCATACCCGGGCTCGTCGCTCAACTGGGCGCGCGCGGGACGCGCGCCACCGTCATCATCACCGCGGGCTTCGCCGAGCTAGGCGCGCGCGGCAAGGCGCTGCAGGCGGCGACGCTCGAAGCCGCGCGACCGCACTTGCTGCGCATCATCGGGCCCAATTGCGTGGGCGTGTTGGTGCCGCCGGTCGGGCTCAACGCCAGCTTTGCGCATTTGACCCCGCGCGCCGGCGACCTCGCCTTCGTAAGCCAATCCGGCGCCATGATCACGGCGGTCCTCGATTGGGCCGAATCCCGGCGCATCGGATTCTCGCATGTCGTCTCGCTCGGCGACATGGCCGATGTAGATTTCGGAGACATGCTGGACTACCTCGAGGCCGATTCCGACACGCGCGCGATCCTGCTCTATGTCGAGGGCATAACGCACGCCCGCAAATTCATGTCGGCGGCACGCTTGGCCGCGCGGGGCAAGCCGGTGGTGGTGGTCAAGGTCGGTCGCCACGCCGAGAGCGCCCGCGCGGCGCTGTCCCACACCGGTGCATTGGCAGGATCCGACGCGGTCTACGATGCCGTCTTCCGCCGCGCCGGGATGCTGAGAGTGCAGGACATGGAAGCGCTGTTCGATGCGGCCGAGACCCTCGCGCTCACCACGCCGCAGCGAGGCGACCGGCTCGCAATCATGACCAACGGCGGCGGTCCCGGCGTGCTCGCGACCGACAGCGTCATCGATCTCGGCGGACGCCTGGCGAACCTCACGCCCGCGACGATCACCGCCCTCGACAAGGCGTTGCCGCGGACCTGGAGCCACGGCAATCCCGTCGACATCGTGGGCGATGCGCCGCCTGCCCGCTACCGTGACGCGCTTTCGATTCTTCTGGAAGACCCCGGAGCCGACGCCGTTCTGGTGTTGAGCTGTCCGACCGCGATCGGCGATCCGGTCGCCGCCGCCCAAGCCGTGAGCGAGACCGTGGCTCAGCACCGGGCCGGCGCATCGAAGAAACGCAACATCTATACGAGTTGGCTCGGCGAGTATTCCGCCGTTCCCGCGCGGCGCTTGCTCGCCGAAGCCGGGATCGCGACCTACGAAACGCCGGACCGCGCGGTGCGCGGTTTCATGGACCGCGTGCAATTTCAGCACGCCCAAGAACTCCTGGTCGAAGCTCCTCCGGCGCGACTTGACGATTTCATGCCGGAGCGCGACCGCGCGTGCGCCGCGATCGCGGCGGCACGGGCCGCCGGGCGCGAATGGCTCGACCCCAGCGAAACCGCAAGCCTCATGGGCGCCTATGGTATTCCATTGGTCGCAACTCGCCTCGTCGAAGACGTGGATAAAGCGGTGGCCGCGGCGAATTCGATCGGCTATCCCGTGGCTCTCAAAATCCACTCGCCCGACATCACGCACAAGACGGATGTGGGTGCGGTCGCGCTCAATCTCGGCAGCGCGGATCGTGTCCGGAGCGAGGCCGCTCTGATGCTCGCGCGGGTCCGCCGAGCGAGGCCCGACGCTGGGATCGCGGGCTTTCAAGTGCAGCAAATGATCCACCGACCCGGCGCCCTGGAGCTGATCGTCGGCGTGGTCGACGACGCGACGTTCGGCCCGGTTTTGTTGTTCGGTCAAGGCGGGATTGCGGTCGAGACCTTGGGCGATACTTCGCTCGAACTGCCGCCGCTCAACGACGCGCTCGCGCGCGCGCTCATGGCGCGAACGCGCGTCTGGAAGCTGATGCAGGGCGTGCGCGGGCTGCCGCCGGCCGACATCGGCGCGACCGCGAGAACCCTGGTGCGAGTCTCGCAAATGGTCGTGGAGCACGCGGAAATCCGCGAGCTCGACATCAATCCGCTGCTCGCGGACGCGAACGGGATTTTGGCGCTCGATGCGCGCATCCGCATCGGCGAGGGTACTGCGGTCGCGCGCCCCGCCATTCTGCCCTATCCGCGCGAACTCGACGGATCGGCCCAGTTGCCGACCGGCGAGCGGCTTCGACTGCGGCCCATCCGGCCGGAGGACGCGGCTCGGCTTTCGAGCTTTATCATGCGCATGCATTCCGACGATCGGCAATTCCGCTTCGGACGCCCGCTCGATAGCGTGCCACAAACGCTGCTGGCGCGGCTCACGCAGATCGACTACGACCGGGAAATCGCGCTCGTTGCGCTACCGATCGGCGGCGATGAGATCGTCGGCGTCGCCCGGTATTGCAGCGACCCCGATCATCACGATGCCGAATTCGCGATCTCGGTGCGCGCGGATTGGAAGCGGCGCGGCCTCGAAGCCCTCTTGCTCGATCGGCTCGTCGTGACGGCCGAACAGCGCCGCATCGCGCGACTGCATGGCGACATCGCCGCGCTCGATCAGAACCTGCTCGGCGCCGCCCGAAACTTGGGCTTCACCGTCGAGCTTCACGCCGAATCGGGAAGCCCGATCCGCGTGATGAAACAACTACGTCCGGATTGACGGCGAAGGAGGATGGTTTTAGCCGGAAACGCTCATTGCCGCTTCAATGGCCTCGACAATCGCGGAAGACGACAGCGGCTTTCTCAGCACCGCACGGATTTGCGCGTGGCGCACGCGCGCCAAATCGTATTCGTTCACGCCGACGGCGATCACCGGTACCCGCTTCAGTCCGGAATTGGCACGGAGCCACCGCAGGACTTCGAGGCCCCCGACATCGCGAAGCTGCAGCGCCACAAGGATGACCTCGGGCGGCCTCTGGCGCGCGGTCGAAACCGCGTCGACGCCGTTGTCGACGGCGTCGACGATGAAGCCCAGACCCGTGAGAATCTCCTGCACAAGCTGGCGGGTATCGGGATCGGATTCGACGACCAGCGCACGGCGGCCGGCTCTGTTCCGGTCCGCGCCGGGAACAGCGCTGGTGGAACTCGCAGGCGGACGACCGCTTTCCATCGCTGCGAACTTGAACACGGACCGCGCCTACCGACGTTCCAAATTGCGGTCGCCCGCCGCGAGATGCTGCAAGCGGTCGCGATCGCGCAACTTGATCGAGGAAGCGCAGGGAATTGCGATCACGCCGTCGCTTTTGAGCTTGCTGAGCGTGCGGCTCACCGTCTCGATGGTGAGGCCCAGATAATCCGCTATGTCGGCGCGGCTCATCGGCAGCAACACCTCATCGGGATCTTCGCCGCCGCCGCGCCGCTGTCCCATCAGTTGCAGGAAGCTCGCAAGCTTTTCCTCCGCGGCCTTGCGGCCCAGCAGGACCATCTGGTCCTGTGCCGCGCGCAATTCATCGGAGGTGGCGGCGAGCAGGCGCCGCGCGAACCCCGGGACCTCCTCCACCAGACGGTCGAAGCGCTGACGCGGATAGCGGCACACCAACACCGGCGTGATCGCCTCGGCGGTGTAGAGATAGAGATTTTCGTGAGCGAGCCCGACGAGATTCCCGGCGGAGAGAAATCCCGTCACTTGACGTCGGCCGTCGGGCAGCAGCTTGTAGAGCTTCAACATGCCGCGCACGACCTCATAGACGGCATCGGCATCGTCTCCTTCGGCGAACATTACCTCGCCCGGCTGCAACTTCCTGAGTGAACTGATTTCAGCGACCCGCGAGGTGACCTTCTGGCCGAGCCCACGGCAAACCGCGAGCGTCGCGAAATTCACGCCGGTCGAACCTGTCGAGACCGCCTGTACATATCCCATGGCCCTGCTCCCTCGCCTGCAACCAGGATCCCTTCGTGTACGCAAGATGTATCCGCCCGATGTCACACGCGAATGCCAATTTCAGTGGTTTTTGGTATCGTTCTGCGCCGAATTGTGACATTGCGTGACACACGTCTCCGAGATGTCCGAACCGCTACATATCCTCGTGGTCGATGACGAGGACCGTATCCGCACCATGCTGCGGCGCTACCTCGCCGAGGAAGGGATCAAGGTCAGCGAGGCCGCGGATGGAAAGGCCATGCGCGCCGTGCTCGACCGCGAAAAGATCGATCTGGTTCTGCTCGATCTGGTGATGCCCGGCGAGGACGGGCTCACGCTTGCGCGCGCCATTCGCCAACGCTCTCCAGTCCCTATCATCATTTTGACGGGCAAGGGCGACTTGATCGATCGCGTGGCGGGGCTGGAGGCCGGGGCAGACGACTATATCGCCAAGCCCTTCCACCTGCGCGAGGTGCTGGCGCGAATCAGAACGGTACTGCGGCGAACGCAACCCTTGCCGGTCTCGCCCGATACGGCCGCCACCGACAACGCCGGCACGACCCTGCGCTTCCAGGGTTGGAGCCTTGACTTGGTGAGGCGGGAGTTGCGCCGGCCGGGCGGCGATGTGGTTCCGCTGACTTCAGGCGAGTTCGAGCTGCTGCGCGTCCTCGCGCGCAATCCGAACCGGGTGCTGAACCGCGACCAATTGATGGACCAGGTGAAGGGCCGGGAATGGGAAGCTTTCGACCGTACGATCGACACGCAGGTCGTGCGGCTGCGCCGCAAGATCGAGCGCGACCCGCAACACCCCGAGCTGATCAAGACCGTGCGCGGCGCAGGCTATGTCTTCGCCGCGGCGGTTTCGAGGGGGTGAAAGGTCATTCCGGCAGGCCGGCCTTGCGAAGCCCGTCGATGTAGCGCTCTAAGACGGTTGGGTTCAGGATACTACTACGCGCCGCCAGCACCGCCGAAACGGTGAGACCCACCTCAAGACTGCGAAGGCGCTCGGTCTCACCATCCCGGCAGCGGTCCTGGGCGTGCCGACGAGGTGATCGAGTGATACGACGAACGTTTTTGGCCGGCGTGCTGGCTTCTGGGGCGATCTCAGCAGCTGCTGCACAACAGAGCGATCGAAGCCAGCGGCTCGCTATCTTCAGCCCCTCGGAACCGATCGTGCTGATGAATGAGAAGAGCCAGAGCCCTATTTATCGCGCACTGTTTGAGGAGCTGCGCCGGCTTGGCCACGTCGAAGGTCAGAATCTGAGCGTCGAGCGATACGGCCGGGAGCAGGACACTGCTGGTCCCCCCGCATTAGCCGCCGAGGTGATCCGCAGCAACCCAGACGTCATTTATGTCGTGGGTCCGGGTGTACTGTTGTTCAAGGCGCCCGCCAACTCGATCCCGATCGTCGCATTGACCGCTGATCCGCTCGGTCAGGGTCTCGCCCAGAGCCTGGCGCATCCCGGCGGCAACGTGACGGGCGTAAGCGTAGACGCTGGGCCGTCGATCTACGGCAAACGGATCGAATTGTTGCGCCAGATCATCCCGTCGTTATCGAGGCTCGCATTCCTTGCCTTACGGGTACAATGGGAAAGCGCCCAAGGCGCGGCGATGCGCTCTGCCGCCGGCGCCGCGGGACTTACCTCAATCCATTCGCTGGTCGAGCTGCCTTCGAGCGAGACGATCTATCGTGCAGCAATCGACGATATTCGACGTCAAGGCGCCCAAGCGATCTTAGTCGCGGACAACCCCGACTCGGCGCAGTACCGCGTCCCAATCGTCGATGCGATCGCCGCGACACGGCTTCCGGCAATGTTCGCCATTCGCGACTTTGTCAGCGCGGGCGGCCTCATCGCCTATGCTTTCGATCTCGTGGAGCTGAACCGGCGTGTGGCGCGCGACATCGATGCCATTCTGCGTGGCGCTAAGCCGGGAGACATCCCGTTCTATCAGGCTTCGAGGTTCACGCTCTCGATCAATCTGAAGACTGCGAACGCGCTCGGCTTATCCGTACCCAAATTCCTCCTTGCGGAAGCCGACGAGGTAATCGAGTGATCGGGCGACGCGATTTTGTCCTAATGGTCGGCGGCGTGGCGGTCGCGGGACCGGGAACGGTTCGCGCGGCGGTCACCATTCCGCACGTAGCCTTTCTCGCGGTCGGCTTCGGCGCCGACACGACCGCCTTCGATGCCATCCGCGATGGGCTTCGCGGTCTCGGCAATATCGAGGGACAAACGTTTGTCGCCGAGCCTTATGCGTCTAACGATGCCGCGCGCATTCCGGATCTCGCCGAACGCGTGGTCGCCGCGCAACCCGCCGTCATCGTCACAATTAATGCGGCTGCGGTGCCGGACCTCGTCAAAAGGACGCAATCGATTCCGATTGTGGTGGCGTTCTGCGCCGATCCCGTGGCCCTCGGCTTTTCCAAATCGGTGGCGCGACCGACCGGTAATGTCACGGGCATTCTGACCCTGGATGATGCGCTGCTGCCCAAGAAGGTCGAACTGCTCGACCAGCTCGCCGGGCCGATGAAGCGCGTCGGTCTCGTCTACGACATCGGAAATCCTAACCATGTCCCGATGCTGGCGAAGGCCAAGGCTATGGCCGCCGCGGGCGGGCCGCAGATCGTGCTGCTCGGCGTTGCGTCGCCATCCGACGTCGCGACCGTGCTCGATCGCGACGAGGCGCGGGACCTCAGTGGGCTGATCGTCTGGGCCAGCCCGGTGATCGTGACCGGCCGGGCGAACCTGATTGCCGCTGCGATCGCGCGGCGGATCCCGGCCATTCACACTTTCGTCTTCGAGGTAGAGGACGGCGCACTCGCGTCCTACGGGCTGGAGCCGACGGAGAACTTTCAACGGGCCGCTGAATATGCCGACCGGCTACTGCATGGCGCCAAAGTCGCCGATCTGCCCTTCGAGGCGCCGCGAACCTTCCACCTGGCGCTCAACCTCAAGACCGCCAAGGCTATTGGCGTGACCATCCCACCGACGCTCCTCGCGCGCGCTGACGAAGTGATCGAATGAGCGGTCAGCTCGTGCGCGACCCCGGCGTGCCCGCATCTGCATAGTCTGGGCGCACTCCCGGATGTCCCACGCGGCCGGTACCCAATTAGGTCTCGCTCTCCGCGCGAATTGGCCACGAGTGATTACGACTGATGCGCCTTTGCGGGGTACTAGGATTTATAGTTCTAGTTGGGTGTTTATCAGCCGACCCGCTTGCCGCTGCACTGTCAGATGGAGGATGGCGTGCGGATATTTGCTCCACTGCTGGGCCTTCCTGTGTTGGGCGTTGTGCCCTTGGTGAGCGGCATCGCTATGGCAGCCCCGCCGCTTACCGACAGCCAAATGGACAGAGTGACTGCCGGGTTCGAGGCGTATACCAGCCCCTGCGACTGCGCGGCAATCGTCGCCTCGGTAACGGCGAAGTTGGGGAGCCCTGCGCCGTTGGTCAGCAGAGATAACTTTCCTCCGAGTACGTTCGCGCAGCCAAATGCGCAGAACCCTTTCCAGCTCTACGTGGGAGTACCGTCGTCCCAATATTTCGGGTTCACCGTGTACAACCCCCCTTGCAATTGCGGCATACCGTGAACTGCTCGGCGATGCGGATCAACGGAAAGTCGCTGAGGATGTGTCGGGCATGATTGGTTTTGGCGCAAGAGGAGCGAGAGGCGGCGTTCATGCGTCCAGCAATTCGCGCATCTTGGCCGCGAGGTCACGGCTGTTGTAGGGCTTGGCGAGCCAACCCGTCTTGACGGTCGGCATGCCGCTTTCGATGATCGCTTGTTCCGCATAGCCCGACGTGAACACCACCTTGAGCGCGGGCCGGAATTCGCGCGCCTTGCGGGCAAGGTCGATCCCGCTCATGCCGCCCGGCATGACGACGTCCGTGAACAGCAGGTCGATATTGCCTTCCCGCCGCAGCACTTCGAGCGCCGCCGGTCCGTTATCGACCTCGATCACCCGATACCCCAAGTCCCGCAGGCGACGCACGGAGACGCGGCGCACTCGCGGATCGTCCTCGACCACCAGGATGGTTTCGCCGTTGACCTTGCCTGCGGCGATCGGCTCCGACCGCTTGCCCTTCCGCAACGCGTCGCTCGCTTGCGCCGGCAGCAGGATGCGCACCGTGGTGCCTCGGCCGGATTCGCTGTAGAGCTGCACGTGGCCGCCCGATTGTTTGACGAAACCATAAATCATGCTGAGGCCGAGCCCGCTCCCTTGGCCTGGCCCCTTCGTCGTGTAGAACGGCTCGAAGGCGCGCTCGCGCACCTCGCTCGACATGCCGACGCCGGTGTCGGTCACCGCCAGCATCGCATAGGAGCCCGGCGTAACGTCAGCGTGCGCCACCGCATAGGCGGGATCGAGATCGATATCGGCGGTCTCGATCACCAACAGGCCGCCCGACGGCATGGCGTCACGCGCGTTGAGCGCCAAGTTGAGCAGCGCGTTCTCGACTTGGCCTGGATCCGCCATGACCATTCGCAAGTCTGCGGCAAGGCGGGTCTCGATACGGATGGTCTCGCCGAGCGTGCGCCGCAAAAGATCGAGCATGCTCGCGGCCAAATCGCTCAAGTTGATCGGCTTGGGAACAAGCTGCTGGCGTCGCCCGAAGGCAAGCAATCGATTCGATAACTTGGCGCCGAGTTCCGCCGCCTCCTGCGCTTCCCGGAGAATCTCGACGTCTTCGGCCCTGTCGAGCCGACGCTCCAGCATTTCCATGTTGCCGGAAATGACGGTGAGCAGATTGTTGAAATCGTGCGCCAGACCGCCGGTCAACTGGCCGATAGCCTCCATCTTCTGCGCCTGGCGCAGGTCCTGCTCCATCTTCGTGCGCTCGGTGAGGTCGCGGATGAAGCCCGTGAACACGCGGGCCTCTCCGAGATGCACCTCGCCGACCGCGAGTTCGATCGGGAAGACGGTCCCGTCCTTGCGCCGGGCTTCCACCTGGCGGCCGATGCCGATGATGCGCTTCTCGCCCGTGTGCATGTAGCGCTCAAGATAAGCGTCATGCCGCTCACGATGCGGCGACGGCATCAGCATCTTGACGTTGCGCCCGATGACCTCGCCGGCGGCGTAGCCGAACAGACCTTCCGCGGCGGTACTGAAGGATTGAATGACGCCCCGCTCGTCGATCGTGATGATCGCGTCAGGTGCGGTCGAAATTACCGAGCTGAGGCGCGCCTCGCGTTCGCGCAGCGCCTCTTCCGCGCGCTGTCGCTCGGTGATGTCCTGCGCCACCGCGATCACACCCAGCGGCGCGCCCGTCGCGTCGGCAAGGCGGCTGGCATTCCAGAGCAGGACGCGCTCGGAGCCGTCGGGACGCCGCACGCGGCCTTCGACGCCGTGGATCGAGCGGCCCCCCAGCGCGTGCTCGAAATCAACGCGCGTCAGCCCGCCCTGCCCTTTGGCGCCGAAAGCGCGAAAATAGCCGCGTCCCAAAACCTTCCCCCGCGGCCTGCCGTAGACGCGCTCGGCCTCGGAATTGAACTCAAGGACGGTCAAGTCGGGCGACAACAGCAGGATCGGCGCGGCCGCCGTCTCAATCACCGAACGAAAGCGCTCCTCGCTCAAGTGCAGCAGATTGCGCAGCGACGCGGCTCCGCGCTTGGCCGGAGCTTTTTTGGTCGTACTCGTTTTCACAGGCCTGGACGAGCGCCGCGGGCGCCGCTTCACGCCGCCGGATCGATTGGGCATGACGCAGTGTGACGGGGCCGAGGGTCCAATTCAACCGGCGCGGGGCCGCAGCCCGATGTCGGTTATTCCGCCGCGGCGCGGCCGACCCCCAGTTGCCTTTGCACCAAATTCGCGTAGAGGCCGCCGCGTGCCAGCAGCGCGTCATGGGTGCCGGTCTCGACCAAGTGCCCTTGTTCGAGCACGGCGATCAAATCTGCGCCGCGGATGGTGGAAAGGCGATGCGCGATCACGATGGTGGTGCGGTCGCGCATGAGATCGCCGAGCGCCTGGCGCACCTGCGCCTCGCTGATCGCGTCGAGATGCGATGTCGCCTCGTCGAGGATCAACACCGGCGCGTTCTTGAGAAAGGCGCGAGCGATGGCGACGCGCTGGCGCTGACCGCCCGAGAGCTGCACGCCGCGCTCGCCCACTACCGTATCGAGCCCGTCGGGAAGGCTCGCGACGAAGTCCGAGAGCGCCGCGCGCGCAATCGCGCGCTCGACCTCGGCGTCGTCGGCGCCAGGCCGCGCCAAACGCACATTGGCGCGCAGCGTGTCGTTGAACAGGTAAGTATCCTGCGCCACCAGCGCGATGCGCCGACGCAATTGATCGAGACCGAAGCTGCGGAGATCGTGACCGTCGAGACGGATGCTGCCGGCGCTCGGATCCCAGAATCGCAGCAGCAAATTGGCGGCCGTGGTCTTGCCCGCCCCCGAAGGGCCGACCAGCGCCACCGTCGCGCCCGGGCGAATTTCCAGGCTCACCTCCGAAAGCGCCGCGGCCCGCCCACCCGGATAGGCAAAGCCCACGCGATCGAAGCGGATGGCGGAGCCGCCCTGCGCCGGCTCCGCGGGAGAATCGGGGCCGTCCACCACCGGCACCGGCTCGTTGTGAACCGCCTGCAGGCGGTGCGTCGAAGCGAAGGTGTCGGCGAGTTGCCGGCCCACATTGGCGATCTCGGAGACCGGGAGAAATGCCGCGACGGCGAGCAGCGTCAAAACCGGCAGCACCGTGGGTGCAAGGGCGCCTCGCGCCGCGAGGATGGCACCGATGCCGGCGACCGCCAGGCCGCCAAGCCCCGTCGCCACTTCAAGCGCCGCCGCCTGCCAGGAGAGATCACGGAAGAACGCGAGCCGAATAGCGTGATAGGCCCGCACGCGCTCGAGAAAATCCACACGCCGGCGATCGGTCGCCTGGAACGCCGCCAATTCAGCGAGGCCTTGAATCGAGTCGGCGACGTGGGCGACGAGGCCACCCAGCGCCTCGCGCGAATGTGCGCCCAGCCGATCGACGCGGCGGCGCAGCAGCGCCGGCGCCAAGCTCGCATACAGCAGAAACGGCAACAACGCGAGCGCCACGGGCCACGCAACCGCAGCGAGCGTCGCGAGAACCACGGCAGGAACGAGCACCGCCACCACCGCCGGCGCCAGGGTGTGCGCATAGAAATACTCGACGGTCTCCACGTCCTGGGTCGCGAGCCCAACCAGGTCACCCGAGCGGCGGCGCAGCAGGTAGGCGGGCGCCAGCGCATCCAGCTTCGCGAAGAGCGCGATCCGCATTTCCGCAAGCAGCTTGTAGGCCATGTCGTGGGCAAGCCAGGATTCGAGCCAGTGCAGCGCGCCCGCGAGCGGCGCGATCAGCGCCAGCACGACCAGCAGACCCGCGGTCGGTGCACCCACCTTCACCGCCGCGACCGCCAGCGCGCTGACGATACCAACGCCGATGAAAGCCGCGACGCGCCCGACACCCGACAGCACCGTAACCGCCAACTGCCCGCGCCAAGGCGCGATGATCCGCATGAGTGCGCCCAAAGTGGCGCCCCAATCAAGGCGTTCGGCACGCAGTATCGAATCCGCCGACTCCGCCTCGACCGCGCCGCCCACCAGCAGATCGACCGGCCGAGTGCTGGGTTCGCGCTCCGCAATAGCGCCGCCGATTTCGCCCTGGCGCTCGTCGGCTTGGGCGCCCATCAGGCGGCGATAAGGGCCGTCGCGGCGGATCAGATCGGCATGTCGCCCGCTTTCGACAACACGGCCTTGATCGAGGACCAGGATGCGGTCGGAGTCGATCACGCTCGACAGGCGATGGGCGAGAATGAGCGTGGTTCGGCCGACCATAAGCCGGTCGAGCGCCTGCTGAATGACCGCTTCATTCTCGGCATCGACGGACGAGAGCGCCTCGTCGAGGATCAGGATCGGCGCATTGCGCAACAACGCGCGCGCGATCGCCACGCGCTGGCGCTGTCCACCGGAAAGCTTGGTGCCGCGCTCGCCGATCACCGTCGCATAGCCCATCGGCAGCGCCGCAATGAACTCGTGCGCGTTCGCGGCCCGCGCCGCCGCTTCGAGTTCCGCCTGGGTCGCATCGGGCTTGCCCAGGCGCAAATTCTCTTCGACAGTGCCGTGGAACAGGTAGGTGTCCTGCTGCACCACCGCGATCCCGCTGCGGAGCTGCTCCGGATCGAGCGTGCGCAGATCATGCCCACCAATCCGCACCGTCCCCACCTGGGGGTCATAGAGACGCAGCAGCAGCCGCGCGATCGAGGACTTACCGGAGCCGCTCGGCCCCACAATGCCGACACGCTCGCCGGCCGCGACCGAAAAAGAAAGCCCGTCATGCGCCGCGCGGCGCCGCCCTGGATAGCTGAACGCCACGCCATCGAATGCGATGCTGGGCGTAATCGAAGCGACCCGAGTTCCTGTTCCCGCCGGCAACGGCGGCTCCGCTTCCAGCAGCGCGGTGATGCCGACCGCCGCCGCCTGTCCCACCATCCCCTGATGCAGCACGCTGCGCAGATCTCGCAGCGGACGGAAGATCTCGGTCCCCGCCATCAACACGATGAGCAGCGCCTGCATCGTCATCAGTCCATGCGAGACCCGATAAACGCCGAGACCGAGCGCCGCGGCGGCGCCCAGCGCGATGCCGACATCCGTGACGCCTCGAGTCATTATGCCGGTCGAGAGCACCCACATGGTGCTGGCGGAAAGCGCGCGCGCCTTGTCGGCGAGCATCCGTCCGTAGGCGGCGCTCTGGCCGAAGGCTTTGAGTGTCGCAAGCCCCTGGATCGCGTCGAGAAACTCGGCGCCGAATTCCTTGAAGGTTTTCTGGCGCGCCATGCTGGAGCGCCGGTCGAGGCGATGAAAGGCGGCCGGAAGCGCAAGACACAACAGCGCGAAGCCCAGCATGACCGCCGCCACCGGCACGTCCCACCAGGCGATGAACGCGAAAATCGCGAGCGGAGTCAGCGCGGCGACGCAGAGCTGCGGCAGGTATTGCCCGAAAAAGGTTTGTAGCTGCTCGACGCCGTCGATGACCGACAGCATCACGCCGCCGGTGCGCTCGCCCGCAAACCACGCCGGGCCAAGCGCCACCACCTTGTCGTAGAGCAGGCCCCGCAGAGTCTCCTGGATGCGCGCCGCGGTCCCGTGCGCGATCATGGTGCGAATATGTTCGAGCGCCCCGCGGATCAGCACCGCCGCCGCGACCGCGAGCACGGGAATCACAAGAGAGCTCGTCGGCGCCCCTTCGAACACCAGAGCGAGCAGCCAGCCGAGGAGAGCGAACCGTGCAATGCCGAAGGCGGCGGCGAGCAGCCCCACGACCACCGCCGCCGCGATTCGCCCGCGCGCGCCGCGCGTCAGCCGCCAGAGCCGTCGATCGAAGTACATGTCATCTCCCCCGGGAAGCCACCCACAGCGGCTCCCCGGGACATCGAAGCCCTACAGAATTTTCAGAATGGCCTCGGCGCTTGAAACCTCGAACGCACCGGGGTTTTCCACATTGAGCGCTTTTACCACGCCATTCTCGACGACCATCGCGTAGCGCCGCGAACGCATGCCGAGACCGTTGGCGCGGGCATCGAGCTCCAGGCCCACGGCGCGGGTGAAATCGCCATTGCCGTCGGCGAGCATCAGCACCTTTCCGTCGGCCTTTTGATCCTTGCCCCAGGCGCCCATGACGAAGGCGTCGTTAACGGAGAGGCACGCAATGGCATCGACGCCCTTTTGCTTTAACGCGGCGTAGCTCTGCACGAACCCCGGCACGTGCTTTGCCGAACAGGTCGGCGTGAACGCGCCGGGAAGCGCGAACAGCACAACTTTCTTGCCGGAAAATACTTCATCCGTCGTGATGTCCTTGACGCCCTCCTCGGCTTTGTATTTGAGCTTCACCGAGGGAACCTTGTCCCCCACTTTGATAGTCATGGCTTCTCCCTTCTCAAGTGTTCATGGCAGGATTCCAGACCGAGCGCGTGGTTGCAATCCCCACGCACGCATGACCCCATTACTTGGCCACATCGCGGAGGTGCCTCGATGTCTGCAGACCCGCGCAACCCCAAAGTGACGACTCCATGAGCGGGACCTCTATCCCCAGGCATAAGCTTGCGGTCCGCGCGCTGACCGCGAGCGCGTTCGCGCCCTTCGGCCAGATCGTCGAGCCGCGCCGCGCCATGGGACAGGGTCAAGGGCCCGCCTATGATCCCGCGCGCAATCCGGCCGAGGCGCAACTGGTACTGCACCATGGGCAACCCCGGATATGGCTGATGCACCTTCCGCATGTCGGGCTCGCCTTTACTCGGATTGCGCGCCACCGGCGCGTCACCCAATGCCTCGGCGCACTCAACGGAGCCGAATGGCTGATCGCGGTGGCACCGCCCGGCGATCCCGCCGACACGGCCCGGCCGCGGCTCGACGAGATCGCGGCGTTCCGCATCAACGGCGATCGCGTCATCAAGCTCCACGTCGCGACCTGGCACGCCGGACCGCACTTCGTGCAGAGCGAATGCACATTTCTCAATCTCGAGAACATGGATACCAACGAGCGCGACTTTCATTCGGTCGATCTTGGCGTAAATTGAGAATATCAGCTTTAGGAGGCCGCGAAATGCCGACCATTCGGGGCGAGCGATTGTTGGCGGACCTGCGCCGACTCGCGCAATTCGGCCGCTACGAGACCGGCGTTCATCGTCCAACCTATTCGCCCGACGACATGGCGGCGCGGCGTTGGGTGACGGAGCGTATGCGCGAAGCGGGACTTGAGCCCACGATCGACGGGATCGGCACGGTGCTGGGAACGAGCCGCGCGCGGGGGCGCACGCTTCTGATGGGCTCGCACCTGGAGACACAGCCCTATTCCGGATGGCTCGACGGCGCGATGGGCGTCATCTACGGGCTCGAAGTGGCGCGTGCTTTCGCCGAGGATCCACGGACCGCCGATCTTGGCATTGACGTCGGTGCCTGGGCGGACGAGGAGGGGCACTATGGCGCGCTGCTCGGGAGCCGGTCCTTCTGCGGCGAGATCGGCGAGGATATGATCGACGCGGCCCACGGTCGGATCGGCGACAAACGTCTGCGCGAGGCGCTCGCCGAAGCGGGGCTCGCGGGCCGCCCGCGTCTCACCCTCGATCCCCGCCGCTACGTCGGCTACCTCGAGGCCCATGTGGAGCAGGGCGATACCCTCGACAGCGGCGGGCTGCGTCTTGGGATCGTCACGGGGATCGTCGGCATTCACCTTTATCGCATCGTATTTCACGGGCAGCAGAATCACGCGGGGACCACGCGAATGCCGGTGCGCCGCGACGCCGGGGTTGCGCTGGTGCGCCTCGCGGCCGAGATCGACCGGCGCTTCCCGTCGGTCGCCGGCCCGCGGTCGGTCTGGACCACCGGCAAGATCACGCTCGACCCTGGTGCTCCCAGCATCATCCCCGGCAAGGCCGAGATGCTGTTCCAGTTCCGCGACGTCGATCCGGAGCGGCTTCTCCTGCTCGAGCGCACGCTCGAGGAGATCGTTCGGGAATCGAACGAGCGCGGACCCTGCCGAGCCGTGCTCGAACCGGTATCCCGGGTAACGCCGAGCGCGATGGACGCGAAGTTCCAGGATGCACTCGAGTGGGCCGCGGAGCGGCAAGCCCCCAAGCTGCATCTGCGCATGCCCAGCGCCGCCGGCCATGACGCGCAGATTTTCGCACGTCACCTTCGCGCCGGCATGCTGTTCGTGCCCAGCATCGGCGGGGTCAGCCACCACTTCAGCGAGGACACCAAGGAAGACGACATCGTACTGGGCTGTCAGGTCTTCACCGCGGCGGCGGAGCGCATCCTGCGCGAGGCTGCATGACCACGGACGAGAAAGGTTCCAACCCCGCGCTCAGCCGGCGCGCCGTGATCGCGACCGCCTGCGCCGCGACGGCAGTCGCCGCCGCCCCCGCCATCGCGCAACAGGACACACCGCAGCCGACCGTCACGCCGCCGGCCCGCCCCAAGGGGCCGCGCGTTTTCCTCGACTATGATCAAGCGGAGCTGGATGCCGCCTACGATCAAAGCGCTTACGCCCCCAATCGCGAGCAAATGCTCGCGCGCTTCGCCAGCAACAGCGACTTGGTCCGCACGCGGATCGGGGCACCCGAGCGCCTCGCTTATGGGCCCATGGAGATCGAGCAACTCGATCTATACCGAACGAAACGGCCGCACGCGCCAGCACAGATTTTCGTGCATGGCAGCGCCTGGCGTCTGGGGTCCGCCAAGGACAATGGTTTCCTCGCCGAGCTTTTCGCGGGCGCGGGTGCCCACTTTATCGCGCTCGATTTTGCACCGGTCGCCAGCACCGGCGGCAGCCTAGTGCCAATGGCCAATCAGGTGCGCCACGCGATCGTCTGGGTCTGGCGCAACGCGGCGCGCCTCGGCATCGACCCGACGCAACTCTATCTGAGCGGCTTTTCCTGGGGCGGCCATCTCGCCGCCGTGGCGCTCACCAGCCAATGGAACGAATTCGGCGCGTCCGGCAACGTGCTCAAGGGTGGGCTCTGCTGCAGTGGGATTTATGACCTGAAGCCGGTCCGGCTCTCGGCGCTCAGCCGCTACGTGCGCATCGACGAGACGATCGAGAACACGCTGAGCCCGATCCGCCATCTAGATCGATTGAGCGTGCCGCTCGTCGTCGCCTATGGCAGTCTCGAGACGCCGGAGTTTCAGCGCCAGAACCGCGACTTCGCCCAGGCGGTCAAGGATGCGGGAAAGCCCGTCGACCTGCTGGTCGGCGCCAACTACAACCACTTCGAGCTGTTCGAGACCCTGGCCAATCCCTATGGCCTCTTGGGCCGCGCGGCTCTCGCGCAGATGAAGCTCACGCCCCTCTGCCCGCGCTGAAAGGCGGTCACGACCTCAGGCGAATAGCCGCTCGCTCTTGAGGTTGTCGTAGAGATGCGCGACGAAATCGCCGTAGCCGTTCCAGATCAAGGTTGGGCGGCGCTGGTCGGTGCCGAGCACACGCTCATTCGCTTGGCTCCAGCGCGGATGCGGCACGTCCGGGTTGATGTTCGCCCAGAAGCCGTACTCGCTGCCCTGCAACTGTTCCCAGAAGGAAACCGGGCGCTTGTCGGTGAAGGTGAACTTGACGATCGACTTCGCGGACTTGAAGCCGTACTTCCACGGCAGCTCCATGCGCAGCGGCGCGCCGTCCTGCTTTGGCAGCGGGTGGCCATAGAGGCCGGTCACCAGGAACGCGACCTCGTTCGTCGCCTCCGCCATGGTGACGCCCTCGGTATAGGGCCAGGGGTAAAAGAACGCGTTTTGCCCGGGCGCAACCTTCGGATTCTCGAAGCTCTTCGTCTCGATGTATTGCGCCGAGCTCAGCGGTTTCGCGAGATCGACCAGCGCCTTCATCGGAAAGCCGCTGAACGGCGCCGTGAACGACCACGCTTCGACGCAGCGATGCCGGTAGAGCCGCTCCTCGAGCGGCATCTTCTTCAGCAGATCGTCGATATCGATGGTGAAGGGCTTTTCCACCATCCCCTCGATGCTGATGGTCCAGGGCCGGATCGGCAGCGCTTGCGCCTCGCTGGCCAGATCCTTGTCGGTGCTGAATTCGTAGAAGTTATTGTAGTGCTCGACGATCTTCTCCGCGGTGAGCGGGCGATCGAGAGTGAAAAGCTCGTTGCGCTTTACGGGGTAGAGCCCGGCCGATGGATCGGCGCTCGCCTCGGCAGCGTGGACGTAGGGCGCCGAGGGGAGCGAGCCGAGCGCGACCCCGATCGCGCCCAACCCCATCGCCTGCACCAGGCGACGCCGGTCGTGATAGATCGTTTCCGAAGTCGCTTCCCGCTCGGGAATTTCCCAGCCGCGCCGCCGCTTGATCAGCATACTCGTCTCCTAACAACCATTGCCCGCCCTCTCCCATATCGGATCGCGCAGCGCAGATCGCAAATCAATCCCGCGCGAGGCCTGCGTGAATGGCAGGCACCCCGAATTGTGGCGAAATCCAGCCGCGGAATGCGCCGCTACTCAGCCGCTTGTTCCGCCCGGTTCGCCATCACCTTCTCGGCAAGCTTGCCCGTCAGCTCCTGCAGGTGGGCGAAGCGGTCGGTGTAGGTCCCAACTCCGAGTGTGATCGAGCGCAGCTCGACGATCAGGTCGTGCAGCTCCGAGTGCGGCATGTTGGTGCTCACGGTGTCCCAGCCGGACCAGCCCTCCTTGGCGTCATAGCCCAGGATATGCCCGCGCCGCCCCGACACCAACCGCTGTACCTTAGAGGTGAAGGCGTTCGGAATTGAAATCTCCACATGGTGAATCGGCTCGAGCAACACCGGATCGCACTTAGGAAGGGCCTCGCTCATGGCCATGCGCCCGCAGGTCTTGAAGGCCTGATCGGAGCTGTCGACCGTATGGAACTGGCCGGTGATCAAGTTGACGGATACGTCAACCACTGGGAATCCCAGCGGACCTTGGCGGAGATATTCGTTCACCCCGTCCTCCACCGCCGGGATGTAATTCCTGGGGATGGCGCCTCCGACGACGGAATCGATGAAGACATGGCCCGAGCCGCGCGGCAGCGGCTTCACCTCGATTTGGATGTCCGCGAACTGGCCGTGACCGCCGCTCTGGCGCTTGAAGCGCGCATGCTGTGCCGTCCCCCTGCGAATCGTTTCCTTGTAGGGAACCTGCGGCCTGCGCGTCACCGCGGGGAGATTGTACTTGGTTCTCATCCGGTCGAGCGCGATCTGCAGGTGAATTTCGCCTTGGCCCCAGAGCTGCAGCTCTTGTGTGTCCTGATCATGCGCGAGGACCAGGGTCGGGTCCTCCTCGATCACTCTTTGGATTGCGCCCGAGAGCTTCACGTCGTCATTGCGCCGCTCGGCGGTGATGGCCAAACCGTAGACCGGCTTCGGCATCGCCGGGTGCGGCAAGACCGGCGCGGCGCCGCCGCCCGTGAGCACAGTGCCGGTGGCAATCCCTTCGAGACGCGCCAGCGCCACCACCTCGCCCGGCCCCGCCGAACCGAGCTTTTCCTGTTTCGCGCCGTTCGTCCTGAGCACACCCGCGACACGAACGCCATTGAGGTTCATGCCCTCAGTGACGGTGCCGCGCCAGATGCGGACCAGCGAGAGCTTCCCCGTGCTTGGGGGATAATAGGTCTTGATCACCTGTGCCACGGCATCGCCGTTACCGGGCTTGAGGCCGAGCCGCTCCGCGGTAACCGTGGGTTCCGGCGTCTCGTGCCGCAACGCCTTCAGCAGCCGGCGCACGCCATGCTCATGCTGCCCGGAGCCGAGCAGCACGGGAACGATCAGGTCACGGCTCAAATCCGCGGCCAAGTGACGGTATATCTCCTCCTTGGACGGCTCGACGTCCTCGAGTAGCTGCTCCAGCAGCTTGTCGTCGTGGTCGGCCAGTTTCTCGACCAGGCTGGTGCGCGTTTGGCGCTCGTGGTCCCAGAAATCATCGGGCAGCTTTATCAGGTCCGACGCCTGCCCCGGCTTGTATTGATAGGCGCGCTCGCTGACCAGATCGACATAGCCGGTGATCGCGCCTTCCTTGCTGCGCAACGGTACTTGGCGCAACACCAGTGGACGCTCGGAAACCGACTGGATCGCCGCCATTACGTCGCGCACGCGGGCGGAAGAAGTGTCGAGCTTGTTGATGAAGACGATGTGGGGAATCGAGTGTGCATCCAGAAACTTGAACAGCGAGCTCAAGGTGAGCGCACGCTCCACCTCGGGTTCGCACACCACCACCGCCACGTCCGAGGCGAGCAGCGCCACTTGCGCCTCGTAGAGCAGCTCAACCGAGCCGGGACAGTCGAGGAAGGTCCAGGGGTCGCCAAGGAAGTTGGTATGCGCGACATTGACTTCGGTGGTCATCTGTCGCGCTCGCGCTTCGGGGGAGGCGTCGCCGACGGTGTTGCCGTCCTTGACGGTACCGCGCCGGTTGACCGCGCCGGTGGCGAAGAGCAGCGCCTCCAGCAGAGTCGTCTTGCCCGAAAGGTAAGGCCCCACCAACGCCGCCGTGCGCGGTGCCGCTGCTCTGCCGTTCATACGCGCCTCCTCCTGCGCTGAATTCAGGGAGGCGGCGTCGGGACCCCTCGCAGAGACGAGCCCCTGGGCGACGCCTCTTGGTTCTTTGCAACAAAATCGTCGCGCGGCTGAGCTTGAGGCGCAACGGGAAATCAGTGGGTTCACGTACGCGATTTACCGACGCCATTTGCGTATTCTGGAACAAACCAGCAACATCGCCCGCGTTGCGGGTTATCCGCCGATTTATTGCGCCGCGGCGAGCGACGGAACGGCCTCGGGGGCAAAAGCGAAATCAGGCCCCCATTGGGCCTTGTCGTATTCGACACTGCGGCTCGCGGTGCCGGATCGCAATCGCGCCTCACGCCCGAGTTCGATGGTCGCGCCGAGGATCAGGTCGGTTCCCACCCCCGAGCACGAGACTGGAAAGAACAGCGCCTCTGTCTCGATCCAACTGCGGTTGTCGAGCCAAACCAAGGCTCCGCGTTTGGCGATCGGGCGTTCCAGATCGATGACCGCGAAGTACGGTGCGAGGGCGATCGCTTGTTTATCGGGCTCGACGAAGTCGTCAAAATAACGGCCGGTATTGTCGCGGCCGACCAGGCGGACGACGCTGGTGCCGACCAAGCGAACCCGAAACCGCGGCGGCACGCCGATCGCGTCCAGCATGAAGAGGTTCGGCAGGATATCGACAAGCTCGGCCGGGTCCACGCCCTGCTTCGGCATCCAGCGGCTGGGGCCGCGTTTGCGGTCCCAATATTGGTGGAGCCGCCAGAGCATCTTTGATTGCAGGAGGATCACTCGAGCCACCTCGTCTTGGCAGGCCGAGGCTCCGCGAATATCGTTAAGCTACAATGACAATTCTCCCGTATTCACGGAATATTGCTCAGCAACACCACCGGCGGCTCGCTGCCGATCCGGCGAAGCGGAGTCTCCGACAGCGACGGCACATCCTTTTCACGCGCCAGCACGTAGGTTGGCCGGCCGCTTCGCAGCCGTTCGAGCAGGTCGGCCCGGGAAATCATGAGGTCGGGCCGCGGCGCGAGCGATGCACCGTATGCCAACTCCTCGCCCGCCTCGACCATGATGACGGGACGCGCGAGATAGAAAGCGGGGTCCAGCAGGTAGGAGCGATAGACCACCACGTCGGCGGTGCCTATCTCCGCGGCGTGCGCGAGCAGGAGATCGCGGATCGATCTCGGCTGCAGGATGTCGCTCACGTGCATGCCCGCGAACCAAACCAGGAGCGCGCCGCCCACGAGCATCGGGACAATCGCCGCCCGCCAGCGCCGGACCAGCAGGATCGCCGAGCCAAGGGCGGCAAGCGCGGCCGCCGCCGGGAGGAAGTACCAGGCGGGGCCGACGGCGCCAACGAGCGAGGCAAGCGCAGGAACGCGTCCGGCAACCGGCCCCGAGATCACCGCGATGGCCGCGGCCACCAATAGCCACGGCACGATCGCGATGGCGGTTTCCTTGCTCCACTCGGCGTCCGCGAGCGCGCGACCCACCAGCACGCAGAGGGGACAAATCATCGGCAGCAGATAGCCCGGAAGCTGGGAATCCGAGGACCAGAAAAACAGGAAGACGGTCACCGCCCAGAGCATGAGGAACAGATCAACAGGCGCGCTCACCGCTCGCCGCCGCCAACCCGACCACGCCCGTCGCAATGCCGGCCAAAGAAATCCGGTCCAGGGAATCATGCCGAGCAGCAGCACCGTCGGCAGAAACCACACGCCCTGGCGGCGATGGGTAACGGTGGTGGCGAAGCGCTGAAAATGCTCGTGAATGAAATAGAAGCTCAGGAAGCCCGGCTGCTTAAGCTCGACCAGGACGTGCCAGGGCACGGCGATCAGCAGGAACACCAGCACGCCCGGCAGCCAAAGGCAGCCGCGCAGCACGTCGAAGCGCCGCATCAGAAAAATCCACGGCAGGATCGCGAGCCCCGGCAGCACCACTCCGATCAAGCCCTTGGCCAGCACGGCAAAAGCGCAGAGGACGTGCAGCGGAAGATAAGCACGCCCGGGTGTCCCGGGACCGCGCATGGCGGCATCGAGGAATGCCGCTTGCGCGGCGGCGATCAATGTCGCAACCAAGAGATCGAGCGCTACGAGCTGCGCATAGAGCACGATCAGAAACGAGCTGGCAGCGACCAGCCCCGCCGCGAGGGCGGCGCCGCTTCCATACCAGCGCCGCGCGATCGTCGCGGCCAGCATCACCGTCACCACCGCGCACAAGAGCGGCCACAGCCTGAGCGCCCATTCGTGCGGGCCGAACACCGCGAGCGACAGCGCCTCGAGCCAGTAGCCAAGCGCGGGCTTCTCGAAGAACGGAACGCCGTTGAGATAGGGCACGATGAAATCGCCACGCGCGATCATCTCGCGGGGGATTTCGGCGTAGCGCGTCTCGTCGGGATTTTGCAGACCGCGCCCGGCAAGCCAAGGCGCGACCGCAAGCACCAGCACCGCCGCCGAGGCGAGCGCCGGACGGCGCGCGCAGAACCCCATCAAAGGCGCCGCCGAACCGCGCGATTCGACGCTCCGCTCAACCCCGGCCGACGAAAGGCATCTTGGGTGCCATGATGGTCATGGTGTGCACGTTGGCGTCGAGCGGCAAGCCCGCCATATAGACGATCGCGCTCGCGACGTGCGCCACGTCCATCCGCGGCTCGACCTCGACCGAGCCGTTTGGCTGCGGTACGCCCTTGGTCATGCGCTCGGTCATGGGTGTGGCGGCATTGCCGATATCGATCTGGCTGCAGACGATGTCGTACTTGCGGCCGTCCAGAGCGATCGACTTGGTCAGGCCGGTGATCGCGTGCTTGGTCGCGGTGTAGGGCGCCGAGAACGGCCGCGGCACGTGCGCGGAGATCGAACCGTTGTTGATGATGCGCCCGCCGCGCGGCGTCTGGTTCTTCATGATCTTGATTGCTTCCTGCGCGCAGAGGAACGAGCCCGTGAGGTTGGCGTCGACCACCGTCTTCCACTGCTCGTAGGTCAGCTCCTCCATGGGGATCGCGGGCGCGCCGGTGCCGGCGTTGTTGAAGAGCACGTCCAGCCGCCCGAAGGTCTCCTTCGTTTTGGCGAAAAGCGCGCGCACCGAGGCCGGGTCACCCACATCGGTCGGAACCGCCAGAACCTTGACGCCGGAGTTGGTGCCCAGCGCCGCCGTTTCATCGAGCGCCTCCTTGCGCCGACCGGCGAGCACCACCGAATAACCTGCCTGCATCAACGCCACCGCCGAGGCACGGCCGACGCCGCTGCCGGCGCCGGTGACGAGGGCAACCTTGCCTTTCGCTGTCATGGATCGCGCTCCTCCCGAAAAGACCGAATTCGGCGGGACTTTAGCGCAGCGGCCCGGAGCCGCCTATCCCCCGATTTCCCGCGCGCAAGGACGGTCGCGCAGCGGTGTCCCGTTTGTGATTCCAGCTCCGACGGGACATCGATAAGCTCCACTGGAGAGCCGCGACGGAGAGCCCAATGTCGAAAGGCGCCATGCGCTGGTTGTTCTGTCTGACGGTCTTGCTCGTGCTCGCGAGCGCGAGCCGCGCCGCCGAACCGGTTTCCTTCGCGGCCAGCGATGGCGTGCGCGTCTTCGCGGACTACTATCCCGCTTCGAGCAAGGCGCAGCCCTTGATCCTGCTCTGTCATCAGGCGGGCTCGAACCGTGGAGAATATGCGCCGATCGCGCCGGTTCTGGTGAACCTTGGTTATAATGCGCTCGCGCTCGATCAGCGCTCGGGCGGCTCGATGTGGGGGCAGACGAACGAAACCGTTCAGCATTTAGGGCACAGCACAGGTTATGACGGCGTGCTCACGGACATGGATGGCGCGCTGCAATGGGCGAGGGCGAACGGCCTGACCGGGCCCATCATCGTCTGGGGAAGTAGCTACAGCGCGGCATTGGCCTTCGTGTTCGCGGCAAAACATCCGCAAGACGTGAAGGCAATCCTCGCCTTTTCACCCGGCGAGTACTTGAACGGCACCAGCGTGCGCGACGCAGCGGCCCATCTCACCATGCCGATCTTTGTCACTTCGGCGAAGGCACCCGACGAGATCGTGAACGCCAAGGCGATCCTCGACGCCGCTCCAGCCGCCATCAAGGTTCAGTTCGTGCCGCGCATTGCCGGTGTGCACGGATCGTCCACCCTGCGCATCGATCGCAATCCCACGGGCGCCGATGAGAATTGGATGGCGGTCAAGGAATTCTTGGGGGGATTGCACCTCTAGTGTGGCGGATTTGAAGTTCCTCCGATCACCGCCGACCGCTCGGAGAGGAACTTCAAATCCGAAGGCCACACTAGCAATCAATGCGTTGCTAGTGTCCCCATGATTCCGACGTTCGCATCTGAGCTTGGCCGTTTGGTCATGCGAACTTCGGAATCGGGACACTAGCAGGCAATGCTCTCACGCGGTATCGAGGTGCTTCTCCAAGAAGACTCGGCGAAAACCATCCTGCTCCTGCCGCCCCACTTCGCGAAAGCCGAGGCGCGCATAGAAGCGGAGATTCTCGGTCATGGTCTCGTGGGTATAGAGGCTAATCTTGCCATGGCCGAGACGGCGCGCCTCGCCCTCGGCAAATGCCATCAGGGCATAACCGTGGCCGCGCTGCCGACGTCCGGGGTCGATGGCGACGTTTTCGACGAACAGTGCGTCCCGATCCCGCCGCAATACGATCAGCCCCACGCGCTCGCCACCCTCGACGAGCACGTGTACCTCTTGGGCGGCGATCAGCGCCGCGTAATCCGCCTGCATCGGCGACGGTTCCCGGCCCATGCGCGGCACATAGTGTTGATAGGCGGCGCGCACCAACCCGCGCGCCCAGGCTGCCTCGTCGGTGTGTGCGGGGCGGATCATGGTTTAATGACGCGCATCAAGATTCGCGCCCCCCAATCTCTCGCGGACGTCACGGCCGGGGCGGCCGAACTCCCGGGATCAAGCGCAGGGGGCGAGTCCCCGCCATAAGCGGCTTACCGCAGCGCCGCGCACGCCCGGATGATGCGGTTGCAGGCGTCGCGCAGCACCTCGGTCGAGGTCGCGTAAGAAATGCGGAAATGCGGCGAGAGCCCGAACGCCGCTCCCTGCACCACCGCCACACCCTCGGCTTCGAGCAGGTACTGCACGAAGTCGGTATCGGTCTCGATGGTCCGGCCTTTTGGCGTGCGCTTGCCGATCGCACCGGCGCAAGAGGGATAGACGTAGAATGCGCCCTCGGGTGTGGGGCAATGAATCCCCGCCGCCTTGTTGAGCAGGTCAACCACGAGGTCGCGGCGCTCCTTGAAGACGGCATTGTTGCGGGGAATGAAGTCCTGCGGCCCCGATAACGCCTCGACCGCCGCCGCCTGGCTTACCGAAGAGGGGTTCGAGGTCGACTGCGACTGCAAGGTCGACATGGCCTGGATCAGCTCAGTCGGTCCGCCCGCATAGCCGATGCGCCAGCCGGTCATGCAATAGGCCTTGGAAACGCCGTTCATCGTGAGCGTGCGCTGATAGAGTTTGGGTTCCACCTGGGCGATGGTCGCGAATTTGAAACCGTCGTAGAGCAAGTGTTCGTACATGTCGTCGGTCAAGACCCAGACGTCCTTGTGGCGCAGCAGCACCTCGGCGATCTGGCCCAGGTCCTCCGCGCTGTAGGCAGCGCCCGTGGGATTGGAGGGCGAATTTAGGATCAGCCATTTGGTCCTGGGCGTGATCGCGGCTTCCAGGTCCTCGGCGCGGAGGCGAAAGCCGTTGTTCTGCGAGCAGGTGACCGGCACCGGCGTCGCCTCGGCAAGTGCCACGATGTCGGGATACGAGACCCAATAGGGCGCGGGGATCACCACCTCGTCCCCTTCATCGAGGGTTGCCATCAACGCGTTGAACAGCACCTGCTTGCCGCCGGTGCCGACGATGATCTGATTGGGCGCGTATGTGAGATCGTTCTCGCGCTTGAACTTGCCCGCGATCGCCTTCTTGAGTGCGGGCGTACCCTCGACGGCGGTGTACTTGGTGTCGCCCGCGTCGATCGCGCGCTTGGCCGCATCCTTGATGTTCTGCGGCGTATCGAAATCGGGCTCGCCGGCGCTGAGGCCGATCACGTCGCGGCCCTCGGCCTTCAGCGCCTTCGCCTTGTCGCTCATGGCGATGGTGGGCGAGGGCTTGATCCGATGCATGCGCTCAGCGATCAGGGACATGGCAGTGCGGTCCGATTCTGCGTTGGGGAAAATGGACGCGGTCAACCTAGAGCGCGGGCGGGCGCCATGCAATGGCGGTTGTGCTCATGGCAGCTCCGCGCGGTCGCGAGACTGTCGCTTCGGCTCGCGAGGCAAAGCGAGCGCCAGGAATCGGAATTCACCCTATCTGCCCGCGCTGTCGCACTGTTGAAGCAGCGAGCGAGGTCAAGCCCAGTCCGAGGGCTACCCCGCCGTGAGAACATTACGGGAATCGCGCGACCGCGCCCGACACCGCTGGGGAGCGACGGTTAACCGCAGCACCAAAACGTGCAGCACCCACGGGACCTCCGCCGTCCCCTCCCGCCCTCCAATGGAGAGCAGGAGGATGAGCCGGCGCCTCAGGAACGCAGCGTTGTCGTGATCAGTGTTTCAGCAGCTTGCCGTACACGTATCCGACCCGGTTCTGGTAGCTGACCTGTACCCACTCTGCGTTCGCCGGACCGACGAGAACCATCGACGTTCCCGCGGGCAGCGTTGCAATGATTCGAGCTTTCAGGCTCGGCCCCTCGCGGAAGTTGGATCTCTTGGCTAGCGTCACCATCGGCACGGATGGCGGCGCCGTCGCGGCGGCTGGCGGCTTGGGGGCCGCCGGGGGCGGAGCCGGCTGAGACTGCTGGCAGGCGGCGACCAAACCGAGCACCGCGATGCAACTGATGAGACCTATGGAACGACGGGCAAAGAGCGATGACATTGGCTTCCCCTTGAGATTTGTGAGCGTTTGGTTCCCCTACGTTACTTTCCTAGCACAACTTAAAGCGGCAAACCATTGGGTTTCGCGTGCGTCGGGCGCCACAACCCCATGCGTGATCCGCACGGTCGGAGCGGCTGGAATGAATGGCGCTCGCCCCCTATCCTCTGGGCATGACGCTGCAGACGCAACCGATCCTGACCGCGGCCCGTCCGCTCGCCGATATCGGCCGGCGCTTCCTCATTCACTCGGAGTTCCAGCCTGCGGGCGACCAGCCGGAGGCGATCGCCGAGTTGATCGAGGGCATCGAGCGCGGGGAACGCGACCAGGTACTGCTGGGCGTCACCGGCTCGGGCAAGACCTTCACCATGGCGCATGTCATCGCCGGGCTGCAGCGCCCGGCGCTCATCCTTGCGCCGAACAAGACCTTGGCGGCGCAGCTCTACGGCGAGATGAAGAGCTTCTTTCCGGAGAACGCGGTCGAGTATTTCGTCTCCTACTACGACTACTATCAGCCCGAAGCCTATGTGGCGCGTACCGACACCTACATCGAGAAGGAATCCTCGGTGAACGAACAGATCGACCGCATGCGCCACGCGGCGACGCGCGCGATCTTGGAGCGGCGGGACACCGTGATCGTGGCGTCGGTCTCCTGCATCTACGGTATCGGCTCGGTCGAGACCTATTCCGAAATGACCTTCGAGCTGACCGCGGGCAAGCGCGTCAACCGCGGCGAGCTTTTGGCGAAGCTGGTGGCGCTGCAATATCGCCGCAACGACACCAACTTCGTGCGCGGTGCCTTCCGCGTGCGCGGCGACACCATTGAGCTGTTCCCGGTGCACTGCGAGGACCGCGCCTGGCGCATCTCGCTGTTCGGGGACGAGATCGAGGCGATCCACGAATTCGATCCCTTGACAGGCGAGAAGACGACGCAGCTCGAGAGCGTCAAGGTCTATCCCAACAGCCACTACGTCACCCCAAAGCCGACGCTGCAGCAGGCGATCGAAGAGATGAAGCGCGATCTGAAGCTGCGCGTGGCCGAATTCACGGCGCAGGGGAAGCTCCTGGAGGCGCAGCGGCTGGACCAGCGCACCACCTTCGACATCGAGATGATGGCGGCGACCGGGAGCTGCGCCGGGATCGAGAACTACTCCCGCTATCTCACGGGCCGCAAGCCCGGCGAGCCGCCGCCGACCCTGTTCGAATACTTGCCCTCGGACACGCTGATCTTCGTCGACGAGTGCCACGTGACGGTGCCGCAGTTGGGCGGCATGTTCCGCGGCGACTACGCGCGCAAGTCGGTGCTGGCGGAGTATGGCTTCCGCCTCCCCGCTTGCGTCGACAACCGGCCGCTCAAATTCGAGGAATGGAACCAGATGCGTGGCCAGACCGTCTACGTCTCGGCCACACCCGCGGCTTGGGAGCTTGAGCAGACCGGCGGCGTCTTCGTCGAGCAAGTGGTGCGGCCGACCGGCCTTGTCGATCCCGTCTGCATCATCCGCCCGGTGGAGAACCAGGTCGACGACCTGATGGCGGAGTGCCGAGATTGCGCGCGACAGGGATTTCGCGTGCTGGTGACGACGCTCACCAAGAAGATGGCGGAGGCCTTGACCGAGTACCTGCACGAGAACGGCATCCGCGTGCGCTATATGCACTCGGACGTGGATACGCTCGAACGGATCGAGATCATCCGCGACCTGCGCTTGGGCGTCTTCGACGTGCTTGTTGGAATCAACCTGCTGCGCGAGGGACTCGACATCCCGGAATGCGCGATGGTGGGAATCCTGGACGCGGACAAAGAGGGGTATCTCCGCTCGCGCACCGCGCTCATCCAGACCATCGGCCGCGCCGCGCGCAACGTCGAGGGCCGCGCCATCCTCTACGCCGACCGCGTGACCGACAGCATGAAGGCGGCGATCGATGAGACCAACCGCCGGCGCGAGAAACAGCAGGCTTACAACGCCGAGCACGGCATCACGCCCGAAAGTATCCGCCGCGGTATCTCCGATATTCTCGAGAGCGTCTACGAACGAGATCACCTGACCGTCGGTCTCGGCGAGGGCGAGGCCGCGCACTACCAGGGCGCCGACCTCAAGACCGTGATCGCCGACCTGGAAAAGCGCATGCGCGCCGCCGCCGCCGATCTCGAATTCGAGGAAGCGGCGCGGCTGCGTGATGAGATCAAGCGCCTGGAACAGATCGATCTCGGCCTTCCGTCCGAGGAGAATTCGCGCGCGGTAGCGTTGGGACAGCGGCCGAGCGGCCGCTCGACAGGCGGCCGCGCCGGCACCTCGGCGAAGCAGATGGCGCGCGAGAAAGCGCGCGCCCGGCATCGCCGCGGCCGGTGATTTTGATGCGCATCGTTAATTTCCTTGGCTGGAATCGCTTTCGGCTGCAAAACACAGACGGACACAGATGACACAGACGCTCGAACACGCAACCCATGGCGGCGAGGCCGACAGGAATTTGGCGCCCGGCATGCGGCGGATACTGATCCGCGACCTGGTGCTGCCCTGCGAGATCGGCGTGCTCCGGCGCGAGCGCGGCACGCGGCAGCGCGTGCGCATCAACCTCGACCTCTGGGTCCGCGATGAGCCCCGCCCGATCGAGGACGACCTGAGCAACGTCGTCTGCTATGACGAGATCGTCCGGGGCGTGCGCGCGATCGTCGCCGCCGGTCACGTCAATCTGGTTGAGACCCTGGCCGAGCGAATTGCGGCCACCTGCCTCGGCGACCAGCGCGTCGCTGGGGCGCGAGTCAGGGTCGAAAAGCTCGAGGTTTATCCAGATGCAGGTTCGGTTGGGGTCGAGATTTTCCGCGCCAATTCGCTGCCCGGGGAGGCGGAAGAAGCAGGAAACGCCCAAGCGATGCCGGTTTTGCGCTGACGTCGGCCGGAAAACCGCAGAAAACCGCGGCTTCGCGCTCGGAGTTGTTCACACCGACCGTCCGGCCCGACGCTCGCGCCGGGCGCAAACGTTAATTTCACAAATGTTGCTGGACGTTTACGCTTGACATTGAAATTAGCCTTCAATATCAACTCATTAGAAAATTGATCAATTTTTGAGCAGACATGACAAAAATAAGAATTGGTGCGGTCAGAAGCGCCGCGGCTATGGTTTTTCAACATGTTTATCCACAGGAATCGTGGATAGACCACGGGAAGGCGCGGATTTCTGCGGCCTTCGGCCGGCGGTGTCTTGATCCAAAGGCCCGGTTGGCGCATCAGTGAGCCTGCTCATGACCGAGGTAACAGACAGCCCCGAGGTGTCGCCTCCGCCGGCGGATTCGCTGAGCCACGGCCTCGAGGTGATCCGCGAAGCGCTCAAGACCTTGCCGAGCAGCGCCGGGGTTTATCGCATGCTCGACCGCCGCGGCGACGCGCTTTACGTGGGCAAGGCGCGTAACCTCCGCGCGCGCGTCGTCCACTATACCAATTTTGCGAATCTCTCGACCCGCCTCAAACGGATGGTCTCGGAAACCCGCAGCCTCGAAGTGGTGGTGACGCACACCGAAGTCGAGGCCCTGCTGCTCGAGAACAATCTCATCAAGCGCCTGATGCCGCGCTACAACGTGCTGCTGCGCGACGACAAGTCGTTCCCCTACATTCATCTCACCAGCGCGCATGAATTCCCGAAGCTTGCGAAGTATCGGGGTGCCCGCAACGAGCCCGGCGAATATTTCGGGCCCTTTGCCTCGGCGGGCGCGGTCGGGCGCACGCTCGTCGCGCTGCAGCGGGCGTTCCTGTTGCGCTCGTGCAGCGACAGCGTGTTCGATGCGCGCACGCGCCCCTGTCTGCTCTATCAAATCAAGCGTTGCAGCGCGCCCTGCGTCGGCCGCATCGACCGCGCGGCCTATTCGAAGCTGGTGGAGGACGCCCGCAACTTCCTCAAGGGACGCAGCAGCGAGGTACAGCAGCGCTTGGCCGAGCAGATGCAGCAGCTCTCGCAGAATCTCGACTTCGAGGCGGCGGCGCTGATCCGCGACCGCATCCGCGGCTTGACCCACGTGCAGGGCCACCAGGACGTGGCGCTCGACGGCATCAGCGATGCCGACGTGGTCGCCGTGCACCAGGCGGGAGGCCATACCTGCGTTCAGGTGTTCTTCTTCCGCGCCGGACAGAACTGGGGCAACCGCGCCTATTTCCCGAGCCACGATCGGCAGCTTGGCTCGGGCGAGGTGCTGGCGGGCTTCCTCGGCCAATTCTACGAGACGCACCCGCCGCCGCGCCTCATTCTCCTGAGCGAGGCGCCTGCGGAAGGGGAGCTGCTCGCCGAGGCGCTCTCGGTGCGCGCCGGCGCCAAGGTCGCGCTGTCGGTTCCGCAACGCGGCGACAAGGCGAACCTGGTCGCGCACGCGCTTGTGAACGCGCGGGAAGCGCTGGCGCGGCGGCTTGCGGAGAGCGCGACGCAGCAGCGTCTTCTCGAAGGGGTCGCCGAGCTGTTCGGCCTGGAGGCGCCGCCCGAGCGCATCGAGGTCTACGACAACAGCCATATCCAGGGAGCCCACTCCGTGGGCGCCATGATCGTCGCGGGTCCGGAAGGCTTCCGCAAGAACGCCTACCGCAAGTTCAATATCCGGGGCGACCAAGGCGGAACCGCGGCGGACGGCGAGGCAGTTGCGATGGCGCCGGGCGACGACTACGCGATGATGCGCGAGGTGCTGAGCCGCCGCTTCGCGCGCGCGCTTAGGGAGGATCCGGCGCGCGAGAGCGAGAGCTGGCCCGATCTCCTGCTGATCGACGGCGGCGAGGGCCAGCTCGCGAGCGCGCAGCAGGTGCTGGCCGATCTCGGCATCGCCGACATCCCGGTGGTCGCGATCGCCAAGGGTCCCGACCGGGACGCCGGCCGCGAACGCTTTTTCATGCCGGGGAAACCGCCGCGCGGTCTCGATCCCAAGAGCCCGGTGCTCTACTATCTGCAACGCCTGCGCGACGAAGCGCACCGCTTTGCGATCGGCAGCCACCGCGCGCGCCGCGCCAAGGCGATCGGCGCCTCGCCGCTGGACGAGGTGCCGGGGATCGGCGCCAAGCGCAAGAAGGCGCTGCTGCATCATTTCGGCTCGGCGCGCACGGTGGCGCGGGCCGGCCTCGCCGATCTGGAGGCGGTTGCCGGGATCAGTAAGGCGGTGGCAAAAAAGGTTTATGATCATTTCCATGCCGGCGGCTAAAATCGCCGCAGGCTTCTCAGCCGAGTCCGTACCATGCTGACGACGCTTCCGAACCTGCTCACGATCTCGCGTATCGCCGCGGTCCCCCTGCTGGTGGGGACGTTCTATCTTCCCGGCCGCGAGGCGCCCTGGATCGCCTGCGCGATCTTCACGATCGCCGGCATCACCGATTGGCTCGACGGGCACATGGCGCGGCGATGGCAGCAGCAATCGGAACTGGGCCGCTTCCTCGACCCGATCGCCGACAAGTTGCTGGTGGGTGCGGCGCTCTTCATGCTCGTGGGAAAGGAACGGATCTCGGAATGGACGGTCCTTCCCGCGCTGGTGATCCTAATGCGGGAAATCTTGGTCTCGGGCCTGCGCGAGCATTTGGCGACGATTCGGGTAGGCTTGCCGGTCTCGCGGCTCGCCAAGTGGAAGACCGGAATCCAGATGGTGGCGATCGGCATTTTGCTCGTGGGCGATGCAGGTCCGAGCGCGATCCCCGTGCGGATTATCGGCGAGATCATGCTCTGGATCGCGGCGGTGCTGACCCTGATCACCGGCTACGACTATCTGCACGCCGGGCTCAATCACATGGACGTCCCGGCCGACCGCCCCGCTTCGCCGGCGGCGGAGCCGCGCCACATCGCGTGACCGGGATCGCGATGCGGGTGTTCGGACTCGCGGGCTGGAGCGGCGCCGGCAAGACGACGCTGGTGCTGCGGCTGCTGCCGGAGTTGGCCCGGCGCGGCGTCGCGGTCTCAACCGTCAAGCACGCGCATCATGAATTCGACGTGGATCAGCCCGGCAAGGACAGCTACCGCCACCGCGAAGCGGGCGCAGTCGAGGTCATGGTGGCATCGGCGCGACGCTGGGCGCTCATGCGCGAGCATCGCGGCGCCGCGGAACCGAGCCTCGAAGCGCTGCTCGGCGCGATGTCGCCGGTCGACCTGGTGCTGGTCGAGGGGTTCAAGCGCCATCCGCACCCGAAGCTCGAAGTGCACCGCCCGTCGCTGGGCAAGCCGCTGCTCTGCCGCGAGGACAGAACGGTGATCGCGGTCGCTTCCGATGCGGCGATCGCGGATCTTCCGGTACCGCGCCTCGACATCGACGACGTCGCGGGAATCGCGACGTTGGTGCTCGCCCGCGCCGCCCCGTTCGAGCGCTGAAATGGCTCAGCTCAGCGACGACTGCTTTGCGTTCGGCGGTGAGCTGATGACCGGCGCCGAGGCGCTGCGCTTGATCGCCGAACGCACGGTGGTGCTGCCGGAAAGCGAAATGGTGCCGCTCGACGCGGCGCGAGGCCGCATTCTCGCCGCACCCGTGATCGCCCCCATGAGCGTCCCACCGCATGACAATTCCGCGGTCGATGGCTACGCCGTCTGCTTCGACGATCTGGCATCGGGGGCGTCCACGACGCTGCCGGTCGCGGGACGCGCGGCAGCGGGTCATCCGCTCGGCCGCGCGGCGCGCCGCGGCGAGGCGATCCGCATCTTCACGGGTGCGCCGATGCCCGAAGGCCTCGACACCGTCTTCATGCAGGAGGATTGTATCGCCGAAGGCGATGGGGTCCGCCTGCCGCCGGGCTTGAAACGCGGCGCCAACCGCCGCCGCGCCGGCGAGGACGTGCGCTCGGGCGCAACCGTGCTTACAGCGGGCACCCGGCTCCGCCCGCAAGAGGTCGGTCTCGCGGCGTCGTTGGGCTTGACCAAGCTTCCGGTCTATCGGCGCCTGCGCGCGGCGCTGCTCTCGAGCGGCGACGAGGTGCGCGAGCCCGGCTCGGCGTTGCCACCCGGCGCAATTTATGACGCGAACCGCTATGCGCTGCGAGCGATGCTGGCCGGTCTCGGCCTTGAAGTGAGCGATCTCGGCATCGTGCCCGACCGGCGCGACGCGGTCGGCGACGCGCTTGCGCGCGCGGCGTCGACCCACGACCTCATCGTCGCGTCGGGCGGCATGTCGACCGGCGAGGAGGATCACATGAAGGCCGCGGTCGAAGCCCTGGGGCGCCTGCACTTCTGGCGCCTGGCCATCAAGCCGGGGCGGCCGGTGGCGCTGGGTCAAGTGGGGCGCGTGCCGTTCCTCGGCTTGCCCGGCAATCCCGTCGCGGTAATGGTCACGTTCCTGGTGCTGGCGCGGCCCTTGATCCTGCGCCTTGCGGGCGCAAACGCGGGCGAGCCCTTGAGCTTCCCGGTCGCCTCCGGTTTCACCTATCGCAAGAAGCGGGGCCGGCGTGAATACCTCCGCGCCCGCCTCGATCCCGCGCCGCGAGGGGGTTGGGTTGCGCAAAAGTTCCCGCGTGATGGCGCCGGGATTCTGAGTTCGATGGTGGAGTCCGCAGGTTTCGTCGTGCTCGACGAGCATGTGGAGAACCTGAACCCCGGGGATGCCGTTCCCTTCCTTCCCTTCGCGGAGGTGCTGGATTGACCGAGATGCTTTCCCTTGAGGACCCGATTGCCGCGTTCCGGCTCGATGGCGAGGTCGCTGCAATCACTGGCGCCGGCAGCGGTATCGGCCGCGCCATCGCTATGGGGCTGGCCCGCGTCGGTGCCCGCGTGGCACTGCTCGATATCGCACTCGACCGCGCCTTCGCCGTGGGCGCGGAGATCAATGACGCAATGACCTTCGGACGTCCGCGCGGCGAGGATCGCGCCGTAACGACCATGGCGGCGGCGGTCGACGTGACTGACGCCGCCGGGGTGGATCGTGTCTTCGCCGAGATTGCGGCACAGTGGGGCCGCATCGACGTGCTGGTGAACAGCGCCGGCGTGGCCGTGCGCAAGCCCGCGGTCGAGCTGCCGCTCGGCGACTGGGAGCGGGTGATGGCGGTCAACGTCACCGGCAGCTTTCTCTGCGCGCGGGCCGCCGCGCGGCTGATGCTGCCTCGGCGCAAGGGCAGCATCATCAACCTCGCCTCCATCATGGGCTTCTCGGGGGGACTCTATCCGAACGCCTCCTACCAGACATCGAAGGGCGCGGTGGTCAACATGACCCGTGCGCTCGCGATCGAATGGGCGCCGGGCGGCGTGCGCGTCAACGCGATCGCACCCACTTTTGTCCGCACGGGTTTGGCGCTCCCGGTGCTGCAGCGTCCGGATTATCTGGCCGAGATCGAGCGCAACACGCCCATGGGTCGGCTCGCCGAGCCCGAGGAAATCGTGGGTGCCGCGATCTTTCTGGCGAGCGCCGCCAGCTCCATGGTGACGGGCCACACGCTGCCGGTCGATGGCGGATTCCTCGCGCGATAGAAAATTTTTACCGGCATCCGACACAGATGAACGCCGATCAACACGGAAGGACACAGATGATGGCGGAATTATCGGTGTGCATCCGTGTTCATCCGTGTCCATTTGCGTAGTTCCCAGAGTCGAACTTGATCGAAGGGCGCGATGTCGTGCTGGTCTATCGCGACCGAATCGCGCCGCGCTCGGAAGCGGCGTTTCTGCGCCGGCAATATCTGAGCTTCGAACGCCTGAAGCCGGTATGGGTGGGCTGTCGAACCGATGAGGGTCTTGGCGAGCTTGGAGTCGAGCCGCTGATTCTCGGCCGCGAGGGCTTGCTGGGCGGTCTCGATCGCGCGCTGTTCAAGCAGCTCGGAACCATACCGCCGCAGCCGGAACTGAGGGAGCTGCGGCCTCGCCTCGTGCATGCGCAGTTCGGACGCGGCGGGGCGCTGGCGCTGCCGATTGCACGCGCGCTCCGGATTCCGCTGGTGGTGACGTTTCACGGCGGCGACGCCACCAAGCAGACGCACTACCGCCGCCGGCTTTTTCCGACGATCTACCAGCGCCGCCTCGGTGCCTTGCAGCGGGAAGCGAGTGCCTTCGTCTGCGTTTCCGACTTCGTGCGAGACCGGCTGCTGGAGCGGGGATTCCCCCCGGGAAAGCTGCGGGTGATTCGATTGGGCGCCGAAATCGACGCCGCGACTCCGCCGCCAAGTGGCCGGCCCTGCCTTTTGTTCGTCGGACGCTTCGTCGAGAAAAAGGGCGCGGCCCATCTGATCGAGGCGGCGCGGCTGCTCAAAAACGAAGGCAGAGCCTTGCAACTCGTGCTGGTCGGCGACGGACCGCTGCTCGCGGCGCTACGGCAAGAGGCGCAAGGCGCGGGTGCGGTCGAGTTCCCGGGTTGGCTCCCCAATGCCGAGGTGCGCCGGCGCATGGCAGGCGCTCTCGCGGTCGTGGTGCCGAGCGTTACGGCGCGCTCCGGCGATAGCGAGGGGCTGCCGACCGTCGCGGTCGAAGCGATGGCGGAAGGCACGCCGGTGATCGGTACCCGCGAGGGCGGCATCGCCGAAGCGGTCGAAGACGGACGCACCGGGCTCCTGGTGCGGCCCGCCGATCCGCGTGCGCTTGCCGATGCGGTCGGGCGGCTGCTCGACGATCCCGCCACGCGGCAGGCGATGGGAATTGCGGCGCGCGAGCGCGCCCAGCGAAGCTTCGACGCTCGCGCTCAATCGCGACTGCTTGAAGACCTGCTGCTGTCGGTGAGTGAGGCGGGCTCGGATTGACACGACCCTCCCCACTGCTTACGTGAAGGCCATGAAATTGCTTTATTTCGCATGGCTTCGGCAGCGGATCGGCATCGCCGAGGAGCGGATCGATCCCCCGGCGGAAGTCAAAACCGTCTCCGCGCTGATCCACTGGCTGCGGGGGCGCGGGCCCAATTTCGCCGAGGCGCTCAAGGACGGCGCGGTGATCCGAGTTGCCGTCAATCAAGAATACGTGCCCGCCTCGCATCCCCTGCGGCCCGGCGACGAAGTGGCGCTGTTTCCGCCGGTAACCGGGGGCTGATCCCGATGATCCGCGTGCAGGCAGAAGATTTCGACGTCGGCGCGGAGATCGAGCGCCTCACGCAAGACCGGCGCGGAATCGGCGGCATCGTCACCTTCGTGGGCGTGGTGCGGGGCGGCGGAAAGAGCGAGCCCATCACCGCCATGACCCTGGAGCACTATCCCGGCATGACCGAGAAGCAGCTCGGGGCGATCGAGGCCGAAGCACGCGAGCGCTGGCCGCTCGAAGACGTGCTGATCGTGCATCGCTATGGCCGTCTCCTCCCTGGTGAGCGCATCGTGTTGGTCGTGACGGCATCGTCGCATCGCCAAGCCGCTTTCGAAGCCTGCGAATTCCTGGTCGATTGGCTCAAGACCAAGGCCCCGTTCTGGAAGCTCGAAGAGACCAAGCAGGGACCGCGCTGGGTCGAAGCGCGCGCCAGCGACGACAACGCAGCGGAGCGCTGGTCCACCGTTCAATCGCCGACCCGCAAGATCAGTCCGTAGCCGGGCTCTGCGAGCCCATCCCGCTGCCGTCGCGTCCCGACGCCGCGCCCGGCCTGCCAAATCCGATTGTTGGGGGTTTTCCCGGTTCCTGCGCCTATAATAAGCCGTCATGGTCGACCTGAAATCCCCCTCGGCCAATCTGCTCTTCCTGCGCGAGGAGGAGCTGCGCCAGGGCATCGAGCTGCTGTTCTACGCCTATCGCGATTTCACCGCCGAGCCCGATGCGATGCTCGCGCGCTATGGCTTCGGCCGTGCGCATCATCGCGTCATCTACTTCGTCGGCCGCTATCCGCACATGACCGTGACCGAGCTCCTGGGCATCTTGCGCATCACCAAGCAGAGCTTGAGCCGCGTCCTCGGGCAGCTCGTGGAGCAAGGCTTCATCGTGCAGCAGCCGGGGCCGCGCGACCGCCGCCAACGGCTGCTGGAGCTTACGGCCAAGGGAGTGGACCTCGAGCGCGAGCTTTCGGAGAATCAGCGCCAGCGTGTCGCCAAGGCCTATCGCGAGGCGGGCGCGCATGCCGTCGAGGGATTCCGCCGCGTCATGCTGGGCCTGATGACGGGCGAGGCCGACCGCGCCAAGGTGCTGCGCACCGCGAGCGGGCGGCGTTGACGAAGGAAATGGGATGAGCGACGAAGCACCGCATCTCTTGGTGGTCGATGACGACGAACGGCTGCGCGGACTCTTGAACCGCTATCTCGTCGAGAACGGCTTCCGCGTCACCGGCGCGGGCGATGCCGCGGAGGCCCGGCTCAAGCTTCGGAGCTTCGATTTCGACCTGCTGGTTGTTGACGTGATGATGCCCGGTGAGAACGGCTTCGTCTTGACCCAAAGCATCAAGACCGAGCGGCGCGTGCCGATCCTGCTGTTGACCGCGCTCGCCGACCCCGAGCAGCGTATTCGCGGACTCGAAGAGGGCGCCGACGATTTTCTCGCCAAGCCGTTCGAGCCGCGCGAGCTGGTGCTGCGCATCCGCAACATTTTGCAGCGTGCGCAGGCGAGTGCCGCCGATCCCGGCGAGATCCGCCTCGGCGCTTTCCGCTTCGACATGAAGCGCGGCGAGCTGAGCCGCGGGGAAGAATTGGTGCACTTGACCGCGGCGGAGGCGTCGCTGCTGACGGCGCTGGCGCGGCGGGTGGGATTCCCGATCAGCCGCGACGCGCTCGCCGAGCAGGCCAGCTTCAGCGGCAACGTGCGTACCGTCGACGTGCAGATGACGCGGCTCCGCCGCAAGATCGAGCGTGATCCCAAGTACCCCCGCTATTTGCAGACGGTCCGGGGCACCGGCTATGTCCTCAAGCCCGATTGAAGCCACCCGCCCGCTCGGGGTGACGCCGTCGGCACGCGAGGCGCAGCAGGCGATACGCGATCGCCGCTGGTACAAGCGCATCCTGCCACGCACCCTCTTCGGCCGTTCGCTGCTGATCATCGTGGTGCCGCTGGTGCTGGTGCAGGTGGTCGCGACGTGGAATTTCTACGACCGCGTCTGGGACACGGTGTCGCGCCGCCTCTCCAGCGGCGTCGCCGGCGACATCGCCGAGACCATCGATGCCATGCACTTGCTTCCGGCGGGACCGCAGCGCGATCAGTTGTTCGAGCGGGTGAGCCGCCTGACCGATCTCGAATACATCTTCTGGCCCGACGAGAAGCTTCCCCCGAGGATGACCGACACGCACATCAATTCGCTCGAAGGTCCGCTCGAGGGCCCGCTCGCCGAGGCGCTTCGCGATCGCGTGCATCGACCGTTTCAAATCGACGCGGAATTCGACCCGCGCGACACGCTGGTGACCATCGCGCTGGCGGACGGGGTGCTGCAGGTGGCCGTGCCGCGCAAGCGTCTGCTGACGCCCACCACCTACATCTTCGTGCTGTGGATGGTGGGGTCCTCGCTGGTGCTGTTCGCGGTGGCGACGGTGTTCATGCGCAACCAGGTGCGCTCGCTGCGGCGCCTCGCGGTCGCGGCCGAGAGCTTCGGCAAGGGCCGCGACGTGCGCTTTTTCAAGATCGAAGGCGCGATGGAGGTTCGCCAAACCGCCGCCGCCTTCCTGCTGATGCGCGAGCGCATTCGCCGCCAGGTGACACAGCGCACCGAGATGCTGGCCGGTGTTTCGCACGATCTGCGAACGCCGCTGACGCGCATGCGCCTGGCGCTCGAGTTCCTGGAGGAGAGTGCGACGGTCGCCGAGCTTAAATCCGACGTGCAGCAGATGGAGCGAATGATCGAGGGCTACCTCGAATTCGCGCGCGGCGAGGGCGGAGAGACCCCGCGCGAGATCGATCTTCCAATGCTGCTCGAGGAAGTGGCCGCCGGCGCCCGTCGCGATGGAGCTTTGGTCACCGTGGCGACGCCCGAAGCCTACGCCATTTCGCTTCGCCCGGAAGCCATGCGGCGCTGCGTTTCGAATCTGATCGCCAACGCGCGACGCTATGGGACTCATATTTGGCTTACCGCGGTCGCGGTTAAGGATGGGATCGACATCCTGGTGGACGACGATGGCCCGGGCATCCCGAGCGATCGGCGCGAGGAGGTATTTCGGCCGTTCTTCCGCCTCGATCCCGCGCGCAACCCCGCCACTGGCGGCGTTGGCCTGGGTCTCACCATCGCGCGCGATGTGGCGCTGAGCCATGGCGGCGACATCACGCTCGAAGACTCGCCCCAGGGCGGACTGCGCGTGCGCGTGCATCTGCCGAACTGATAAAAACCGGACTGAAGCGACTCCCCGTCAAGGTTCTTTGATCAGGGTTCAGTAGGGAATCACGGAATGACCGAAAACTTGATAGAGCGGTGGGAGCGCCTGCCGGAGCTGGTCAATGCCGATGCACGACTGGTGCACAGAGGACGGCTCGTAACGCTCGAAGCGCTGGTCGGAATCGGCGAGCACGCCTATCATGTTGGAATCGAGCGCGGCCGGATCGCGGCCCTCCTGCGCGGACCGTTCCTGGTGCGCTCCTGGCGATTTGCGGTACGTGGGCCGGCCGAGAGCTGGCGCCGGCATTGGGAGACGGTTCCCGAGCCGCATTTTCACGATCTCTTCGCGCTCGCCAAAGCGGGCCATCTCACCATCGAAGGCGACGTGCAGCCGTTGATGGCCAATCTCTTCTACTTCAAGGACGTGCTCGCGGCGCCTCGGCGGCTTGCGGGAGGGCATTGAGATGGCGGCGCAGATCGATCCCATCCTCGGCCGCTACGTGCATTTGCGCCTCGGCGGCAAGCCGCACCGCGTCTATTTCGAAGAAGCGGGCCGCGGAATTCCACTTCTCTGCCTCCACACCGCCGGCGCAGACGGACGTCAGTTCCGACACATCATGACCGACCCGGCGATCACCGATCATTTCCGCGTCATCGCCTTCGACCTGCCGTGGCATGGCAAGTCGAGCCCGCCCGAGGGCTGGCAGAAGGAGGAATACCGCCTCACCACCCTTGGCTATGCCGAGGCGATCCGCGTTTTCGCGCAAACATTGGACCTCGAAAAGCCGGTGGTGCTGGGCTGCTCGATCGGCGGGCGCATGGTCCTGCACCTCGCAATCGCTCATGCGCGCGAGTTCCGGGCGCTGATCGGTCTCGAAGCCGCGGCGTTCCAGGAGCCCTGGTACGACCTCGATTGGCTCCATCGCCCCGACGTCGACAGCAGCGAGATCTCGGCGGCGCTCGTCTCCGGTTTGATCGCGCCGCAAGCGCCGGAGTGGGCGCGCTGGGAGACGCTCTGGTTCTACCTCTCAAGCGCGCCCGGTGTGTTCAAGGGCGACCTCTACTTCTACCGGGTCGACGGCGACCTGCGCGCCAAGGTTCGCGGCATCGACACGAGCCAGTGTCCGCTCTACCTGCTGACGGGCGAATACGATTTCTCCTGCGCGCCCGAGGATACGCGGGGCACCGCGGCCGAAATCGGCGGCGCCGAGGTCACGATCATGAAATCCCTCGGCCACTTCCCGATGAGCGAAAATCCAGACCAGTTCCGTCGCTATCTCGTGCCGGTGCTGGACCGCATCCGCGGAGGTGGTTGAGGCCCCGGCGCTACATCCGCCGCGTCACGGTCCTGGCATCGGGGTTGACGACGACCGTCTCGGTTTTTCCGCCACGCAGCACGGTCGCCTCGAAGTTCTTGCCGTCGGCGCGGAAGTTGACGAAATCGGAATAGCCGTTGGCACCCAGGAGATTGAGCGCGGCAGTCTCGCGGTTCTCATTGTTGAGGAGCGCACGCACTTCGTGACGGACGGCAATCGGCGACGAGTGAGTTGCGATCGGAGGCGATTGCGGGGCGGGCGCGGCTGCCGCCGCGAATGCGGCGCCGCCCGCGCCGATCAGCAAAATTGCCGACAGGTTCACGATCCGAACGAGTTTCATCTTAGGACCTCCTCGTCTACCGAGCGAGGCGACGGCGCCGCCGGAATGGCGGCGCTTCCACGCACCTCTCTGCGAGAGAGATGGCGTCCGTGCATGGCGGCGGCATTACGCGGAGATTAAATTGCTTTCACCGGCACCGGCCGGACGATCGGCGGCTCAGAACAGCTTGCCGCCGTTCGGTACTTTCTTGTCGGGCGCGATCAGCACCACGCCGCCGACCTCGTCGGGAAAGCCGAGCACCAGCACCTCTGACATAAACTTGCCGATCTGCTTCGGCGGGAAATTCACCACCGCGGCCACCTGCTTGCCCACGAGTTCCTCGAGGCGGTAGTGCACCGTGCATTGCGCCGAGGAGCGCTTGACGCCGATCTCCGAGCCGAAATCGACCGCGAGCTTGTAGGTCGGTCGGCGCGCCTCGGGATAAGGCTCGGCGCCGACGATCGTCCCGACGCGAATATCGACCTTGCTGAAATCGTCGTAGCTGATGGGCATGCGCGTATCGGCCCCGATAGAAGCGCGCGACGCTATCACTCAACCGCGGACAAAAAAAGGCCGTCCCGAAGGACGGCCTCAAATCCCAGCGCCGGTGGGGGAATTACTGGCGCTGGGTCTTTTTCTTGGCGAGAGTGCCCCACTCCTCGACGCTCTCGGCGAAACGCTTGTTCAGCACGTCGAACGCCTCGGTCTGGGTCTTGCCGGCGAGCTCCACCACTTCGCGGGTGCCGCTGACGCCGCGCTCGAAAGCCTGCTTCGCGAAAGCCGCCTGCTTCTGGAGGCGCTCCTCGGCGGTGCCGGTCTCGCTCCACTCACGCATCAAGGTCGAAGCCTCGTCGATGGCGCTGCGCGCCAACTCGACCTGCCGCTTCGCGATCTCCTGGAAGCCCTGAACCGCCAACTGGTTCGCCTGCGTCAAAGCCTCAAGATTCTTGCGCTGCGAGGCCATTACCGCCTCGACATCGAGGGTCGCAAAGGGGAAGCCAGCGAAGAGCTTGCTGACTTCGGTCTCGAAGAATTTTCCGTTGATCATCGCCGCCATCCCGCTGCTAGGGGTTAAACAAATTTGCTGCAATGCAGCATTGCCGGAATATGGCGCGCGAAAGGTCAGGCGTCAAGCCCAAGCGGAAATTTTTTGCAATGCAGCATAGACCGTCTTAAGAACTTGCAAACGCTTGTTTAAGAAAGGTTTACAAAATTCGCGTCGGATGCTGCGCCGCGCTCTGCGGTCAACTGACGCAGATCGAGCCCGATCGTTGTGCCAAACGCCCAGTCTATCGCGCTGCGGTAGCGCCGGCCTCGGAAGAGGGTTTGCGCGGTCCCATGCGGCCGATCGCGCCAAGGCAACGTTCGGCCTGCCGCAGGTGGCGATCGAGCGCCGCCATCGTCTTGGCGAGGTCGGGTGTTTCGTCCGCAAGGAAGGTGCGGAGCACGCAAAGATAAATTGCCGTGAGCCCTCTGACGCGCAACCGCCCGGCCGGCCCAACGGTCGAGATTCCAGAGGCTTCCAGCATCCACGCCATCGAGCGCAGCAGTGGCAGGCCCGTAAGCGCGGCCCCGAGTGGATCGCAGGTGAGGCCGCGGGCGATCCGCTGCAGAGCCGCCCGCTGCGGCTTCATCGCGTCGAACCGCCGCATGAGCGTCTCAAACAACCGCTCGCGGGGGGTCTCTTCCGGATCTGGCCTCCCGGCGCCCGCCAACACGGCTCTATCCGTGCGCGCCATCAGCCCCGCCAGGATCGCCGGACGCGAACGAAATTCTCCATAAACTTGGGCAAGTTGCAGCTTCGCCTCATCGGCGATCGCGGCCAGCGATGCCTTGGACCAGCCCTCGCGCTCCGCGAGCGCCAGCGCCGCGTCGAGAATGCGATCGCGGGGGTCGCGGGCCGGCGGCGGCGGTTTCGATCTCGTGCTTCGCTTCGCCATGGGGTTCCTCCATGCCACCAAGTAACGCAGCTAGCAACAGAATCTAGCAAGCCCGGCGGCAGCGGCAACCTCCCGCCTCTGTGATCGACCTTCGGTCACACAGATGAGCGCCGATGGACATCCGTCGGCGTGCCCGCGCCCCGTAGGGCCAAACCGCTCACTTCACTGCAATGACCCGGCCTCGGGTCAGCCGCTCCAGTTCCGCGGGGGTCAGCGGGAAGACCGCGTGCGGATGGCCGGCCGCGGCCCAAATTGTCGCGTAACGGCGCAGATCCTCGTCGATGAAAATCGCGGGCGCGGTTGCATGGCCGATCGGCGCCACGCCGCCGATCGCATAGCCCGTGCGATCGCGCACAAAGGCCGCATCAGCCTTGCCGATCGGCTCACCCAAGGCGGCTGCGATCTTGCGCTCATCGACGCGGTTGACGCCGCTCGCGATCACCAGCACTGGCTTGCCGCTCGCCGCTTTAAACACCAGGGACTTCGCGATCTCGGCGACCGCGCAGCCAATCGCCGCCGCGGCTTCGGCGGAGGTGCGGGCGGTCGCCGCGAATTGACGCACTCGCGCCTCCGACCCCGCCGCCCGCAACAACTCCTGCACCCGCTGGGCGGCGGGACTCAGTTCTTCGGTCATGTTCAGTCCGCCAGTTCGCGGGAGCGCTTGGCCGCCGCGGCGACCGCACGGGTCAGCAGCGGCTCGAGTCCGTCGGGCGCCATCAAGACATCGAGTGCCGCGCGCGTGGTGCCGCCGGGGCTCGTCACGGCTTCCCGCAAACGCGACGCGGGCTCACCGGAACTCCGCGCCAGCTCGCCCGATCCCGCGACGGTTGCAAGCGAGAGCCTCCCCGCGAGATCGGCCGGTAGTCCTGCCGCAATGCCGGCCTTGGCGAGGCATTCGATCAGCAGGAACACATAGGCGGGGCCGCTGCCGGAAACAGCGGTGACCGCGTCGAGCAACGCCTCCTGCTCGACCCAGCCCACCTCGCCCACCGCCGCCAGCAGCTCGTCCGCGAGCCGCCGCTGGGTCGGCGTCACGCGCGGATTGGCGCAAGCGACGGTGATGCCGCGGCCGACGGCGGCCGGCGTATTCGGCATCGAGCGCACCACGGCGGCATCGTCATCGAGTTGGCGCGTGAAATAGGCGAGCGTCTTGCCGGCCGCGATCGAGAGAAAGAGCGAGCGGCCGACGAAGCGCTTGTAGGGTTTGATCGCGGCGTCCATGGTCTGGGGCTTCACCGCGAGGATCACCACGTCTGGCATGAAGCTCCCGGGCACATCCTCGCCGCGGCGATGCCGCTCCACCAAGCGGGCGCCGAGGAAGGCATCGGCACCAGGGCCCGGCTCCACCACCACCACATGCCTCGCGGCGCCCCGCTCGAGCCAGCCTTTGAGAAGCGCGCCACCCATTTTGCCGCACCCGACGAGCAGCAATGTCGTCGCGGGCGGCTTGCCGCCCGCGCCCATTACGCCTCTCCCACCGGATCGATCATCGCGGCGGCGATCGCATCCTCGGCGCCGCGGCCGCCCCAGACCACCAGTTGAAACGCCGGATAGAAGCGCTCGCATTCCGTAAGCGCGATGTCGACGAGGTCTTCGATCTGCTCCACGCTAGCACCGACGGCGCCGCGCAGCAGCACGCCATGGCGGAAGCACGGCGACAAGTCCTCGAGACCGAGATCGAAATGGCCGATCCAAAGCTTTTCGTTGACCGCCGCGAGGAGCTCGTAGACCGCCGCGCGCCGGCCCTTCGGCACCTTCATGTCGAAGCCGCAGGAGAAGTGCAGCGCGCTGGTTTCCTGCTGCCAGAGGAACAGCATCCGGTAGTCGCACCAGCGGCCGGAAAGCTCGACCACCATCTCCTCGTCGCTGGCACGGTCATGCGCCCATTCATTGGCCTGGACAATTTCTTCAACGAGGTCGATGGGATTGTTGGCTTGAGTCGTCTGCTGCTCGACCGAGATCGCGGTCATGGCATCTCCTCGCATGAGTCCCCCTCCCCAGCGGGGAAGTCAGCTGGGCGGGAGAAGACAGCTCCGTATCTGGTGGCTCCCCCCGTCAGACCCACTATATCGAGTAGCGTGCCAAAGCACTCTCATGCAAGCAAGCCAAGATTTTGTGGCGATTCCTCCGGGCGCCACAATTAGTAGATTCTCCAGGGACTTATGGCTTCGAGTCCGCGTGCGGGTCCTCGCTGCCGTCGCCCGCGCGCTCAGCCGCTTCTTGGCGCGGCTCGGCGAGACGCGCCTCGAGCGCTGCCACGCGTTCTGCCAAGCGCTCCTGCTCGGCACGGGCTTTCATCGCCATGGCACGCACGGCTTCGAATTCCTCGCGCCGCACCACCTCCATGCGATCAAGCACCCGCTCGACCTGATCGCGAATGCGCGCCTCCAGCTCCTGCCGAACGCCGCCTAAGGTGCTGAGCGCGCCCGAGGCCATGCGCGCGAGATCGTCCAGTATCCGGTTTTCGCTCTGCATCGGCGGCACTCCTGCTTTGGTTTCGTACCGTGAGAGATAGACACTGTCGGGGCAAGATGCACGCGCGAGTGCCGAGCGGCTAGCCCCACCCGCCGTCGCCCGTTATAACCACCCCCGATGATCGTGGTCACCGGCGGCGCCGGATTTATCGGCTCCAATCTCGTGGCAGCGCTGGAGGCGCGCGGGGAGCGCGACCTTGCTGTCGCGGATCGGCTCGGCAGCGGCGAAAAGTGGCGCAATCTCGCGAAGCGCGAATTGGCGGCACTGGTCTCTCCGGAACGCATCGAAGATTTCCTCGACGCACACGCGGTCGAGATCAATGCCATCTTCCATCTGGGCGCGATCACATCCACCACCGAATCCGACGTCGATGCGATCGTGGCCGCGAACGTGACCTTGTCGCTTGCGCTCTGGAACTGGTGCGTCCGCCACGGCGTGCGTTTCATTTACGCCTCCTCGGCCGCCACCTACGGGGCGGGCGAGTCGGGCTTTGCCGACGAGCAATCGCCTGAAGCGCTCGCCCGGCTGCGACCGCTCAATGCCTATGGCTGGTCGAAGCACCTCTTTGACCGCCGTGCGGCGCGGCTGGCCGAACGCAAGCAACACCCGCCGCAATGGATCGGCCTCAAATTCTTCAACGTCTATGGCCCTAACGAGTACCACAAGGGCGCCATGCAAAGCTCCGCGGCGCAGATTTATCCGCAGGCCCGCGAGGGCCGCGCGGCCCGCCTCTTCCGCGCGGACGCCGGCGGTGCGCCGCGCCGCGATTTCGTTTGCGTCGAGGATTGCATCGCCGTGATGCTCTGGCTCTACGACCACCCCGAGGTAAGCGGCATCTTCAACGTCGGCAGCGGCAGGGCACGGAGCTACGAGGACTTGGCCGCCGCTCTCTACGGCGCCCTCGGCAAGGTGCCGCAGATCGAGCACATCGACATGCCGGCCGAAATCCGGCGGCGGTATCAGCACTTCACCGAAGCGCCGCTCGCCAAGCTGCGCGATGCCGGCTACAACGCGGAGACCACGGCACTCGAAACGGGCATCGCCCGCTACGTGCTGGACTTCCTAACCCAGAAAGACCCCTACCGTTGATACCGACGATGATTTATCCGCACATCGATCCCGTCCTAGTCGAGATCGGCCCGCTTTCAATCCGCTGGTACGCGCTTGCCTACATCGCGGGGCTGCTGCTGGGATGGCGCTACTGCGCATCGATGGCGCGCCGGCCACCCAAGGTGCTGGACCCCCTCGCGCTCGACGACTTCCTGGTCTGGGCGACGCTCGGCGTCGTGTTGGGCGGGCGGATCGGTTACGTCCTGTTCTACAACCTGCCGGTCTACATCGAGCATCCGCTGCAGGCGCTCGAGATCTGGAAGGGCGGCATGTCGTTCCACGGCGGCGCGATCGGCGTCATCGGGGCACTCTATTTATTCTGCCGCAAGCGCGGCATCAATTTCCTGGGCCTCGGTGACATCCTGGTCTGCGCCGTGCCGATCGGCCTGTTTTTCGGGCGCCTCGCCAACTACAACAACGGCGAGCTCTGGGGCCGTCATGCCGACGTTCCCTGGGCGATGGTCTTTCCCAACAGCGGCGATGACCTGCCGCGCCATCCGAGCCAGCTCTACGAGGCTTTTCTCGAGGGCGTGGTGCTGTTCCTCCTGTTGTTCTGGCTACAGCGGTTCACCCGAGCGCGCGAGCGTCCTGGTCTCTTGGCAGGCGTGTTCCTGATCGGCTATGGCATCGCGCGCATCACGGTCGAATTTTTCCGCGAGCCGGACGCTCAATTGCAAAGCTTCTCGCATGCCGTCGGTTTCACCATGGGGCAGCTGCTCTCGGTACCGCTGGTGTTGGTGGGCGCGTGGCTCATTCGCCGGGCGCTCTTGAGGCCGGCATTGGCTTGAGGCCGATCGTGTCAATGGCGACACTGTCCGACCTGATCGCGCAGCGCATCCGCGCGCTCGGGCCCATGAGCATCGCCGAATTCATGCACGAAGCGCTGCAGCACCCGCGCTTCGGCTATTACGCGACCCGCGATCCCGTGGGTCCCGAGGGCGACTTCATCACCGCGCCCGAAGCTTCCCAAGCCTTCGGCGAATTGATCGGACTCTGGTGTGCCGACATCTGGGAGCGCATAGGACGGCCCGATCCGCTGCTGCTGGTGGAGCTTGGCCCGGGACGCGGCACCCTGCTCCGCGACGCCCTCGGCGCAACCGCGCGGATAAAGGACTTTCGCCGGGCCTTGCGGATTCATCTGGTGGAGACCGGCGCGCGGTTGCGTCAGGTGCAGCAGGAGCGCCTCGGTGAATACGACCCGACTTGGCATCGCGATCTCGGCGATGTGCCGGCGGGCCCCCTCATCCTGATCGCCAACGAATTTTTGGACGCGCTGCCGATCGTTCAGCTCGAACGCGGCGAAACCCATTGGCACGAGCGCGCGGTGGACTTGGCGTCCGATGACGAGCACCTGATCTTCGCACGCGCGGCAGCACCGAGTGCGCTCGCAGCGCTCGTGCCATCGGGATTGGCCGAGGCGGCACCGGGCAGCATCTTCGAGGCCTGTCCGGCGGCGCTTACCATTGCCGCGCATCTGGGCCGGCGGCTCAACACGGCACCCGGCGTTGCGGTCTTCATCGACTACGGCCACACGGAGAGCGCCTGCGGCGACACCCTGCAGGCCGTGCGCAGGCACCGATATTGCGGGATACTCGATCAACCCGGCAATGCCGACCTCACGGCCCATGTGGACTTCGCGCGCTTTGCCGAAGCGGCACGCGCGGCAGGCGCCGCTACATACGGCCCGGTGACGCAGCGCGATTTCCTGATGCGCCTCGGCATCGAGGCTCGCGCCCAGCAACTCCTCCGCGCCGCGTCGGCGCAACGCGATGCGGTCGCCGCAGGGATCGGGCGCCTGCTCGACCCCCAGGAAATGGGCACGCTGTTTAAGGTTTTGGCGATCGCCAGCCCGGGACTGCCGGCGCCCGACGGCTTTGCGGAGCATCGTTCATGATTACCGCCGAGTGCCTGACCGCCGACGGTATCCGGCACGGCTTCTTCACCCGCGAAGGCGGCGTGAGCGAGGGACTCTACGCTTCGCTCAATTGCGGCTTCGGCTCGGGCGATGCGCCGGAGAAGGTCGCCGAAAACCGCGCGCGGGCGGCGGCAGCGCTGGGCCTTCGCGGTGAATCGCTGGTCACCTGTTATCAGATTCACAGTGCGAGCGTGGTCGTGGTCGAGGCACCATGGACACGCGAGGCGGCGCCGCGCGCCGACGGCATGGTGACGATGCGCCCGGGGATCGCGCTGGGCGTTCTCGCCGCCGACTGCGCCCCGGTGCTCCTCGCCGACCCCGACGCGCGCGTGATCGGCGCCTGTCACGCCGGCTGGCGTGGTGCGCTTTCTGGAGTGATAGACGCCACTTTGGCCGAGATGCTGCGCCAAGGTGCCCGGACCGCGCGCGTCTCCGCGGCGGTCGGACCCGCGATCGGCGCCGCCTCCTATGAGGTCGGGCCGGAATTCCCGGCGCCGTTTCTCGCCGAGGATCCCGGTAGCGCCGATCTTTTCCGCCCGGCGGCGCGAGCGGGACACTATCTCTTCGACCTACCCGCTTACGTGTTGCGGCGATTGGCTCGGCTCGGCATCCGCGCCCATCATATCGGCGGCGACACGGCGGCCGATGAAACGCGATATTTTTCTTACCGCCGCACTTGCCTCCGGGGCGAACGCGACTATGGTCGGCTCATCTCCGCCATCGCCTTGCGGGGATGAGAATGGGGGCAGCAGATGCGATTCAGCTTTAAGAGTACGCCGGAAGCAGCGGCAGCGGAGCGCTTCTCGAGCGATTATGCGGCAGCGCGCAGGCGGTTTCTGGAACTTGCGGAAAGGGGGCGTCTGCCACTGCGGAGCTACCGCAATCCGCACCCCGGTCCCGCCAGCGAAGCCCTGGCGACCGACGTGGCGCTGCACGGTCCGGCGGACGCGCCGAAGCTGCTGATCACGATATCCGCGACGCACGGCGTCGAAGGGTTCTGTGGGTCGGGCTGCCAGACCGACTGGCTCGCCGAGACCGCGGACGTGGCGCCGCCAGCGGGAATCGCGATCCTGCACGTGCATGCGATCAATCCTCACGGCTTCGCGTGGCTGCGCCGCGTCACCGAGGAGAACGTCGACCTCAACCGCAACTTCCTCGATTTTTCGCGCAACGAGCTGCCGGAAAATCCCGCGTATGACGCGCTCGCCGACGCCTTCGTGCCGGCGTCGCTCGATCCCGAGGTGGTCGCTGCCGGCGAAGCGCGTATCCGCTCATTCCGCGAGAAGCATGGCGAGCGCGCGTTGCAAAGCGCCCGCAGCGGCGGCCAGTACAAGCACCCCAAAGGCATATTCTATGGCGGCACCGAGCCCACTTGGGCGCGCAAGACCCTCGAGCAGATCGTTGCCGACTATGACCTGGGCGGACGCCAGCAGATCGCCGTCATCGACTATCACACGGGCCTCGGCCCCTACGGCTACGGCGAATTGATTTGCGACCACGATCCGGGCACGCCGAACCTGGAGACCGCGCTTGCCTGGTACGGCGAATCCGTGACCGTGCCGCTGCTCGGGACCTCGGCCTCGGTGCCGAAGCACGGCACGGCCGGCATCTTTTGGGAGCGCCACTGCGGCACTCGCGCGATCTACAACGCGCTCGAATACGGGACCTTCAGCCCCGAGAGAGGGCGCGGCCCGATGCGCGAGGATCACGTGCTGCACGCTGCCGGCAACGTCGCTTGGAGCGCACCCGAGACGCAGCGCATCAAGCGCAATCTGCGCCGTCACTTTTTCCCTGACACGCAGCCTTGGCGCGAGCTGGTCCTGTTCCGTAGCCGCCAGGTGCTTTGCCAAGCCATGGCCGGCCTCGCAGGCGGACGCGCATCCTGAAGCGACACCGGAGAAGCCCATGGCGCTCCATTTTCCAGCGGACGAATTTCTCGATCGGCGGCGCCGCACGATCGCGGCCATGGTCGCGGCGAAGCTCGACGGGCTGCTCATCTTCCGCCAGGAGAGCATGTACTACCTCACGGGCTACGACACCTTTGGCTACGTCTATTTCCAGTGCCTCTATCTGAGTGCCGACGGCAAGCTCACCCTGCTGACGCGTGCGCCCGACCGGCTGCAGGCGCAACACACCTCGGACATCGCCGACATTCGCATCTGGGTCGATGGCCCCGATGCGAAGCCGGCGGAAGAATTGCGCGCCATCCTTGTCGAGCACGGTGCCCGGGGAAAGCGGCTCGGCGTTGAGTGGGAATCCTATGGGCTGACCGCGCGCAACGGCCAGCGTCTCTCGGCCGCGCTCGATGGATTTTGTGCCCTTGCCGACGCGTCGGAGCTGGTGAGCCGGCTGCGGCTGATCAAGAGCCAGGCCGAGCTTGCCTATGCGCGCAGAGCCGCCGAACTTTGCGATGCGGCGCTCGACGAGGCGCGGCGCCTCGCGAAACCCGGCGCCTATGAGGGTGATATACTCGCGGCAATGCAGGGCGCGGTGTTCCGTGGCGGCGGCGATGACCCCGCCAACGAGTACATCATCGGCTCCGGCCCCGACTCGCTGCTCTGCCGCTACAAAAGCGGGCGGCGACATCTCGGCGCCGACGATCAACTTACCCTCGAATTCGCGGGGGTCTATCGCCATTACCATGCCTGCCTGATGCGGACCCTGGTGCTGGGCCGAGTTGATTCGCGGCTCAAAGCGATGCACGAGGCCTGCGTCGCGGCGCTGGAGGCGAGCGAGGCGGCGCTCAAGCCGGGCCGGCCGATCGGCGAGGCCTTCGATGCGCATGCGCGCGTGCTCGACAGCCGCGGTCACCGCGCGCACCGCCTCAATGCCTGCGGTTACAGTCTTGGGGCCACCTTTGCACCCAATTGGATGGATTGGCCGATGCTTTATCATGGCAATACCATGGAGGCGGCGCCGGGAATGGTGTTTTTCCTGCACATGATCGTGTTTGATGCCGAGCGCGGCCTGGCGATGACACTGGGGCGCACCTCCGAGATCACGCAGTCGGGCGCCAAGCCGTTGTCGCGCGCCGGTTTCGATTTCGCACTGGGTTGAGGCGACATGCCGCATCTCATCCTGTTCGTTCTGTTCTGCTGCTTCGGCCTCATCGTGAGCTGCATCATCCTATGAATCGCATTCTGGTTTGCGTCGCGTTCGTCATGCTGCTGGTCGGTTGCGACGACATGTCGAGCCCGCTCGACAATTTCTCCACGCCGTTCGTCATCGGAGACCGGGCGAAACCGATCAGGGACATCTTCACGCTCCAGGACAGCGCGAGTGTCGCCGTCGCACCGATCGCCGGCGTCGCGCCCGGCACGCGCGACAAATTGGCCGGCGCCGTTGCCGATGCCCTGCAGAAGCTCGACATCCTCGCGACCGCCGGGGATGTCGCCGGTGACCGCCTCAGCCTGCTCGGCACCGCGCGCGCCACCGGCACCAGTGTCGCGATCGATTGGCGCCTGATCGACAGCACCGGCAAAGCCGTCGGGCACGCCACCAGCGACGCGCCGGTTTCACTCGACGCGTTGAACCGGGGCGATCAAGGGGCGATCAAGACCTTGGCCCGGGCTTCGGCAACGTCGGTCGCGGGGCTGCTGCAGGACGACATCCCCGTCGAAGCGGCGGCCCAGGACACTCGCCGCGTCGTCGTGCAGCCGGTGACGGGTGCTCCTGGCGACGGCACTGAATCACTGCGCCTTGCGATGTCGTCGGCTTTGACCCTGGCGCAGCTCAACGTCGTGCCCGCAAGCGGCGACACCGCGAGCGCGCTCGCGGTCGTCGGCTCGGTGAAGCTCGATCCTCCGAAAGATGGAAAACAGCACATAGCGATCAACTGGGCCTTGCTCGATGCGCACGGCCGCCAGCTCGGCGTGGTGAGCCAGGAGAACAACGTGCGCCCCGGCAGCCTCGATGGCCGATGGGGCGAGGTCGCAAACCTGGTGGCGAGCGCCGCCGCCCCCGGCATCGTCGCGCTCATCAGCAAGGCCGAGCAAACAAAGCCCGCTTCCTGAGGCGGCTCCGCGCATCAGCGCCCTCATCCTCAATGCCCCCATGATCTTCTGAATGCGTTTTCTCGCCGAACGATCTGCTGAGGTGACGCCCGGCAGGAAGGCGTTTATGTCGCGGTTTACACGCGATGACCACTTTGTTACAGTCCCGCGCGCTCGGCCCGGGGGTATCCCGGACGGCGCCCGCAACCGGCGAGACCTGATGAAAATCCTTACCTGCAACAGCAATCGGCCGCTCGCCGAGGCGATCTCCGCTTATTTGAACCTGCCGCTCACCAAGGCGAGCGTGCGGCGGTTTTCCGACATGGAGATTTTCGTCGAAATCCATGAGAACGTCCGCGGCGAGGACGTGTTCGTGGTGCAAGCGACGTCGTTTCCCGCCAACGACAATCTGATGGAATTGCTGGTGACGCTTGACGCGCTGAAGCGCGGCTCGGCACGCCGAACCACCGCGGTTGTTCCGTATTACGGCTACGCGCGCCAGGACCGGAAGTCGGGGCCGCGGACGCCGATCTCGGCGAAGCTGGTCGCCAACATGATCACCGCCGCCGGCGCCGACCGCGTGCTGACGCTCGATCTCCATGCCGGCCAGATTCAGGGCTTCTTCGACATTCCGACCGACAACCTGATCGCGGCGCCGGTCTTCCTCAAAGACATCCGCGACCGTTACAACGGCGGCGATCTGGTCATCGTCTCGCCCGACGTGGGCGGGGTGCTGCGCGCGCGCCATATCGCACGCCGCCTCGACGCCGATCTCGCCATTATCGACAAGCGGCGCGAACGCGCTGGCGTCTCGGAGGTCATGAACATCATCGGCGACGTCTCGGGCCGCCGCTGCATCCTGGTGGACGACATCGTGGACAGCGCCGGCACGCTCTGCAACGCCGCCGAGGCGCTGAGCGAAAGCGGCGCGAAGTCGGTCTCGGCCTATGTGACGCATGGCGTGCTGTCGGGCGGCGCGGTAGGGCGGGTCACAGCCTCCTCCATGAGCGAGCTGGTGATGACCGACAGCATCCTCGCCACCGAAGCGGTTCGGGTCGCGCACAACATCCGCCAGATTTCGATCGCGCCGCTGATGGCGGAAGCGATGCGGCGCATCAGCGAGGAGCGCTCGGTTTCGAGCCTGTTCGACTGACGCAAGCTGATATATGAAATTGATCGGGCGCGCGGCACCCCTGGAGGCCGGCGCCCGGCGGCAAAAGCCCGCGCATGGGGCGCGGGTTGCCGCAGATGAGCGAGAGGAGTTGTTGTCATGGCTGAACTTGCGACCATCCGCGCCGAGGCGCGGGACCGGGCTGGGAAAGGGGCCGCCCGGGCAACGCGCCGCGATGGGCGCGTTCCCGGCGTCCTCTACGGCGACAAGAAACCCGTACAGTTGATCAGCGTCGATCCACAGGAGCTGGCGCGCGCCGTCAACCGGCCGGGCTTCTTCGCACGGCTGCTCCATGTGGAGGTCGGCGACCAGAAAGAACGCGTGCTGCCCCGCGACGTGCAGTTCCATCCGGTGACCGACCGTCCGCTGCATGTCGACTTCATGCGGGTGGGCCAGGGCGCGCGCATCGTTGTGGCGGTTCCGATCCAGGTGGTCGACACCGAGAAGTCGCCGGGTTTGAAGCGCGGCGGCCTCGTCAACGTGGTGCGCCACGAGATCGAGCTTTACTGCAATGCCGATGCCATCCCGGAGAAGCTGATTGTGAGCCTCGACGGCTGCGACATCGGCGACAGCGTGCATATCTCCCACGTGACATTGCCCGAGGGCACCAAGCCCGTGATCACCGGACGCGACTTCACGGTGGTGACGGTGGCGGCGCCGACGGTGGTGCGCGAAGAGCTGGCGGCGGCGCAAGCGGCGGCGCAGGCGGCACAAGCAGCGGCCGAAGCCGCGGCGGCAGCCGGCATCGAAGCGGGCGTGGCACCCGCCGAGGGCGGGACGGCGGCGCCCACGACCGGCACCGCGACCACGGCGGCACCGGCCGCGCCTGGCGCGGCCGCGGCAGCGCCCGCGAAGGGCGGCGCTCCCGCCCGCGGCGGCGCTCCCGCCAAGGGCTGATGCGCCTCATCGTCGGGCTCGGCAATCCGGAGCCACGACACGCGCTCAATCGCCACAACATCGGGTTCATGGCGGTGGACCGGCTGGTCCGCCGCCACGAATTCGGACCCTTCCGTGCGAAGTACTCCGGCGAAATCGCCGAGGGGAGCGTGGCGGGGCGGCGCGTGTTCGCCTTGAAGCCGATGACATTCATGAACCTCTCGGGCGACAGCGTCGGCGCTTGCGCGCGCTTCCTTAAGATCGATCCCCCCGAGATCGCCGTCATTCACGATGAACTAGACCTGGCCCCGGGAAAGCTCCGCGTCAAGCAAGGCGGCGGCTCCGCCGGGCACAACGGCCTGCGCTCGATCGATGCCGCGATCGGCGCCGATTACTGGCGGGTCCGCGTCGGCATCGGTCATCCCGGCGTAAAGGAGCTGGTGCATCCTTACGTGCTGCAGAACTTCGACGCGGAGGATCGGGCCTGGGTCGCACCCCTGATCGACGCTATCGCCGAGGCGCTGCCGCTGTTGGTAGAGGACAATCCGCAGGGGTTCATGACCAAGGTCGCATTGATCCTGAAGCCGCCGCCGCCCAAGCCGCCACGCCCGCAAGCGACGACGGACGATACCGGCGATGGGCTTTAACTGCGGCATTGTCGGCCTTCCCAATGTCGGGAAGTCGACGCTCTTCAACGCGCTCACCGCGACCGCGCTCGCGGAAGCCGCGAACTATCCCTTTTGCACCATCGAGCCCAACACCGGCCGGGTTGCCGTGCCGGACGAGCGCCTGGAGGTTTGCGCGCGGCTCGGCAAATCCGCCAAGGTGGTGCCCACGCAACTCGAATTCGTGGACATAGCGGGCCTGGTGCGCGGGGCCTCCAAGGGCGAGGGCCTCGGCAACCAATTCCTCGGCCACATCCGCGAAGTCGATGCGGTCGCCCACGTACTCCGCTGTTTCGAGAGCGGCGACATCACCCATGTGGAGGGATCGGTCGATCCGATCCGCGACGCCGAGACGGTCGAGACCGAGCTGCTGCTGGCCGACCTCGAAAGCCTGGAGCGGCGCGTCCAGGCCGCGCAGAAGAAGGCGCGCGGCGGAGACAAGGACGGCAAGGCCGAGCTTGCGGTCATGGAAATGGTGCTCGTGGCGCTGCGCGAGGGGAATCCGGCCCGTGCCGTCCCCATCGAGACCGATTTGAAGCCGATCTTCAAGTCGCTCCAGCTATTAACGGCGAAGCCCGTGCTCTACGTGGCGAATGTCGAGGAAAGCGCTGCCGCGAAGGGCAACCGCCAGAGCGCGCGCGTCGCCCAATTTGCGGAAGCGCAGGGTGCGGCGAGCGTGGTGATCTCGGCGGCGATCGAAGCAGAGGTTGCGCAACTCGCCGACGAAGCGGAAAAGCGCGAGTTCCTCGACTCGCTGGGCCTCGCCGAGACCGGGCTCGCGCGGGTCATCAAGGCAGGTTATCGCCTCCTCGACCTCGTGACCTTCTTCACCGTGGGGCCCAAGGAGGCGCACGCCTGGACCGTGCACCGCGGCGCCAAGGCGCCCGAAGCCGCCGGCGTCATTCACACCGACTTCGAGAAGGGATTCATCCGCGCCGAGACCATTTCATACGAGGACTTCGTCGCCAATGGCGGCGAACAGGGCGCCAAGGAGGCCGGCAAGCTCCGTCTCGAAGGCGCCGATTACGCGGTGCAGGACGGCGACATCCTGCATTTCCGCTTCAACGTGTGAGTGCGTAGCCGTTGTCGGTTCTCACTCGCGCACCTTGCCGCCCGCCAACCAAGGCGCGCTCGCAGGGTTGGTGTGGCGGCTGCGAGCCCGCCGTAAAAAAAGCGATGGCGGGTTTCACCCGCCCTACGACTGCATGGTGTGAGTGCGTAGGGCGGATAAGCGCGAGCGCAATCCGCCGTTGCCGGTTCTGACGTGAAGATGTAGCGGGGCGAACCAGTCCGGTTTCTCACCCCAGCTTATTGATCGCGCGGATCGGCTTGCCGTCGAGAAAAGCACGGATGTTCTCGACTGTTTGCGGGAAGACGATGCGGTAGTTTTCTTCCAGCACGTACCCCAGATGCGGCGTCAGCAGCACGTTGTCGAGGGTGCGGAACGGATGCGCGGCGGGAAGCGGCTCGCGGTCATAGACGTCGAGCGCCGCACCCGCAATGCGGTTCGATCGGAGCGCCTCCAGCAATGCCGCCTCCTCGACGATCGGCCCGCGCGAAGTATTGACGAGATAAGCGGTTTTCTTCATGCGCGAGAGTTCGGCCTTGCCCACGAGGCCGCGCGTGCGATCGGAGAGCACAAGGTGGATGGTAATGATGTCCGCATCCGCGAAGAGCTGCTCCTTGCCGACGAGGGTGGCGCCGGCTTGCGTCGCGCGCTCGGCGGTCAAATTCTGGCTCCAGGCGAGCACCTTCATGCCGAAGGCCTTGCCTACGGCCGCCACCTGCGCGCCGAGCCGGCCGAGGCCGAGGACGCCCAAGGTCTTGTCGTGAAGGCCGCGGCCGAGCGTCGTCTGCCAATGGCCCCGCCGCATCGCCTCCGCCTCGAACGGAATCTGCCGCAGCAGACCGATGATGAGGCCCCAGGTAAGCTCGGCAGTCGGGTAGGCCAACATGTCGGTGCCGGTGACCAGCACGCGCCGCTCGGTCGCGGCATTCATGTCGATCGCGGCGTTGCGCATGCCCGACGTCATCAGCAGGCGCAGATTGGGCAGGCGCTCGAAGAGCGCGCGCGGAAACGGTGTCCGCTCGCGCATCAGGACCACGGCATCGAAGGCGTGCAGCCGCGCCGCGAGCCGATCCACATCCACGAGATTGTCGCTGAAGGCCTGCACCTCGACCCCGGGCTCGAGGCTCTTCCAGTCGGCAAGGGAAATCGCGACCTGCTGGTAATCGTCGAGAATGGCCACTCGGAACATCGCCCGCCTCCGTCGTTATTGACGATGGCTTACCCGCGACCGCGCGTCGGCGCAAGCGCGCCCCTTGCTTGACGCAATTGGGCGACGCTCCTACGGTCCGGCCTGCTCCGCCGGCACGAGCTTGCGGCAATGCGTCTTTGGACTTTAGAGGAACCCATGAACGCCATCGATTTCGGTAGCGATACCGTCACCAAGCCCACCGAGAAGATGTTGGAGCGCATGCGCCACGCCGAGCTCGGCGACGACGGCCGCGAGGGCGATCCGACCGTGCGCGCGCTCGAAATACTTGCGGCGAAGACCCTGGGCAAGGAAGCCGGCGTCTTTGTCTCCAGCGGCACCATGGCGAATCTGGTTTCACTCCTCACTCATGTGGGCCGCGGCAGCGAGCTGCTGAGCGACGCCGGCACACACATCTTCCGCTCGGAAATGGGCGGCATCGCAAACCTTGCCGGCATTTTCCACCGCACCATACCCGCGAAGCGCGGCCGGATGGACCTGGACGCGCTCAAGGAGGCGATCAAGCCGCAACTGACGCCGCGCGCGCTCGGCACCGGCCTCATCGTCATGGAGACCACGCACAACGACGCCGGCGGCGCGGTGCTGCCGCTCGACTACATGGCGGCGGTGCACAAGATGGCCGGCGAGGCCGGTGTTCCCGTGCACATCGACGGCGCGCGCATCTTCAACGCGGCGGTGGCGCTGGGCGTCCCCGCCGCATCCGTCGCAAGTCATGGCGAGAGCGTGAGCTTTTGCATCTCCAAGGGCCTCTCGGCGCCGGTGGGCTCGCTCCTCTGCGGCAGTGCCGCCTTCGTGACCCGCGCGCGGGCCTTCCGCCGCATGGTCGGCGGCAATCTCCGGCAAGCCGGCGTCATCGCCGCCGCGGGTATCGTGGCGCTCGAAGAGATGGTGGACCGGCTCGCCGAGGATCACCGGCGCGCCAAGCGCCTCGCTTCCGGCATGGCCGAGATCGATTCGAGCCTGGTCGAACCCGCCGCAGTCGAGACCAACATCGTGCGTCTCGACTTCAGCAAGAGCGGCAAGCGCTCGGAGCATTGGGTCGAAGCGCTGCGCGGCCAGGGCATCACCGTCGGCGCCTGGAGTCCCTGGCAAATCCGGATGGTCACACACCGCCACATCAGCGATGCCGATATCGATCGTGTGGTCGAGACGATGCGGGGGTTGTGGCGGCACTGACTGCCTCGCCCCAAGCGGGTGATTCCAAAGGCGCGATCGCTTCGAGCAATCATCACGGCTAGACGTGATCCGATCAGACAGAATCGGGTCACGCTCCAGATTCCTTGATTTTGTCGCGCAATCTGACGGCGAACCGCTCACACTTCGCCGGATTGCGCTTTAGGCCTCTTTCTGGTCGCTCAATCGGGGCGTCGATTTGGCGTAGGCTCTGTGCGGTCGGGCGCGCCGCGCTCGCCTTCGCCAGGGATGAGCCGCGATGACACGTCCACCTGCCACCATGAGGTCGAGAGGCCTTTTGCTCAGCCTGCTGATCGCCAACTTGCTTCTGGGATTGCCGCTGGCGGTCTGGCTGGACCTGCGCAGCCTCAACCAGACCGACCTCCACCGCCAGGCCGCCAACCTGAACTCGGTGATCACCAGCATCCGCGGCTACTATGCAAGCAATGTGGTCGCGCGCGTGCTCGCGTCTCCCGGGCGGACCGAAGTCGCGCCGAATTATGAAGAAATACCGGGCGCCATTCCGATCCCCGCAACCCTGTCGCTGGAACTCGGGCGAGTCATCAGCGAGCAGCAGTCGAATATCGGCTATCGATTCGTCTCCGATTATCCCTTCAAGAACCGCGCGCCGCACACGCTCGACGAATTCGAGCGCCGTGCGCTTGCATCGCTCCGCCAGCAACCGAGCCAGCTTCTGTCGGACGCGTCCACCTCATTGCTCAGCAGCCGGGTGCGGCTGATTTCCCCCATCATCATGGACAGCGCCTGCGTCGCCTGCCACAACACCCACCCCGACAGCCCGAAACGCGACTGGAAGGTCGGCGACGTCCGCGGCATCCAGGAAGTGACGGTGAGTCATTCGATCGCGGGCAACATCTTCGCATTCAAGTACCTGCTGCTCTATCTCCTGCTCGCGGCCATTGCGGGTGTCAGCTTCATCGTGATGCAGCGGCGTCAGGTGGCGCTGATCCACGGCATGAACCGCGAGCTCGAGCAAGCCAACGAGTTTCTGGCAACGATCTCAACCAAGATTTCGCGCTACCTCTCGCCCCAGGTTTATAAAAGCATCTTTACCGGCCAGACCGACGTGACGATTCACACGGTGAGGAAACGGCTCACCATCTTCTTCTCGGACATCAAGGATTTCACCGCCACCACCGAGCGGATGCAGCCGGAGCGAATCACCGAGCTGCTCAACGAATACTTCACGGAGATGTCGCAGATCGCGCTGCGGCACGGCGGCACCATCGACAAGTTCATCGGCGACGCAATTCTGATCTTCTTCGGAGACCCCGAGACCAAGGGCGCCGCCGAGGACGCAAAGGCTTGCGTCGCGATGGCGGTCGAGATGCAGCGGCGCATCGCCGAGCTCAACGCGAAATGGCGCGGCGAAGGGGTCGAGTTTCCCTTTGAGGCCCGGATGGGCATCAACACCGGTTTCTGCAACGTCGGCAATTTCGGAAGTTCGGACCGCATGGACTACACGATCATCGGGGCCGAGGCGAACCTCGCGGCGCGCCTGCAATCGATCGCGGAACCCGGGCAGATCGTGCTCAGCTACGAGACCTTCGCGCTCGCGCGCGACGTTGTCGACGCGCATGCGCTCTCGCCCATCACCATGAAGGGGATCGCGCGGGAGGTCGTACCCTACCTCGTCCAAGCCATGACGGATGCCGAGGGCAGCAAGGCCGAAGTGTTCAGCACGCATCTGACCGGTGCTGATTTCTACCTGGATCCCCGCGCGGTCGACAGCAGGGGCGCCCAGCGCCTTCGCGCGGTGCTGCAGGCGGCCCTGCACGCGATCGATCAGCGCTGGCCGGCCTGAGTAGAGCGGTCCGCCCTCACTGCGCGGCGCCGGCGTAGCGGGACGTCAATACGGGCACCAGATCGGCAACGCTACCGCGGCGCTCGATGTTCCAGAGTGCGTCCAGCAGCGCGGTAGTGGCGGCCACGCCCAACATCGGCGCGATCAGCTCGCGCGCCTTGTCGTTAAGCTCCGCGTCGTTGAGCGGTGCATCGGGATCGCCCTTGCGCGTCGGCGCATAGTGCGAGAGATGCCGTCCATCGGAAGTTTCGATCTCGACCACGGCGGCGCGCTGGCGCGGGAAGGCCGCATCGAGCTTGGGTTCGACCGCCATCTCGACGCGGCTCATCAGACGGCGGATCGCGGGATCTTTGAGCCGCTCGTCGGTAAAGGCGTCGACGCGCACGCTTCCCACCACCATGGCCGCCGCGAGGCAATAGGGGAGACTGAATTTTGCCTGGAACACCGTGCGCGCCTCGGTGTTGCCCGCGACTTCGAGCGCCTTGCCGTAAGTGCGCGCCGTGATGCGCTTCACGCGCTCTTCCGTCAAATGATGCTGCTCCCGAAGCGCCATTACCGCGTCTATCGCCGCATGGATATGCCCGCAGGCCGCGTGATTCTTCTGCGTCATGGAGGCGATGTGGAAGCGCGTGCCCAGGGTCGCGAGCGCTGCTTCCCAATCGACGTTGCGGCTCATGGCCTGGCCGAAGCCACGCGCGCCTTCGAGGATGTCGAGCGCACCGGTGACGCCACGCTCGGCCGCGAGTGCCGTGGTGACACCAACTTCGGCGCCATGCGCCGCGTGCAGCGGCTTTCCCATGCAGTCCGCGCGGAACGCCTGCTGTAGACCCGCCGCCATGGTGCCGGCGTTGGCGAGCGCGTGCGCCGTGCGGGCGGCGTCGAGACCCAGTGCCGAGGCCGAAGCCGCAGCGGCGCCGAAGCAGCCGACGGTACCGGTCGTGTGCCAAAATTCGTAATGCGCGGGATTGACCGCGACGCCGATCCGGGTCCCGACCTCGTAACCCGCGACGATCGCGCGCAGCAGCGCAGCACCGCTGAGGCCTCGGGTCTGCGCGAGCGCGAGTGCCGCGGGCACCGTCACCACCCCCGGATGGTAGATCGCGTCCCGATAGATGTCGTCAAACTCGATCGTGTGCGAGGCGGCGCCGTTGAGGAAGGCGGCGGCGCGGGCCGTGGCGCGTCGGCCGGACGGCACGAGCTGCGCGCGGCCGTGATCGATCTCCTCGGCAAAGGCCTCGGTCAGCAAGGTCGCAGGCGGCTCGATCCCGCCGGGAACCGTAGCCGCGAACCAGTCGACGAGTGAGCGCGTTGCCGCGTGCAAGGCCTCGGGCGGCAGCGCCGCCGTTTGCACCGAAGCGGCATAGGCGGCAAAGCGTTCGACGATCGTGGGCATGGAGCCATTTCCTTCGCGCTCGGGGGCGCCACCAGGCGCAGAACGAGAGCACAGGCCCGACGCGCGGTCAAAACCCTATACAAATGCCCGATTGCAGCGTCAACGGCGCGTCTCGATGCCTCCCTTGTGCTTGCTCCGTGCGCCGAGCGCTCTATGATCGCGCCACCCTATCACCGAGGAGAAGCCCCCTATGGGAAAAATGATCGAATTGACGGCGTCCGATGGCCATAAGTTCGCGGCCTACCGCGCCGACCCCGCCGGCCCGGCCAAAGGCGCCATCGTCGTGATCCAGGAGATTTTCGGCGTCAACAACCACATCAAGCGCGTGACCGACGGCTTCGTCGCCAAGGGCTATGCGGCAATCGCACCCGCTCTTTTCGATCGCACCAAGCGCGGCACCGAGCTCGGCTACGATGCGGCGGCCATCGAAGCCGGTCGCAATCTCCGCGGTCAAGTCGGAGATGACGGACCCCTGAAGGACATTCAGGCGGCGATCGACGCCGTGAAGGGCATCGGCAAGGTTGCGACGGTCGGCTATTGCTGGGGCGGCAGCCTCGCTTTCTTTTCCGCGACCCGGCTCAATGGCATCGCCTGCTCGGTCGGCTATTACGGCGGTGGCATCGCCGGGGCGGCAAACGAGAAGCCAAAGGTCCCGACCATGTTGCATTTTGGCGACAAGGACCAGAGCATCCCCATGACCGACGTGGAAAAAGTGAAGCAGGCGCGCAAGGACTGCACGATCTACGTCTATCCCGCGGGGCACGGTTTCAATTGCGATGAACGGGGCAGCTATGACCCGGCCTCGGCGAAGCTCGCGCTCGACCGCACCATGAGCTTCATCGCGGAGTACGTGGGCAAGTAGCAATCGGCGATGACACTCGCGCTCGCGGCGGCGGACCGGGCGCTCCTCGAGGGAGCGCAAGGCCCCGCCGCGGCGATGGCGATGCGCGTCGTCGCGGAAGCGGCGCGGCTCATGGGTGCCGCTTCGCTGATCGCGATCGAGAGCGCGCATCTCGACGGCTGTCTCTATCACGGCGACAGCGGCGTTCATTTCGCGGAGCGCATGGTCGCACTCGGCGGAAGCGTCGCGGTACCGACCACGCTCAACGTGGGCGCACTCGATCTGCTGCACCCCGGCCGCGTCCGCTTCGATCCCGAGACCCGCGCGATGGCACGGCGGCTGATGGCGGCGTCGGAGGCGCTGGGCGCGCGCCCCACCTGGACCTGCGCGCCCTACCAGGCGGGTCACCGCCCGCGCCTCGGAGTTCATGTGGCCTGGGGCGAATCGAACGCGGTTGCCTTCGTCAATTCGGTCCTGGGCGCGCGCACCAATCGCCTCGGAGATTTTCTCGACCTTTGCTGCGCGATCACGGGACGGGCGCCCTGCTATGGCCTGCACCTCGACGGAGAACGCCGCGCGCGGATCGTGATCGACGCCAGTGCTCTTTCGGATCGCCTACGCACGCTCGACGCGTTCTATCCCGTGCTCGGCGCTTTTCTTGGCAGCGAAGCGGGTTCGACCGTGGCGGCGATCACGGGCTTGCCCAACGGCACCGACGAGGATCGGCTCAAGGCATTGGGGGCGGCGGCCGCTTCGACGGGCGCCGTCGGTCTTTTCCGCGCGGTCGGCGTGACGCCGGAATCTCCGGGCCTCGCAGCCGCGCTCGGCGGTGTGGAGCCCGAGCGGCGCATTGTGATCACGCCCGAGATGCTCCGCGCGTCGCGCGACCGGCTTTCGACGGCGGCGGCGGGCAGCGACGCGATCGACGCAGTCGCGGTTGGCAGCCCACATTTTTCGCCGGCGGAATTCCGCGCGTTGGCAGGGCTCACCCGCGACGCGCGGTTCAGCGTTCCCTTCTACGCCTGCACCAGCCGCGCCTCGCTCGAAACGATCGAGCGCGAGGGACTGCGCCGGCCGCTCGAAGCCGCGGGACTCCAGATCATCGTCGACACCTGCGTGGTGGTGGCGCCGATTTTGCCGCCCGATGCGGGCGTGCTCATGACCAACTCCGGCAAGTTCGCGTTCTATGCGCCCGCCAATACCGGCTTTGCCACGATCTACGGCAGCCTCGCCGATTGCGTGGCCTCGGCAATCGCGGGCAAGGTCACGCGGGACGAAAGCGCATGGGCGTGAGAGGCCGCGTACTGATCGAAGGCCGGGCCGAAGGCCCGCTGCTGCGCCTCACCGCACCGCTGAGCTTTTGGGGCGGCGTCGATCCCAGAACCGGCCGCATCAGCGATCCGCGCCATCCCGAGCACGATCGCGCCGTGACCGGAACTGTGCTGGCGATCCCGAGCCCGCGCGGCTCCAGCTCCTCGAGCGCGATCATGCTGGAGTTGATCGCGCGGGGACTTGCGCCCGCGGCGCTGCTGCTGGGCGAAGCGGACGCGATTTTGGCGCTCGGCATCGTCGTGGCGCGCGAGATGGGGCACCCAACCTTGCCCGCAATCGAAATACCGGTCGGGGACATGATGCGGCTGCCCGAGGGCGTGCTCAGGGTGGAAGTCGACGGCAGCGTCGTACCGGCGTCGAGAGGTATTTAGGAGATGTGGGGACGAAATGAGGATCAAGGGGAGCCAGTCAGCGTCGGCTAGGGATGATGACTTGGTTCTCTGGAACAGGCACCGCCAAGTTGCGACGGGATTTGTCGCTCTCATCTCCTCATCACCAAGTTATTCCCCGATCTCCTTCGCTTTTCGTTTTGACTGTTGCCCGTAGGCCTTGAACTTCTCGAGCACGCGCGCCATTTCGGCTCGGTCGAGCAGTCGCGGCTCCCCCACTTGCAGCGCGCGCCAATACATGGCGGCGAGCGTCTCCACCTCTACCGCAAGCGCGAGCGCCGCCTTGAGCGAAGGCCCAACGGCGATCATGCCGTGATTCGCGAGCAGGCAGGCCTTGCGCCCTTCGAGCGCCGCCAGCGCGCACCGCGACAGCTCTTCAGTCCCGAAGGTCGCATAGGGTGCGCAGCGGATGTCGTCGCCGCCGGCAACCGCGACCATGTAATGGAATGAAGGAATACCCCGGCCCAAGCACGCGAGCGTTGTCGCGAACATCGCATGCGTGTGAATGACAGCCTCGGCTTCCGGGCGCGCCCGCAGAATGTCCCGATGAAAGCGCCATTCCGAGGAGGGCAAACGAGCGCCCTGATGGCGTCCCGCGAAATCCATCGGCACGATATCGGCGGGCTTGAGCGTGTCGTAATCCATCCCCGTGGGCGTCACCAGGAATCCCCCGGGGATACGCTGGCTGAGATTGCCGGATTTCCCTTGGTTGATGCCGAGCGCGTTCATGCGTCGCGCGGTCGCGATGACGTCCGCGCGCAACGCGCGATGGGCAGGCCGCTCCGGCATCACTCGCCGGCGAGCCGGTGACGCCGCTCGGGGAATAGCGCCAGCAGACCCTCGCGCGAGGGCTTGGCAATGCCGCGTTCGGTGATGATGCCGCTGACGAGCCGTGCCGGCGTCACGTCGAAGGCGGGATTGGCGGCAGGGCTTCCCTCGGGCGTCAGGCGCACGCGCGCGACACCCCCATCGGGCAGCCGTCCCATGATCTCCGTGACCTCGGCTTGCGCACGCTCCTCGATCGGAATCTCCTTGAGTCCGTCACCGAGCGACCAGTCGATGCTGGAGCTGGGTGCTGCCACGTAAAACGGAACGCCGGTGTCCTGCGCGGCGAGCGCCTTCAGATATGTGCCGATCTTGTTGGCGACGTCGCCCGCGGCTGTGGTGCGGTCGGTGCCGACGATCGCCAAATCCACTTGGCCGCGCTGCATCAGGTGGCCGCCGGCGTTGTCGGCGATCACAGTATGCGGCACGCCGTGCTGGATCAACTCCCAGGCCGTGAGGCTCGCACCCTGATTGCGCGGCCGGGTTTCATCGACCCAGACATGTACTGCGATCCCGTCGTCATGGGCGCGGAAGATCGGCGCCAGCGCCGTCCCCCAATCGACGGTCGCGAGCCAGCCGGCGTTGCAGTGCGTGAGCACTTCGACCCGCCCTTTCCTCTGGGCGACGGCTTGCAGCAGCGGCGCACCGTGCTCGCCGATCGCGCGGTTGGTCGCGACGTCGGCATCGGCGAGCGCCGCCGCCTTTTCGTAGGCGGCCTTGGCGCGCGCGGCAGGCGGCAGGGGTGCAACCACGCGCCGCACTTCCTCGATCGCCCAGGCCAAGTTGACCGCGGTCGGCCGCGTCTGACGCAGCAACTCGGATGCCGCATCGAGATTCGCATCGGACGGATCCTCGGCGAGCGCGAGCGCAAGCCCATAGGCCGCGGCGGCCCCGATCAGCGGCGCGCCGCGCACCCGCATCACGCGGATTGCCTCCGCCATCTGCTCGACTGAAACGAGGCGGCGCAGCAAAAGCTCGTGCGGAAGCAGCGTTTGATCGATGATGCCGACCTGGCGCCCATCTTCCTCGATCCAGATCGTGCGCATCGGCTTGCCCTGAACCTTCATGGCGCGATCGTCCTCATTTGTCGAGCACCCGGCCGGCAACAGCGTCGAGGCGCCGGAGCAGCGCCGGATCGCGCGCCTCGGGCGCGGTGATGATGGCGTGATCGAGCGCGCGATCGCAGCCCGCGGGACAGACCGAGGGTCGAGCCGCCAGCACGGGCACCACCTGTTTCACCAGCGAGCGAGCGCGGTCGGCATTGGCCAGCAGCACCTTCACCACGGCCTCCACAGTCACATGGTCGTGGTCCGGGTGCCAGCAATCAAAATCGGTCACCATCCCCACCGTCGCGTAGCAGAGCTCGGCTTCGCGCGCCAGCTTGGCTTCGGGCATGTTGGTCATGCCGATCACGTCGCAGCCCCAGCTTTGGTAGAGCCGGCTCTCGGCCAAGGTCGAGAATTGCGGCCCTTCCATTACCAGATAGGTGCCGCCGCGATGCAATGCGAGACCCGCGGCGGCCCCCGCGGTCGCGAGCGCATCGGCCAGGCGCGAACAGACGGGGTGGGCGAGCGATACATGGGCGACGCAGCCTTCGCCGAAGAAGCTCTTCTGGCGCGCAAAGGTGCGGTCGACGAACTGGTCCACGAGCACGAAGGTTCCCGGCGGCAGGTTCGCGCGCAAGCTTCCGACCGCCGAGAGCGAGAGCACGTCGGTCACACCCGCGCGCTTCAGGGCATCGATATTGGCGCGATAGTCGATCGCCGTGGGCGAGAGTCGATGACCGCGCCCATGCCGCGGCAGGAAAACCACGCGGACGCCGCCGAGCCGACCGAGGCACAGCTCGTCGGACGGCTTTCCGAAAGGCGAGGCGACCGCGCGCCATTCGAGTCCCTCTATGCCGTCGATCTGATAGAGGCCGCTGCCGCCGATAATGCCGATTACGGGCTCGCCGCTCATCACTCCTCCTCTGCCGATCGCGGGCGAGTGTCCCAAGGCGGGTTTCCCGGGGCAACAGGAATTCGCGGGCGGCCGGTCCGGCAGGTTGAGCGCCTGGTCGCCTCAGTTTGCCGCAGCCGATGCAGGCAGAAGTTGCTTCAACTGCGCGATCTGATCCGCGGATAGTCCCTTCGCGCCGGCGCATTCATTGGATAGCAAATGCTTGGCGACCTTGCCGAAGACCGTCCGCTTTGGTTCCAAAGGCCATTCATAGATGATTCGGTCTGCGAGCCCGGCGGCGACATAAAGGGAATTGCCGCTCGGTCGACAGGCTAGGGAGGTGAGCAGGACCGCAAGACTGTCATCGTCGCGTCCAGGATCGAGGGCGCAGCGTGGGTCGGCCGACCCCGCCGCCGCGCGGGTCGCAGCTTCGTCCCAGCCGCATTGGGCGAGTGCGGACCAAATATTGTTCATTGCGGTTCCGGGATCGGGGCTCAACGGATCGGCGAGGCGAGCCAGCTGCCGCTGCGCCTGGTCGCGCGCATCACCCGACGGAATTGATTTGAGCCAATCGGCAATCGTCGTTTCCGGCGCAGGGGATGGCTTGGTCGTATCAACCCGACGAACATCGGTGCTGGCGAAATTTGCATCGTCGATCGTCGCGCGCCATAGCTTTGCGTCGCGCAGGTCGGCTCCCCTCAACTGCGCGTGCTCGAAATTCGCGCCCTCCAGGTGGGCGTAATTAAAGGACGCACCGACGGCATTCACCCCGGTCAACGATGCCGCTTGCAGCTCCGTGTAGTGAAACGAAGCGCCGAGCAGTTGGGCGCCTCCAAGTTGCGCCGCCTGCATGTGCGCATTATCGAACTGTGCGCCTTCGGCATGCACATTGCTGAGGCTCGCTCCTTCGAGATTCGATAAACCGAAACTTGCCCCTTGCAAATCCGCGTCGTCGAACCCTGCGCCATAAAGGTCCGCAGCTCTGAATTTTGAGCTTTGCAAGTGCGCATTTAAGAATGATGCACCGATAAGCGCGGCGCCATTGAAGTCTGTATTTTTTAACTTGGTTCCGCGCATTTCCACATTGTTCATCGTCGCGCCCGTGAACGACGCGTCTGGAAGATTTGCGTCGCTTAGCTTGGCGCCTTCCAAATCGGCGTGATCGAAGTGCGCCCCCGGTGCGTCCACTTCGCGCAGTTCCGCATAACGGAGCTTCGCTTCACTCAGGTTCGCCTCGCCAAGTCGCGCGCCGAACAGGTCCGCTCCCGCCAAATTCGCTTCCGTGAGATTTGCATTTCTCAGATCGGATCTGCCGAGGGTGGCACCCTCGAGTTCAGCGTCACTCAGATCGACCTTGCGCAGATCGGACGCATCGAGCGCCGCATATCGCAAGTCGCGGCCTCTCAGAATGATGGTGTGCTCGACTTTTTTGATTTGTTCAGCATCCAAATCCGTAAGGTATGCGTATGTCAGGACAATGTTGCGCGCGAACCAGCTTCTAGCAACGCTGTGCACTTGGTCAGGCGCGCCTTCGAATAAGATCGCCGTCGGCCACCATGTTCCCGCCTGCCGCACGCGACCGCTACGCGAGGCAGCGCTCAAAGAGGTGCTAGCTTGCCAGAGCAACGGGTTCGAAAGGCATGCCAGTGTGGGTGAAGAAACCGTGGCTTTGAACAAGTCGGCATCGACTATTCTCAACTCCCAAACCATCGGCGTCCTTTTGCCGCTCGTGGGATCGGCTGCAGATCGCGGTTCTCCAAGAATTGCCTTGCATTCCTCGGGCAATTGATCCGCGGAAAATGCCTGCATTCCCTCCGTCCAATGTCTTTCAATCCACTCTCCCGGTATGGTCGCAATGAATACCGAGAACCCGATAACAAGGCCACAGGTCACAACTAAGACCGCGAGTCCGGCAAACTGACGTAGGATATCGTATATGGCGTCTTGCAATTCGAATCCGGCCCACGCGGTTCGCAGAGCCGGCCTAATGTCATCCCATCGAATGCCCTCTCCGCGCAGCCGCTCGATCAGCCCGCTCGCCATTGTCCATACTCCCAGCAGCCGCGTGACCGTGCCATAGACCAGCGCCGACAGCGCTCCGCCAAAGCGGCCCGAAGGGTGAATGACGGCAGGCCATAACAACCACACAAGCAAGAGATCGGCGATCACCGCGACACGGTGCACCCAAGTCGTGGAAACATCGTGATAGGCGAGGAATTGCACTTGAAAGATCAGCAGCAGCAGGATCGGCGCGACCAGAAGGGTGAGCCAAGCGGTGACGCGCAGGAAGGACTGCGTCAGCCATGAGCGGCTGGTTACCAAAATCAGCTGCGTTACCACGAAGCTGTCGATACGGGTGCGCAGCCGTTCGCGGTCCGATCTAATCTTGATATTGTCCTCGATTGACGCCTTCAAGAAATGCAGCGTCCTTGAAAGGAGGTAGAGCTGAACCAACACGTAAGCATGCACGAGCACGAAGAGTACCGGTACGATCTGGAAAAATGCCTTGAGGGGAAGGTGGACGCCGAGAAGCGGCAACTCCGTCGGCTGGTCGAGCAGCAGTTGCTTGTGTGTGGTGCCTCCGACGGTCACCAGCAAGTAGGCGCCAAGCGCGATGTAAGCGAGCCAGAGCGCCCGGACCTGCGCGCTGGCGTCATTGGCTGCCTTCAGTAAGTCTTCGACTTCGGATTGCACCTTCGACAACCAGAGATAGTTAAATGATATATATATACCCTTTTAATTGCGGATTGAAAAGTCCGATGTTCGTTGTCAGTTCGGCATGGCGTGTAGCTCAATCGAACGATGCTTCGCGCTAGGAGAGTGACGATGCGGCGGGCCATCTTCGGCGCTTCGGTTCTGTTGCTCCTGCTTGCGCTCGCGACGCGGGCGGGCGCCGACGACGCCCCCGGCTTTGCGTCGCAATCCCTGAACCTCGCGACCTCGACGCCATTTTCGGGCGATGAACAAATACCGGTCGAATTGCTGCGGCCCGTCGGCGAGGGACGGTTTCCCGCGATCGTCATCGTCCACGACTGCAGCGGCCTTGGTCCTCGCTCCGGCGGGGCGCCACGGCGATGGGCGGCGGTGTTGGCGGCGCAGGGTTATGTGATTCTGATGCCCGACAGCTTTTCGACGCGCGGATTTCCCGACGGCGTCTGCACGGCGCCGGCCGACACACCCGACGCGAACCTGCGCAAGGTTGGAACGCTGGCACAGGCCTTCGACGCCTACGCGGCGCTCGCCTATTTGCGTCAGCAGAACTTCGTCGATGGGGCACATGTGGGCCTCATGGGCGGTTCCCACGGCGGCGGCGCCACGTTGCTCGCGGTGGCTATGCCGACCTCGGACCAAGCGCCGCTCGCCGAGCAGAAGCGACATGGTTTTGCGGCCGCCATCGCACTTTACCCCGGTTGCGCCGGCCGGTATGGCAATTGGTCGGTCGAGCGCCAGGCGGGAACGCAAGGTCCGGTCACCGCGTATGTCGGCACCTATCGGGCGATTGCGCCGCTGCTGATCCTGATCGGCAGCGCCGACGATTGGACGCCCGCCGAGCATTGCCAGGCGCTTGCCAACGCCGCGGATCAAGCGATTCCCGTCCGTCTCAAAATTTACCCGGGTGCGCGGCACTCCTTCGACAGTTTCGCGCCGACCCGCTTCATCGCCACGCGCCGCAATCCCAATGCGCCGGACGGGCGCGGGGCTACTACAGGCGGTGATGCCGCGGCCTGGGCGGATGCAATCCAAGAGGTGACGCGGTTCTTTGCCGCGAGACTCAAGAACGAGTGAATCGCGGTGATAGGCCGGGTTCCGCCAGTCGGCGCTTGACAGCGGCGGAGGCTCCGAACGACGATGGCGCGCTAATTGCCAAGATGCCTCGATGGTCTAAATCGCGGCCGAACAGGGAGGTTTGCATGCCGTTGCGTCGCTTATTGGCGCTCGCTTGTGCCGTCGCCATGGTGCCGTCCTTTGCGATGGCCAAGGATACGATAAAGATCGGATTTCCGATCCCGCTGTCGGGTCCGACATCGGTTTACGGAGTGCCGATCTTGAAGGGCGCCCAAATGGCGGTCGCGGAAATCAACGCCAAGGGCGGCGTGCTCGGCCAGGATCTTGAAATTCTTCCGCGCGATAGCAAGGCCAACGCCGACGAAGCGGTGCGGCTCGCGCGCGAGCTCATCATCAAGGACGGCGCTCAGTTCCTGATCGGCACGTTGACTTCGGCAGAGGCGCCGGCGGTCTCAACCATCTCCAAGGAAAACAAGATCGTTTTCCTCGCGCCGGCGGCCAAGACGACGCAGCTCACATCGCCGCAAAACATCCATCCTTACGTCTTCCGCGTGGCGTCCAACACGGCGATCGAGGGACAATCGGGCGCGATTATCGTGTCCAAGTGGCAGATAAAGAAGATCGCCACGATTGCCCCCGACTACGCCTATGGGCGCGACGTGATCGCCGCCTTCGCCGCACACTTGAAGCAGCTCAGGCCCGACATCGAGATCGTCGATCAGCAGTGGCCGAAGCTGGGCGAGCCCGACCTCACGCCGTTCATCACGGCGCAAATGAGCAAGCAACCGGATGCCGTCTACTGCGCGCTTTTCGCCGGCGATTTCCTCACTCTGGTCAAGCAGGGAACGCCGCTCGGATACTTCAAGGCAATCAGCAACAGGCTCGCCGATGGCGGCGAGGTGGGCGCGGTCGACGTGACGCAACCGCTCGGCGCCGACTTTCCCTACGGTATCTGGGCCGATGCCTATGACCCCGTGATTTGGCCGGGCAAAGAACCGGCTGAGCACAAGGCGTTCATTGAGCGGCTCAAGGCGTTCATGAAGTCCGACGTCGGCTCGGGCTGGGCGGCCCAGGGCTACAGCTCCATCCTGGCGCTGGTGGCGGGGATCCAGAAGGCCGGCAGCACCGATTCCGACAAGGTGGCGGCGGCCATGGCTGGCCTCACCTATGACACGCCCCTGGGTAAGCGCACCTTCGATCCCAAGACCCACGACGCCGACGCCGGCGAATTCTGGGGCGTGATGGTGAAGGATGCGGCATACCCCTACGCCATCATCGGCTCGCCGACTTACTACAACCCGGCGCCGATGACGAACTGAGCGCGAACCGAAGTCAGGACGCGGTGACGTAAGCTCAGGAAGGCCACGTGGCCGCGTCCTTCCTCTTCAGCCAATTCGTGGGCGGTCTCACCACCGCCATGTTTCTGTTCTTGATCGCCTCCGGCCTCTCGCTGGTGTTCGGCGTCATGCGCGTGATCAATTTCGCGCATGGGTCATTTTACATGCTCGGCGCCTATCTCGCCTGGCAGATGGTGCAATGGCTCCACCCCAGCGGCGAGACCTTCTGGCCGGCGGCGTTATTCGCGGCGGCCTCCGTGGCACTTCTCGGCGCCATCATCGAGCGCGTGCTGCTGCGCTTTCTTTACGGCCGCGAGGAGCTGTACCAGCTCCTCTTCACCTACGCGCTGGTGCTGATCCTCGGCGATGCCGCCAAATATGTCTGGGGAACGGGCCAGCTTTCGGTGTCGCGTCCGCCGATCCTCGGCGGCAGCATCATGCTATTCGGCGCGACCGTGCCGCTCTACAACCTGTTCGTGATGGCGCTCGGCCTCGCGATCGCGGTCGGCGGCTGGCGCATGTTGAGCGGAACCGGCGCCGGGCGGATGGTACGCGCGGCCTCCTATGACCGCGAGATGCTGGACGCGCTCGGCGCCAACGTCGGCGCGATCTACACTGGGATGTTCGCGGTCAGCTCCTTTCTTGCAGGGCTCTCGGGTGCGCTTGTGACACCGATCGTCGGCATCGTCCCCGGCATGGACGTGGAGATCATCGTGCAGGCGTTCATCGTCGTGGTGATCGGCGGGCTCGGCTCGTTTTGGGGCACGTTCTGGGGCTCGCTCATCTACGGCCAGGTGCTCTCCTTCGGCATCCTGATCTTTCCGGGCTTCTCGCTGTTCTCGGTCTTCGCCTTGATGGCGGTGATCCTGGTCGTCCGCCCCTGGGGCCTGCTGGGGAGACCGATCCGATGACCGGCGCAGATGTTGCGCTTTCCCACGTCTCCTGGCCGCTCTCGCGGCGCATCCCCTGGACCCTCGTGGTCTTCCTCGCGGCGGCGTGCGTTCCCTTCATCGGTTCTCGCTACGACACCTTCCTCGGGACCCAGATCGCCATCGAGGCGCTGTTCGCGGTGAGCCTCAACCTGCTGCTCGGGACCACCGGACTCGTCTCGTTCGGCCACGTTGCCTACTTCGGCATCGGCGCCTATGCCTGCGGCATCCTGATGAAGACTTATGGCGTACCGTTCTGGGTGGCATTTCCCGCGGCCGGCCTCGCGGCAGCGCTGGGTGCGCTGGTATTCGGATATTTCTGCGTGCGTTTGAGCAAAATCTATTTCGCCATGCTGACGCTTGCGTTTTCTCAGATCGTCTGGGCGATCTGCTTCAAGTGGAATGACGTGACCGGCGGCGACCAGGGACTGCCCAACATCCCCTACCCCGACCTCGACTGGATGGTTCTTCTGCCCGGCCTCGGGCATTCGAGCATCGCCGACCGCTTCTATCTCATGACGCTGGCGCTGGTGGCACTCTCGCTGGCGGCGGTCTGGAAGATCACGCGCTCGCCCTTCGGGCGGATGCTCACCTCCATCCGCGACAATCCCGAACGCGCGGCTTTTATCGGCCTCAACGTGCGCGCCTATGAGCTTGCGGCTTTCGTGGTGGCCGGCGCCTTCGCCGGGCTTGCCGGTGCGCTCTTCGGCATTTTCAATCGCGGCGTCTTCGCGGACTACGTCTTCTGGGCAAAATCGGCCGAGGTGATGATCATGACCATCCTCGGCGGCATGAATTATTTCTGGGGACCGCCGGTCGGCGCCTTTGCGCTGGTATGGCTCAATCAGGAGATCACCTCCTACACCGAGTATTGGCCTTTCGTGTTGGGCGCGATCCTGCTGGTGCTGCTCTACGTCTTCCCCGGCGGCATCGTCGGCGGCGTGGTCGCCGGCTATCGCTACGCGAGGCATCGGCTGGCGGCACACCGTGCTTGAGGTCCAGAGTCTGAGCAAGGCCTTCGGCGGGTTCGTCGCCGTCGCGGGGGTGAGCCTCACGGTGGAGACCCGCCAGATCGCCGCCGTGATCGGACCCAACGGTGCCGGCAAATCGACTTTCTTCAACCTGATCACCGGTCATCTCCGCCCCGATGGAGGCCGAGTCCTGCTCGACGGCCGCGATATTACGGGAACCCCGCCTCACGACATTTGCCGCATGGGGGTAGGCCGCTCGTTCCAGCGGACCAACATCTTCTCGCGGCTCTCGGTCTTGGAGAACATCCAGGCGGCCTTCATCGCGCATCGCGGAAGGGGTCGCAATTTCTGGTCGCGCTCCGAGGCCTTCTATCGCGACGAGGCCGTGGCGCTGTTGGAGCAGATCGGACTCGCGCGCGAAGCGCACGCGGTCGCCGGCACGCTCGCCTACGGCAACCAGAAGCAGCTCGAGCTAGGCATCGCGCTCGCCTGCGATCCCACGGTGCTGCTGCTCGACGAACCGACCGCGGGCATGTCGGCGAGCGAGACTCAGGAGACCATGGAACTGCTGCGGCGCATCGCCGCCGAGCGCGGCCTCACGCTGCTCTTCACCGAGCACGACATGTCGGTGGTTTTTGGCGTCGCCGAGAAGATCGCGGTGCTACACCAGGGGAAGCTCATCGCGGAAGGAACGCCCGCGGAGATGCGCGCCGATCCCGAAGTGCGCCGCGTCTATCTTGGTCAGCACGCATGACGCCGCTGCTCACGCTCGAAGAGGTGCATGCGGCCTACGGCCTGAGCCGCGTTCTGTTCGGCATTTCACTCGAGGTGCGGGCAGGCGAATGCGTTTGCCTGCTCGGCCGCAACGGCGTCGGCAAGACCACGACAATGCGCTCGATCATGGGGTTGACGCCGCCCTCCAGCGGCCGCGTGGTGTGGCAGGGCCGCGACATCTCGGGCTGGCCGCCGCACCGCGTGGCGCGCTCGGGCATCGGCTTCGTGCCCGAGGATCGCCGCATCTTCGCGGAGCTGAGCGTCTGGGAGAACCTCGACGTCGCCGCTCGCGCCGCGGGCCCGCCCCGGCGCGGCGAGCGTTGGACCATCGAGGCGATCTACGCGCTCTTCCCCGCGCTCGAAATCCTGAGCGATCGGCAGGGCGGCTACCTCTCGGGCGGCGAGCAGCAGATGCTGACGATCGCCCGCACCCTCATGGGCAATCCCGAGCTGCTGCTGTTGGACGAACCCTCGGAAGGATTGGCGCCGCTGATCGTCGAGACGCTCCAGGTCAAGATCGGCGAGCTCAAGGCCAAGGGCCTCACCATCCTGCTCGCCGAGCAGGGCGTCGACTTTTCGCTGGCGCTTGCCGACCGCGTCTACGTGCTGGAGAAAGGGGCGATCCGCCACTCCGGCCCCGCCGCCGAACTGCGCGACGACAAGGCGCTGCTCGACCGACTGCTCGCGATCTAGGCAAGTCCTTTTATTCAGCGGCTGGCGGGCTGCGCGCCGTAGCCGGTCCACTCGGGCAGGCGCTGATCTCTGAGACACTTGCGAACATAGACTTCCCGCTGCTTCGCCCCTTCAGCGGTGTAATCAGGATAGTGCGTGAACGCGTCTTTGTTGCAGGTGTTCATCGCGTCCCAACGGTGCTCCGAAGACACACCTCGATCCTGCGCGTTCGCCGGCGCCAGCGCCGCGAAAACAACCAATGCAAAGAGGAGCATCTCGACCCGGAGTAGCATCGAACTGGTTCTCCGCCCGATGGGCACCGGAGGATTCTAGCTCGGCCGGCCCGTGGCGCCAATGCCGGGCGAGGGCCGCACCGGGCCAGAATAATCGTTGTCAGCCCAGGAGAATGCTGGCTTTCTTGCACGCAAGCGGGTCCCCAAGGAGGTTCGGTGCTGGCGGGACGCATCTACCACTGGCTGAGTCCGGAGACGGCAACGACCCCGGCGCGGCTCTTCCGGGCGGCGCATCACACCCTGGTTGGCGCCGGGCTGGTCGCCGTTGTGTCCGACACCGTCGAGCCCATGCACGCAAAGGCGGCGACGGCGCTCGACATAGTCTTCTGGGTGGCGCTCGCTTTTTTCACGATCGAGTACGTGCTGCGGCTGTGGACGGTTTCCGAGGCCCCCTGGGCCCCGGTCAGCCGGCCTTGGATCGCCCGGTGGCATTGGATGCGAGGCTCCGCCGCCGTGATCGATTTGATCGCTCTGCTACCTCTCGTCTGCCTGGTGGCGGGGATGCCCGAGCCGATGGCGCGCATCCTGGGCGCGTTCTGGATCCTAAAATTCGGTCGCTACTCCGAAGGCATGGCGATGGTGGGGCGGGTGCTCCGCAATGCCCGCGCACCGATGGAAAGCCTGTTCCTGGCGTTCCTCGTGGTACTGCTGCTGGCGGCGACCCTGGGGTATCTCGCTGAGCGGGACCAGCCCAACACTGCCTTCACCAGCATTCCGGCCTCGCTTTGGTGGGCAGTGGTGACGCTCACCACCACGGGCTATGGCGACGTCGTGCCGCAGACCGTGCTCGGGCGCTTCATCGCGGGAATGGTGATGATCTGCGGCATCGCCGTGTTCGCGTTCATGGCCGGCATCCTCGCCAACAGCTTCGCCGAGGAAATGCATCGGCGCCAATTCCTGCGCACCTGGGACTTGGTGGCGCGCGTGCCGTTCTTCCAAAGCGTCGGCGCCGCCACGATCGCCGAAGTGGCAAAGCTGCTGCGTCCGCAGGAGATTCCACCCGGCGCCATCGTGGCGCGACGGGGTGCGGCGGGCGACTGCATGTACTTCATCGCGTCGGGCGAAGTCGCGATAGAGATCGAGCCGCAGCCGATCGTGCTGGGCGCGGGACAATTCTTCGGCGAAATCGCGCTGATTACCGGGAGCCGCCGGTCGGCGACGGTGGTCGCGCGTACCCGCTGCGAGCTGCTGCTGCTCGATATCGCCGATTTCCGCCGCCTCGCGGCGCAACAACCGGACCTTGCGCGCGTCATCGACGAAGAGGCGCGCCGCCGCATGGGAGTGGCGCCGCAGATCAACGTCGCGGCGCCGACGGATGGATAACTGTCATCCGCGCGAGCGCCGCAACAGCCGCAACGGCAGGTACAGAATCGCGTAGAGGATCAGCGGCGCTTCGACCAGCAGCAGCGATTTTGCCTGTTCGACGCGAAGCTTCTTGTCCGCATCTTCGAGCGCGGTGACGACGCAGCTGGCGGCATCGGGTCCGACGCGAGCGCTGCAGGCATCCTCGACATAGTCGTCAAGCGCCACCACGCGGCCCTCGACGCGAAGGGTATCGGGAAACTGCGGGTAGAGCTTCCAGGTCATGGCGATGATCCAGAGCGCCGCGAACAAGACAAAGTAGCGCGTGGAACGAGACATGGGAGCCGATCAGCGCCGGAGCAGCTCCGTGATCGCCCGGTTGAGGAACGCCTGGTCTTCGGGGTTCTGCGTGGGATTGCCGGCGCGGTGGCCCCAGATCGACGGGATCGGCCGCAGCTCCGCGCGCCGCATCATCGCGACCTCGCGGCGATTGTCCTCGACCCGGAAATAGAGGTCGGTCTCGCTGGGCATCACGATCGCCTGCGCCTCGATCGCACCCAGCGCCTTTGCGAGGTCGCCGTCGTAGAGTTCATTCGCGCTGATATCCGCGTGCTGCCAGGTCCAAAGCATCGCCAGCAGGTTGTTGGCGTCACGGCGCAGGTAATTGCCTTCCCAGCCATGCACCAGAAAATCCTCGAGGCTCGAATAGCCGAGCTTTTCGTCAAGGCGCTCCCGATAAAAATCCTGAGACAGCGCCCAACCCGCATAGACGCGGCCGAAGGCGCGCAAGCCCCGCACCGGCTGCTCCGCGAACCAACCGTCTTGCCAGTGCGGATCGGCGGTAAGCGCCGCCTTGGCACCCTCGAGGAACACAAAATTGTGCCGCGACGTCTTGGCGGAACCGCAAATCGGCGCGATGCGCTCGACCATATCCGGAAATAGCGCCCCCCAGTGAAAGCTTTGCTGGCCTCCCATGGAGAATCCCACCACCAGCTTCAGCCGCTCGATGCCGAAAACCTCGCGCACCAACCGCTGCTGCTGGACCACGTTGTCGTACATGGTGAAATGCGGATAGCGCCCGCGGTCGTACGGCGCCGCCGCATTGCTGGGCGAGGTCGAGAGACCGTTCCCGAACATGTTGGGAATGATGATGAAATACTCTTCGGGGTCGAGCGCCCAGCCCGGTCGGATCAGCCATTCGGTATCGAAGTGCTGGGCACCGTAGGAGGTCGGATAAACGATCGCGTTCGACTTGTCGCGATTTAGGCGACCATAGGTCTTGTAGGCGAGGAAGCCGCCGCGATAGGTCATGCCCGACTGAAGGCGCACATCGCCGAGCTCGAAAATCTGATAGTCGCTCATGGGGCCAGTCATCAGTTGTTAGTTCTCAGTTCTTTATATGCTCGCGCGCCCGGCCGCACCACCAACCCAAGGTGCCAGAGCAGGGTTGGAGTGTCGGCTGCGAGCGCGCCTCAAATAAACAGCGAGAACCCCGCCCAGCGTCGCTGGAGGCGGGGTTCATTGCGGGTGGCTTTGATAGCTCACCGCTCGGCCAAAGGGTCGAGCCTTGGGTCTGGCGCTGATCAACACTGATCCGGCGGAGCCATGCTTGTTGGGCATCCTCCTCATTGTTGCGCCATCATGACATCTGGGTGCCGAAATCCGCCGATCAAGACAAAAATTGCGCAAGTTTCTTGCCTTTTTACAACGTGCTTGTCCGGGGGCGCTGCGGTTCGGTCCGCCTCGTTAGAGCCGTTCGCAAAAGAGCGGGAACTGGTTGGCAGATACGCGAAGTGAGGGGCAAAAAAGGGCGCCTGGATAGCGGCGCCCTTTGCGACTTTGCCTCAGCCCAGCTACATCGGTGGCTTTACCCTGCCTCGCTGGACGACCGTGGCGTTCGCGACGACGCTTCCATCCGCCATCTTGCGCGCGAAGACCGTTACCGCGCGTCCAGCCCTCAACTCGCGCGTCGTCTCTTTTACATATGTAACGATCGGCGTCCTGGATGCCACTTCGATGTCAGCGCTCTTATCACCGTATTGAACCTGCAAGACCCGACTCCGCGAGACTTTGGTCACCTGCCCCACCGTCCCGTTGGTCATGATGCTGTCGGGCGTGACGTCCCAGGGCCTTTGGCCGTCGGCTACATGCAACCAGTCCGGGAAGATCGTGACGCTCTGGGCGTGCAGCTTGCCGCTGGCGTCGGCAAGCGCCGCGATACCAAGGTGATCGCCGGCCTTGATCGCCGAAAGCCTAACCCGCTTTACGCCTCGAACGTCGGCAGGGTCTGCCAGCGTAACCGTGACTTCCTGGCCCTCGCGTGACTTGATGGTCAATGTCGTACCATCCAGTTTCTCGATGACCCCGCGAACGATCATCGGTGTCCCCGCGGGAGCGGGCGCCTGGGCGAGCGCGGGAACAGCGAACGCCGCGACGAACGCGGCCATGAGCAGCTTTCTAATCCACATGGAATCACCCCCCGTGCCTTTGTTTGCGCGGAATCGCGTACACTTTCCTAGCATGAGTAGCGGCACTGGGGAGTAATGCCCATCCTCAAATGTTCGTGACTTGTTTCCCTTTATTGCTTTCCGGCCCCGGCCCCGCTAACAGCATCCCCCATGGAGACATCTCGGCCGGAGATCGCTCGGCGGCGCACCTTTGCGATCATTTCGCACCCGGACGCCGGCAAGACTACGCTCACCGAAAAGCTGTTGCTGTTCGGCGGCGCGATCCAGCTCGCGGGCGAGGTGAAGGCGCGCGGCGAACGCCGGCGCGTGCGCTCGGACTGGATGGAAGTCGAGCGCGAGCGCGGCATCTCGGTGTCTTCGGCGGTGATGACCTTCGAGCACGAAGGGCTGACCTTCAACCTGCTGGACACGCCCGGGCACCAGGACTTCAGCGAGGATACCTATCGCACGCTGACCGCCGTCGACAGCGCGGTCATGGTGCTGGACGCCGCGCGCGGTATCGAGGCGCAAACCCTGAAGCTCTTCGAGGTGTGCCGGCTCCGCGACGTGCCGATCATCACCTTCATCAACAAGCTCGACCGCGAGGCGCGCGAGCCCTTCGATCTCCTGGACGAGATCGAGCGCACGCTGGCATTGGACGCGACACCCGCAAGCTGGCCCATCGGCATGGGGCGCGACTTCCTCGGGACCTACGACCTTTTCGATGATGCGCTGCTGTTGTTCGAGCGCGGCGCGGGCGAGCGCGTGACCGAGCCCGTGCGCTGCCAGGGGCTCGATGATCCGAAACTCGCCGATTTGCTTCCGGCGCATGCGCTCGCGAAGCTCCGCGAGGACATCGAGATGGCGCGCGGTCTCTGCAAACCCTTCGATCTCAAATCGTACCGCGAGGGCCATTTGACGCCCGTCTACTTCGGCAGCGCGCTCAACAATTTCGGCGTGCGCGAACTGTTGCGCGGCATCGCCGAGCTCGCACCGTCGCCGCGCCCGCAACCGGCGGAGCCGAAGCCGATCGACCCCGACGAACCCAAGGTCAACGGCTTCGTCTTCAAGGTCCAGGCCAACATCGATCCCCAGCACCGCGACCGCGTGGCGTTCCTGCGCCTTTGCTCCGGGCGCTTCCGGCGCGGCATGAAGCTGCGGCACGGGCGCAGCGGACGCCTGATGGCGATCCAGAACCCCGTGTTCTTCCTGGCGCGCGAGCGCAACCTCGCCGAGGAAGCTTGGCCCGGCGACATCATCGGCATTCCCAATCATGGCACGCTACGGATCGGCGATACCCTGACCGAGGGGGATGCGATCCGCGTCACCGGCATCCCCAATTTCGCGCCCGAGATCCTCCGCCGCGTGCGGCTCGAGGACCCGCTCAAATCGAAGCATCTGGCACGCGCGCTGGAACAGCTCGCCGAGGAGGGTGTTACCCGCATCTTCAAGCCGCGCGCGGGCGGCGACTGGATCGTGGGCGTGGTGGGGCCGCTCCAGCTCGACGTGCTGACGGCGCGCATCCAAGCCGAGTACAACCTCGCCGTCCGCATCGAAGGAGCGCCGTTCGTAACGGCACGCTGGGTTGCGTCTGACGAGCACGCCGAACTCGAGCGCTTCCTCGACGCGAACCCCTCGACCGTGGCGGAGGATCACGACGGCGTTCCGGTCTACCTCGCACGCAACAACTGGGACCTCGAGACCACCATGCGCGAGTGGCCGAAGCTCCGCTTCACGGCGACTCGCGAGCATAGCTGAGGTTGTAGCGGTGCTGCTCTCCGTCCTCGACCAATCACCGGTGCGCCAGGGCGGCAGCGCCGCCGATGCGCTCAACGAGACGATCCAACTGGCGCAGTGGGCGGAGCGCTGGGGCTACCATCGCTATTGGCTCGCCGAGCATCACGCGACCGAAGGGCTTGCGGGCTCGGCGCCGGAGATCATGGTGGCGCGGGTCGCGGCCGCCACCTCCTCGATCCGCGTGGGTTCGGGTGGGGTGATGCTGAGCCATTACAGTCCGCTCAAGATCGCCGAGACCTTCCGCGTGTTGGAGACACTCTATCCCGGCCGGATCGACCTCGGTATCGGACGCGCTCCTGGCAGCGATCAACTGACGGCGCGCGCCTTGCAAGCGGGTCCCGGCGCGCTCTCGGTCGAGTACTTCCCGAGCCAAGTGCGCGATCTCATGGGCTATCTGGGCGACGGGCTTCCGGCCGAGCACCCCTACGCGCGCATCAGGGTGACGCCCGAGCCCGCCGGCCGACCCGAGTTTTGGCTCCTGGGTTCGAGCGATCAAAGCGCCATGGTGGCCGCCTATTTCGGCGCCGCGTTCTCCTTCGCGCATTTCATTTCCGGCGAAGGCGGCCCCGCGGTGATGGAGATGTACCGCCGCGAGTTCCGGCCTTCGCGGCATCTGGCTGCGCCGCTCGGCAGCATCGGCGTCTTCGTGCTCTGCGCCGATACGCAAGAGGAAGCCGAGCGCTTGACGCAAAGCCGCGATCTCTGGCGACTGCGCCTCGACCAGGGGCATCTGGGCCCCGTGCCCAGCATCGAGGAGGCCGCCGCTTATGCCTATAGCCGCGAGGAGCGGCTGCGCATCGCCTTCAACCGCCAGCGCATGGTGATCGGCACACCTGCACAGGCCAAGGAACGCCTCACCGAATTGGCGGCGACGTTCGGCGTCGAGGAGGTCGTGGCGGTCACTATCTGCTACGATTTCAAGGCGCGGCTCAGGAGCTACGAGCTGCTGGCCGAGGCTTTCGGTCTGTCCGCAAAGCGGTGAGCGCGTGGTTGCGAGGTAACGGCACACAATCCCGCGGAGCGCAATCGTTAGCCGATGTCTCTTGCCGATCCGTGTCGACCTGCGTTCATCGGCGTTGATCCGAGTAGCCGTTGGATCACCTAGCGGCAGGTCTACTCGATCACCTCGTCGGCGCGGATGAGCAATGACTCCGGGATAATGAGCCCGATCGATTTCGCCGTTTTCAGGTTGATGGCAAAGCGGAACAGCGTCGGTTGCTCGAATGGCAATTCCGCGGGTTTCGCTCCCCTGAGAATCCGATCCACGAGAGCCGCCACACGGGCGAAGCTCTCATCGGAATCGGGGCCGTAAGACATCAGGCCGCCGTCTCGCACGAGGCTGTCGAATTCATAAATGGCGGGTAGTCGATGCTCGGCCGCGAAATCGAACACGCGCTTGCGATTGAGAACGGTCAGGGAGTCCGCCACCATGAGAATGGCGTCCGGCATGTCGCGGATCATGGCGGCGAACGCGCCATCGAAATCGTTGGGCTCGCGCACGCCGAGAGGCTGCACCTCAATGCCCAGCGCGCGGGCGCCGGCCTCAAGCGCTCGATACCGCAGGGTCATGCCGAGATCATCAGCGTTCCAAAGCACGGCCACCCCGCGCAAACCCGGCGCGACCTCCTTGAGCAGCTCCAGGCGCTTGGGCGTGACCTCGACCGACACGTCCGAAATACCCGTGACGTGGCCGCCCGGTCGCGCCAAACCGGCAACCAATCCGGTGCCGACGGGATCGCCAGCATTGATCGCCACCACCGGTAGGATCGTGCCCTCCTTGGCAACGCGTGCCGCCGGGTACCCGAAGGTCACAATGACATCGGGCTTGCTTTCAACCAGGTCGGCGAGAAGCTGCGGCAAGCGGTCCAGTTGACCATCCGCTCCGCGGCGCTCGAACGTCAAATTTTTGTTCTGCACATATCCGAGCGTGGCGAGCCCGCGGACGAACGAGGCTCCTTGCGGACTGCCGTCGCTGATCGCCGCGCTGCCGCTGAACAGCCCGATTCGATAAACCTTCGCGGGACTCTGGGCGAATGTGGCAAACGACCCAGTTGCCACGGCGCCGCCCAGAAGCGCGATCAATTGGCGTCGCCTCATTGCATGCCTCCCGCGTTCCGAAAACAGTGTACGCGCACGCTCAGGCGCTCAAATCACACCCTCGCGATCAGTGCATGGAAGGCTGCGCATCGCACCGGGAACGCCGACCCTCGACGCCAGCGTACTCATTCCAAATCTTCGGAGCTGAGGCCCTTGATGTCGAACGAAGAATTGCGGCCGAGCCGGCGGTCGAGCCACGCGAACACCAGTATGCCGTAGAGCGGCAGGACCAGGGCGAGCGCCACGACCGAATAGATCAGCGCCTCCAGGCGAATGACCTCGATCGGGGCGGTGATCTCGTCCACGGGAACCACGATGCCGAGGAAGTCAGTGCCGCCGAACTGCTGCGCAATCGGGACTACTTCCGCGATGTAGGAGTGCCCGTTGACCTCGAGCGGAATCGTCCGCTCGTAGCCGAGCTTCTTCGATCCCTCGAAAACCGCGGCAACCACGGGATCTTTGAGGTCGGCGACGGTCGTCGGCACCAGGGCCGAGGTCTGTGGGTCCTTCACGGTGCGATTGATCTTGCTCTCGTCCGGGTATGCTACGATCTCGCCTTGGCTGTTGAAAATGAAAGCCTTGCTCGTATCCGTGATTTTCTTCTGGGAAAGAAAATTTGCGACTTCGCGTATGGCAAGGTCGGCGCCGAAGACGCCGGGGTTCGACCCCTGCAAGCGCCGCGAGATCGTGATGCCGATATCTTGGCTTGAGGCAAAGACATAGGGATCGCTGCGATGGACGTTGTCGTCCCCTTGTGCGAGGCGATACCACTCGCGCACGCGCGGGTCGTAGCCGGCTTCAGTGGGGGGCCGCTGCTCGATAATGTTGCCGCCGCCGTCGAGGAAGGACCACGCCGCGCGGCGAACACCGCTGTCGTCGCTGCGAATGACCTCGTGCGCGAAGGCCGCGTTGTCGGGTGCCCCCAGGGTCTGGCGCTCGACGGCGCGGTCCTCGCCGCCAACGCGCGTCACCAGATCGAAATCGCCGTTATCGTAGCCCACATACAGCGACAGGAGGTGCGGATACCGCTTGAGGCCGGTCATTTCCATGGCGAGCCGCTCATTCCCCGCGGCCCTCTCGGTTATGCCCGGAACGCGCGACGCCAAGGCGACGATCGCGAGCACCGGCTCATAAAACAATTCCACCTGGTGGACGATGTCACTGGCACTCTCCGTCAGGAGCCTCTGGCCCTCGAGCACCGAGAGCGCCGCGGTTTTTTTGAAGTTGTACCAGACGATGCCGCAGACTAAGGCTACAACGATGATGATGAGCAGGCCGGCGGTCGCGACCTGCGCTCGCATCGACAGCGGCCGTTCGGACTTGGACTGCGCCATTTCTTGACCTCCCCTGGCAGTAGTAGCCTCGCGCCCGAGGCGGCCTTGGGTCGTCTATCGCTCGTCAGAACACAGTATTCCAGAGCACGGCGTTGAGCGCATTATATTCAAGAGCGCCGCGATTCTATGACGGCGGATGACGGAGCGTGGATGGAGTGGGGGTTGCAGGCGGGGGGACCAGGGGGCGAGGCCGAAGACCGGGTTGGCGGCGGGCCGCCCGTGCTCGATTTCGTGGACGTTGAGCACGAATTTCCGGCGCCGCGCGGCACGGGCCGGCTGCGCGTCCTTGACGGTGTCTCGTTCCAGCTTCGGCGCAGCCAATTCACGGCGGTGGTGGGGCCCAGCGGCTGCGGTAAGAGCACGTTGCTGCAGATGGCCGCGGGATTGCTGTTCCCGACGCGAGGCTCGGTCCACCACCGGGGCGTGCCGATCGCTGCGCTCAATCGCGAGATGGGACTGGTGCCGCAGCAGGCGCAGCTCTTGCCCTGGAAGACGCTGCGCGAGAATGTCGAGCTGCCGTTGGTGCTGCGACGGACGGCACCTCCGGAGCGCGCGCGGCGGGTTGCCGACATGCTCGCGGCGGTCGGACTCACGGGATTTGAGGAGCACTATCCCTACCAGCTCTCGGGCGGCATGCAGAAGCGGGCCTCGATCGCGCGAACGCTGATCTACGGACCCGAAGCGGTGCTAATGGACGAGCCATTCGGCGCACTCGACGCGCAGACCCGCATGGTCATGCAGAACGATCTGCAACAGCTCCGCGAGCGCGATGGCACCACCATCTTGTTCGTTACGCACGATCTCGCGGAGGCGATCCTGCTCGCCGACAACGTCGTGCTGCTGAGCCGCGCGCCGACGCGGCTCAAGGCGAATTTGCCGATCCCGCTTGCGCGTCCGCGCAACGTATTTCAGCCCTACCACAACCCCGGTTTCGCCGAGATCTACGATCGCGTCTGGTCGATCTTCCAGTCCGAGATCGTGCCTGAGACGACGCCGGTTGCATGACGCGAAGACGCGCCCTCGATCGTCTTTTCGCGCTCGCGCCGGGGATCGCGTTGCTGCTGTTCTGGCAATGGGCGTCCGGCCGCGTCATCCGGGAGATTTATGTGAGCCGGCCGAGCGACATCGCCGTGCGCCTCTATGAAGCCTTCGCCAGCGGCGAAATCCTGCCGGACCTTGCGATCACGGCGCAGGAGCTGGTGCTGGGCTATGCGATCGGCGTCGTGTTGGGCATCGCCGCAGGATACCCGCTCGGGCGATCGGCACGGATCGCCGCGATATTCGAACCTTATGTGATGGCATTCTATGGCGTACCGAAAATCGCGCTCGCGCCGCTTTTCATTATCTGGTTCGGGATCGGTCTCTGGTCCAAGGTGGCGCTTGCCGCGACCATGGTTTTCTTCCTGGTTTTCTACAACGTCTATATGGGCGTGCGTGAAGTCGATCGCGGCCTCGTCAATCTGACTTTGCTGATGGGCGCCAGCGAAAGCCAGCTTACCCGCCACATTTACCTGCCGGCCGCGGCGCCGTTCGTCATCATGGGAATGCGCATGGCGATCCCGTACAGCGTGATCGGCGTGATCGTCGGCGAATTCACGTCGTCGGTGAGAGGTTTGGGCCTCTTCATCAGCCAGGCCTCCGCCAACTATGATCCGGCCGGTGTCTTCGCGGGAATTGCGATCCTCCTCGCCTTCGTGTTTCTCGCCAACGCGGGCGCCACGCGACTGGAGCGGCGGCTCTTGCGCTGGAAGCCTGACAGAGCACATTTTGACGCAATATCAGATGGTTGATGTTTCGATTGTCCGACGCCGTTGATCGTCGGCAAATATGAAACCCGAGCCCCGGTCCTACTCGCACTGAAGCCACCGATGCGGTGGGCGAAGGTGTTGAGCAATTGTGGCGGCTCAGGCACCAGCCGGGCGTCCAACGACAGCCCATGAAAAGGGAGCCAAACCCGCCGACCTGCCGGTGCAGGCGCCAATCAGCAGTCGCGCGCTCCACTCCCAACGTGTCAAAGCCAGCCAATCCATGAGTATAGTAACAAGTCTGCTGCACACGGGTGTGCCGAACGATCAGTAACGTTAATTGACGTCGAAATTGCTTACAAAATTCGCTTTTCTCGACAATTTGCTGACGCCATTATTATTGATTCCCATGACTTCCCACTTTGGTTCGAATTTTGCTTGGGTTCCAGATGAGAAGTTGACGTCGTAGCCGAGCGTCTGCAGCGACGGTGAAGAACATGCATCAGGAATTGGTGAACGTCGGCACCGGCACGAGTAACTCTATACCGCGCCATCGAACCGATTCATTTGGCTCGGCGTGGGTCAGGTCGGTCGAAATGCCTCTTGACCGGGATGGCCCCGTGACGGTGCCCTTTGATCGGCCGCCGGCAGATTTCGTCGAGCGGCCGATCTATGAGCTGTTTGAAATGATTGCTGCGCGGAATGCTCCCGCGTTTGCCCTCTCGGACAACGAACAGACGCGAACCTACGCCGAGGTCAGGTCTGCAGTTCGGCTGCTGGCCAGCGAGATCGCGATGCGAACCGCTACGGGCGAGGCCGTCGCGGTGCTTCTTCCAAACGTTCCCGAAAGCATCGTCGGCATTCTGGCCTGCCTTGCTGTGGGACGTTGCTGCCTTGTGCTGAATGCAGATCATCCCGCGGACCGCAACGATGCAATTTTGCGGGACGCTGATGTTCGCGCCGTGATCATAAGAGATCATACATGCGCTGAAGCTTCTCTCGTCCCGAAAAATGTAGCGCGGATCGTCATGCCGGGCTTCGACGGCGCAGAAACGGGCACTACCGAACCGTCGTGCTGTTTCACTCCGGCTCGGCCCGACGAACCCGCAATCGTGCTTTACACGTCCGGGAGCACCGGACAACCCAAAGGTATTGTTCTCTCACAGTCCACGATTCTTTCCCGCGTGCGCAACAACATCGTATCCATGCATCTCAATCGCAACGATCGTTTTCTATCGCTAGGCGCCCTCGGCACCACTGCAGGCCTCGTTGCCAGCATGGCGGCCCTGCTCGGTGGCTCGATGCAGTTCGTCATGTCGGCGACGTCGTCGGGTGCAACCTGTCTTCTCTCGCTGATCCGTGACGAGCGCGTAACGATCCTTTGGGGCATACCAGCATTGTTGCGGCTGCTTTTCGAGGTCGACGGCGCATGCAAGGCTCTTGTGAGCCTTCGCATAGTGCGAACGTTTGGTGACCGGCTGTTAAACACCGACCTCAAGCAATGGCGCTCTGTCCTTCCCCGCTGTTGTCACGTCGCAATTACCTATGGTCAGACGGAGGTGACTGCTGCCCAGTGGTTTGTTCCGGCCGACTTTACGAGCAATGAAGCTTCGTTGCCGACGGGCTATGTTTTGCCAGAACATCAGTTCGCGATTGTCGATGAGAACGGCGGTCCTGTCGACGAGGGCGAGATTGGTGAACTCGTCCTCCGGAGCCGGTTCGTCGCGCTCGGTACATGGGAACGTGGGCGGTGTGCCGTGGGGCGATCGCGGCCAGATCCATATGACCCGCGGCTGCGTATTCTTCCGACAGGAGATTTGGTGCGTCTCCGTCGGGATAATCTGCTGCAAGTTGTTGGGCGACGCGACCGACAAGTGAAAATCCTCGGTCACCGAGTTGAACCCGCCGAGATCGAAGCCATCTTGCGTGGCTGTCCCGGGGTTTCGGAAGCAGTGGTGTTGGCGCAACGCATCGGCGAGCATGCCCGGCTTCTCGCTTTCGTCGTGTCGGCGCGGGGTGGCGAACTTGTCGCATCGCTGCGCGTCCGGCTGAACTCGACCTTACCGGCTCACATGCGGCCGTCGAGGATCATCCTGGTCGATACCATGCCGTTGCTGTCTGGCGGCAAGGTCGATGCACAAGCGCTGCTGAAGTTTGCCGCGGCGGACGGTTCACTTTGGCTCAGCCCGAAGCCGGTGCCTTTGGACTGCAACGGGCCGACTGAAGTGCCGCATGATCCGTTGCCGGCAAACTGGTGTGCCCAGCCGGTCATGGCGATCTTCGAGCCCATTGCTTCTAGGCAACCCGACGCGCCCGCGGTGATCGATCCGGCCTGCACCTTGACGTATGGGCAGGTCTTTGCCGCCGCGAGCGCTCTCGCCCAGCGCATTGACGTGGCAATTGCCGGCGATGGCGCCATCGGGATCTTGCTCCCGAACTCGGCCTGGTATGTCGTCGCCGTGCTCGCCTGCCTCACGGCTCGACGGCCCTGTGTCTTGCTCGACAGTCATTTCCCGGCCGAACGGAACACCGCCATCATGCGCGCCGCACGATTGGCCGGCGTAATCACGGATGACGACCCTCAGAGTGCGGCCTTGGTGCCGAACGAAGTGAAGCGCATTCGGGTGACGGCCGCGATGGATGCATCGGTGCCAAAACCTCTCGCATTTCGTTCGGACGACCCGGACCGCCCAGCTTTCATCATCTACACCTCGGGCAGCACCGGCGAGCCCAAGGGTTTGGTCCGGAGCCAGCGGACCATCCTGTGGCGTGTCGGTCAATCGATCGACAGCAAGCACTTAAATCCCGGCGACAGGTTTCTCTCGCTGGTTTCGCCTTGCACCTTCGCCGGACTCATGGACGGTCTCTCGGCACTGTTGTCCGGGGCGGCATTACTCAAGATCGATCTTCGGCGGATCGGGTTGCGCGAAGCGCTGCAGTTTGCTCGCGGTCATAGGGCAACGATGTTAGCCGGTTTCCCTGCCATTCTGCGTGCGTTGACTGAGTTGCCCGAAGCTGCGCAGTCGCTTGCAACGTTGCGGCTCATCCGTACCGGCGGTGACGCCTTGTCGCGCGCCGACTATGAATTGATCAGAAGCCGGGTACCAGTCGACTGTCATTTCTTCAGCGTCTACGGCACTACCGAGGCAGGAGCCATGTTGGCATGGTTCATCACTCCAAATGCGGGACCTGCGGGAGCGCGCATGCCAGGCGGTTATCCGCTCCCTGGCTATCGGCTGGCAGTCCTCGATGAGGACGGCGAACCCGTGCCGCCCGGAGCTGTCGGCGAATTGGTGGTCAGCGGCGAATATACGGCGCTCGGGGAATGGCGGGATGGCCGGTGTGTGCCAGGGCGGCTGCCCCCGGACCCGGACGATCCGTCACGCCGTGTCCTGCACACTGGCGACCTCGTGCAAATGCGTCCTGACGGATTGTTTGTGCTGCTCGGGCGGCGCGACCGGCAGATCAAGATTGGTGGCTTGCGAGTCGAGCCTGCCGAAATCGAAGCCGTCTTGCGCGGCTGTTCCGAGGTTTCCGAAGCGGTGGTGCTGGCGCAAAGCAGCGGCGAGCGTACCCGGCTTCTCGCTTTCGTCGCGCCGTCGCGGGGTAGCGGCGCGGGTCTCGTCGACTCGCTCCGCGCCCGGATGAACTCGACCTTACCGACTCACATGCGCCCGTCCCGAATCATTCTGGTCGATACGATCCCGCTGTTGCCTGGCGGCAAGGTCAATGCGCAGGCGCTCCTGAAAATTGCTGAGACGGACAGCTCAGTTTGGCTTCGTCCGAAGCCAGTACCTCTGGACCACAACGGCCCCACCGGTGTGCCGCACGATCCATTGCCGCCAAACTGGTGCGCCCGACCGGTGATGGCGCTTTTCGAGGGCATCGCTCGTACACAGCCCGAAGCACCCGCGGTAATCGATCCGGTCTGCACCTTGACTTACGGGCAAGTCTTCGCTGCCGCGAACACCCTCGCCCGGCGCATTGACGCAACAATTGCCGGCGATGGCGCGATCGGGATCTTGCTCCCGAACTCATCCTGGTATGTCGTCGCGATGCTGGCCTGCCTCATGGCTCGACGGCCCTGTGTCTTGCTCGACAGTCATTTCCCGCCCGAACGGAACACGGCCATCATTCAAGCCGCGCGATTGGTCGGCGTGATCACCGATGACGACGCACGGAATGCGGCAATGGTGCCGGACGGAGTGAAGCGGATATTCATGATGACCGCGACGGATGCGACGGAGCTGGAACCGCTCGCATTTCATCCGGATGATCCCGACCGCCCGGCTTTTATTAACTACACATCGGGCAGCACCGGGCAACCCAAGGGATTGGCCCAAAGCCAACGAACGATATTGTGGCGCGTTGGTCAGCTGATTGACTGCATGCACCTAAATCCCGGTGACCGACTTCTCTCACTCGCCTCGCCGTGCGCAATAGACGGACCACTCGACAGCCTTGTCGCGCTGCTGTCGGGGTCGACTTTGCTCAAAATCGATCTGCGGCGGAACGGGCTGCGCGAAGCGCTGGACTTTGCTCGTGATCAGCGGTCGAGCATCTTCCTCGGCTTGCCCGGGGTCCTGCGCGCATTGGCCGAATTGCCTGAAGCTAGCAAGGCACTCGCAACCCTGCGCGTTGTCCGAACCGCCGGCGATGCCTTGTCGCGTGCCGACTATGAATTCATCAGAAGCCGGCTACCGGTTGGCTGTCACCTCCTCAGTGTCTACGGCGCTACCGAGGCGGCAGGCATGTTGGCATGGTTCATCACTCCTGATGCCGCGCCTGAGGGAGCGCGCATGCCGGGCGGCTATCCGCTCCCTGGCTATCGGCTGGCGGTTCTCGATGAGGATGGCAGACCCGTGCCGCCCGGGGCCGTCGGCGAATTGGTCGTCAGCGGCGAATATACGGCGCTCGGGGAATGGCGGGACGGCCGGTGCGTGCCAGGGCGGCTGCCTCCGGACCCGGATGATCCGTCACGCCGCATCTTACACACCGGCGACCTTGTGCAGGTGCGTCCTGATGGATTGTTTATCCTGCTAGGGCGGCGAGACCGGCAGATCAAGATTGGCGGCCACCGAGTGGAGCCTGCTGAGATCGAAGCCGTTTTGCTCCGTTCGTCCGGGGTCTCAAAGGCGGTGGTACTGGCGGCCCGCAAGGGTATAAACATCCAGCTTCTCGCCTTTGTGGTGCCGGCGCAGGTCAGCGATGTCGGACTCATCGAATCATTGAGCGCCCAGCTGCGCTCG
>DATIYT010000140.1:0-55897 GCA_035517495.1 Allostellaceae bacterium | reverse complement strand
TGCTTCCCGCAGATAATCGGGGACGTCCATGGCGGTGAACGCGGCCTCGAGTGTGGCGGGCGAGCCCGCCCGGCGCGCGAGCCGGGTGCCGTTCAATCCGATCGTCCCGCAGAGATACCAGGCGGCGATCGCGCGGACGGGCAGGGGTGTCGACCGATCGATCAAGCGCAGCAGCAACTCCTGATCCGAGGCCCGGCCCAATTCGGTGCAGGCCTCGGCGAAATCGGGGTGCGATAGCGCTGCCTGGTAGAGGGCCGGCATGCCGCGCTCTTTGAGCGCCTGGCAGAGACCCTCGATGAGCCACGCCGCGACCGGCCAGTCGCCGCCCGCGCTCCTCCGCCAGCAGGGGGCGAGCGATGCCAGCGTCACCCCCGCGACCAGCCGGGCATCGGCCCCGCCCACATCCTCGGCGGCGATGATCGGCAGCCGGCGCCAGAACCCCGGTCGATCGAGCGACAGAGAGGTGAACCCGGCCCGGAGCGCGGTCGCGCTCTCACCCCGCCGGATCGCCTTCTGCAAGGCGCTGCACGCAACCCCGCGGTCGGTCGGCAACGGCTCCGGCGGGAGGACCACTCGCGGCCCCACATCGTCGTATAGTTGAAGAAGAGCGGAAGAGATTGTCGGCGAGATCATTTCGGGAGCACCGACTTCATCACGACCATTCCCTGATCAATACTAAGCCTGATCGCAAAAAAGTCAATTATTATTCGAGTTTAATTTAGCGTTATATTTATTGCTGAGCGGTTGCCGACATCATTTGAGAGCGAGCCCCGACGGGCCCCGACCGGCACGAAGGCCGAGCCAGGTGCCCAACCATCGCTCCAGAATCGTCGATTGTGCCGATATTACCGGGCCAAAGTCCCGAGCCCCGAGGGGCTGTCCGCTCGGATCAAACCCCAGCGCTCGGACCATTGACGTGCAATCGGGTCCGCTGCCTTTACTTGAGCCTTTACTTTGAGTGCCTTTCGGTGGGCAAGGGGCGCTAGGGGGTTCATGAGCACGGCATCGAGCCCGACCACTCTCCTGTCCCGCTGAGCGGCCAATCATTCTGATGGGTTTAGCGCAAGATTTCCCAAGTTAAGCCACGGCCCGGCAGAGGTAGTCATAGGTGAACGGGTCGGGCGATCCCAAGTTCCCGGCACCAGCAGTCGCGCGCCACAGCCGATAATAGATCCGAGCCGGTCGGACCCGGAGCAGATCCGTTTTGAGCGACGCGTTCCTTCCGCGCCGCCTCCACGACCATCATGCCCTCGGCGAACCGCCGGTGGCCCGCAGGCTAGGCGCCGCGTCTCCGTTCTTTTGCCGCGCCCCCGGGCCCGACGATCACCCGCTGATTGCTGAGAGCGGCCCTTCCTCGCGCGCCGAAGACGATTGATTGGTTGATGAAGGAACTGGTATAAGACAAGTCGAGTTCTACGCACGAAGGCCGTTTGAGTCTATTGTTTGTTGAAATTAGGTTGTTATATTTGGCATCGGGGTTGATCGGGTTTCTGAGCTATAAACTAGTAAATAGGTCGGTAACCTATTGAAAAAGTTTTCTTGGCACATAGTTTCCCCTCAGAAAAATCGGCACCCGGGATGGTTGTAAAACCGCGCCAGGCGAGGCTTCAATCAGCCTGCCTTCTTGCGCCCCTTCGCTGTCGCGGCCGGCCGTTGTTCGCGCTCGCTGACTGCGGATTTGCCGCCGCCTTTCATCGGCAGGAACATGGAGCGCTGCCGCTGATCCGGAGACTTGGCCTTGGACTTTAGCCGTGCGGCTCTATCGGCCCGTGGCTCGGACTTGGCACCCTCGGCTTTGGCGGACTCGGGCTTGGTCTCGAGGCTGCGCTTCAGCGCCGACATGAGATCGATCACGTTGCTCTGCACCGGCTCCGATCGCGCCGGGAGCGGAACCCCCTTGAGCTTTGCTTCCACCAGCTCACGCAACGCCTCTTGGTAGCGGTCTTGAATCGCCGTCGGCTCCCACTTGCTCTGGTAGCGGTCGATGATCGTTTCCGCCATCGCCACCATCTCGCCGTCGAGCTTCTCCTGCGGCAGGTTGAATTCGGCCGAACGCACCTCGTCCGCGGCTCGCATGGTGTACATCAGAAGCCCGTCCTCGAACGGCTCGACCATCACCGAATGCTCGCGTGAGGTCAGCACGATTCGGCCGATCGCGACCCGGTCGCGTTTCTTCATGGCCTCGCGGATCACGCGGTAGGCCTCGATAGCGGGCTTGGCGGCGGGATAGACGTAATAGGGCGTCGAGAGGAAGAGCGGGTTGACGGAGGCGCGATCGACGAAGGTCGTGAGGTCGAGCACCTTGGTCGAGGCGACTTGGATTTGATCCAGCTCCTGCTTCTGCAGCATGACGTACTGGCCTTTGTCGTACTCATAGCCCTTGGCGAGATCGCCGCGCTCCACCGGCTCGCCGGTCTCGGCATCAACCGGCTGCAGGCGGATCCGGTTGCCTGTCGCCGGATTGATCTGGTGCAGCCGAATGCGCTCGGTCTCGCTGGTGGCGGGGGCCAGGTTGATCGGACAGGAGACCAACGAGAGGCGCAGATAGCCGGACCAAGACGGGCGGGGCATGGCGTATCCTCTGCTCGGCGATGAAAATGATTCCAAAGGGCTGTACTAGAGAATCGAGAGGTTACATTAACAGAGCCTCTCGGTCGAGTCGCGGGAGCGGGCGGCCCCGGCACCAACTGATGTGCCGTCGAGCGATAGCACCTTATCTTTTTGAAATTTGGGCGTTTTGGTATGCTAACCGGTATTCCGGTTATCGCGCGTGCTCAAGGCGCGGGATGCCCCCAGTGCCGAGCGGGCCTTCAGCTTTCTCCGGGCGTCGCGCACGCACGACCAGACCACTTCGGGCCGCAACCGGTCCCCCTCCATCAGCAATCGGGCTATCGGATCGCTCAGCAATTCGTCGATTGTGGGCTCGGGCGGGGCCGCGGGAGCTTGGCACATCGCTGCTCAACCTCGTTCAGGGCCTCGGTTTTGAGGCGAGGCCAGTCTCGCGCGGCCTTGCGGATGGGATTGTGAAGAACCGCACAAGGCCGACGCGCCGGCGGTGTGAGCATTCTGTGACCCGCGGGCACCGCCCGCTCCACAAATCGGGTTAGCCGCGAGCGCCGACAGGCGGTGGCTTTTCCGCCGTTCGTTTGCGCGAGAGTCCGAGGCCTTGTCGATCCTCCTGGCTCGCGACCAACCGGTCCTCCTCGTCCAGTTCCGACCGCGAGATGCCGAGATCGAGCTGCTTTAGGTACTTCTGTACCGCGGCGGTGCGCGTTTCGCTGGTGACGGCCTCGGCCACGCCTCTCAGCGCCGAGCGCAGGCGGCGCATAACCTGGACCGAGTCGGTGCCGTATTGGCGGATTTCATCGAAGGCGAGGCGCAAATAGTCCTCCCAAGTCGGCATTGGAAAGACGAGACGAAGATTGCCGCGACCATCTCGTGCGTGGCCGGCGTCCAGCTCCTGCCGTCCGAGGCGACGCAGAAGATCCTCGATCTGATCGATCGCCTGCACTGCCGTCGTCGGATCGTTGATGGCTGCCGAGAGCGCCTTGATGGCGACGTCAACGAGGAGCCGCAGCGCGTATTTCGGGTCCTGCTCGAAAGTGCGCTCGCGCCTCAGGTGGATCGAGTACTTGAGAGCCTGCTCGGGGATCGGGGTTTTGGCGCTATAGACGCTCAACAGCAAGGTATCGTCGCTGAGCGTGTCTCCGACGGAGGCGGCAAGCTCGATGACGGCGTCCGCCTGCTCCGCCATCCGCACGAGAGTGGCGATGTCGATCCTGGCGATCGTGCGGGGTTTGCCGAGGTATCGGATCGTCTGGGTCGCCGGACCCAAGGCGGTATACTCGGCGCTCTCGGTTACGCTTTCGCGGCCGGTATCCTTGTGCGGATACATCTGCGCAATCACCTCGCGGCCCTTGTCGCCGATGAAGTGCAGCGTGTTGGTGATCTGCAGGTCCGACAAGCCGCGAACCAGCATCGTGAACACCCACATGCTCGCGACCATCAGGCACGCAACCAAGACGCTGGAGATGAGCGGAACTCCGCCGCCATTCCCACGATCGACCCACGCCATCACGAAAAGCGCATAGATGAACGTGGCCATGAAAATTCCGAGCGCGTGAAACATCCGGGGGTCGTTGGCAAACCACAGCGCCAGCCGCGGCGAATACGCGATCGCATTGAACTGCACGGTGATGTACGCGATGGAGAACACGATGGCGGTGAGCGCCATCATGCCGGACGCAATAGCGCCAAGCGTCGCCAGCGCAGAGTTGATCGCGACATCGTTGAGATACGAGCTGAGGTGCGCCCGTTCAAATCGCGGGATCGACCAGCCTGCAACGAGGGCCACGCACACATACACCATCGGGATCAGATAAGTGGGCATGACTTAGCCTCCCAAGGCCTGTGCGACAACGACCAGGACCAATCCCATCGCAGCCATGATAGAGCCGAACCTGATGGGGTGCCCGCCGACTTCTCGGGCCATCCCGTATCCCGTCGCGAAGAGACACGCGAGCAGCAGAATGTTGCCGACCCGGATCGCCGCGTGAGTGTCCGAGATCACCAGCATCGGCAATACGATGGGCAAGCTCGTGATCGACACGAGAATGAACACGATCGCGGCGCCGATCAGGCCCTCTCGCGTCGGGCGCCTCCGCGGCGCCTGCATCCGCATAATCAGAGAATGGGCTGCCTCATAAAATTGGGCTCGCTGCTCCGGCGTCGCGGCGGGTCCGATCCGCTCGTCAAACACCTCGCGTATTCGCCGCACCGCTTCGTCCTTCGTAAGCGCGGTTTGCACCTGCCTGATCTGCTTCCCTCTCTGCCCGAGTTCAAATAGTTCGGCCAGGATGTAAAAGAATGCGTCGATAACCCCCCACGCGACATTGCAGGTGACGGCGCCGTAGACGATTTCGTGGAGAGCCTCGCCCCCCGCGCCCGCGCCCACGACCAAGGTTGCGCCGAGGGTGAAGGTGAGGGCCATGATCAGTCCGAAAAGGATTTCGGCATATGCGGTTTCAAGGTCGAGATAACGACCGATCATGGTTTCCCCCGCCGCGCCGTTACGCTCGGTTAGAATGCGAGTTCAGGCTGCGGCCCCATTTGAGCCAGATCAAAGCAATGCCCACCGCTCCGCGATTTTTTCAAATATAATCGAGCAAATGGCGACGGTGCCACGGATGAAAACCCTCTACCTGCTGCGGCATGCGAAGTCGAGCCGCGACGATCTCGCGCTAGCGGACCATGAGCGCCCGCTTGCCAGGCGCGGTAGGGCGGCAGCCAAGGCCATCGCGAAATACATGAAGCGCGAGAAGATCGCGCCAGACATCGTGTTGTGCTCGACGTCGCTGCGCACAAGGGAAACGCTCCGCCCGATCGTCGGTACATTAGAGCCGCCCAAGGTGTTATTCGAGCACGGCATTTACGAAGCGGCCCATACTCAACTGCTGCAGCATCTTCGGGCGCTCCCCGAGGACGCCAACGCCGTGTTGATGGTCGGGCACAATCCGGGTCTCCACGAACTGGCACTGGCGCTCGCGAACGATCGTTCCCGAAACCGGCTGCCGCCAATCGACGGTAAGTTTCCGACCGGCGTGCTCGTCACCTTCACGTTCGACGGAGCATGGAAAGATCTGCGGCCGAAAGGCGCGGAGGCAATCGCCTTCGTCCAGCCAAAGGAGATCAAATGACGCGGCGTCCCATCGCGCCATACTCAGCTCGCGGGGATGGTGAGCAGCGGGGCTTGCGGCACGACGCCGGTTTCGGCGAGCGAGAAAAATAGCATCAGGAACGTGAACACACGCTTCGAGAGGTAATCTCGATCGTCTATCCAATACCACTCCCCGCGATAGCGAACCGCGGCGTATGCGTCGGGGGGCTGAGCGGCACTTGAATGAACGCGGACGAACGGGCGATCGCGTGGATTTTCCGCGTCGGCGCGCCGACCGGGCTGTCCGGTTCGGCCGAGGGCGATGTCCTGATCGGGCACGTCGATGCCGATGGAAACCTCGAGCAGAATCTCCAGCATGGAGCGCGAAAGAATGGCGATTTCCGCGCTGTTCTTGGGAAGCGCGCCGAAGGTAATCGTCAGCTCGTTGTTCTTTCCGGGCTTTAGGTTGAGCGTCTTGACGACGAACTCGATGTCTCTCCGCACTTCCGGCGACAATTCATTCCTGCTGATGATCAGGGTCGTCACGTCGTCGGAGCCCTCCTTTTCGGTCCGCAGGCTCACGGACTCCGACATCTGCAGACGCCGCAGCGCATCGAGGAGAGGATAGAATTCTGGATCGGCGGCGCGCGGATTTCCGCCGAGACTGTAGCGGTTGTAGACGCCGTTGATGGCGCGCGCCGTCATCATCAACACGGCATCGGCGGGATATCCGGCCTGGATTAGCTGAAAGATTGCACTGGGCGGTATCGGGCGCAGCAGACTCTTGGTGAACTTGTCCCCGGAAAGCGGCGCGTAGGAAATCGTTGGCTTGTCGATATAAATGGCGTTGGCGCCGAAGGTCGCGAAGTTCTCGCTGGAAAGCGGTCCCGCTCCGCCCGCGGCCAAAACCTGCCCCTGAAACGCGTACGAGCTGATAACCGACGATACGTCGAGGAAGGTGGGCGCATCGCCGTAGCGGAGACGAACGACGTTGAGCAGCGTTTGCTCTTTCCAGGATTCCGATACCGCTCCGATATAGTCGACGCGGTCGCGCGGCACCGTTGCGGGCCCAATCGACGAGCATGCGGGGAGGCAAAGCAGCAGCAGAGCAGCGCCACGCTGCCGAAGCGCACGCCGCTTCATGGCAAGCGATGTTCAGGGAAGGGGATCGGACGCAACAGAGCCCTGTCGCAATGCCAGACACTCTGCATCGCCTGCCTCCCGCGGTTTTTCTTAGGTCGCCCGGCTCTATGACTCCAGATAGGCCTTGATCTTGCCGCTCTTCACGGCGGCCTTAAGTGCTGCGTGGTCACGTTCCGCCTGATCCGCGTATGCCACGGCGAACTTGCCCATCGCTTCGTCGAATTGGTCGCTGTTGCCGAGATAGCCGCTGATCAGGCATTGGTCACCGGTCTTTGCATGCGCGCGTGCCAGCACGCGGCCGCAAGCCTTCGCATAGATCGACAGCAGCTCCGCGTCGAAAGTCTCTACCATGGGCTTGATCTTCGCGTCGCGCAGTTGCCGCACATAGAACTGGATATTGTTCCCCGCGACGCGAACCGTTACCCAACCGAGAAAAACGTCCGAAGATGGCTGCATGAGGCGCTGACCCACGACGACGCGCTGGCCGTGGTGCGGATATTGGCTCTTGCCAACGTAAGGCTCCAGCACCGACTGCGCCGCCTCCTTGAATTGCAGGAACAGCGGGTCATTGTTCGCCGACATGAGCAATGCGATCCAGCATCGCCGTCCGACGCTGCCGATGCCGACGACCTTGATGGCGGCATCGACGATCCGATACTGGTCCAAGAGGACGCGCCGGTCATCAGCCAGAGTCTCGCGATAGGCAGCAAATACTCTGTTCAACACCTTTTGAAACTCGGGGGCCCGAGCCACTTCCGGGTGGAAGATCAGCGGCGGCGTGTCGCGAATGCCGATATGGCCGCCCACCATTCCCGCGAGCTTGGGAAAATCCATGTCCGACCCCACGCGCGAAGCCGCGTCCTCGACCCTCTTCCGCACGCGCGCTTGGAGTCGCCGGGGCAGCGAGCCAATGACGTCATCGGAAGTCACGCGCTCGTACCAAACCTGCAACGGCTGCATCTGCGTGAATTGGCGCAGGGCCTTGCGATAGCTGCGCGCGCATGTGGCCGCGGTATCGCGACCCTGCGCGTCGGTGAGGCCCAGCGATCGCGCCGCCAGCACCATCGAGGCGACAAGCCGCTTTACATCCCACTCCCAAGGACCCGGCAGCGTCTCGTCGAAATCGTTGATGTCGAAGAGGATGTTGCGTTCGGGCGTGGCGAAGCCACCGAAGTTCAGCAGGTGGCAATCGCCGCACGCCTGTACCCTGATGCCGGTGTCAGGTGTTTTCGCCAAATCGGCGGCCATCACCGCGGCGGAGCCACGATAGAACGTGAAGGGCGTCTGCAGCATACGTCCGTATCGGATCGGCACGAGCTCCTGCAACCGACCCGCATCGCCCGCACGCAGAATGTGGATCGGGTCGGCTCGGCGCGCGCCCTTCTTCCATTCGCCTTGAGAAATGCGAGACGCCTTCTCGCGCAACGCTTTGCCCTTTGCCAAGCTCTCTTCGGTCGAGAGCAGCTCGGCACCGCCGATGGACATTCGGGTCGAATGGATGCTTCCCTTTTCTATCGGGTGCGGTGCGCCCCCCACCACCGGAAGCCTGGTGTCCGCGTGGTTCGTCCTTGAATTTCGAAGCATGGAGAGCCTCCCTTTGCCCTGGACCGAGGGAACTCCACGTCATTGTGCACGCATTGTGACGATGAAATCCATTCCCTCCTCGCCGTATTGGATCAACCTTTAACGCAGTGCATCATCCAGGAAATTGATCTGCATCAAGTTTTGCCGCGTGATGGTAGAGTTGGCTTCTCCGCAGCCGACCGATAGCCGGCTGCAGCCCGGAAGGAAATCGGATCCGCACCGATGGAACACCTGCTCGTCGACATCGTGGGCTGGCTGTCGACGCTCGCGGAGGCGATCTCCACTCTGTTCATCGGCATCGGGATCGTACAGGGCCTGATCCTAAGTGCGGCCCTCGCACTTCCCAAGCAATGGGCGTCCATACGGACGCTCGATCCCCGCGAAAGCATCCGCTTGAAACTCGGGCGCTGGCTCGCGCTGGCGCTGGAATTCCAGCTTGCCGCCGACATCCTGAAGACCGCGGTTGCCCCCACTTGGGACGATATCGGCAAGGTCGCCGCGATCATCGTGCTCCGGACCATGCTGAATTTTTTCCTGGAGCGGGAGATCGCGAACTTCGAGCGCCAGCTTCGGGAACACCAACCCGCCGATAAGGCACCTGCCTGAAGGCGTGGCATCATTCGCCGAAGCAGGTCTCGATCGTGCGGTGCGGTACGAGCGTGCCCAAATCTTCCTCGACGCCGACGGCCCGTAGCTCCGCGGCAACCTCGTCGCGAAGCTCCGCCAGTTCGAGCTTGACCCCGCGCGCACGGAGCGATTTGGCAAGCATGCGCAATGCCGTCGCGGCGGTGACGTCGACGCCCGGGACCATCGAAAAATCCAACACTACGGTTCTGATGCTCTCGGTGCTGCTTTCGACAAGTCCGAGGATCGTGCGGCGAATGTGATCGGCGTTGAAATAGACCCACCGACCGGCGGTGCGCAGTACCAAGGTGCCTTGGGTGCCCGAGGTGCCGGTTTGCAGCGCCCGATTGAGAAAACGTCCGCTGACGGGATCCCGTTCGAGAACCGCGATCGGGGGCCGTGAGGCATTGGCGATCATCATGATGAGTGCGCCGACGGCCGCCAGCAGGATGCCGTCGAGGATACCGAAGCAGAGCACGCCGACGAGGGCGAGCATGGATATCCAGAACTCCGCGCGCGATACCGCATGTAGCTGGCGCAGGTCCTCGATCCGAATGAGATGCTTGGCCGCCATGAGGACGATCGCGCCGAGCACCGGCTCGGGCAGGTCGTGGAAAAATGGAGCGAAGTACAGCAAGGTGAGCGCGACGGCAAGCGATGTCACCACGAGGGAAACCGGCGTCGATGCGCCGCCCATGTCGTTGACCGCGGTCTGCGACATGCCGCCGCCGACCGGAAAGCCCTGCGTCAATCCTGCCGCGATATTGGCGGCACCCAGCGCGGTCAGCTCCTGGTCGGGGTCGATTTCGTATTCGTGTTTCTGCGCGAAGCTGCGCGCGGTTGAGATCGATTCGGCAAACGCGAGAACGAAGCAGGCGAATGCGGTCGGGATCAGGTCCCTGATGTCGTCTGGCTCGATGCGCGGCAGGCTTACGTCAGGAAGGCCGCTGGGCAGATCTCCCACCACTTTGATGCCCGTGTTGGCGAGGTGAAATAGCGATGTCACCGCGATCGCCGCGACGACGACGATCAAGGTGGTCGGGCGTCCCGGAAACCTGCGTTCGAGCCACAGGAAAAGGGCAATGACCGCGACGCCCATCAGCAACGAAGGGGTATGGGTGTGGGGCAGGGAAACGAGCACATGGAAAACGCGCTCGAAGAAATTGCCGCGCACGCCCTCAACGCCGAACAGCTTTGGCAACTGCGTCGAAGCAATGTAGAGAGCGGCGCCGGACTTGAAGCCGAACAGCACTGTATCCGAAATGAAATAGGCGACATTGGCCAAGCCGACGAAGCGGCCGGCGATGCTCATCAATCCCATCAGCACAGCGATCGCGCCGGCGAGCGCGGCAACGCGGGCGGGATCGCCGCCGCCGATCGCGGCGACGCTTGCGGCGACCACGATCGCCAGTGCCGAGGTTGGGCCGACCGCGAGTTGGCGGCTGGTGCCGAGGAGCGCATAGGCGATGCCGGCGACCAGGTAGCAGTAGAGGCCGGAGATGGGAGGCATATCGGCCAAAGTCGCGTAGGCCATGGATTCCGGAATGACGAAGGCGGCGAGCGAGAGCCCGGCGATGCCGTCCACGCGCAACGAGGCGGCGTTGCAGTCGGGAATCCAGCGCAGCGCGGGGATAGAGCCACCGATCCGTTGCAGGGTTGTCTTAGCGTCCATCCCAACTTACCTCCAGAAGGGTCGGCGTATACCAGCAGGTGGGTCGTCGGCGAGGGCATCCTCGAGCATGGCCGGCGAACGCTGAGCGAGTGGCGATATGCCCCAAGATAGCGTATCAATACGAAAGACACTCCCGGAGGATGCATGGCCGATCGGAATTTCGGCCCCACCGAGGATCACCCGAGGAAATTTGCACCATGTCCATCTTCGACGACCGTGAAAAGGGTTACGAGGCGAAATTCGGACACGACCAGGAGGTGGCGTTCAAGGCGAAGGTCTTGCGCAACCGCATGCTGGGCCTCTGGGTTGCCGAGCATCTGGGCCTCGATGCCGCGGCGGCCAAAACCTATGCGACGGAGATGGTCGAGGGCGAGCTGCGCCACCACGGAGATGACGAGTTGATTGCCAAGGTGGTGCGCGATCTCACGGCCAAGGGCGTGCCGATCGACACAAATCGAGTGCGCAATGAACTCGCGCACTTCGCGGCTGCCGCTCGCAAGCAGCTCGGAATACAAAGCTGATCGCCCTTCCGATGCGAACGTTTCTCGTTCTCGGCGTCGCGGCCTCGCTTTGGAGCGCGATCGGCAGCTTGGCGCAGGGGGCTGCCGCGCCCGCGGAGAATTGGTTCAGCCGCTTCAAGGATTCGCTCACAACGACGCCGGAGCCCGCGAGCATCACCGTTCATCAGCAGACTTACGTGCCCGTCTACTCGAGCGTCGCCGGAGCAGGTGGGCTTTCGCGGCTCGATTTCTCGGCGACACTCGCGATCCGCAACACTTCCGCGAGCAAGCCGCTGATCGTCGAGCATATCGACTACCGCGACACCGCGGGCAATTTGGTCGAGCGGTACATCGACCATCCCGTCGCCGTGAAACCCTATGCGACGATCGAAGTGATGATCGCGACCGCCGATGTGCGCGGCGGCACTGGCGCCAGCTTCGTCGTGGCATGGGGCGCAGTCGGCCCGATCGAGGAGCCGGTGATCCAAGCGGTGATGATCGGCGTCAGCGGTCCGCGCAGCTTCTCTTTCCTGGCTCCGGGGCAGCGGGTTCGAACCTCCGGCGAATAGGCGGTAAGAAAGCTCGGGCTCGTGCTGCGAAATTGTCCTCGGGGACAATATGAACCCGCGACCGATGGACGTATATCTCAGGTCGGTCGCGGGGATCGGCGAATGAGCTCGGAGCCCAGCTATATCATTGCGGCGAATATCCGACGCTACCGGCGCTTGCTGGCAAAATCAGATTTGCCGGCGGCCACACGGAGGGCCGTCGCGAACCTGCTGGAGCAGGCGCAAGAAAGCCTGGACGCCTCGGAGACAGACGAACGGGACGATGACCTGCATTGGGAACTGCCTCCTTTGAGGCGTGGACGCCCCTAAAGGAAGGCGGCAAGCCGCACTATCCTTGAAATGCAGCGGCTAGCGCTCTCTGGATCATGCCCGTGCAAAATCCTCGGAAAGGGGCTCCTCCTGGCTCCAATTGCCGCGCAGATTTGAAAACTTACGGCCCCGAGCTAAATCAAATTCCGTCATGGGGCACCCGAGATTCTTGTATTTAAAGCTATTGGTTCGCAATGGGCATGACTGAGCAGGCGGAGCCGCGTTCCTTCCCCTGGGCCAGCAAGTTGCTTCGCCGCGCGGCCGTCCCCGCGCGGAACGCGCGCGCGGGCGTTCCGACGATGCGGGTGCGGCTCGCGGTGTTTGCCATCGCCTGCACGGGCGTTGCTCTGGCGGCACTCGCCACGCTGCTGCTCGTGCACGTCGCCGAGGATCGCGCGGACGACGAGCGAGATATCGAAAAGCAAGCCATCACGATCAAGCAATCGATCGAGGCCAAGGTCGCGGTGACCGAGGCAGTCCTCGTGGGGCTTGCAACTTCGCCCATGCTCCAATCGGGGGATTTGCACGCTTTTTATGACCAAGCCAAGGCACTGGTGCCGACTTACGGCTCGCGCATTCTGCTGTATGAGCGCGATGAGGCGGGCGTGCGACACGCTTTGCTCAATACGAGGCTGCCCTTTGGCGCCCCCCAGCCGACATTGCGGGATACTCAAAGCAGCCACCTCTTCGACAACTTCCTCGCCGACATCGCCGCCGGCCGGGCCCCACAGGTCTCCGACGTCCTTATTTCGTCTTTGGACGGTCAGCGCATCACCGCGATTGGAATTCCAGTGATCTGGGATGGTAAGGTCCATTACGTGCTCGTTGGGGTGCTGCCGGCGATGGACAATGCGCCGATCTTCGGTCCCTCCGGTCTGCCCCCACGGTGGTCCAGCGCGGTCGCCGATCGCAACGGGGTTTACGTCGCCGGACATGATACGCCGGATCGCGCGGCGAACCTGCCGGTGCTAGATGCAGCCTTTCGCGCCGCGGTCACTGCGGGTGAGACGGTCTTCGGAGCCCATTCCGAGGACGGCAAGCCCCTGCATGTGGCGGTGAGCCGCTCCGATAGGACGGGTTGGCTGTCCATCGTCGCCGTCCCCGAGCAGATTTTCGATGCACCGTGGCACCAAGCACTGCTGATCTTTGGGACCGCCGCAGGCGTGCTGCTGCTTGCAACGTTTGGGTTTGGCTGGCTTGCCGAACCTCGGATCGCTCTGCCGCTTCGGCGTCGGTTGATCGAGGATGAGGAGCGCTTTCGCACGATGGCGAATACCGTGCCCAGCATACTCTTCACCACGGACACCGAAGGTCGGTGCGACTACGCCAGTGACGCCTTCTATGCCTGCACAGGCATGCCTGCCGGCAGTGCCAAAGGACTGGGCTGGGTCGATGCGATCCATCCATCGGATCGCCAAAGGGTATTCGAGACGCTGGCGCTTCCCATTACGGCGCCGTCGCGCTCCGAGGGCGAGACTCCTACCGGAACTCATAGCGGCCAGCCCGGATCAAATTTCATTCAGCCGACCGACACGGAAATCCGACTGAGGACGAAGGATGGCAATCATCGTTGGTTCCTGATTCGCGCCCGGGTCGTCAGCGACGCCAGCGGGCGGCCGGTCAAGCGCTTTGGGACCGCCACCGACATCGACGACCTCAAGCAGGCCGAACGGGCCTTGCGGCAGCGCATGTCGGAGCTCGCCCACATGAATCGCCGCACACTCGCGAGCGAGCTTTCCGCCGCGATCGCGCATGAGCTCAACCAACCGCTGGGCGCGATCCTCAGCAACACGGAGACGGCCGAAGTGATCTTGAATTCTCCGTCGCCGAGCGTGAATGACATCAGAGAAATCCTCACCGACATCAAGCGCGACGACCAGCGGGCGAGCGAAGTGATCCGGCGATTGCGTCGCTTGCTGACAAATTCGGGCGTCGAGGCTCAAGATGTCGACCTCAACGACATCGTGCGCGAGGCGATCGAACTTCTTTCGGCCCAAGCTTCCGAGCGCAATGTCACGCTGGATCACGCGCTGACGCCGCAGGCTTTGCAAATCAGCGGCGATCGAATCCAGCTTCAACAAGTCATTCTGAACCTGATTGTGAACGGCATCGAGGCCGCGGAGCGAACGGCATACGGCATTCGCAAAGTTGTTCTGACGTCCACCGCGGTGCTCGGCGGGACGAGCGCCGAGCTCTCGGTGGGAGATTCCGGCGGTGGCGTCGGCGCGGGTGAGCAGGAGCGGGTATTCGAGCCGTTCTTCACGACCAAGGAGCATGGCATGGGAATGGGCCTGTCCATTGCCCGCACGATCGTCGAGGCGCATGGCGGCCGGATATGGGCCGAGAACCAAACGCAGGGTGGCGCGCTGTTTCGGATCACATTGCCCCTGACCAAGGTGCATTAGGGGCCGCCGGCGTGGCAGCCGTTATTCATGTCGTGGACGACGATCTTTCGTTCCGAACGGCAATTGGTCGGCTCTTGCGGGCGTCCGGCTATGAAGTCGAGGAGTATGAATCGGCGCAGCAGTTGCTCGACCGACTGCCGACGGGCGTGAGATCCGGTTGCATCTTGCTCGATTTGAGACTTCCGGGATTAAGCGGGCTTGAATTGCAAAATCGGCTGGCCGAGCTGGGTTCGACGTTTCCGATTGTCTTCTTGACCGGCCACGGAGACATTGCGACCAGCGTGCAAGCGGTCAAGACCGGCGCCGAGGATTTTCTGACCAAGCCCGTACTGAAGGAAAATCTGCTCGACGCCATCGAGCGCGCGATCGTGCGTCACCAGACGACCCGGCAGCAGCGAGAGCAGACTGATACGCTGCACGCGCTGATTGCCACCCTGACTCCGCGGGAGAAGCAGGTTTTCGAGCGGGTAGTCCGCGGAAAAATGAACAAGCAGATTGCCCACGAGCTCGGCATCTCGGTTCGTACCATCAAGGCCCACCGCCACAAAGTGATGGAAAAGGTCGGCGCGAGATCGATGATAGAGCTTGTATCGATCGCCGAACGGATCAAATGAAAGGGCCGCGCCCATTGGGTGGAGTTGGCTGAATCAGCACCTTGTCGATGGCGCGGGTCAAGGATTTTGCCGTGAATGGCTTTGCGAGATAGGCGATGCAGCCGACGTCCCGCGCCATCTTGCGGATGGGCGCACTGTCATCCGCGGTGATGAATATGATCGGGAGCAGACTTCCCGATGCCTTGAGCTGGCGCGCCAGTTCGATCCCGGAAACGTGGTTCAGATGAATATCCAGCACGAGACAGATCGCATTGCTTAAATCGGCGCGGGCGCGAAAATCTTCGATGGACTCGTAGGTGTCGGGTTCAAAGCCAAGTGCTCTCAAGAGGCGTTCGACGGCCCTGAGAACGCCGGGATCATCGTCAACGACCAGTATCGCCTTGCGTTTCGCCACGCGTGCACCTGCAGAATTGACGGAGTGGGACACGGAGCGCGCCGCGAGCGTGACGCGCGCCACTGATTGCTCCGTGCCTTCTGCTAAGCGAAGTACGCGCGCGTTCATATTGTCCCTGAGGGCAATCTCATCGTTTCCTCGAGAAGGCGATCCCGTGCGGTGCCGAATCAACGCACCGCTGCAAATTTTCCGCGGGTTCGGAACTCAATTCCCCGTCGTTTTACCGAGACGGGGAGGATGTCTGCTACAATCGTGGCGCTCAAGGGAGGGGGGCTCCGTGCGAACACCTAAGGGCGTCGCCGCGCTTCTCGGGCCGGCGATCGCGCTTGCGGTGGCCACATGCCCAGCGCTGGCGGATTCGCCGCCCACGACAGGCGTTCCGGATGGGCAATCCGAGGAATCAACCAAGGCGCGCCCGGCTCCTGCGCAAGAGCCTCATCTGGGCAGCTATAGCGCCTCATTTCTCGATCCGCCCTATGACGAGTATTTGGAGTTCAAACAGGGGATCAGCGAAACCTATAATCTTGATTTCTCGCTGGATTTTTCCATCTATCCGCAAACCGCTACGCCCAATGGCGGCAAGCCGATCTGGCTCTTCGTCTATTCTCCCAACGTCACGTGGAAACCCTTCACCGACACGGCGATCGGTTCAGGCCAATTCGACTTTGTCTTTCAACAGCAGGCGTATGCGAGCAGCGCCAATACCGAGAGCCAGGCGGCTCGCTTGGGACTGATCACGTTTCCCAGCAACTGGTTGAGTGACGGGTATTCCTGGTACACGCTCGCCTATTCGCACACGCTGCCCGGCGACATGAATTGGCTCTCGTTCACGGGCGGCCAGTACAATCTCTACACCTTCGACCCGAGCGAATACGCAGGCAACGCGCAGACGGGTTTCATCGGATATTCCTTCGCGCAGGACGCGACTCAGACCTTCCCCAATGCCGGTCTTGGAGGTTATGCGCAGGCCAAGTTCGGCGAAGGAGGCCAGTTTCAGTTCGCCGGCGGATTTCAGGGCGCGACCGATCTCTCGGGCCGGGCGATTAGCGTCCAGGGTTACCAAAATGGAGAGCTTCTCTACTGGGGAAATGCCCAGTGGACGCCGAACTGCCCGGGATGGGGTCAAGGCATCTACAGCCTTCTTGCCTATCACCAGCCCTTCATTCCCATGATCTCGGACAGCTCGACCGGGATTTCGTTCAGCGCGTCGCAGGAGATCACGGAGAAGTGGGGTGCTTTCCTCCGCGTGAACAACGCGACCGGCAACGATCTCGCGGTCAGGACCTCGATCGCTTTCGGCGGCGTTCGCAACGACCCATTCGGGCACAATCCCGGTGATCAGGCCGGCTTGGGCGTCGCCTGGAACAGGACGAACCACAATAATGTCGGCGTGCTGCCGGGCGGTGTTCGGGACGGGGAATGGACGAGCGAACTCTACTACAGGTACACCGTGTTCAAAGGGATGTCCCTGACGCCGGACGTGCAGATATTCTTCAACCCCGCCTTGGCGCCTCAGGGCGGCGCTGCCGCCGTGTTCACTTTGCGCTCGACACTCTCGTTCTGATTCTGGCCGGTACATGGGCCTACTCGACCGTTGGTATTGATTCAGATCATGGGGCCAGCGATCGCTTCGGGCATTCTGCTGAGGCTGATTTCGGTTCATGATGGCGTAGATAAATGAGCGACGGCCGACTTCGGGGACCCATTGAAACGAAAGGGCAACTGCAATGCGCCGATTGATTTCCATGGTGATTTTGATCTGCGGCTTCGGCGCTCCGGCGATCGCCCAACAGCCCGCGGCGCCGGCCGCCGTGCCCGTGGGAACCATCGCGGTCGAAAAAAAGCCGATTGAGCAGACGATGGACTTCGTCGGCCGCATCGAGGCGGTCGATCGCGTGGATGTCACCGCGCGTGTGAAGGGGTACCTGGAAGCGGTGCTGTTCAGGGAAGGCGATATGGTCAAGACAGGGACGCCGCTCTACCGCATCGAGACGGGACCTTTCGAGGCCGCGGTCAAGGACGCCGACGGCGCCTTGCAGCGCGCCAAGGCCGCGCTGACCCTCGCCAAGGTCCAGCGAGTGCGGGCCGAGGAACTGTACGCGAAGCAGACAGGCACGGCGGTCGCGCGCGACCAAGCGGTGGCAGCGGAGCAGTCGTCCGTCGGACAGGTCACAAGCGCCGAAGCGGCTTTGGACAATGCCAAGATCAATCTTGGCTACACCAATATCGTCTCGCCGATCACCGGCAAGATAAGCCGCACCAACGTGACCGTCGGCAACGTCGTCGGGCCCGATACGGGGGTGCTGACCATCGTTGTCAGCCAGGACCCTATGTACGTGACCTTTCCCGTGAGTCAGCGCGAGTTCCTGCGCGCCCAGAAGGAGGGTCGCGAAGTCGGCGCCGACAACATGAAAATCAGTCTCCGCCTCGCGGATGGATCTACCTACAGCCAACCGGGCCACGTCAATTTCGTCGACGTGACCGTCAACAAGGCGACGGACACGGTGCTGTTGCGCGGCACGGTGCCCAATCCCAATGGCGACCTGATCGATGGTCAGCTCGCGACCGTCGTGCTCCCGACCGGAGCGCCCGAGGAGAGGATCATGGTGCCTCAGGCTGCGCTCATTGCGGATCAGGAGGGAATCTACGTGTTCGTGGTCGAGGACGGTAAGGCGGTCAAGAAGCTTCTGAAAGTCAGTGGCACCACCGGCACCGACGCCATCGTCGCGCAGGGCCTCACCGGCGGCGAGCAGGTGATTGTGGAGGGCTTGCAGGCAATTCGACCCGGTGTGGCCGTCCACGCCACGCCGGTGCTCCCGCCAGTCCAAGGCGGTTAGGTCGATGCTGTCTTCAATCTTCGTCGATCGGCCTCGGTTTGCGATCGTCATCGCGGTCGTCACCACGATCGCGGGGTTGTTGGCGCTGCTGTCGATCCCGGTCGCGCAATACCCCGACATCGTTCCGCCGCAGGTATCGGTGACCACCTTCTATCCCGGCGCGTCCGGCGCCGTGGTGGACGCAACCGTCGCGCAGCCGATCGAGGCGCAGGTGGTGGGCGTCGACAAGCTGATCTACATGAAGAGCGTGAGCGGCGATGACGGCAGTTACACGCTGACGGCGTCGTTCGAGCTGGGTACCGATCCCGACATCAACACCGTCAACGTCAACAACCGCGTCCAGGTCGCGCTTTCGAGCCTGCCGCAGGAAGTGCAGCGCCAGGGCGTCACCGTCAAAAAGAAATCGTCGGCATTGCTCGGCGTCATCGCGGTCTATTCGCCCAAGCAAACGCACGATCCGCTGTTTATTTCCAACTACGTCACGATCAACCTGCTCGATCCCATCAAGAGCACGCCGGGCGTCGGTGACGCAACGCTCTGGGGTCCGCAGGACTATTCGATGCGCGTCTGGGTCCGCACCGAGCGCTTGACCGGTCTCGGGCTTACGACCGGTGACGTCGTCGATGCGATCCGCTCGCAGAACGTGCAGGCTGCCGTCGGGCGCATCGGCGCCCGACCGATTTCCGACGATCAACAGCTCCAGCTCAATATCCAGACCCAGGGTCGCCTGACCTCGGTCGAGCAGTTCGAAAATATCGTGATTCGCACCAATCCGGATGGGTCCGTCCTGCGCCTGCGCGACATTGCGAGCGTCGAACTTGGGGCCGCCAACCTCGACCGCGAGACGCGGCTGAATGGCGGCCCCGCGGCGGCGATTGCGATCTACCAAGCCCCGGGCGCAAACGCGCTCGCGACCCTGCAAGCCGTCCGCAACAAGATTACCGCGCTGGAGCAGCGCTTTCCCGAAGACCTCGCCTGGAAAATCACTTACGACCCCACGAGCTTCGTCAAGGACACCATCCACGAGGTGCAGAAAACCTTGGTCGAGGCCTTCGTGTTGGTTGTGCTGGTCGTCTATCTGTTCCTGGGCAGCGTCCGCGCGACCTTGATTCCGACGCTCGCCGTGCCCGTTAGCCTGATCGGCACCTTCATCGTCCTGCAGGCGGTCGGATACTCCGCGAACTCAGTATCGCTGCTCGCGGTGGTGCTGGCGATCGGCATCGTCGTCGACGACGCCATCGTCGTGGTCGAGAACGTCGAACGCGTGATGGAAGAGCACCCCGAGCTTTCGCCGGGCGAGGCGAGCAAGCAGGCAATGCGAGAAATCACCGCGCCGATCATCGCGATCACGCTGGTGCTATTCTCCGTGTTCGTGCCGGTAGCATTCATCCCCGGCATCTCCGGCGAGCTTTTCCGCCAGTTCGCGGTCACCGTTTCGGTGTCGATGTTCCTGTCGGCCATCAACGCCTTGACCTTGTCGCCGGCACTCTGCGGCGTGCTGCTGCGGCCGCATCACGGTCCGCGTCGCGGCCCGATCGGTTGGGTGATGCGCTCGATCGACCGAGTGCGCGATCTCTATGGGGCGGCGGTGGCGCGGATCGTGCGCTTCTCCGTGATCGGCTTGATCATGGTGGTGGTGGCGGGCGTTGGCATCGTCGGGCTCGGGAAGGTGACGCCGACGGGCTTCCTGCCGGAGGACGACCAGGGCGCGTTCTTCGTGGTGGTGCAGCTACCGGGCGGCGCGTCGGTCGGACGAACCGAAGATGTGGTGGAGCAAGCGGAGCAGATCCTCGCGAAAGAAGAGGCGGTTGCCGACGTGACATCCGTCGTCGGGCTCAATTTCATCGACAACTACTCGCAACCGAACGGAGCTTTCCTCGTCGTCACCCTGAAACCGTTCGAGGAGCGCAAGAGCCGCGATCTGGGCGTGCCGGCGCTGATCACCCGCCTCGGAGCGAAGTTCCGCGAGATCGGCGGCGGGACTGTGCTGCCCCTGGCGCCGCCGCCGATCCTCGGCCTCGGCACCGGCGGCGGCTTCACTTACGTGCTCGAGGACCTCCGCGGCGGCGATCCGCAAACCTTGGCTCAGGTCGTGCGCGGTCTCACCGTGGCCGCGAATCAAGACCCGAAACTGAGCCGCGTGTTCAGCACCTTCTCGGCCACCAATCCCTCGATTTTCCTGAATATCGACCGCGACAAGGTGCAGATCCTCGGCGTGCAGTTGAGCGACGTGTTCCAGGCTTTGCAGGCGTCGCTTGGCGGATTCTATGTCAATGACCTGAACCTTTTTGGCCGACGCTGGCAGGTGAATGTCCAGGCCGACGCGGCAGACCGTTCGCGGGTCGATGACATCTACCGCATCAACGTCCGGAACGCTTCGGGTCAAATGATCCCGCTGCGCAGCTTGGTGGAGGTGCGCGTCATCACCGGACCGCCGGCGCTCATCCGCTACAACAATCTGCGAGCCGTCACGATTCAGGGTGCTCCGGCGGTGGGGGTTTCCTCAGGCCAAGCGCTCAGCGCCATGGAGGCGGTGGCGGCGAAGACGTTACCCGCGGGCTATGCCGGGGAATGGACGGATACCGCTTTCCAGGAAAAACGCGCCGAGGGCAAGACCACAATCATCCTCGGCTTCGCGGTGCTGTTCGCGTACCTGTTCCTGGTTGCGCTTTACGAAAGCTGGACCATACCGGTGCCGGTCCTGCTCTCGGTCTCAATCGGCATTCTGGGCTCGTTCGCGGCGATGGTCATCGCCGGCCTGACGCTCGATCTCTACGGTCAGATCGGCATTGTCGTGCTGATCGGTCTCGCCGCGAAGAACGGCATCCTCATCGTGGAATTCGCCAAGGAAAGACGTGACCACGGCGAGCCGCTGCTCCAGGCCGCGACCGAGGGTGCTCGACTGCGGTTCCGGCCGGTCATGATGACGTCGTTTGCTTTCATCCTGGGCCTGCTGCCGTTGGCGGTCGCGACCGGGGCGTCCGAGCTCGCGCGGCGCAACGTGGGCACACCCGTCTTCGGCGGCATGATCCTCGCGTCCTTTGTCGGCATTTTCGCGATCCCACCGCTCTATGTGTTCTTCCAGGCGATCCGCGAGAAGCTGCGTCCGGCCTCGCGGCCCAAGGCCGAGGTCGAGCCGGTGCCCGCGAAACCCCCCGCCCAACAATCCAAAGATCAACATCCCGGCGCCGAATCGCCGTCGCCGGCGCCGTCCTCGGATTGAGGGCCTCCGCGCAGGCAGACGCTAAAATCGTTCGGGTACGAAGGTGTACCGATAGCGCGACGGCTTGTAGCCGTGCGGCTTTTGCCGCTTGGGCAATTTTGGCTTCTCGTACGGCACGCGCTTGTAGGGGATAAGGCTCAGGAGATGGGTGATGCAGTTGAGCCGCGCGGCGCGCTTGTTGTCGCCATTGACGACGTGCCACGGCGCAAAGTCGGTGTCGGTCGCGGCGAACATCGCATCCTTGGCGCGCGAGTAGTCGTACCAGCGCCGATGCGATTCGAGATCCATCGGGCTCAGCTTCCATATTTTGCGTGGGTCATTGATGCGGTCGAGGAAGCGGCTGGTCTGCACCTCCTGGCTGACCTCGAACCAGTATTTGATCAACTGTATTCCGGAACTGACGATCGCCTGTTCCATCAAGGGGCAGCCCTTGAGGAACCGCTGATAATCGTCCTCCGAACAGAATCCCATCACGCGCTCGACGCCGGGCCGGTTGTACCAGCTACGATCGAAGAGGATGATCTCCCCGGCGGCCGGAAGCTGTGTGACATAACGCTGGGCGAAGAGCTGGGTTTTCTCGCGGTCGCTCGGCGCCGGCAGCGCCACAGTGCGAAAGACGCGCGGACTGGTCCGTTCCGCGATGCGTTTGATGACACCGCCTTTGCCGGCGGCATCGCGGCCTTCGAAGACCACGACAATTCGCGCGCCGGTCTTCTGCACCCAGCGCTGCAGCGCCACCAGCTCGCTCTGCAGGCGGAACAGTTCCTTCTCGTATTCCTTTTTGCCGACGCGTTTCTCGGCGTTTTCGTTTTTCGCCGATGAATCTTTGTTTTTCTTCCCCTTGTCCCCCTTCGCCATCTCTCGCTCTCAGTCCCAGTTCATGAACATCCCGACATCGCCGGGCATGCCGCCGGGAAATTCGAGAATCTTGGCGGTGAGGCGAAAGCCCTGGTCGCGGAAACCGACCTGCCATTTCTCGTAGATGTCCTTTGGGAATCCGGTCAAGGTCCTGGGCCAGTCCGCCTCGCTGTTGTTGATGGCGCGGCCGCCGTCGGTGCAGAGCTCGTTGGGAAAGCGCAGCACCATGACCTCGGTCTCGCCAGCGGCGGCGAGCTCGCGAATTATCCGGATAGCATTCTTGACGTTCTGCTCGGTGACCCGCTGCGTCTCCAAATGCGCGATCAGCGACTTCTTGCGATCCTGTTCCGCGCTCTGCTGCTGGGTCGCCTGATCCGCCTTCTCCATCAGGCTTTTCGCACGCAGCTTTTGCAGCTCCTCCTTGGAAGGTACCGCCTTTTTCAATTCGGCACGTCGAGAATCCTTGTCTTCAGCCATCCGTCCCTTCTCCCTTCGGTCAATCCTACTGCTCGGCCTTCTTCCAACTGGGGTCGGGATCAAACGCCGTCATCTTCGAGGCGATCTCCGCGGTCTTCGGGCCGAGGTCCTTCTGGTAGACGACCCCCTCGTGGTTCACGATGAAGGTCATGATCCCCGACGATCCATATTCGGCGGGATATGCCACCATTGCGAAACCACCGATCATGTGGCCGCGGATGACGTAGTCCATGGCGCCGCCCAGCGCATGCGGCCCCTGCGCTTTCAATATCCTATAGTAGTAGCCGTGATAGGGCGTGCGCTGGCCCTTCTTGAAGTAATAGCCGTGCGCCTGGGCTTCCGCCATCAGCGGCCCCATCGGACTTTGCTTCTCGCCGACCTCGGCTTGCCAATAGAGACCGTCACGCATGCCGGGATCGCTCAGGAATTTCTGCGCATACTCGAGGAAACCGTCGTGATTCCAGTCCACGCTCGCGTACTCGCGTTGCGCGTCGACGTAGGCGAGGGAAATCTGGATGGCGTCGAGCTCGTTGGCGCCGATGCGGCGGTCGAGAATCTCCTCGGCGCCGGCCTTACTGTCAAAGCGCCAGTTTCCGCCGGCCGCGACCACCGGAATAGGAAACGGCCACTCATTCTTGCCGATCTCGAAAATAACGCTGCCGTCGTCGCGCTTGACGGGCTTGGTGCCTTCGGCAACCGCGGCCAGGAACCGCTCGCCGGCGCTCCTGTCGGCCACGGGATCGCCGGAGCTGACAAGTTTCTCGCTCCCTGGCCCCAACACATTCGCGACTTTCGCCTTGTCTCGCGCCCGCACCGCGGCGACCAGAGCGTCCATCGCCTGCTCCGGTGAACTGAATGTGGGCTGTGCCGGCGGTTTCGCGGCTGAGGCCGGGTTCGAGAGCAGCAGCCATAGACCGGCGATTGCTGCGAAGGCGATTGCACGGCGCAGCAGCCCGTGATCGACATTGAGACGCATCATGCATGTCCTCGTCGGCAAATCCGTCACGATAGATCCCATCTCAGCGGCGCCCGCCACCTCTGCCGCCGCCGCCACCGGCTCTGGCTCCGCCACCGGCTCTGGCTCCGCCGCCGGCCCTGGCTCCGCCGCCACCGCCCGCAGAGAATGAGCTGCGGCTTGCCGCACCGCGAGCTGCCTGAGTGCTGGCAGTACGACCATTGTTCATGCCGCTGAATGCAGGTGCGGCAGGACGTGTCGCGGCCCCGGCGCCTGCCGAGGGGCGCGTGATTGCGCCGGTTCCCGCGGATGGACGCCCTCCCGCACCGCCGCCGGGCCGGGTCACGCCGGCGCCCGCACCGCCGCCGGGCCGCGTTGCACCGGCACCCGCGCCGCCGCCGGGCCGCGTTGCGCCTGCGCCGCCGCCGGGCCGTGTTGCACCGGCACCCGCGCCGGGTCGGGTAGCACCCGCACCGGGTCTGCCGACGCCAGCACCGGCTCCCGCGCCGCCGCCGGGCCGTGTAGCGCCCGCACCTGCGCCGGGCCGAGTGCCAGCCCCGCCCTCGAACCCCCGGAAGTTCTGGCGGGCATTCCCGGTCGATGCGCGCTGGAAATTCTGCCGCGAGGCTGCATCGCGATAAGGAACGCCGCCGCGATTGTTGGGATTGTGCTGCCAGCGGTTGGAGCCCGCGGGGAGCGTGGTCGCGCGACCGGCCCTGATGTTGTTCCGGTTGATATTATTGAACTGGTTGTAATTGATGTTGATGTTGCCGCCGCGCCAATTGGTATTGCCCCAACCCCAGATCGCGCCGCCCACGGCGACACCGGTGGCAAACGCCAGCGCGCCGCCTAGCAATGGGGCACCGTAGTAGCCGGGGTAAAAAGCCGGCGGCGGAGGGTAGTAGACGGGCGGATACGAGGGATAGGGCCAGGTGCCAAAGGCATCTTGCGGATTGTATGTCGGTACGTAAATGACCTGCGGATTCGCCGGCTGGATCACGATCGCTTGATCCTCCGTCCTCACGACCTGTTGCTCCGTCGTCTTCAGGGTGCCGGCACTGTCCGCCGCCCTGCGCAGGCGCTGAACGGAAGCCATCACATCCTGCTGCTGCGCGAGAACCGCGTCGCCGACCTTCTGCGTCCAGTCGAGGTTTTCGTTCATCATGTCGAGAACCTGGGGGAATTGTACCAACGACATGACGCTGGGGTCCCAGGGCTGTTCTTGAACGGCTGCGCTCAACTGGTCGCCCTTGAGCTTGGCATTCTCGGGTTGCTTCACCCACCGGTCCGCCTGGACGATTTGCAGCGGGTAGGTCGCGGCCATGAGGACCATTGCAAGCAAGTCGTCGGGATAGAGCGCGATCGGCGCCATCAGCTGGTCTAGTTCCTCCTGGCTGAAGACCGGCGACTGTTGGTCGGGCGGCGCTCCCGCCGGTGCAGCGGCTGGTGCCGCAGGGGGCGCGGGAGCCGCTGGAGCTTGCGCTTCGGCGACCTGCGCACTCAGAAACAGCAACGCGGCAGCACAGGCGACCGGCCTTATCAACTTCTGATGCATGTCTGGCGCCTCAGCAGGTCTGAACGCGAGCCGCACTCTCGCCCGATTGGCCCGCGCGATAATTGATTTTTATCAATCTAGCGTTCATGCCGGCGAAGACTATCCCACTCTCTTCAATCGAGGAAAGTTTCAATAGGCAGCGTTTTGTATGCAGCGGGTAATTGTGATGTGCAATTGGCTAGCTGTGGATACCGAATTCCCGAATCCATACTTAGCCGAGGTATCGCTACTCCAACCGATAGGCCTACCTAGGGAGACTGCATAGAAATCGCGTGCAGTGCACAAATTTCATGGCGCCGACCGGACATTGAGCTAGGTCAATGTCCAAGTCTCACCGCCGCACCATGGTGCGGCCAACCATCACCAGGGTGAAGCAATGCCGGCTCTCGAAGAGAAGCGCGCCGCAACGGAGGCAAGCCCAGGCTTTTCATTGGCTGAACAGGCTGCCGCTTATCTGATTGATGCAGCGCAGCGCAGCGTTCTTTTTTGGGACGTAATGCGTCAGCGCAGCAACCAGTATCGCGAGCACATGGCGCAGACAGCGCCGAACGTGCTTGAGTTCCAGGCGGAGCTTGTGGTGGACGGGCGCACGCTGAAGCGCGCGGTGAATTACGCGCTCGTGCGTATCGTCCCACCCGCGGGAACCGAGATCGATCCCAAGCGGCGTCCCTTCGTCGTCGTGGACCCGCGCGCGGGTCACGGACCCGGCATCGGCGGCTTCAAGGCCGACAGCGAGATCGGTGTCGCGCTCAAGGCGGGCCATCCCTGCTATTTCATCGGCTTCCTGCCGGAGCCGATGCCCGGCCAGACGATCGAGGACATCGCGCGGGCCGAGGCGGTGTTCCTGGAGAAAGTAATCGCGCTGCATCCAGACGCCGATGGCAAACCCTGCGTGATCGGCAATTGTCAGGCCGGCTGGGCGGTGATGGCGTTGGCGGCGATGCGACCGGAATTGTTCGGGCCGCTGATCATCGCGGGATCACCGCTCTCGTACTGGGCAGGGGTGCGCGGCAAAAACCCGATGCGCTACAGCGGCGGGCTGCTAGGCGGGAGTTGGCTCACGACCCTCACGAGCGACCTCGGGCACGGAAAGTTCGACGGCGCGTGGCTCGTGCAAAATTTCGAAAACCTGAATCCCTCGAACACCCTCTGGACCAAGCAATACAACCTTTATTCAAAGATCGACACGGAGACCGAGCGCTACCTAGGCTTCGAGCGCTGGTGGGGCGGTCACGTCAACCTCAATGCCGAGGAGATCCAGTACATCGTCGACGAGCTCTTCGTGGGCAATCACCTGGCTGCCGCGGAGATCAAGACATCGGACGGCGGCACGATCGACCTGCGCAACATCGGCTCCCCGATCGTCGTGTTCTGCTCTCAGGGCGATAACATCACGCCGCCGCAACAGGCGCTCGATTGGGTCCTTGATCTCTACGACAGTGTCGACGACATCCGTTCGCACGGTCAGACGATCGTCTACACGGTGCACTCCAAGATCGGCCATCTCGGAATATTCGTCTCCGCGGGAGTGGCGCGGAAGGAGCACGGCGAGTTCTCCAGCAACATCGACATGATCGATGTCCTGCCGCCGGGGCTTTACGAGGCCGTGTTCGAGGAGAAAACTGCGAACACTCCCGGTGCCGAATTCGTGAAGACCGAATGGGTGATGCGCTGCGAGGCGCGAACGCTCGACGATATCCGCGCCCTCGGCGGCAACGATGCAGCGGACGAGCGCAGTTTTGTGACGGTGGCGAGGGTGTCGGAGATCAACAATGCGCTCTATCGCACCTACTTGCAGCCGCTGGTGCGCGCGATGGTACCGGCCGGTGCCGACGAATGGCTGAGAAAATTGCACCCGGTACGCATGCCGTTCGAGATTTTCTGCGACGCGAATCCCTTCATGACTGCAGTCAAGGTGATGGCCGATTGGATACGCGAGCATCGCGCGCCAGCCGAGAAGGACAATCCCTTCATCGCTGCCGAACATGCCGCCTCCGAGCAGATCGAGGCTGCGTTCGATGCCTGGCGCGACATGCGCGATGGCTTTGTCGAGCGGCTGTTCCTGACCGTTTACGGCGCGCCCGCGCTGCAGGCCGCGGTGGGCATTGACCCGGCATCTCCCGGCCCGTTCCGCAGGGCCGGGAAAAGTGTGCTTCACCGTCAGATGCTGCAGGCGCGAATTGCTGAGCTGAAAGGGCGGGTCGCAACCGGCGGCGTTCAGGAAGCGGCTGTCCGGGCCATGGTTTACGCAGGTCTGCCAAGGGGCGCCGTCGATGAGCGAGGAATGGCGGCCATACGCGGCATCCGCTTGGTGCAAGACTCACGCAAACGACTCAATTTGGCGCAGTTCAAGGAGATGGTGCGCGAACAGTTTTTCATCTTGCTGCTGGAACCAGAAGCCGCGGTCGCCGCAATTCCGAAGATGCTGCCGCCCGATCCCGATATCAGGCGCAGGGCATTCGCCGCTATAGAACAGGTAATCGCTGCGAGGGGAACCATAGAACCCGAGGTTGCTGAACGTCTGCGGCACATCGCTCGGCTGTTCGAGATCGATCAGAGCGTGCCCGAGGTGACGGTTGTTCGGGCAGCAAGGAAACCGGATGCCGCGCCGCGGAAGACCGAGCCGCTCAAGACTTCCTAGCCCCATCGATCGTGACCGGACGTAGGAGGGGAGTTCTGCAATGGCTCAGTCGCAGTCCGAGACCGTCGGTGCTCAAATCCACCGGAAATACGATCGCCTGATCGCGGTCGCAAAGCAGGTTCCGGCGGCGACCACTATCGTGGTGCATCCTTGCGACGAGACCTCGCTGCGCGGCGTTAGCGAGGCAGCGGAAGCCGGCATCATCGTTCCGATTCTGGTTGGCCCGCGCGCGAAGATCATGGGGGCTGCGCGCCAGTATGGCATCGACATCGGCCGCTATGAAGTTGTCGACGCCGCACATAGCGACGACGCCGCGGCGAAGGGTGTCGAGCTTATTCGCGGTGGCAAGGGTGAGCTGCTGATGAAGGGGAGCCTGCACACCGACGAACTGATGCGCGCGGTGACCAATTCGGCTACCGGTTTGCGCACGGCGCGGCGCATCAGCCACGTCTTCATCATGGATGTGCCGACCCATTCCGAAGTTCTCTTCATCACCGATGCTGCGATCAATATTTTTCCGGACCTCGATGCTAAGCGGGACATCATCCAGAACGCGATAGATCTGTTCCGGGATCTCGGCCTCGGCACGCCGCGGGTGGCGCTGCTCTCGGCGGTCGAGACGGTCACGACCAAAATACCCTCGACTATCGAAGCGGCGGCGCTGTGCAAGATGGCGGAGCGCGGCCAGATCACGGGTGCCGTGTTGGACGGGCCGCTTGCCTTCGACAACGCGATCGATCCCGAAGCGGCGCGGATCAAGGGGATCAAATCCGAAGTCGCGGGCCGTGCGCAGATCCTGGTGGTACCCGACCTCGAGGCAGGGAACATGTTGGCAAAGAACCTGACATTCCTCACCAAGGCGGACGCGGCGGGGCTGGTGCTGGGCGCGCGCGTGCCGATCATCCTCACGTCGCGCGCGGATTCGGTGCGTGCGCGCATGGCCTCCTGCGCGGCTGCGGTGGTTTACGCCGATGCGCGCCGCCGCAAGGCGGCCGTTCCGTCGGGCTGAGGCGTCATGGACGCGATCCTCGTCGTCAACGCCGGGTCTTCGAGCGTCAAGTTTCAGATATTTGAGATCGGCGGCGCGGCCGGCCTCGAGCGCCGGATCAAGGGGCAGATGGACGGCATCGGCACCACGCCACGGCTGCGCGTAATCGGCGCCGACGGCAAGACCCTGGTTGATAAAAAATATGAGGCGGCTGATGTGGCCGACGTACCGACGGCGATGCGAACCTCTGGTGCGTGGTTGCGGGAGCAGCACGATATCGTGCCGGTAGCGGTCGGGCATCGCGTGGTCCATGGCGGCCCGGGATACAGCCGCCCCATAACAGTCGACGACAGGGTGCTTGCGGATCTGGAGCGGTTCATCCCGCTGGCGCCGCTGCATCAGCCCAACAACCTCGCGCCGATCCGCGCGCTGCTGTCGCTCTTTCCGCGATTGCCGCAGGTCGCGTGTTTCGATACCGCCTTTCATCGCGGCCATGATGCGTTTGCGGATCGCTACGCCATTCCCGAGCAACTCTATGCCGAGGGCGTGCGCCGCTACGGCTTCCACGGTCTTTCCTACGAATTCATCGCCGGACGTTTGCCTGAGGTCGCGCCGGAGATTGCGACTGGTCGGGTTATCGTGGCGCATCTCGGAAGCGGCGCTTCGATGTGCGCCCTCGCAGGCGGCCGGAGCGTCGAGAGCACGATGGGTTTCACGGCCCTCGACGGGCTGCCGATGGGCACGCGTCCCGGTCAGATCGACCCGGGGGTGGTGCTGTACCTGATCGCACAGAAGGGCATGAGCGCGGCGCAAGTCGAGACTTTTCTCTATCACGAGTGCGGTCTCAAGGGACTCTCGGGCATCAGCAACGACGTCCGCGAATTGGAAGCGAGCAGCGATCCGCGAGCGCGTCTTGCGCTCGACTATTTTGCCTACCGCATCGGCCTCCTTGTGGGGATGTTGGCGGCAGCGCTTGGTGGGCTGGACGCCTTCGTATTCACCGCCGGCATCGGCGAGAATTCGGCCGCGGTACGCGCCCGGGTCGCTCAGCGTATCGCCTGGCTTGGCGCCGTTCTCGATCCCGCCTCGAATGCCGCGGGGAAAACGCGGATTTCTGCCCGCGGTAGTGGCATCACGCTCTATGTGATACCGACGGACGAGGAGCTGATGATCGCGCGTCACACCTTGACGCTGCTGTCGGAGGCCCGCCGGTCGGCGTAGGGGGAGTGACGCCTCCTGACGGGGTCACCCGTCTTTATTTTCGCGACGGGGTGTCGCGATGCGCGCGATGCGCGCGAAAGGGGCGGCATGCCAGCCGCATGATCTCTCTTCACAGTTGGGTGCCGGCGTGGTTCGATGAATGCGCGTGCCTCGTTCCGCGGAGCAGACTTCCGAAGGAGGCCAAATGTTCAATCCAACCCAATTGGTGATCGAGCGGTTTGTGCAAGAACTGCAGGAGATGTATCAGCGCATCTACGGTCTCCTGGAGCCCGGATATCCCGGGATCATCGGCTTTATCGGGCGGCTCGCGCTCGAAAACATCGCGAACAGCGACGCCCCCTATCACGACGTCAATCATACGATCATGGTAACGCTGGTCGGACAGGAGATTCTGCGCGGCAAGCATATTAGCGAGGGGGGCGTGACCCCCCGCGACTGGCTGCATTTCATCGTTTCTCTGCTGTGCCACGATATCGGATATGTCCGGGGCGTTTGTCACGGCGATACGCCCGAGCGCTGCATCATCAGCGCCAAGGGGGAAACGATCGATATTCCGCCCGGAGCAACCGATGCATGGCTCACGCCCTACCACGTAACGCGCTCGAAGCTCTTTGTTCGCGAGCGTTTCGGCCGGGTAAGCCTCACCCACATCGACACTATGCTGGTTGAATCGAACATTGAGCATACCCGCTTCCCGGTACCGGGCGACGACGAGCATGCGGGCATCACGGACTACCCGGGTTTGGTGCGCGCGGCCGATCTTATCGGGCAACTCGCCGACATCAACTATCTGCGCAAGATACCGGCACTGTTCACGGAATTCTCGGAGACCGGCACCGCCGGGAAGCTCGGCTACCGCAACGCCGCCGACCTCCGCGCGGCTTACCCGGCGTTCTTCTGGAAGGCGGTCCGTCCGTTCATCACGGACGGCCTGCGTTACCTGCGCGTGAGCCAGGAAGGGAAGGAGTGGATCGCGAATCTCTATGCTCACGTCTTTTCGGAGGAACATCGCGGCGCCCTCTGATGACCCCGACTGATTTGGATCGGCGTTCGGTGTGGAGAAACACGACGTGCCGACCAGCAATGAGACGCCCGAGGCCGCGACCTGTGCCGTCGACATCGAGATACATTGAACGGAGCGCTCACAGTGATGAGTAAAAGACCGGTCATCGCGCTTCTCACGGCCATGCAGCTTGGGATGTGGCTGCTCGTCGCGTTCGCGATGCCGGCACACGCCGCCACGAAGCCCGAACCGGCACAAGATCAACCTGCGAAAGTTCGGGAGTTGCTGGATCTTCTGGCCGATCCCCAGGTACAGGCGTGGATCAAAACGGAGGCTGCGCCGAAGTCTGGTTCTACCGAGGCGGCGGCCGGAGCCGAACAGCAACTGGAGGAACATTTCTCGGGCCGGATCGGCGAAGTGCGTGACCATATCGCGGCGGTAATCGCCGCCATCCCGGCGCTTCCCAGTCAATTCGCGCGCGCCTTTGAAAATCTCAATCGGGAACGTCAAGGACATTTCCCGATCGTCGTCTACGTTGCCGTCTTTCTTGCGCTCGGATTTGGGGTCGAATGGTTGTTCCTGCGCATGACCGCACGCATACGGCACTGGGCGTCAACAATGCCGATCGAGAGCGTGGCACAGCGCTGCACAGTGCTGGCCGCATCCCTTGGCTATCGCCTCGCTGCCGTCGGCATCTTCGGCCTCGCGAGCATCGGCGCCTTCTTCATCTTCGATTGGCCACCGTTCCTGCGCGAGGTGGTGTTCCAGTATCTCATGGCTTTCCTCGAATTGCGTCTCGCCATCGTGGCAAGTCGGTTCCTCCTGGCGCCGCCCGCATCCGGAACAGAGACCCTCGACCGCGTGCGCTTCCTTCCGGTCACCGACGCGGCTGCGCGCTTCTGGCACCGGCGGCTGGTACTATTAGCGGGATGGTTTTCCTTCGGCAACGCGACGGTTCAATTGCTGGGCGAACTCGGCTTCGAGCCCGAGTCGCGGCGCTTCGTTGCTTATGTTCTGGGTCTCGGCCTCTTGGCGATTGGCTTCGACATGATTTGGGAACGCCATGCGACCGCCGACGTTGCCGCGGCGCCGCGACGGCGCGTGCTGGCATGGCTGGTTTCGGCCTTCTTTGTCATTCTCTGGCTGCTCTGGGTCGTGTCGGCGCTGCCCCTGATGTGGTTCCTGATTGTCATTGTTATCATCCCCTGGGCTTCCGCGGGAATGCGGCGGGGGATCACGCAGCTCCTGCGGCCGCCGGGCAGCGCCGAGGCCACTCCCTCGCTACTCGCGGTGACCCTGCATCGCGGCTTGCGGGCGCTACTGATCATCTTGGGCGCCCTTTTCCTCGTAGAGAAGTGGCAGATCGACATTCCCGCCTTGATGGCGGGAGACACCCTATTTACGCGCTTGGTCAGCGGCCTCTTGAGCAGCGTGGTCATCATCCTGTTCGCGGATTTCGGCTGGCAGCTCGCGCGCGCCGCGATCGACCGCAAGCTATTGGAGCCAGCGCACTCAAACGATCCGCACAGCGAGGAGGCTCGGCGCCAGGCGCGACTCAAAACGCTGCTGCCGATCTTGCGCAACCTGCTGCTGATCGTGCTTCTGGTGATGGTGGCGCTGATGGTGCTGACCGCGCTCGGCGTCAATGTCGGCCCGCTGATAGCGGGCGCGAGCGTGGTGGGGGTCGCGATCGGCTTCGGCGCGCAGACGCTGGTCCGGGACATCATCAGCGGCATGTTCTATTTGCTGGACGATGCGTTCCGCGTCGGCGAGTACATTCAGAGCGGTAACTTCAAGGGCACTGTCGAGTCCTTCAGCCTGCGCTCCGTGAAGCTGCGCCATCACCGCGGGCCGGTCTACACAGTGCCCTTCGGCGTCCTCGGCGCGATTCAGAACATGAGCCGCGACTGGGTCATCGACAAGATGTCGGTCGGCGTGACCTATGACACCGATCTCGCCAAGGTAAAAAAGATCGTCAAGCAGATCGGAAAGGAGCTGGAGGAAGATCCGGAGTTCAAGCCCAAGATCCTCGAGACCCTGAAAATGCAGGGCGTCGAGCAGTTCGGCGACTACGCGATCCAGATCCGCATGAAGATGATGACCAAGCCCGGCGAACAATTTGCGATCCGGCGGCGCGCCAATGCCATGATCAAGCAGGCCTTTGACGCGAACGGAATCGAATTTGCCTTCCCGACCGTGCAGGTCGCGGGCGGCGGGGAGCCGAGCCAGGCGGAGATCGCCTCGGCGGCACAGCAAGTTCTCGCCAAACCAGCAGCAGCAGCGCACGGCTAGAAGGGACGCGCCGCCTAGGATCGCCGCTCGGTCTCGGGCGCCGGCGCTGGGGTGGCGGGCTCGCGCCGATCGCCATCGGAAATCAGCCAGTACAAGCCGCCGAGCGCCAGCAACAATCCGCCGAAACCGAACAGCGTCTGCAGGTCCACGGCGGTGAAGTCCGTCAAGATCAATTTGCGCGCGACCACAAGTATCGTGATGCGAACCAGGATTCGTGCCTGTATGGCGCCCGAGCGCTCCGTCAAGGCAACGAATACCGAGTGATTGAATTCGAGCAAAATGAGAATGGTGAGGATGAGCCCGAAGGTATCCTGCATCACCGGCCGGTCGACGAATGCCTCGCCGAGAAGCATGTCGCTCACGAGTTTGATCGCCGTGACTGCAATGACGAAGACGGTCGCGGCCACGATCATGAGCATGACCGAGACGAGCGCGATCCGCTCGAAGCGGAGATAGACGCTGCTGTTGCGCCAATCGGTAATGAGTGCCTCCCGTTTTCCCTCGGCAACAAGCTTGCCATGGCGGCACGCGATCCGCCACCGCCGCTCGCGGACTCAGTTCGCCTTCATTGATTGCGCTTGCGCGATCAGGTTCTGCGGCAACACGCGAATGATGCCGCCCTGCGGGCTATCGATGTCGGCAATGAGAAAGAATGCAAGGGACACGATAATCGGCAGAATGAGCAGCAGAAACACGCTTCGCCGATGGGCGCCATAACCCACCAGCAGATTGCAGGCGATCGCGATCAATCCCATCATCTCCCAAGCCGCAATTGGTATTCGGTTCCACCAGGCGGCCTGGGTGTATCCCTGCGAATTGAGCACGTCGTTCATTCCCGAGATCGCGAGGGTCACGACGGGCGTGGGCTGCTTTGCCGCTGCCGGCAGGACTGCGGACCAAAGCTCGCCCTGCAGCTTTGTGGTATCGCCATTTATCCGCGCGAGTTGGTTCTCACCGCTCGTTTCATAATAAGAGATGCGCAGGTCCGCGTAGCGACGAAGCAGCGTGCGCACTGTCTGCGCATTGTCGGGCGGCAGCAGATCGGCGCGCAGATATTCTGTTCCGATTGCATTGGCTTCGGCTGCCTCCAGGTTCTTGCGTTGATCGTACCGGCTCACGGCCATGGAAAAGGTGAATCCGATCACGAGGCCGAGGAGGGTCAGCGCCGCGGCTTGCAACGTATCGAAATCACCTCGCTCGTCCTCTCCGAGGGCGCGCCCAAATTTGTGAAAGAGCCATCCGATCTGCGCCGCAAGCCACAGCGCGACCAGCGAGACCGCGAGAACGGCAAAGGGATTGTCGAGACCCCCGCGCATAGGATGGGCACTTTCCCCCGTGAGAATTGCTCTCTTGATAACATTATCTCGGCAGTCGATCGCAAAACTCTTTGATATGAGGGATCGAAGCTTCTAAAGCTCCAGCGCCTCGGAGGCTTGTGTCACGTGAGGAATGGGAGGTGCTCGTATTTCCCAAGAGATAGCATCAATGGGCGATCCTGCTCGCATGAGGAGCGCTCTGGGAGGCGGCTTCGTTGCTGCGGGTTTGGTTGCGCCCCGAGAACTCGGCACCTACCTCTGCATCTATGACAATTGGTTCGGCAGCGAAGAGCAGAACGGCGCTCAGTGAAGCGTCCGGAATTTTGCTCTCGCGCCGGAGCATCAAGGCGCGTCGCGCTTGAGATAAGTCAATAGCGCGTCGACGAAACCGGAATAACAGACCCGTTGATCGACTGAAAGGCGCGACGATGTTGTGGAAGGCTTGCCGACACCGCGATCGTGGCGCTGGGCTTCGCGCTCGTCGCTTTGTTCTCGCGACCTTGGTAGTGGCTGCGGGATTGTTGGTGGGATGCGATTCCACGAGCACGGGAACGTACACGCCGGAGCAGACTCGGTTCGGGGTTGGCTGCAATTATAGCGCGAACATCGGCACGCTCGACACTTATTGCAGCCGCTGAACTGCGGCAGCACGCGTTGTCAAATCGGCTTAATCCTGCGCTTGATCAGCCAATCAGGGTCAGAATGGCGAGGGTCGCGACCGCGAAGGCAGCCGCCAGGGTGAAAAGGCTCGAAGCGTCCTCCCAGCGAAGCTCATCCGGCTTTGCCTGCCGGCGTTGCCGAACATCGGCGAAATCGAAAATGCGCGACAGAATACTCATGACCCCTTGACCTCAATAACCGTAACACCCGGTCAGCGACTGATAATCCCGGAGCATTGAATGAGGTCAAGCGTGCGATGAGCGTGAGACCCGGATGAATTCTCATGCCGGCCATGCAAAACTGGGCGCTCCCGGGGCAGTTCGCACTCGCTGCGAAAACTCGTTTCTGGCTTCCTGATGGCTCGCGGTTCCATTGAATCCGCCGCCTCGGCGCGGATGCCTGGACCGGGCGGATACCCGCGACGGCTCCCGGCACTGCGGCTATACTGGCCGAAAATGCGATCGGCTTCGAGGTGAGGCGCGCATGGAAGTTAAAGCCGCTGTCTTCCGCAGGGTGCACGAGCCGCTGACCATCGAAGCGGTGGAAATCGACGAACCGTGGGGCCGCGAGGTGTTGGTCCGCACGGTCGCGACGGGTGTCTGCCATAGCGATCTCCATGTGGTCGACGGTCTCGGCAGGTTCCCGCTTGATCGGCCGTACGTTCTCGGTCACGAGGGCGCGGGGATCGTCGAGGCAGTGGGGTCCGAGGTCACTTCCGTACGGCCGGGCGATCACGTGGTCGCGTGCCTCTCCGGATTCTGCGGGAATTGCGCCCAGTGTCTCGCCGGCCATCCCAATCTCTGCACAGGTGGGGTCGTCACTCGGCCCGAGGCAGCGACGCCGCGACTCTCGCAGCGGGGCGCACCGTTCCGTCAATTCCTCGGCGTCTCCAGCTATGCCGAGCGCATGCTGTTGCACGAGAACTCGGTGGTGCGGATCGATCCCGATCTGCCACTCGATCGCGCCGCGCTGGTGGGCTGCGGCGTGCTGACCGGCGTCGGCGCTGCGCTGCGCAGCTCGGGATTGGAGGCGGGCCAGACCGTCGCTGTGTTTGGCTGCGGCGGGGTTGGGCTCTCGATCATCCAGGGAGCGCGCATCGGTGGCGCACGGCAGATCATCGGGGTCGACGTCTTTCCGTCCAAGCTTCAAATGGCTCGGCGCGTCGGCGCCACTCACGTGGTGAACGGCGCCGAGGACGATGCCGTCAAGGCAATCCGAGCCATGACCGCGGGTGCTGGCGTCGATCATGCCTTCGAAGCCGTCGGCGTCGCGTCACTGGTGCGGCAAGCGATCGAAAGCCTCGCGATCCGCGGCACCGCCACCATCGTGGGCGTGCTGCCCCCGGACGCGGAAATCTCGTTCCCTTGGATGGCGATCCGTCCCGAGTGCCGCATCCAGACTTCGCGCATGGGATCGAACCGCTTCCGCATCGACATCCCGCTCTACTTGGACTTCTATCGGCAGGGCCGGCTGCTGCTCGATGAGATGGTGACACGGCGCGGACGGCTCGACGATATCAACGATGCGTTCCGGGCAATGAAGGCTGGAGAAGTCGCGCGCAGCGTGCTGACCTTCGATTGACGACGGCGCGATCGAGCTGTCCCTCGCGGCCAATCACTGAGTGGGGCGGACCAGCGAACGCAGGACGAAGCCGACTCTGTTCTGATACCTGATCTGCACCCAGCTCGCGCCCCAGGGTCCCGCCAGAGCCACCGGCGTGCCTGCTGGAAGCAAGCTGATGATGTCCGCGTTCGGATGCGGCTCCGTGCGGAAGCGGGCTTGCTTGGTGATCACCAGCGGCGTCCCTAGCGGCAGCCTGGCGGCGCCGGGTGGGGGTGTCACCGGCATCGGCTGGACCGGCGATCCCTGTGCGTTCGCCTGCAGGGGCACGAAAGTCACCAGGCACAGCGCCAGTGCCGCAAAGACCGTACCTGTTAGGCGCATCGTCCTGTCCCCGTGCTCAGTTCTGTGGTGCTCGGAGCATATCCGGCGACAACGATTCGAGAGGTCTTCGCTGTCATCAACTTGCCACCGGTAATGCGATATTAACCATCTTCGTACTGTGTGTATAATGTAGGTATGGGATCGTAGCGGAGCGAAGAACCAATGCTCACTTTCTTGGGTGCATTCGTCGTTCTTACAATCTTCGCGGTCACGCTTGCGGGCGTGCGCAACTAAGCCCTGATTGGCAGAGGGTTTGCCTAGCCCTGCCTGAACCGGCGTGCTTGCGACGGCGGCGGCATCGATAAGTGCGCGCCATACCGACTCGAGGAGTGAGTGCCCGCCGGCACGTCTAACGACTCATCCAACTCCGCGTGCCGACCATCTGCCGTTCAAGTGTGGGTCGGCATGTGACGTCGCTACCCCGATCAGGCTTGATCACCATACATCTTGATTACGCGAACTGGGCGTGACTACGACCAATGCACCTTTGCGTCGGCCCGCCGTCCTAAAATAGCGTTCCCATGAAGCGTTGTGAGCGACACCCGTGTTTGGGCGGGCAAATGTCAGCAGCACAAGTTCAGCAGCAAAGGGCTTTGGCGTTTGTCGGCCGCAGCGGCAGGAGTGCCGCTCGCGGCCGCAATTGCCTATGCGCGTGCTCTGAGACGCACTCGGCCTGACGCGCCGGCGTAAGCTCACGGCTCTCTAAAGCTCCCGTTGCCCCCGCGCTCTAACGCTCGGGAACGGCACCGACGCGCAATTGCGTCGCTGGGAACGCGTGCGCCTCGTTTGGCGGAACTGCTGACACGGAGAGATGCGGATGCAGCCCAATGAATAGATTGTACGCGGATGGGTTCTCGATCGCAGTCTTACTCGGTCTGCTCCTCCTCTGCGGATCAATCCTCGATACCGCAAGAGCGGAACGCGAAGATGTCTTTCTGACAATGGTTGGGCTCGCCCTGACGGGGAACGATCGCAACATCGTCCACGTCGTCGATCGTTCCAACTGCATTTTTAGTCTGTCGCATCGGGGCTCCTACGGGGAGCGAGATATCGAGGTCTTTCACTTGAACAACATCGATGTGGATCGGCTCACGATACAGGTGTTTGGCACGAGGGAGGGGCGGCGCAACATCGTCAAATACTTAAAAGTTCCACTGCATGGGGATGCGGTCGTCTATGAGGACACAATCTTGGTTCAACCGAAATTTGGCGCGCAATTGAATTTTCCGAACCTGGACGGCGAAGCGTCCAACCAACATGTGCTGACTCTCTATACCAATAAGACCGACAAGGTGGCTCAGGCTTGGAGCTACATCTATAAAAATGGGTGTCGCGGCAAAAGAGGTTCGCTTTGATGCCTGGATTGTCGTGCGTATCTCGCCATGATCTATCCGCACATCACGGTTTCGTGGATGGCGATGCAGTGGCGCACGAGATTCTGCCGCGAGGAGACGAAACGCTTCAGCGGGGTGTCGATATCGTAGAAATGGATGTTGGCGATGAACCCATAAATGCCGGCGTCGACACTTGTCGGGCTCGTTCCGTGCACATATCCGTTGGCTGGAACGAGATCGGCAAGGGCGCCGAGATCGGCGAGACCACGCGCGTAGGCGGCGTCCGGCGCGTATCGGCCGATCCCTTGGAAGTAATAGCGCTGAAAATTGTATTCGCGCGCCTTAGCCAATCCGTCTTCGGTGACGCTCGGGTGCTCGCGCATCAGCGCGGCGCGGAATACCGGCCAGTAACGCTCGTCCTTCCAGCGCGAATACGACATCACCCAGTAGAGATCATCCAGCAGGCGAGTGACCAGCAGGCTCAAGTCGCGCTCGCGCGCGCCCAGCGCCGCGTCGATTGTCAGCCGGTATTTGCCGATCAGGTGCGCGATGATGGTCTCGCTGTCGCCAATGGTCTCGCCGTCATCGACCAGATAGGGAAGCTGTCCGCGCGGCGCCTTCGAGGCATCGAAGATGTGCTCATGCACGAAGGGAAGGCCGACGAGCCGCAAGAAAGCAAAGACCTTCAGCCCATAACCGTTGTTGTCGGCCACGCCGAAGAGTGTCGGATATGAGTAAAGCGTGATCATGATTGCGAAATTGTAGCCGAGGCTGGGTGTCGGAGAAATCTGCCTCCCGCGACGAAGCTCGAGGCTTCACCATGGACCGCGGATATGGTAACAAAAACGTAATGCTTTGTAACAGTTCTTAAATGAAGGGGAGGGCAAAGCGTGCCAAGTAAGCCGCAGAATCTGGTTGAGCTTGAAATCGAAGCGCGCGAGATGTTGGGCGACCACGCCTCCGACTGGCTAGTGAAACCAAGCCGGCTTCTCGATGGTATGACGCCGCTCGAGGTTGCAACCACACCCGCCGGCAAGCGAGTGGTGCTGTACGAGTTGAGACGAGGGGCCGTCCCGCTCCGCGCGGCGATTTTAAAGAAGCATCGCCCAGTACGGTGACATCGCGCGAGCTCGCGCCTCATGGCGCGACCTCGGGATAAGCGCGCCCGACAAGAGTGATGCGAAGTCTCGTCAGGCCGAGGTGATGCGGCGATCATGGCCGCGGTGAAAATCATCGCTCCCCATGGCCAGGCCGCTGTTCCGTCGGATTGAGAAGAAGCGGGATCTGACGCAGGGAATAAAGATATCCGAGGATCACGAAATAACTCAGCGTTATCCACCCCATGGGCAATTCCATTTCGGTCGCTCTGGTGTAAGCGGCATTGGCCGCCGCCGTACTCATCACATTACCTTCCAGTTCCGAGATAGCTCGGTGCGCCGAATCAGCGGCCGAGACAATGGCCAACGACCATATGGACGAACTCAAAAAGAGAACCGCGAGTACAAGCATCAAGAATGGCAAGATGGTACCGAAGACCGGCGGCTCTTTGAACGCGAGGATGGTGAGCCCGGACAGCACTATCAGGGCAATCGAGCCGACTACTAGCACCGACGTATCCACCGCCGATCCTTCCGTCACGTAACCTGCACGCGAGAATGCGCCCTTGGCGGGGCAGAGGCACATGTCGAAGATGTGGCGAGTTATGGTTAATGGGGCGGCTGCCACGCGATCGAATGCGTGGCCGGATTGAGCGCGAGAACGACCATCGTGTGGAAGACGGCAGTCATGCTCGCGGCCACACTCGGCATAACGCTGATGCTGACGGCTTGTGGCTCGTCCTCGGCCACGTTCACACCGGAACAATTGCAGTATGGGATGGGGTGCCACCAAGGACAGGGTCTCGACACGTACTGCCCTTGAACGCGCGAGGCCGGGGGGTCGTGATGCGCAAGCGCGGCGAGTCTTAGGCTGCTGTCAGCCGAGCAAGTCCGTTGCGCAGATAACGCCCGAGCGAGGCTCTGCCGGCCAAGTAAATCGCATCACCCTCGTCGGACATATAGCGCGCGTAAGCCACCGCATCGGCGAAGGTGCTGTCGTCTCCGCGCCCTATGGACATCACGGCCATGAGTTCGTGGCGGGCTTCGGCTGTCAGCTCGGCGATCTTGCGGCGTAATCGGCTGCGCAGTGAGGTGCCGCGAACCTCCGCAAGGCCACTCTCTAGGCCGTCCATGTCGCTTTCCTGTCTTAGCGCTTGATCTGAGAGCGCAGCGATTTCGAGAACATCAGCCTCTGTAATCGCGGTGAGTCTTGGGAGGAGCACGTCCAAGGTCCTTTGTGATTCCGTCGAACGCTAAGCGGGCTCAACTTTCCAGATCCGATCGGCCGCGTCGGCGATCCTGTACCAAATCTCCATCGTGCGCTTTTCATCACGATGGGCGGCCTTCAGTGATTGATATTTGGCGTAGGTCATTGCGCGCTCGCCGTATTGCGCGATCAGACGATTTGCGAGTTCGAGAACCTCTCGGTCGTGTTCCGCGTCATGGCTCTCCATGCGCACAAACTCTCTCAGTGACTTCAAGCTACCGGCCTTGGAGGTCGTCTTCGGGAGGCCGCTGTTCATGGGGGGCCCGGCACTGCTTGAATGATGGCCACGCCATCAACGCCGCTCAGCAGGGCTCGCCGTGCCTTCGGATCGTCGGGCGGCTTGGTACGCTCCAGGGTGTCATTCCAGACCCAACACGCCGCCGCATCAGTGATGTCTGCCCCGGGTTCGCATCCCGAGGCGACCGGTCCGCTTGTAGAGCTAACGGTGGAACAGGCGGCCAGGGCGCAGAGCGGGAGCAGGCGCGCTTGAGGCAGAAGGTATTTGAAAAAACAGAAAATGCGGGTCCCCCAGAAATTTACACTAAATTAGTAATTCACAATGGTAGGACAGGTCAATAGTCAATTGATTCACAATAGAAACCGACCGCGACTCGCTCTTCACCTGATTGTGGAAGTCGTATAGGAAATAGGACCCACGCCTGCCGCAGATAATAAAGTACGGCCAACCTGGGTGCCCGCGGCAGAGGTGCGATACCTTACTATCCCCGCCAGCCGGGCCTTGCGCAGGCCTTCGAGCATATGCTTGTAGTCTTTGGGGGCGGTGCCACGGCACGCGGCGGCGAACGTACATATCGAACGTCCCCGCTCCAATTGCGATCGCCTTTTCGAGGGCTTGCCGCGCCTCCTCGGTCCGAGACGCCTGGCCGAGCGCCGCGGCGAGCCACCTATAGATGAGCGGGAACTGTGGGCACGCCTCCATTCAGGCCAACCGATGCTTCTGCTTTTCGGCGAGTGCTTGACGCGCTTTCCCTTGACCAACGCGAAGGTTACGCGATAGGCAGATGCGAGGGTGGAAATCATCGACGCGGGCGGGATTAGACGACTCCATGTGACCGGCGCGAACAGTCGTTTGCGCGGCGCATATCGTCTTGGAGGTATTGCCACGGCAATTCTTTTATCGCTTGCGGCGTGTTCGACACCACCACCCCGTCACACGACCAACGAACATCCTGCTCCAATTCCACCTGAAGCTTCCGCTCCAACCGGGTCATCTGAGGTTGGGATAGCTTCGTGGTATGGGAATGCTCGCGCTGGCCATCGAACAGCCAGCGGCGAGATATTCGATCCGTGGGGGATGACAGCGGCGCATCGCACGCTCCCCTTCGGCACGGTTGTGCGCGTTACCAATCTTGATAACGGTCGAACTATCAGCGTAACAATCAACGACCGCGGACCGCATGATTCGAATCGCATCATTGACCTCTCGCGAGGCGCCGCGCAGGCACTCGGATTTGCCAGTGTCGGTTTGGCACGAGTGAAAGTTGAGCGGGTATCCGATATCCAGAAGGTCGCAGCGCCTAGTCTCCCGTAAGACCTACTCGACGACATGTACGGTCGCCCCGCCTTGCGTGTGCCCCGAGACTGAATTAGAAATCCGTTTCTACTCCAAGCGCACATGGCGAAGATCGGGAAGCCGATCAAGGAAATCGCGACGGCGATCGAGGGCGGCGGCCTGCGGAGCGGCACGACTGTGGGCTTCAAGACGCCAAACCGCGTCAGATGGTGAGTAGATGAGTACACCCGCGATGAGCGCGATCTCGACCCTCGGTGGCTTGCTTCGTGGCTCATTGATCCGCGAGGGCGAGCGGGACTACGACCGCGTGCGGCGCATCTGGAATGGCCGTATCGACCGACGACCCCTCGCTATCGCTCAGTGCATGGATGTCGCAGATGTCATCGCCTGTGTGAAGGTGGCGCGCGAGCACGGCCTGCTGCTGGCTATACGGGGCAGCGGTCACGCGGCCGCCGGCACATCCCTTTGCGACGGCGGGTTGGTCGTCGATCTCTCACGTATGAAGGGGATTCGCGTTTCCCCCGGCGATGCTGTTGTGCGCGCGCAACCCGGCGTCACATGGGGCGATATGGACCATGCGACGCAAGTTTTCGGCTTGGCCGTGCCCGGGGGCACGGATTCGGAGGTGGGCATCGCCGGTCTATCGCTCGGCGGCGGAAATGGTTGGCTCATGGGCGCGTTCGGTGCCACCTGCGACAACCTCCTTGCGGCCGACGTGGTCACGGCCGAGGGCAAGTTCCTCACCGCAAACGCGGCCGAGAACGCGGACCTGTTCTGGGCCTTGCGCGGAGGCGGCGGGAATTTCGGCGTCGTTACGTCGCTTGCCTATCGCATGCATCGGATCGGCCCGACCGTTATTGCCGGCGCGGTGTACTACCCTTTCGATCAAGCTCGGGAGGTTCTCGCGCGCTTCGCGGACTTCGCGCACGATGCGCCAGACCCGCTGACGGTCTATCCGTGCCTCATTCGGTTGGACGATGGGACGCCGGTCCTATGCATGGCGGCCTGCTACGCCGGTCCGGTCTCGGAGGGTGAGGGGGCCACTGCTGATCTCTGCCGCCTGGGCACCCCGCTGGCAAACCAGCTCGGTCCGGTGGCTTACGTTGCGTGGCAGTCGTCGATGGATCCGGCCCGTCCGGCGGGGCGTCGCTGCGCGATCCGCTCGCATTTCCTGGCCGAACTCGCGGATGGCTTCATCGACGTGCTCGTGGAAAACTTCTCCAAGTGCCCGTCGCGCCACTCCGTCGCGATCGTCGAGCATTGCCACGGGGCGATCGCCCGTGTGGCGCCAGAGGCGACCGCCTTCGCGCTCCGACGCAATCCATACCACTTCGAACTCATTGCCTTCTGGGACAATGCGGCAGAGACAGCCGCCAACCTGGAATGGGCGGACCGCTTCTTCATGCAGACGTCGCCCTTCTCGACCGGCGAGGTTTACGTCAACTCTCTAGACGAAGGCGAGGGGGAACGGATTCGGGAAGCGTACGGCGTGAATTACGGGCGCCTGATCAGGATCAAGCGGCAATACGATCCAACCAACTTTTTCCGATGCAATCAGAACATTTTGCCTGCAAGCGAGTAATCGGCCGTGCGGGGCGGGAACTCCGCGGAGAGCCAACGCAGACCATCATCCGAACCGTTTCCATACGGCCTGCCGTGACACGGCGAGTGCTCGCCCGATAATCGACCAACTCACGTCGCGCTCACGGAGGATATCGACGACATCCTGCATGGCGGCATCGACTGATTCGAATGCGCCGCTGTATCCGGCGAGAGTCTTCAGCAGCTTCTCGGTTGGCACGTTACCAGGGAGCAGGCGGCCAGGCGCTTCTGGTGTTGAGCGACTTTTCTCAACGATCGCCTTACAGAGTTCTATGCACTCATCGCAAATGAATACGCCAGGTCCCGAGACGAGCGTCTTCACCTCTTCTTGCGAGTGCCCGCAAAAAGAACATCGATACACGCGTTTGCGGGTCTTACGGGCTGATACCTTACCCACAGACTTCCCCATGTCAACGTTTGGATGACAGTCAATCACCCTTTGACAGTTATGTCAACTCACCATTGACACGATTCTCGGCGCACTAACTCTATCCGACGCTCACGTGGTGGCGCCGTCAATGCGGTCAGACTAAGCCCCGCCACGCGCGGGGCTTTCTTTGCGTGAGTCACCGAAATAGCGCTGCATGCGCTCGCTACAACCTCACTCGGGTCATGGACATCATTGGACCCTGCCGGCTGATCGCCGCCTTCCAGACCTAGGATCCTCAAGCACCGCTGCCAGCAAAGCTTCCTTGCTCTCGAAGTGATAGCAGACCCCACCTATTACATTATTTTAATGAACCGCTCAGGGTCGCTTTAGGAGCGATCGACAATTTTTGCCCATCACTTTCTAGAGAACCAAGCAGGTGACCGTCCAGATGGAAGCCTTTACCTACCTCGCCGGCGCTGTGGCCGTGAGCGCCATCGTCGCCTTGCTGTTCGGTGCGTTCGCCAAGAGGAGGCGGCCATGATGACTGGCCCCAACGCCCGGCGGCTACTAGCCCGCATCCTCGCGACCGCGCACGTCATCACCCCTGAAGGCGCCCCGCATCTGCTGATAGAAGCTGATGCCGACCTGTTGGACGTGCTCGAGGCGTTCGACGCAGAGCTTGAGGACCTGGAACCGAGCTTGGGCGCAGTTGAAGTGGCAATCGCTGGCGTGCCGCCAGTTGGGTCGCTGGTGGCGCGTTGCGACGATCCGCCGGATTTGGTGGATGGCGGGACACTCGACCGAGAGCATGACGACACCGACGATGAGCCGTCGTCAGGGCGGGGTACGCCATGAGCCGCACAGTCCACGAACGTCGCATGAATCCTGGTGGGAGACGGAGGGAGCCCGAGCCCGACGTCGTGACGCGCCTTTGCCTCGTCCGCATCTATTTAGACCTGTTGGGGTTTCGCAACGCAGGGGTAGACCGCATGGCGGCAAAGGCCCACACGAAGCCTTCGCGCTCACGTTCAACGGATGCCTGCGGAGGCGTAATGTGATTTCCTGCACCAACGCAGGGAAGGATTACCCATGGCTGCTGAGCCGACCGTCCACGTCAGTCTAAACTCACCAGAGCAAGTCGCCTTTCGGCTGATGGAGGCAATTGCCAACGTAGAACGCAAAGTTCTTCATCACAATCCAGGCACGGGAGAGCTTGAAGCTGACCGCAAATGGATATTAGACACCTATGCTGAGTGCCTGCTCGCCGTCAAATCACCGCGAAAGCGTCTCGGGAAGGATAAGAACGGTCACGAGCCATGATAGTTTCGCAATGCTAGGGAAGACTGCATGACGGCAAAGAACAAGCCGACCGCAATCATGCAGTGGTGGCTCGACAAGCAGACGGATCTTCAGCGACAGCTTGCGCTCGCACGCAACAGCGGGAATGCGAGGGAGATTCGCCGCCTTCAGAATTCGATCAAAAGGATCGACCTGATGCTGAAGGACATGAAACGGTGACGCGCTGGGAAGCATGCACGTGACCATTCCGGCTTCGCGTACATGGATGGTTCTCAGAGACGCACTGTACACGGATATGTGGGACGACAGGGCGCACGGTCACTCGTCACGACCCCGACGGCAACGCGGCATCGATCCGCGCGGCGAAGGTCGCGGAAACTGTCAGCGTCCGGGGCGCTTCAATACGACGCTTGTCCATGATCGTGAGCATAATCTTGCCGCTGTCTACCTTGCGCGTCTTCACCAAGGATGATCCGCATACTCCGACCGCGTCGAAAGGAGTCCGATCATGCTCCCACGTCCAGCATTGATCTTGGCTGTGACAGTTAGTGTCCTCCAAGTGGGCTGCAGTGAACCGCCAGGAGGCTGCACTTATACGGTGGAAAGCATCAAGTTTGGCGGAGCTGAGGTACAAGAATGGGCCGACGAAGGCCAAACCGTGGATAAGGACCTGCAGCTCTGGGTCTGCAAGAACGGCCATCTGGTTAAGGTCGACAACCAGTCATAGGTCAGGTTTCCCTGAACTAACCACTGGTGACACACCACATACGCTGCGCACCGAAGCGAGCGTGGTAGTCGAATAGGACGTGCGAACGGTTCTGGCGATCCGCACCGCCATAGGCCAGTGTGATAGCATTGTTCTTGCGCCTAGCATGGTCTTGATCCGCCGGGGAGGGTAGATGAGGCGGCGCAGTTTAATTTTCGGTCTTGGTGGATCGGCGATCGCCTGGCCGTTTCTGGCGCGCGCGCAACAGGCGCGTCCGCCCCTGATCGGGTTCCTTGGTGCTACCTCGCCTGACGTGTACGCCACCCGCCTACGAGCGTTTCATCAAGGACTGAAGGAGTCAGGGCACGTCGAAGATCAGAACGTCAAGATCGAATACCGCTGGGCGAACGACCGATATGAGCGACTGGCGGCACTTGCAGCAGAATTGGTTCAGCGTCCGGTGACTGTGATCACGGCTGCTGGCATACCATCGGCATTTGCGGCGAAGGCGGCCACAGCCACAATTCCCATCGTATTCGAGGGAGCAGTCGATCCCGTTGAGGTTGGGCTTGTCAGCAGCCTGAAGCGGCCCGGTGGCAATCTGACGGGAGTAGTCAGTCAGAATGTGGACGTAGGGCCCAAGCGGTTGGAGTTGCTGCGCGAGCTGTTGCCCAGGGCAACTATCGTGGCCGTGCTTATCAACCCTGCCAATCCTGCCAACGCGGAACAGATTCGGCATGTCTTGGAGCCAACGGCCCATGCGCTGGGGATAGAACTTCATACCGTGCCAGCGAGTGCCGAGAGCGACTTCGAGACAGCCTTTGCAACCATGAGCCAACTGCGAGCAGATGCCCTCGTGATCACCCCCGACGTATTCTTTAGTGGCCGGAGCGAACAGCTTGCGGCACGGGCGCTGCGGCAAGGATTGCCGGCATTCTACGAGTTTCGGCCGTTCGTCGAGGCCGGTGGCCTTGTGAGTTACGGCTCCAGTGAGTTGGAATTTTATCGTCTCGTGGGGATTCAAACAGGGAAGGTTCTCGACGGGGAGATGCCGGCCAACCTGCCTGTCCAGCAGGCAACAAAGGTCGAGCTGCTGATCAACGTCGAGACCGCGAAGACGCTCGGCATCACCGTGCCGGAGTCCTTGCTCGCCCGCGCCGACGAGGTGATTGAATGACCGCTAGCGGCACATTTTGGCGTCCCGCCACTATTTGGCAATGGTTTCTGACCGTTATAGCAGCGGTGCTTTTCATGGCGGTATTGATGGTGGGGTACTATGTCGTCAATCCAGGCGGGTTTGGCGCACTTGCGAGCATGGCGGCCTACGCCGCCGTGGTCTTTCCGGTGATCTTTCTGCTTTCGGCGCTGGTTGCGGCGGTCCTTGCAGCCGTTGCGTATTGGAGCGCAGCGCGGCTCGCTTGCACGGGATTTGGTCTCACCGCCCTGCTCGTGCTGCTGATGGCTGCGGGGCCGACACTCGGTATGTGGTCGATGGCCAAAAAGCAGAATGTCGCGGTGTCGTTGGTGTCGCACTTTGAGATGGAAACCCACGCGAAGGAATTTCCGTCACGGGTCATCCGCGACGTCGTCTACGGCAAGTCCGCTGACGGAACCGAGCTTCTGCTCGACATTTGGCCAGCTACAGGGCCGGCGCAGAACGCACCCAGACCGGCCTTCGTCAGGGTGCATGGTGGTGCCTGGATTCACGGTGCCAAGAGCGAGCTACCCGCCTGGGACCCGTGGCTGAACGATCTCGGCTATGCCGTCTTTGATGTCGAATACCGCATGCCGCCCCCAGTGCGCTGGAAGGATGAAGTCGGCGATGTCAAATGTGCCTTAGGCTGGGTCTTTACCAACGCCGCGAAACTCGGCGTCGATCCCACGCGTATCAGCCTGACCGGCTATTCCGCTGGGGGGAACCTTGCGATGTTGGCGGCTTACTCCGGAGATTCTTCCGATCTTTCCGCCTCATGTGACTCACCCAAAGTTCCAATCAAATCCGTCATCAACTTTTATGGTCCACCAGACCTGCAAGGGCTCTATGTCGACTCGCCAAGCTCGGACTATGTTCGTGCTACGTGTCACCAGTATGTTGGCGGGTCGCCGACGCAGTTTCCCGAGCGTTACAGAGCGCTTTCGCCGCTTAGCTACATCAACGCCAAAACACCACCAACGATTACGGTGCTCGGTCTCAGCGATCGCATTGTGCAAAAGGAACAAGCAGAAAAGCTCGATCAAGCGTTGACCGCGGCGGGCGTGACCCATGAGACCTATCTGCTGCCGGGCGTTGATCATGGATTCGACGCCAATTGGGGATCCATCGCGACTCAGTTCACACGCGAGAAGATCAGGGCTTTCATCGAAAAAAACAGCTGAGGGGTGCGGGCATGCGCGGCAGCAGGCCGCTGACTGAGCGCGCGACCTTGCCTTGATCATCGACGTCGCTGACGCGGTACACCAGCCGTCCAAGAACAGGCGCAGGCGCGTCCTACTCAATCCTGACGGCTTTCGCGCCTCCGCTTGGACATCGTTAGAAGCGGGGATGGCTTAAGTGTTCGCTTCGTATAATCCGGCTCAAAATATCGTCAAATTAACCTCAATAAAAATATTTAAAGCATTGGGGATATGAAATAAGACCCAGCGCGTAGACTGTAATACCATAGCGTCTAATCCCCCCAGGAGGTTGATATGCGCAAGATTTCCGGCGTTCTCGCCGTATGTTCGCTCGCGTTACTTCCGGCTGCTGCCTTCGCACAGCAATATGTCAGCCCCTCTGAAGTCGATCAGCGTTTCGAGAACCAGGAGAACCGCACCGATCAGGGGCTGAAGGACGGTCAGTTGACGTCAGGCCAAGCTGCCAAGTTCACGCAAGGCGACGCCAACAAAGAGAAGGAGCTGGCGAAATTTCAGGCCAAGGACGGCAAAGGCGGCCAGATCACCAAGTGGCAAAATGCAAAATTAAATCGGCAGCTCAATGGCGAGAGCCACAAGATTTATGCCGAACGCCACGGCAATTGATGTTGATGAGCGGCCCGCCGGGGTCTGAGCACTCCGGGGGTTCGCTTGACTCTCGCAGTCGTTCCTTGATCTCTTGAATTAAATTCCAAAGTACTTCCCTTGCGCGCTGGTCGGTCGTGTGCTTCAGCAGGTTTCGAAAACTTTCGAGATCGGCGCGAAGCCGACGAATGTTCTCCCCTGACATGTTCCGGAGATTGGTGGTGGCGGTTCGAGGGCGTCAACGCGCACCTACCACTCAGGGCATTAAAAGTGTGTCACTTACTGGTACGCGAGAAGGTTAAGTCGCCAGTCGGATCGGTCACGGGTGCTGCTCACCATGCTCCGGCCCTCCGCCATTGCCGGGCCCGTGCGGCGGGTGGTGCGGCCCATTGCCCTTTCTTACAGGCTGGCCCTGCGGCGACGCGCCCTCGGCGGCGACCACACCACCGCTGAATTGGCCCGGCCGCCTCGTCGCGGCGATCGTGGGATGGCCCTGATTCACGGAGGCAAGAAGCGCGTGGTTGCCGGCAGCAGCCTGCTCATGGCGTACCTGTTGCGCTGTCGCGGGGTTGTGCCGCTCGCGGAACGCCGCTTCTTCCTGCAGCGTCGCCTGGGCCACGACGCCCCCCGCGCCACCATTGAAGCTCACACGGGTCACGTTGATGTTGGTGACGACGGTCTTGTTGTAGATGTTGGTGATGTGTGTGTTGTTCTGGATGTTGTTGAAGGCCCGGTTATAGGCGAACACGCCGTGGTCCCAGTAGCCGCCCACATACCCGACGCCCACATAGCCGAAGCCGTAGTTGATGCCACCGTAAAAGCCGACATGCGGGCCCCAATAGCCGACATGCCATAGGTAGACGCCGCCGCCCCACGCCCAATAACCCGGCGTCCAATAAAGACCGACGGCGGGCGGCAGTATCCAGGTGCCGGGGACCCAGTAATAGCCATAGGGACCCCATGCCCAATAACCGGGCGTCCAGATGTAGCCGGGGCCGGGTATGGGCGGCTGCACATAGACCGGCAGCGGCGGCGGAGCGATTGTCGCCGTGACACTGACGACGACGGCCGCCGGCGCAGCGCAAGGTATGGCGAGCAAGGAAACCGCAAACAGATAAGGGATGAAGGAGCGGATCAGGCGCATGGCGATTCCATACGATGGTAAGGTCAGCAAGACAACGTGGCGCGCACGTCGCTATTCCCATGTGCCGGGACCGCAATCGCCACGGCGGGGACGGTGGCGCGGTCCCAGGGACGAAGGGGGTGCAGCAGGAAGCATGACGGCAACTTGGCATGGGTGCGCAGCGGGAGTCGAGCATGCGGCCAAAGATTGCACGGTCTACGCAGAAGGCATATCTAGGACGGCATGAAAAATATCTATGCCGTTTTCATTGCGGGAGGCGCCGGTCCGGAGCCCGCGCTGGAATTTCAAGTTTCTTGACGAGGGGCTGGCGAAGCAGGCCTTCGAGGCACTTGCAAGCAAGCTGGGCGAAAAAACGACCGTGCTAATTCAAATCAACGAGACAGACCGTGCCGCTGTCCGGATGGATGGCGTATTGGCGGTGAGGTTTATGGATCACAAGGGCTCAGAGAAAGCCAATCTCGTGATTGGTGAACTCAATGAGAGCCAGGAAAAGCTCCTCGCGGACAGGCGCGCAAGCGGCAAGGTAGGCTTTGCGAAGGGCTAAGCGGGGCCGGTGGTGTCATGAAGCACTATCTGGTCCGGAGCCAATCACTCTGCCACCGTTCGGTCCACGCTCGAATGAAGTCCAGTCGGTCACCCTCACACTTGAACTCCAGATGGACGTACATTTCCTGACAAAACTCCAAGAGTTCCGCAGGTGTCATCGGCTTTGTTAGCTTCCGCTTCCGTAGCTCTTTCTCTATTGCCTTTTGCGCTTGTTCCGTGGTGAGCATCTCTCTTCCCGCAGTGTTATGCCAGAGTTCAACAAACCACGACGGATCATTGAGGTATTCTCGCTATTCCTTAGCTGCTTTGTCACCGCGCTTCAGTCTCAACCACTCACGACATACCGCACCGCAAGACTGAGCCGGCGCTCTAGTGCGTGGTTGCCCGGTGCGAGGCAGCAGCAAACTTCCTGAGGAAATCTTGTTCAAGCATTCCCCGTTGCTGCCACGGTAACGAATCATCTGGATCGACGGACATCCCAACCGCTCCGATGCCCATATCCTTGAGGACGCGGTTGCCGTGTCTGAGCCAGAACGCGCCGAGGATAACAATATCGTCGAGGAGGCGTTGATTGTCGTGCGACGGATCAGGAAGAGCCGATCTCACCGAGGCACGAAGCATGGGCAATACCCGTTTCATCTCACCAGTTGTTGCCTTCTGCACTATTTCTTGAAAGGCGGTACGCAGCATCGTGCTGATGATCGTATTGCCCTTGTTCGGGCCGATCGAAGGAACGATCGCCACAGCGACATATCCATTGCGCCACAGTGGCTTTAGACCATCAATGGCTGCACGACTATCTGAAAAAACGACAAGACTTTTCGAGTCGCTCATCGCTTCGCCTTCCTCTTGAGCCGCGCCCCAGCCCCGCCACCGTTCTCGGAAATGAACTCAACGCCGGCCTTGCTGAGGGCATGCTCGATTGCCGCAATCGTTGTTGCGTGAGAGTCGCGGCCGGCCTCTACCGCCACCACCGTATTCTTCGAGATTGAGGCGCGATCCGCCAAATCCTGCACCGTCCATTTTAGGGCTGCGCGAGCCATGCGTACCTGATCCCCTGAAATTCGCATGCGATGAAACCCAAGAACAGTGATCGTATCCTTATCTTAATTTTGGTATTTCATCCCAACATAATATGCATCGTAAGGGACAATACCATCGGCATGTGCGCTTGCCCACACAGAGGCCAGACTTGTCGATTTAGCCACCCTGCGGAATTGGCGCGCTGCCAGCGTACACGCTGCGCCCTCCGCTCAAGTCCGGCCAGGCGCTACCCAACTAGCTGAAATCCACGATACACGCTCCGTGCGCGGGGAAGGAGGCGGGGAAATCTGAAGAGCGGCACGCGGGGTGCCTGCGAGGAGGGGAACCCGCGTGCCTAGTCGCCATGGAGGCCGGACGGCCGAATTCGTGCCAGCGCAACGCTGGCGTAAGTGCGGCACGCGGACGTGTTTGGGAATCGCCCGCGTGCCTCACCCTCACCGCAAGGCCTGACGTGTCGCAATGAAGGCTACGAAACACATAAGAGCGCCAAGCTCCGCAGGCAGTACGCCTGAAGGACTATTGGACGCGTTTTCGGCAGCGGATGCGGCGCTGGCCAATGAAGCTATCGCCGCAGTAACCGCACGGATGAAGGACCCCACGCACTACCGCAGCATGGCTGAACTGCTGGCGGACGTGATTGATGCGTACGGTGCGCTCGATGATGCCGCCATGATAGCAGTTGGAGGAGGAACAGAGGGCAATCGCTCTTCAGCGCCTAGAGCGAGCGCTGATGGAGCTCTTGTCACGTCCGGAAGAGACAATCGCCCGTCGCATCTCCGCATACTACACCACCGGAGAATTCAAAGATCGTCTGAAGTCGCGGCTCGCGCGCGAGGATTCCGCCGTGTGAGCACCAAGACCGCCTCACCACAGTGGGCCTTCGTCAAGTCAACTTGATGTTTAACCGCAAGCCCAACCCCCCTCGCAGAGGCGCGGGACGGCTTGAACGGGCTGGCGCTCGCTTTCATCGCATTGGGCATCAGCCTCGGAATCCGACGCGATGTGCCCGCTGACTTATTGGCCGTGCGAAAGTGAAGAACGCTGAACGCTGCGTTCGCCGCGGCGCGCTACCTTCGTAGCTGTCCGCTAGTCGGACTCCGCGCTCGGCCCCGCCCGTTGCTCCCCCTGGACGGGCCCTATTTTTTTGGTGTGCCCAATCGCTGGTTTGGGAGCCGCAGCCTTATCTTCACTGACGCGCTTTCCCGCCGAATGCTGGGCAAGCGGACTTGATGGAGGATTTGCAGTGGCATCGGAATATTTCGGATCGACTTTCCTCTCGCTGACGCGCCACTCGCGCAGCGCGCGCAGTACGGATTCTGGCGGAGAACCGAAAGGTTCCTTTTGCATGACTGAGCCTTAGCCTCAGTAACCCACGTAGCAACGGATTCTGGGCTTTCAAGTTGGGCCCATCGCCGTTGCACGGCGCATGAGGCGTAGTCATTCGTGATCAATTCAAGCGGCGAGGAAGCCTAATTCGGTATCGACTGCATGCAGCCATCGTTGGCGCGCCGTAGCTTCCGCGTCAGCAGGCTTTAGCACCGCACCCGTCGGTGGACTGATTCGGTATCACGGTCGTTGAGGTACCTAGGCCACGTTGCAAATTCAACGGCAGGCTACCGAGGTTCTCCGTGAAAATTGAGTTTAGCGTACCGATGTTGATCGGGAGGTCGGAACCGGAGGCAACTTCGTTCATCTGGCCGTCGGTGAGCATCTGAGTTGCCTTGGCCGTGCCAGCCATGAGCAGCACCACGCTCAACACAATGAGAACCTTCCGCATGCCGTCCTTCTTACCGTCGGTGCACTCGGCGCAGCAACTCTATCCAACGCCCTCATGGTGGCGCCGTCAATGCGGTCAGATTTAGCCGCGCCTCGCGCGGGACTTTGCTTTTCGGCGGTTCAGAGTGGAAGCTGAGGGGCGGGGTCGTCTGCACTCCTTGAGTTTCCAGCCGACTGCACACCACGTGGGCGGAACGGCCTAATTCCTGTGTGACAGAGATGGCCTGTATCAACTTCTCGCTCGCTGGCACACCATTCCCGCAGCGCGCGCAAGACGCGCTCTGGCGGCCGATTGGCGGTTTCCTCATGCATAATGAGGGAGGGTCTCGAATTGGGGTTACCAACCCGCTAACGACGCATCGAGCAGATTAACAGCGCGCTCAGTCCCCACTGGGCGGGGCTGCCCATTTGTCGCGACCGCACTCGCCAGGGAGGAAAAGCGTCCAGGGAGCGTATAAGCGTTAGATGGGGCAACGATGTTCGGGAACATCGAGCGCTGCGCTGGGGAAACATCACCGCTATCGCTGCGATCCTTATCGCCTTATCGCCTTCGCAGTCGTCGTTTTCGTGGCCGTCGCGCTGTTGGTGCGGTGATGGATGTCGTTGTCTGGAACGACAAGAAGTCAGGTCCTCGCTTCCTGGGGACATGCCAAGGGATCCCCAGTCTCAACGCGGGCCTTGTCGGTAGGTTGATTTCGCAGCCGCCCAACGCGTTGTCCTGGCTTCCCTTCGCCTAAGGTAGGCTGCCGTCGCCCGATATTCTCGTGCCAGTCGTAAAAGCTTCTGCGCCGCCTGAGGATCGTGACAGTTCTTTATCAAGAGCGTGCAGTGCTGCGCCTTCTCATCATAGTATTGCGACTAGGGAACGGGCGCGCAATCGGGACCATGCCTTCATCGATCACAAACGGCTGTCAGGACGATGATCTGCTACTCATATCGAAGCGCCTCGATCGGATCGAGGTGCGCGGCCTTGCGAGCTGGATAGTAACCAAAGAAGATGCCGACCGCCGCAGCGAACAGAAATCCCCCTGCGATCGCCGAGGCCGAGACTGGAGCGGCCCAACCCACGAGCAGCGGGATAGAGAGCGAAACCAAGAGGCCCATCATAATTCCAGCGACTCCGCCGCTCACGCTTAGAAAAACCGCCTCGGCGAGGAACTGCAGGAGCACGTGTAGCCGCCGCGCGCCGATGGCCATTCGCAACCCGATTTCGCGCGTTCGCTCGGTCACCGAGACCAGAAGAATGTTCATGATCCCAATGCCGCCCACCAACAGCGATATGGAGGCGACCGCGGCCAGAAGCAACGCCATGATGCGGCTGCTGCTTTCGGCGGTCTCGACGAACTGACTGAGATTCCGCACGTCGAAATCCCTGAGGGCGCCAGGCTTGATGCGATGACGACGCATCAAGGTCTCCGTCACTTGTTCGATGGCGGCCTGCACCTCTGATTGCCTCATTGCCTGAACGTAGATCTGATTCGCGAAGCCCGTCAGTCGCGGCTGTAAATTGTACGGATTGGATGCCGGCAGGTAAGGCCAATTGAGGGGCGTCTGCTGCTGGCTGGGCGCCGCGACGCCCAGCACCTTTCGCTCGGCGGTCGTGAAGGGAACCATGACAAGGTCGTCCTGATCGGTGCCGAAGGCAGACTGCCCTTTGGCGGCGAGCACGCCGATGACGCGCAGCGGCACGCTCTTGACCTGGATTACGGCCCCGATGGGATTCTCGTAGGGATTGAAGAGC
>DATIYT010000139.1:0-87444 GCA_035517495.1 Allostellaceae bacterium | reverse complement strand
GCCGCTCACCGACAATCAAATGGACGGAGTGACCGCCGGCTTCGCGGCGTTCTCGACCGCCGACGCACAGGCGCTCGGAAAGATCGTTGCCTCGGTGACCGCGACCGTGGCCCAGGTCAGCGTGGTGACGAACGGCTCCGGCGATCCCATGACGGCGGGCATCTCGGGCGGCTCGGTAACGCTGACCCTCTACAAGTCGATCTCGGGTGCGCAGTCGGCGTCGAGCGCGACGAACAGCCTGCCCACCGTATCGATTGGGCTCTCTCCAAACTGATGCTCTAGCCTTGGAAGGATACCGAACCATGATGAAGTTCTATTCTCTGCTTGTGGGCGCATCGCTGCTCGCGCTCGCCGGCGCCGCTCACGCCGGGCAGCCGCTCACCGACAACCAGATGGATGGCGTCACCGCCGGCGCCGCGGCGACCGCGAATGCCGCCGCTCTGGCACTCGGCGACTTCCTGACCTTCACCGCGACGCAGACCGCCACCAACGCAGTGACCTCCCTCGACGGGCTCCAAGTGGGGATCGCCTTCGGTGGATCGCTGTCCGAGGCGGCGGCGAGCTCCGCGCTGTTCCAGGCGGCCGTCGCAACCCACGCGGACTCCGCCGCGTCACTGCCCTGATAGGAGGAACACATGAGGAAGTTGCTTCTTGGTCTTGCGGTGTTGCCGTTCCTTGCCGGCGTGTCGCTGGCTGGGCAGCCGCAGGCGCTCACCGACCAGCAGATGGACAAGGTCGCCGCCGGTTTCGATTTCGCGGAGATGGACGTCAACAATGTTGGCGCGACCGATATCCTAGTCGACAAGACACTCGCCGTGCCCAGCGGTTGCGCGTCGAGTTGCTTCATAAACATACAAGGCACGACCTATCCGAGCGGCGTACAGTCGTTCCAGCTCTACGCCGTATTTGGACCGGGCTTTCCAGTAGACTAACGGACTGTGGCAGGCGCTTGGATGATCGGGTGACGCTTCACCTCGCAGCGTGAAGCGCCATCCTCGTCATCGGCGATGGGAGGTTCACTAGGCACATAGCCTTGTCGCGCAACATGAGTTCAGCGCTCTTGGTGCGCGCCGGGCGGTGCATAGGCTCGACGGTGGACTCCTCCGTCAGGTGTCGGGCCGGCTCTAGGCGAGGCTATCCGCCTAGGACCGGCTCGATTGCCGCAGGATCAATCAGCAAATTGGGGATGGGTGCGTGCTTGGGCGATCGTCCATGTACGCCAAGTGCGCCGGATGGACGCCGCCTCTTCGAAAAATTGTCGTGCATATGTGATCTCCGGCCTCTACGCGCCTGGGGATATCACAAAGAGCTTGTCAGTGCGATCACCGGCGTTTAAGGGGTGCCCCTTCCCGGCTAAACGGCGGCCACCCAATGCTCCTGGGCGGACCGCAAGCCGAACGCCCGCGAGACAGATGGGATCGAGGGAGCGAATCGATGCGAGCAAAGTGGCTGTTCCCCTTATTGGGCGCCCTCGCCAGCGCCTGCTCTTCGCCAGAAGAAGCTCGGTACTCTAGGGCCGGCACGACACAAGACGAATTCATGGCAGACCGCTTCGACTGCATCTCGAAATCGGAACAAAATGTGTCCAACCCCCTGCTCGCTGTAATGGGAGCGGCTACCACGACAAGCCAGCTGCCAAATTGTGAGCAATGGACGTCCTGCATGAAGGCGCGGGGTTATTCGCTCGACCCCGATGGCAAACTGGGCGCGCCGCCTCGCATGGCGATCAAGTGTCTGCGCTGACAGCCGCGAATTACCCTCGCAGTCGGCGGTGTCGATTCCGGCCTGAGTTCAAGGAGCCGGCGCTCACGACGGTCTAATACAAATTCTCGCGATAGGAGCGCTCCGTGCGCGCCTCGGCGGCCTCCACCGTGTCGCCGGGTATCCGAGTCTGCTCGGTGATGATCCGGCCGAGGCTGGGGAGGCTCTTGCGCTCGACGCGATAATCGTCATGCCAGAGGCGCGCACGAATGAGCGCCTTGCCGCAATGGAAGAACGCTTGCTTGACGTCGATCAGCACCATCATGCGCGGTAGCTTGCCGTTGACAACGGAAGCCTCCATGAGCGCCGGATCGCGCGAGAGCGACGCGACGCCATTAACGCGCACTGTCTCGTCGACGCCGGGGACGAAGAACAACAAGCCCACCTCCGCGTCGCAGAGCAGATTGCTCAACGTGTCGAGGCGATTGTTGCCGGGCCGGTCGGGAATCGCGAGCCGGCGCTCGTCTAGCACCCGCACGAAGCCCGGATGATCTCCGCGCGGACTGACATCGGTGCCGCGGCCGGGGCTGGTCGTGCCGATCACCAGAAACGGCGAAAGCGCGATGAAGCGCCGACAATAGCCGTCGAGATGGTCCAGTTCCTTGAGCCGCACGCGCTCTAATGGCATGGGATATAGCGCACGCAGCGCGGCTTCGTCGGTGATGCTCTCGCCGGGCGACCGGCCGTCTTCGCTCATGGTTCGTCCCTCCGGGGTTGACGCCATCTAGGACTTGGCTAATTCATACAGTCAATACCATCGCGGCCTTCGGGTTGCGACCGCGCGATTTTCCCACTACATGGGGCGAAATGCTCGACACCTTCCTGGCGGAAGCCCAACACTACGTCGTCACTTATGGTTATGGCGCCGTTTTCCTTGGGGTGTTCCTCGAGAGCTTCGGCCTGCCGACGCCTGGCGAAACGCTGATGATAGCAAGCGCCCTGGTGGCGTCGCACGGCAAGCTCGACATCCGATGGATACTGCTGCTCTGCTGGATTGCGGCGGTGGTCGGCGACAACATCGGCTACGTGATCGGCAGGCAGGGCGGGCGTCCGCTCGTGCTGCGCTACGGTCCGCGCTTCGGCATTGCGCACGCGCATATCGAGCACGTCGAAGGGTTCTTCGCGCGATACGGAGGCGCGGTGGTGCTGGTCGCCCGCTTCGTTGTCGTGCTGCGGCAGTTGAACGGCATCGTCGCGGGCATCCTGGGCATGCGTTGGTGGCGCTTTCTCGCCTACAATGCCGCCGGCGCCGCGCTCTGGGTCGGTTTCTGGTCGATGCTCGCTTACTGGTTCGGGCGCGGCCTTATCGGTCTGCTGCATCGTTTCGAACCGATGGTCATTGTCGGCATCGGCTTGGCGATGGCGATCTTCTTGCTTGTGATCTGGATATTGCGACGCAGAGCCGGGGCGCGGTCGCGCTAAAGCTTATTTGTGCTTGGGATCGAGCGCGTCGCGCAGGCCGTCGCCCAACAGGTTGAACGAGAGCACCACCATGAAGATCGCGAGCCCCGGGAACCAAGCCATCCAGGGAGCGCGGTCGAGAAAGTTCTTGGCGGTATTGAGCATGCTGCCCCAGCTGGGTGCCGGCGGCTGCTGACCCAGGCCCAGGAACGAAAGCGCGGCCTCGGCGATGATCGCGGCCGCAATCGCAAGCGTCGCCTGGACCATTATAGGCGCGAGAATATTGGGCAGTATGTGGCGCAGCACGATGCGCAAATGCGGATTGCCCACCGCTTTTGCGGCCTCGACGTAGTCCTCGACCTTGGTCGCGAGGGTCTGCGCGCGCGTCAACCTGACGAAGGCAGGCATCGCCGAGATGCCGATCGCGATCATCGCATTGGTGAGGTTTGGGCCGAGAAAGGCCGCGAGCGCGATTGCCAGGATCAAGAACGGACAAGCCAGCATCGCGTCGATGATGCGCATCAAGAGGCCGTCGAGGAAGCCGCCGACATAACCCGAGAGCAACCCGATCGGCACGCCGAAGCTCAGCGAGATCAGCACCGAGATGACGCCGGCCATCAGCGACGCCCGAGCGCCGAAGATCACGCGCGAGAGCACGTCACGCCCGATCTCGTCGGTGCCGAACCAGTGCGCTGCAGAGGGCGCTTTGCGCACCGCGCTCCAGTCGGTTGCAGTCGCGGCGTAGGGCGCGACGTGATCGGCGAAGACCGCGACAAGGACAAAGAACAGCACAACGGCAAGGCCGACCATCGCGCCCCGCCTGCGTACCAGCCGTCGCAGTGCCCGACGCCACGGTTGATCGTCTGGGAGCTCGGCGAGATTGGCTTCAGTGTCGAGGATCGCCGTCATGAATCGCCCTCACGCACGCAGGCGAGGATTGACGAGGAAATAGGCGATGTCGGCAAGCAGGTTCAAGACGATATAAGCGGTCGCCGTGCACAGCACCACGCCTTGCACCACCGCGTAGTCGCGATTGAAGACGGCGTCGACGATGAGCTTGCCGAAGCCCGGAATGGTGAAGACCTGCTCGGTCAAGACCGCACCCGAGAGCAGCGTCCCGAATTCCAGCGCGCCGAGGGTCACCACCGGTATGAGCGCGTTCCTGAGACCATGCTTCAGCACGACTACCCTCTCGTCGAGCCCCTTGGCGCGCGCCGTGCGCACGTAGTCCGCGCTCAGCACCTGCAGCATCGCGCTTCTGGTGTGACGCATCAGCACCGCGGCGCTCGCATTGCCGAGCACGAAGGCCGGCATCACCAGCGCTGCGAGGTTCTGCGCCAGGTTCTCGCTCGGCGGCACAAAGCCCGAAGCCGGCAGCCACCCAAGCTTCACAGAGAACAGGATGATAAGCAGGAATCCCAACCAGAAATTGGGCGTGGAAAGCCCCCACAGCGCGAAAATATTGGCTCCGTAATCGATGATGGTACCGTTCTTGACCGCGGAAACCACGCCGGCGGTAATGCCGATCGTAAGCGAAATCAAGAGCGCCATGAAAGCAAGCTCGGCGGTCACCGGAAGCTTTTCCAGCACCAGATCCAGCACCGGCTTGTTGATGCGGATTGACTCGCCGAGATCGCCGTGCAGCACGCCCTTGGCCCAAAGCGCGTAGCGCACCGGCAACGGCTCGTCGAGGTGATATTTGTCGCGCAGAAATTGGATCACCTGCGGGTCGCGTTCCTCGCCCGCGAGCGCCAGTGCCGGATCGCCCGGTAGCAACTGCTGCAGACCGAAGATGATGATCGAGACGAAGAACAGCGTCGGGATGATGATCGCGATGCGGCGGATCAGATAGGTCATCATGGGAGCACCGCGCGCACCGCGATCACCGGATCATCGCCTCACTGCACCGCCATGCCTTGGAGGCGAATCAGGCCGTCGGGATAAGGCACAAAGCCCGTAACCTTCTTGTCGAGCGCGTAGATCAGCTTCTGGTGATAGAGATAAATGATCGGCAGTTCCTTCAGCATGATTTCCGTCGCGCGCTTGTAGTGCTTGAGGCGCTCGGCCGGATCGTCCACCTCGCGCGCCGCCTTGAGCTCCTTGTCCACCTCGGGGTTGCAATAATGACCGTCGTTGAGCGGCGCATTGCACGTGACGAAATTATAGATGTTACCGTCCGGATCGACGCGACCACTCCAGCCGATCTGGAACGCCTGCATCTCACCCTTGGTGGAGAGCTGCAGCGACGAAGCGAACTCGGTCGCCTGCAACTTGATGTCGAAACCAGCCTCCGCCGCCATGGACTGGATGACCTGGGCGACTTGCTGCTCCACGGTGCTGTTGGGAACCATCAAGGTGAAGCTCGGATGCTCGACACCCGCCGCTTTGAGCAGGGCCTTGGCCTTATCCAGGTCGCGCGCCGGCACAGGGAGGTCCTTGTCGTAGTAGAAATTGCCCGGCGGTTCGAACTGGTTGCCCGGCACCGCTTCGCCGTTGAACACCACCTGGCTAAGCGCATTGCGGTCGATCGAAAGCGACAGTGCCTGACGCACGCGCTCATCTTGTCCCAGCGGATTCTTTGACTGAGCGCCGTTATTCGTATTGATGGTGATGCCGAGATAGGCGATCGAGCCGATTTCCATGAGGTTGAGCTTGCCATCCGATTTCACGGTCGGGACGTCCGTCGGCGGGACGCGCTCGATCATGTCGAGGCTGCCGGAGCGCAGATTGGCCAGGCGGACCGACGTATCAGGGATCGGTTGATAGACCACGCGGTCAATCTTGATCTTGTCTTTGTTCCAGTATTTGTCGAATTTCTCTACGACGATGCGGTCCTGCGGCACGCGCTCGACGAATTTGTAGGGACCGGCACAAACCGGATTGTTGCCGAACTTGTCCCCCTCCGCTTCGGCCGCCTTGGGCGAGACGATCATCCCCGCGCGATCGGAGAGCGCCGCCAGCAACGGCGAGAACGGCTGGTTCAGCGAAAGCCTCACCGTGTGGTCATCGACGACGGTAACGCTGGTTACGGGACTGATCTCGCCCTTGCGGGTCGTCCCGGGGAAGGTCAGGTGGCGCTCGATGCTGTATTTGACCGCGCTTGCATTCATCGGCTCGCCGTCCTGAAACAGCACGCCGTCGCGGATCGAGATGACGAGGCTCTTGTTGTCGTCTTCCCATTTGTAGCCGGTGGCGAGCTGCGGCACGATCTTGAGATCGGGCGTTATGTCGAAGAGCTTGTCGCAGAGCGCCATGAACACGATGCGCCCGACGAAAGTGCGGGCCAGCGTCGGATCGAGAATATCAGGATCCTCGTTGAGCCCGATGCGGAGCACGGACTCCGCCGAGGCGACGGCGCAACTCGACGCCAGCAATAGACCCGCAGCCAACGCGATTTTCAACCGAGCCATCTCGGCCCCTCCCCTTCTTGGAGCGGCCGATCGGCCGCCCTGCTTGTGGAAACAGGATAGCAAAATCCGTGCCTATGCGACCACACACACCCGTGAGGCTTCAAGACGCGCCTGCTGGCGGTGCCGCCATAGCGCTCTTTTGCGTGAAGTAGGCTTGCAGGCGGCGCAGCCGCGGCGTCGCGGCCTCCGCCTCGCTCGCGGACAGTACCTGCGGCGGCGCTATGTCACGCCAGAAATGGCAGGCGACGCGATGTCCGGCGGCAGTCTCCTCCAACACGGGCATCTCGGTGCGGCACCGGTCCTGGGCGAACGGACAACGGGTCTGGAAGCGGCAGCCCGGCGGCGGTGCCATCGGGCTCGGAACATCTCCCTGCAACAACATGCGTTGGCGACGCAGCGCCGGCTCCGGCACCGGGATCGCCGAGAGCAGCGCCTGGGTATAGGGGTGGCGCGGCTCGCGGAACAGCACGCGCGTCTCGGCGAGCTCCATGATCTGGCCCAGGTACATAACGGCGACGCGATCGGAGATGTGCTTCACTACCGCCAGATCGTGGGCGATGAAGATGTAGGAGAGGCCGAAGCGCCGCTGCAGGTCTTGCAGGAGGTTGATCACCTGAGCCTGGATAGAGACGTCGAGCGCCGATACCGGCTCGTCGCAGACGATGAGGCGCGGCTCGACGGCGAGCGCGCGCGCGATGCCGATGCGCTGCCGCTGTCCGCCCGAGAACTCATGCGGGTAGCGACGCGCGTGATGCGCCGCGAGGCCGACCAGACCCAGCAATTCCTCGACGCGCGCCCGCTGCTCCGCGCCCTCCGCTAGCCCATGCAGCCGCAGCGGTTCGCCGATGATCTGCCCGACGGTCATGCGCGGATTAAGCGAAGCGTACGGGTCTTGAAACACGATTTGCAGCGATCGCCGAAGCGTGCGGACGCGGTTTGTCGGCAGATCGAAGATGTTGCGGCCCTCGAAATACACCTTGCCCGCGGTCGGATCGAGAAGGCGCAGCACCAGCCGGCCGATCGTCGACTTGCCGCAGCCAGACTCGCCTACCAACGCCAAAGTCTCGCCGGCCGCGACCGCGAAGCTCACGTCATCAACCGCCTTGACGGCGCCGATCTGGCGGCCGAACAGCCCTTTGCGCACGGGAAAGTGCTTCACGAGGCGATCGACCTCGATCAATGCCGGCGCCGATCCGCCCTCCGCGGCCCTCAAAGTCCCTGCTCCTCGAGCGGCGCACGCCAGCAGGCGGCGTATTGGCCGGATCGAATCTGCCGCAGCGGCGGCTCCTCCGCGCGGCATTGCTGCACAGCGAACGGGCAGCGCGGATGAAAGCGACACCCTCGGGGCATTGCCAGCGGATTGGGCACCGCGCCTTCTATGGTGGCAAGCCGCGGCTGGTCGGCGCTTAGCTTCGGAATCGACCCCAGCAAACCGATCGTGTAGGGATGTTGCGGATTCTGGAACAGCGTCGCGACTTCGGCGCGTTCCACCACCTTTCCCGCGTACATCACCATGACCTCGTGCGCGATCTCGGCGATGACGCCGAGATCGTGGGTGATGACCACGATCGCCGCCTTGGTCTCCTCGCGAAGCTGCCGCATCAGGTCCAGAATCTGTGCCTGGATCGTCACGTCGAGCGCCGTCGTCGGCTCGTCGGCGATCAACAGCTTCGGGTCGCAGGCGAGAGCCATCGCGATCATCACGCGCTGCCGCATGCCGCCCGAAAGTTTATGGGGATACTCGTCATAGCGCCGCTCGGGCGAGGGTATGCGCACGCGGCGCAGCATTTCGATCGCATGCTCCCTCGCCTCGGCCTTGGTGACCTGGCGGTGCCTGAGAATGGTCTCGCTTATCTGATCTCCGACCGTGAAGGCCGGATTGAGCGAGGTCATCGGCTCCTGAAAGATCATCGAGATCTGGTTGCCACGGCGTTCGCGCAGTTCCGCGGGCCTGAGCTTCAAAAGGTCGGTGCCGTCGAACAGTATCTCGCCGCCGGCGATCCGGCCCGGCGGCATCGGAACAAGTCTCAGTATCGAAAGCGCCGTCACGGTTTTGCCGCAGCCGGATTCGCCGACGATGCCCAGAGTACGGCCGGGCCCAACGGTGAGGCTCACGCCGTCGACGGCTCGGAATTCGCCTCCCTCCACCGCAAAATAGGTGCGCAGATCGCGCACTTCGAGCAAGGGACGCCCCGCCATCTCAGCCGCAGCCGCCGGATCGAGCGCCTCGGTCGCGGCCCCACTCACCGGCGCTCGCTCCGTGTGCCCATTTGCATCATGCCCCAAAGGCGGCGCGCACCCGGTCCACCTCGGTATTGATGATGTCGCGATCGAAGGTACCCGAGGGATCGCGCCCGGTCGGGAGGAACTTGCTGAATACGAGGAAATGCCGCCGCGCTTCCTCGTATAGCCGCCGCAGCTCCAGTAGTGGCTCCGCGTGATCGTCGACGCGGATATCGAGCCAGGGATACTCTTCGCCCGCGTAGATGCGCAGCGCCGCGGATTGCTTGCCGCGCTTGTCGCCGCCGGCGGCCTGACCGGCATCGAGCGCAAGAATGAGACGCTCGGCGAATGGAAGGTGTGCCTGCTCCTCGTAGCAACGCGCGGTATCCTCGATCACCGCCGCGCCCGCGAGCATGTTGCCCGCAACAGAGAAGCCGCGCCGCAGCAGATGCCCGCACCAGCCGACGCAGTCGCGACCGGTATGCGCGGCGCCCCGTAACTGGCGATCGAGCACGTGGAGCTGCCGGGTCTCGCGCCCGGCATCGCCCGCGAGCAGCGTCTCAACGATGGCGGGCGCGGCGACACCCTCCTCCAACAGCTTGAGTCCGCGCGGCCCAAAGGTCGGATTGACCAGTGCCTGGGTTGCGAGCGCGCCGGCATTGCTGCGGGCGTGCGGACAGAGCGCCCCGACGGCGAAGAATTTCGTGGTGACGGCAACGCCGAAAGCACCACTCCCGGCATCGCGGGCTATTATCGACCAGGTCATTGCTCGGCTCGGTTTCGGGCAATGCCCACAAGCAAAGCGCATGCCAAAGATCGCGAATGCGCGCTGCCCCGCTGCCCGGCCGCTCGGGTGGTCATGCTATTTCGTGAGCTTGGCGGCCACGAGCGGATTCAGCGAATAGGTGCCGACGATTTCGCCCTTGGCCAGCATATGTCCCCGCATGGCCCGCTCCGCTTCCTCGCCGCCGAAATTGCCTTTGAGATTCAGGCTCGGCACGTCGAGCGCGACGACCGCAAAGTGATAGTGATGGGGACGCTGATCATTCCAGGGCGGACACGGGCCATCGTAGCCGCCGTAGTTACCCTTCATCTTGTCGTCGCTCGCGAAGAAACCGGTGTAGTCGTTGATGCCGCGCACGCCATCCGCCGCCGCCCCCGCCGGCTTGCCGTGCGCCACCGCGCCGCTGGAATCAGCACCTTCCGCGATCTCGGTCGTGTCGGCGGGAATGTCGACGAGAACCCAGTGATAGAAGTTCGTGCGCTTCGCGCTGGCGTGAATGATCTTGCCCTCTTTGTTGATGTCCGAGAGATCCTTTGGCACATCCGGGTCGATGACGATCAGCGCATAGGACTTCGTGCCCTTAGGTCCTTTGGACCAGGAGATCTCGGGGTTTTTGTTCTGCCCCCCGGAGATGTGCCCCTGATCCGCGGGAGCGCAGAACGCATAGACCGCGGGAATTGCCCGACCGTTCCTGAAATCGGTCGATTTGACCGTCAGCGATGCGGCGCCAGCCGAACCTGCACTCGCCGACGCACCAAGCGCCGCCGCGAGCACGACGATGCCGAATCCAGTCCCTTTCATTCGATCCTCCCAATTGGCGCAATGGCCGTTTCAATATCTTGTCTCGAGGTTAGCGGCCGACCGCGTAGCCTTGCATCCCCCGCGGATTGGCGCCGGCCTTGATGATCGTTCCCTCGCTGGTGCGCTCGACGGCGCAGGCGCAGAGCCGACCTTCGGACCACTCTTCGCCCACCTGCACCGAATGCCCTCGTGCCTTCATGCCAGCCACCGTCGCGGGCGCCGTGCGCCCTTCCATCACAACCACACCCGGCTTCGCCTCGCGCGGCCAGAATGAGCTGGGCATGTGTTCGGTGTGGAAGGAGGGAACATCGATCGCCTCTTGCAAGTTCATGCGATGCACCACGTGGCGCAAGAAGAAGGCCATCTGCCACTGCTCCTGCTGATCCCCGCCCGGCGTTCCGAACGCCATATAGGGCTCGCCTTGGCGCAACACGAATGACGGCGTGAGGGTGGTGCGCGGCCGTTTCCCCGGCGCGAGGCTCGCCGGCAACCCCTCCTCGATCCAGAACATTTGGCCGCGTGTGGTGATACCGAACCCGAGCTCGGGAATCACCGGCGAGCTCTGCAGCCAGCCACCGCTCGGCGTCGCCGCGATCATGTTGCCCCAGCGGTCGATCACGTCCACGTGGCAGGTATCGCCGGCCGTCGCTCGGCGATCGCGTTCGCTCGCCACCGTTGGCTCGCCGACGCCCATGCGTGCCGCCGTCGGCTCGCCGACGCCGAGCCGGCCACTCGGCGAGCCAATCCCCGGGGGCCCCGCGACAGCCGCCATCCCCCGATGCGTGATCGCGCGCGCCAGGCGAGGCGGGCGGCCATCCACGGCGCCGGGGCGCAGTTCCATCGACGCGCGCCCCGTGACGAGGTCTCGTCGCGCATCGGCGTAGGAATCCGAGAGCAGCCCTGCGATCGGGACGTCGACAAAATTTGGGTCGCCGTACCAGGCCTCGCGATCGGCGAAAGCGAGCTTTGCGCATTCGACCACCGTATGCGCGAACTCGGGCCCGAGGGGATCCATGCTCGCGATATCAAACCTCTTGAGCAGCGAGAGCTGTTGCAGGAACAGCGGACCTTGCGTCCAGGGGCCACACTTCGCGACCGTGTAACCCTGATAGTCGTAGGTAATCGGCGCCTCGACCGAGGCGCGCCAGCGCGCCATATCGTCGCCGGTGAGGAGCCCCTGATGACGTCGCCCGGAAGTGTCCAGCACCTCGCTCGTTCGATAGAAGCGGTCGATTGCTTCAGCGACGAACCCCTCGTACCAAGCGCGGCGCGCTGCCTCGATCTGCGCCTCGCGATCGCTTCCCGCGGCCTTGGCGGCATCGATGATGCCGCCATAGGTCCGAGCGATCCAGGGATTGCGGAAGAGCTGGCCCGTGACGGGGGGACCGCCGTTCGAAAGATAGACGGCGGCCGAGCTTGGCCACTCGCTCTCGAACATCGAGCGGACCGATTGTATAGCCGCCGGAATTCTTGCCACCAGAGGATAACCGCCGCCCGCATAGTGGATCGCAGGCGCGAGCACGTCCTCCGGCCGCATCGTCCCGTAATCGCGCAAAATCCTCATCCATGCGCCAAACGCGCCCGGGACGCACGCCGGCAGCAGACCGGTTCCTGGGACGAGGTCGAGCCCCAAGGCGTGGAAATACTCGGGCGTGGCGGCCGCGGGCGCCACGCCTTGTCCGCACACGGCCTCGATCCGACCGTTCTTTTGGCTCCAGAGCAGGATCGGCACCTCGCCCCCCGGCCCGTTGAGGTGCGGCTCCACCACCTGCAGCACAAAGCCGACGGCAACAGCGGCGTCAAACGCGTTGCCGCCGCGCTCCAGAATGCCCATGCCAGCGGCGGATGCGAGCCAATGCGTTGAGGATACCGCGCCGAAGGTCCCGCGTATTTCCGGCCTTGTCGTGAACATCAAACCGAGGCTCCCATGAGTGGATTTGCAAAGGATACCCCTTTTGGGCGTGAGCACCCCTCTGCATTGCGAACCGTCAACAAAGCACGCGGCGCTAGCCTTTTCCAGCGGCTTTTGAATAGGGACAATCCAACGCGCCTCACCCACGCAACGGTCGCAGGACTCAATAGGATCAACGCCTACCAACCGCGGCGGTCGAGGGATTGGTGGATGCAATCCAGATCCCGACGCCGACGGCGATCACTCCAAGCGCGAGATTGAGGCCCAAGGGCTCACCAATGATCGCCGCGGCCAATAGCGACGCAGTGACGGGATTGACGGTCATGGTGTTCGCGACGCGGGTCGGCGTCGTGCGCTGGAGCGCAAAGACCCAAAGGAAGAACGCGGCCGCGCCGCCGCCCACGCCCAGATAGAGCACCGCAATCAACTGTGGGAGTGCGAATTGCGCCACCGCGGCAAAACCACCGCGCGACGCCGCGAGCGCCACCACCAGCGCGGCACCGAAACCCATGCCGGCCGTGACGAAACCAAGCGCGCTCGAGCGTGCGATGAATGGCCGCGACCAAACATTGTAGAGCGCCATCGTCGATGTGCCGGCGGCCATAATCAGATCGCCGCGCCAGGCGCCAGTGGGCGCATCGGAGAGGCCGGAGGCGAGCGCCAGAGCGACCCCCGCGACCGCGATCAGCACCCCGGTACTCTTGCGAGCGGTCATTCGTTCGACGCCGAGCAGAGCAGCCGCCACCATGGTCAGCAGCGGCAACGTCGAGAGCGCGAGCGCGCCGCGAGCCGCCGTCGTGAAGCGCAGCGCCTCGTTATAGACAATGAAGAAGCAGCCGAAGAACATCACCCCGAGCAACGCGACCCCGATCCAGTCGCGCCCACGCGGCCAGCGGCTGCGCAACAGCAGCGCAATCGGCAACAGGATCGCGAACCCGATTCCGAAGCGGAACGCCGCGACCGTGACGGGATCGGAGTGGCCGATGATGAAGCGCGTGACCGCGCCCGCCATCCCGCCCAAGGCACTCGATATGATTGCCGCAATGACGCCGTTCCGTTCGCTCATCTTTCACCGCCCCCGCCCGAGGCGTGATTCTCGCTGCGCGACGCACGGGCGCAATTACGTCGGTGGTAATGGCGCCCAATCTCGCATGAGCCGGGCGCTCGCCTCGTCGGCGGGAAAGAAGCATTCGATCCGGATTTCCTGCAGCGTCACATCCTGCGGCGTCCCCAATGTAGCGAGCGTGGTGAAAAGGCGGAGGTTCGCGCCGCTCTTTTGAAAATGCATGATCAATACAGGCGGCTGCGGATCGGAGGCCGGCAGGCTGCGCGACAATGCCTCGACGCCGGGGAAAGCCTGGAGGCGCCGCAGCAGGTCTCGGGTCTCGACGGTGCCGTCGGCGAGCGCATCCGCTTGCACGCCGCGCAAAAAATAAAGCGTGACCTCTTCCCAATTGACGATGGTGGGCCGCAGTGCTTCGGGCGAAACCAGCGCTTCCGCCATGTTGATGGGGCCCTGTGGAACGGCACCGAGCAGAAACTCCGTGAGGCGCACTGCGCCCTTGTTGGCGCGCAGCAAGTTCCATCGCCGATCCACCACCAGCGCCGGATAGGGCTCTTGCTGCGCGAGCATGAAGTCGAGCGCGCTTGAAATCTGCGCGAGAGCCGGCGCATCGAGTCCGCTCTCTCGCCAAGCGGGCGCGAATCCGGCCGAAAGCAGGAGCGCGTTCTGTTGCCGCAACGGCAGATCGAGCGCCGCCGCAAGCCTGAGGATCATCTCACGGCTCGCCCCGGTGCGGCCTGACTCGATGAAGCTCAAGTGCCGCTGCGAGGTGTTCGCGGCGCCCGCGAGTTCCAATTGCGAAAGGCCGCGCCGTTCGCGCCACCACTTGAGACGCCGGCCGAGCTCGTTTTCGGCGGCCATGCTTCAGCGCCGCGGCTCAAGGACCATCTGCGTTTGCGTGACCAGCGCTACGGCGCGTCCATCCGAACCGACGATGCGGGTCTGCCAGACCATGGTGCGACGGCCGATATGCACCGGCGTGCTCTCGCCGGTGACAACGGTGCCGAGCGGCGCCGGCGCCAGAAAGTTGGTCTTCGATTCGATGGTGGCCGTGCCGCACCCCTCCGGCAGGTTCAATATGGTGCCGGCGGCGCCGAGAGTATCGGCAAACGCCATGATGGCGCCGCCGTGGAGGATCTGGGGACGCGTGCAGAGGTCCTGCCGCACCATCATCTCCGCGGTCACCCGATCGAGGGCCGCGCTCACGAAGCGAATACCCAACAGCTCCGCGAACGGCAGCCGCAATTCCTCAAGGCGCGCGAGATGATCCATTGGCTCCTCCCCGACGCTCAGCGGCCCGCGGCAAGCGCCTCCGCGCGGATCTCGCTCAATGACTGACGCGGCGTCAATGCTTCGGGGTCGATCTTGAGGTCGATGAGAGCGGGCTTGCCCGATGCGCGCGCTCGCGCGAATGCCGCCGCAAAATCCTCGGTGCTTTCCACCGTCTCGCCAAATGCGCCATAGGCGCGAGCCAGTGCCGCGAAATCCGGGTTCGTCAGGTCGGTGGCGAACGGGCGTGCGGGGTGATGGCGCTCCTGGTGCATGCGGATCGTCCCGAGCATGCCGTTGTTCACGATCAGCACGATCACGTCGAGCTCGTATTGCACGGCGGTCGCGAGCTCCTGCCCCGTCATCTGAAAATCGCCGTCACCGGCGATGCAAACCACGGGACGAGCGGGATTCTGCACCTTGGCGCCGAGCGCTGCCGGGAAGCCATAGCCCATGGAACCGCTGGTGGGTGCGAGCTGCGTGCCGAAGCCGCGATAGCGATGGAAGCGATGCAGCCAGGTCGCGAAGTTGCCGGCGCCGTTCGTGAAAGCGGTCTCGGCCGGCATGTTCTGACCGAGCCAGCGCACGATTTCCGCCATTTGCACCTTGCCGGGCGAGCGCACCGGCTGTTGCCATGCCTCATATTCCGCCCGTGCCGCGGCGGTCGCCTCGCGCCAGCGCGGATTTGCAATCGGCGCCTCGGCCGCCAGCGCCCGCGCCATCGCACGCGGCGTCGCGTTCACCGCCACCTTGGGCTGATAAACCCGGCCGAGCTCCTCGGCGTCCGCATGAACGTGAACGAGGCGCTGACGCGGCACCGGAATACCGATCAGGGAATAGCCGCCGGTGGCGATCTCGCCGAGCCGCGAACCCAGCACGATCAGCAGGTCCGCGGCGCGGATGCGCTGGCCAAGCTTCGGATTGATGCCGATCCCGACATCGCCGACGTAGCAGGGATGCTGATTGTCGAAGCGATCCTGGCGGCGGAACACGCAGCCGACCGGCAGCGAGTTTGCGGCGGCGAAGCGTTCGATCGCATGCACGGCTTCCTGGTCCCACTGGCTGCCGCCCAAGAGCAGGAACGGCCGCTCGGCGCGGCGCAGCTCGCCCATCACTTCCGCGATTTGCGCGGCGCCGGGCGCGGTCTCGACGCGCCGCCACGGCTCCGCATCCGCGACCGCGGCCTCTTCGGTGAGCATATCCTCAGGCAACGCCAGCACCACCGGCCCCGGACGGCCCGACGTCGCGACGTAATAGGCTCGGCTGATCAGTTCCGGGATGCGCCGGGGGTCGTCGATCTGCGTCACCCATTTCGCGAGCTGCCCGAACATGCGGCGATAGTCGATCTCCTGGAACGCCTCGCGGTCGAGCGCCGCGCGCTCGACCTGCCCGATCATCAGAATGAGCGGCGTCGAATCCTGCATCGCCACATGGAGACCAGCGCTCGCATTGGTCGCGCCTGGCCCGCGCGTCACCATTAGGATCGCAGGCTTGCCCGTGAGCTTGGCGTGCGCCTCCGCCATCATGGCAGCGCCGCCTTCTTGGCGGCAGGTGAGCGTGCGGATCGAGTTCGCGTCGTAGAGCGCATCGAGCACCGCGAGATAGCTCTCTCCGGGAACGCAGAACACGGTGTCGGCGCCGTGGATCTTGAGTTGATCCACTAAAATACGCGCACCCGTGCGTATCGCAGGCGCGCTCATCTCAGCGGATCGGCGAAAAAGCGGTGGGATTCAGAATCTTGTTTTCCTGCGTCTGAATGAGGTGGCGCGTTTTCGCGAGATAGGACTTCCACTCCGGCTGCGCCTGGAGCTCCGCGCGCTTGCGCGCACGTTCTTCGAAGCTTTCGTAGCCCCACATGTGGACCACCTGATTGAGCGGCCCGAACTCGGTGGTGAAATAACCGATCATGCGACCGAGTATCTTCATCTGAATCGGCATCCCTTCGGCCTGATAGATGCCGACGTATTCAGCGAGCTTGCCGGGATGCAGGGTATAGATGCGCTCCTCGACGATCATGGTGCGTCACTCCGGAGGATGTTCGGGCGGCTGCCCGAGGGGGTATCAGAGGTAGGGGAGGTTCCGAACACCTGCAATCGATTTCTGGGCATCTCATCCAGCCGCAAGACAGTCCGCGAGAAACCGAGATCGATGTTTGTTATCAGCACGCTAGAGGCAAGGGGCCAGATGCGACAACCTTTCCCCTTTGCAATTGAGAATGACTTGCAATATTAATTTGGCGAGCGTCAGTGGTAGCCAATTCAACTGAAGGGCCTCGCACGCATGTTGGCCAGTCTGCTCATCGTGTTCCGAGAGGTGATGGAAGCCGGGCTGATCGTCGGCATCGTGCTGGCGGCGTCGGAAGGCGTGCCGGGCCGCGGCTTCTTCGTATCTCTGGGCGTGGGAGGCGGTGTCGTTGGCGCCTCGATCGTGGCAGCGTTCGCGAGCATCATCGCCGGCGCGCTTGAGGGCGTGGGCCAAGAGGTGTTCACCGCCACAATCCTGATGGTGGCGGTCTGCATGCTGGGCTGGCACTGCGCCTGGATGGCGCGTCATGGCCGAGAGCTGGCGGCTGAGGCCAAGGCGCTCGGTGCGGCAGTCAAGGGCGGTGACAAATCGTTGGCGGCGCTTGCCGTCGTGGTGGCGGTCGCGGTCTTGCGCGAGGGTTCCGAGGTCGTGCTGTTCCTTTATGGGATCGCGATGTCCAGCAATGAGGGATTCGTTTCGCTGCTGACCGGCGGCCTGCTCGGGGTCGTCGCCGCGGTCGCGCTTTCCTATCTGCTTTACCGCGGCCTGGTCGCAATTCCCGTGCGATACCTCTTCTCGGTCACCAATTGGCTGATCGCGCTCCTGGCCGCGGGCATGGCGGGATCAGCGGCATCGGTACTGGCGGGTGCGGACATCCTCCCGAGCTGGGGGGATCACCTCTGGGACACGTCGTTCATTCTGCGCGATGACGGCTGGATCGGCGCCGCGCTCCATGCACTCGTCGGATATTCCGCACGCCCATCGGGCATTCAGGTCGCCGCGTACGTCGGAACTCTGGCGATTCTGATTGCGCTGACGAAGCTCGTGGCCCCGACGTCCCCGAGCAAGCCGCGCAAAACCAATCCATCACCCCGCCCCGTACCGGAGGTTCGCTGAGACATGGAACATTTCCTGAGTACACTGCGCCTTCTCGCCATCCCGGCCGCATTCCTGCTGTTCACGGCATCGGCCGGAGCGGACGACGTGATGCACCTTACGATCAAGGATCACCGGTTCCAGCCGGAGCGCCTGGAGGTTCCAGCCGGCGTTAAATTCAAGCTGCTGGTCAAGAACGAAGACTCGACGCCGGAAGAATTCGAGAGTTTCGAGTTGAACCGCGAAAAAGTCGTACCGCCCGGGCAGGAGATACCGGTGTTCTTGGGCCCGCTCGACAAAGGCGAATATCCGTTTTTCGGTGATTTCCATCAGGACACGGCGAAGGGAGTGCTGATCGCGAAGTAATGCCCGACTGAGTCGCACGCACATTTTTTATTGGGGGAGAAACACGCATGCCAATGACCGTCTTCGGGCGGGCAAAGTGGTTTGTGCGCGCCGTTGCTGCGCTCGCCGCTCTAGTTCCCTGTGCCGCGCGCGCGGATTTTCACATCCGCTCGCCCGACGAAATAGACGAGGATGAGTGGGAATTCGAGCATAACGGCTCCGCCAGCTTTGACCGCAATCCCCTCAACAACGGCGAAACCAGTTACACCCTCGAGATCGGGCGCGGCGTCACCTCGTGGTGGCACCCGGAGCTGGAGCTGGATATCGGGCGCAATGCCGGTCCGGATCAGCCCACGCAGATTCAGGGCGTGACGTGGGAGAACACCTTCCAATTGACCGAACCCGGCGAATATTGGCTCGATCTCGGCCTCTACTGGGAATACTCGCAATCGACTCAACAGGAAACGCCCAATGGCACGCTGTTCGGCGTGCTCATGCAGAAGGATTGGGGCCCGACCACTCACACGCTCAATCTGTTTCTCGACAAGGACATCGGCCCCAACCAGGACGATATGCACGGTTTCGACTTTAGCTACGCCTGGCAGAGCCGCTGGAACGTGAACCGCTACGCTTCGCCGGCAGTTGAAATCTATGGCGACGCGGGACAGATCAATAGACTGCCGCGTTTTGCCGACCAACAGCTCCTGATTGGCCCAGTGCTGCTGGGCTCGGTCCCCACGGGGACCAGTGGGCAGCTTAAATATGAGCTCGGATGGTTGTTCGGCGCGACTGCGGCCACTCCTCAGGGCACGTTGCGCTGGAGGCTCGAATGGGAGACTCATTTCTGAAGCACGGCTCGCGTTTCCCCCTCATGCGGCTTCCGTACAAGCATGAGGGTACGCACGGGAGAGCACGAGCAAGATGAGCGAGAGAGAGGCGGACGCGCTGCGGACCGCCAATTTGGAGTTCTATCGCGCCTTTGCTAACCGCGACTTTGCGGCGATGGAGAGCGTTTGGGCGCGGGAGGCCGAAGTGCTGTGCCTGCACCCCGGATGGCCTCTGCTCAGCGGGCGCTCAGCCGTGCTGGAGAGCTGGCGTCAGATCCTCGCCAACCCCGGAGCGCCGCGCATCGTCTGCCGTAAAGTTCAAGCCTTGGTGTTCGCCGAAATCGGCATCGTCACCTGCGAGGAGGAAGTGGAGGGCGGTTTGCTTGCCGCCACCAATATCTTTGTGAGGGAGCAGGGCCGCTGGCGGATGGTGCACCACCACGCGAGCGTGATCGTCGACCCGCCCGCCGAGCCCGTGCAACGCGAGCGGCTGCATTAGCCGCTCAGACAAATTTGGCCGACGCCTCGCCCAGGCCTTCGACGGTTACCGTCACGGTCTCGCCGGCCTTTGGCCATTTGGTGCTGACGATGCTGCCGGTCAGCACCGCCATACCCTTCTTGAGCGGACGCCCGCGCGCAACGCGATTATTGGCGAGCCAGGCCAGCGAATTGAGGGGGTGACCCAGCACATCGGCGCCTTTACCACGCCCCTGCTCCACTCCGGCGATGCTCATGGAACCGCCGAGCGCCGCCAGATCGAGGCGCCGCCAGTCGGTCACCGCCGGCCCCAGCACCGCACCGCCGTTCCACGCATTGTTGGCCACCAGGCCGGGGGCATCGACCTTTTTGTATTCGGCGTTCTGGTCTTCGATGATTTCGATCGCGGCGTGACAAGATTCAACCGCGTCGGCAACGCTGTCGCCATCATAGGGCCGCCCCCGGTCCGGCAAGTCGGCGCCGAGGCGCATTCCGATTTCACACTCGACGGCCACGTGCACGTAGCCGCCGATCGAGACAGTCGCCGGGCTCGCGTGCAGGAAGCGACGGAAGATCGCCCCCGCGCAGGGCTCGTTGATCCCCATCAGCTCCTGCATCACCTTGGTAGTGATCGCGACCTTGTAGCCCACGATGGGTCCGCGCGTTTCCGCCCAGCGTTGTTGCAGCAGCTCGACCGCCGCGTAGGCCTCATCCATGTCGCTGGGCCGCACTTCCGGCGGCAGCGGCGGCAGATTGCCGCGCGTGCGGCTCAAGCCGTCGAAGTAGGCGACGATCCGATCGATGCGGGCCTTGTCCGGCATGGTGGTCTCCATCATTGCTTGATCGCGATCATGGCGAGGCAAATGGCGCTCGACAAGTGGCGGTGCCCCCCGCCTGCGTGCATCTGTGTCGATCGGTATTCATCTATGTATTTTCGAGCCACGAAGGCAAATCCAGATCGGCAAGGTCATCCCTTGATCCCGCACCCTCACGGGGGTTAGCTACGGCTGCGAGGCCAACAGTCCGAGAGCAAGCAAATGCAATCCTACAAGATCGCCGCCATTCCCGGCGATGGCATCGGCAAGGAAGTGATTGCGGCGGGGCTCGAAGTGCTTGCGGCATTGGAGCGGCGGGACGGCGGTTTCCGCCTCGAAGTCACGGCATTTCCTTGGGGCTCCGACTATCACCGCGCGCATGGACTGCTGATGCCGGCGGATGGCGTCGCAACCCTCCGAAAATTCGATGCGATTTTCTTCGGCGCGGTGGGCGATCCCGGCATTCCCGATCACGTGACGCTGTGGGGTCTTCGCCTGCCGATCTGCCAGGGCCTCGATCAATACGCCAATGTACGCCCGACCCGGCTGCTGCCGGGGATTACGGGACCGCTGCGCAATCTTGCTTCCGGCGAGCTCGACTGGGTGATCGTGCGCGAGAATTCAGAGGGTGAGTACGCCGGAAACGGCGGACGCGTGCATCGGGGCCTTCCCGAGGAGGTCGCGACCGAGACCGCGGTTTTCACCCGAACCGGGGTCGAGCGCATCATGCGCTTCGCCTTCGACCTCGCGGCCAAGCGGCCGCGACGACACCTGACCGTCGTGACCAAGTCCAACGCGCAGCGGCACGGCATGGTGATGTGGGACGAGATCGCGGCCGAGGTCGCACGACAATTCCCGAGCGTTCACTGGGACAAGGAGCTGGTGGACGCCATGACCACGCGCATGGTGCTGAAGCCCAAGACCATTGATGTGGTGGTCGCAACCAACCTCCACGCCGACATCCTGAGCGATCTCGCTGCGGCGCTCGCGGGAAGCCTCGGCATAGCGCCCACCGGCAATCTCAATCCCGAGCGCAAATTTCCTTCGATGTTCGAGCCGATCCACGGCTCCGCCTTCGACATCATGGGAAAGGGCATCGCCAATCCCGTGGCGACGTTCTGGACCGCCTCGATGATGCTGGAGCATCTGGGCGAGCGCGGGGCGGCGGAGCGGCTGATGCGCGCGGTCGAGCGCGTCACCGCCACCCCCGAACTGCACACCCCCGATCTCGGGGGCAAGGCGACCACGCGTGCGGTGACCAAAGCCGTGATCGACGCGATCGCGAACGACAACGCCTGAGCGGAGGAGCATTCCATGCGCCTTGCCCTCATCGGTCAGCAGGCCTTCGGACGCGCCGCGCTCGATGCCTTCGCGAACCGCGGCGACACGGTGGCGGGCGTTTTCGTCGCGCCGGAGAAACCCGGCACCAAGCCCGATCCGCTGCATGCACGCGCGCAAGAGCTCGGCATCCCCGTGCTGCAATTTCAGCGTTATGCCGGCGAGGATGCGGCGGGGGGGCTGAGGAGCCTCGATGTCGATCTAGGGGTCATGGCCTATGTGACGCAATTCGTGCCGCAGAGCTTCGTCGCCATTCCCAAGCACGGCACGGTCCAGTTCCATCCGTCGCTGCTGCCGGCGCATCGCGGGCCATCGTCGATCAACTGGCCGATCATCCTGGGCGAGCGCGAGACCGGGCTCAGCATCTTCCGGCCCGTCGACGGCCTCGATGAAGGGCCGGTCATCCTGCAAAAGCGCATCGTGATCGGCCCCGACGACACGCTGGGTTCTCTCTATTTCGATCATATCTTCCCCCAGGGAATAGCGGCGTTGCTCGAAGCCGCGGACCTCGTGATCGCGGGCCGCGCGGCCGAGCGAACTCAGGACGAAAGCCAAGCGAGCTACGAGGGCTGGGTGCGCGAGTCCGATGCGCGCATCGCATGGGCGCAACATGCCGACATCGTCTACAACCTGATCCGCGGCTGCAACCCGCAGCCCGGCGCCTGGACGATGGCTGGCGAACGACGCTTGCAGATTTTCGACGCGCGCAAACATGTCGCGCGGACTTTTGGTGCCGTCAAAGGTCTAAAGCCCGGTCAGGTCGCGGCGATCACCGCCGACGGATTTGCCGTCCATGCTCCCGGCGGCTTGATCGAAGTGTTGCGCTGCCGGCTCGACAACGGACCGAAGATTGCCGGCAAAGATGCTGGGCTCGCGGCAGGCGCTATGCTCACGTGATCACGAACCGACCGGAGTCCTTCATGGAGACAATGATCACCGCGCGGCGCGATTTGCTGATCACGCCGTGGCTTGCGGCGCTGCCCGCTGCCACTGCGTCGATGACCGCGCACGCTGCGGTCGATCCCACGATGACCATCGTCAAGCCTCCGGAGGAGATCAAATGGTCCACCGGCGGCGCGCCGCCCATGAGCGTCGAGCAGGCGCCACTCTGGGGCAGCGTCAATGAACCCGGCCTCTATTACACGCTAGTCAAATGGCACCCCGGATACATGAGCGCACCGCATTGGTACGTCACCGACCGCTATTGCGTGGTGGTCTCGGGCACCTGGTGGGTGGGCAGCGGCGAGAATTTCGATCCGGAAAGCACCGTGCCGGCGCCGGCGGGCAGCTTCGTGCGACGTGTCGCCCGCACCCCGCACTATGACGGAGTGAAACGCGACGGCAAGGAGGCGGCGGTTATCGCCATCTGCGGCATCGCGCCGGTCGAGTACCACCAGGTCGATGAATCTCAACCGCGTTGGCGCAAGGTCTGAGAGCGGCTGGAGAGCAGACCAAGGATCGCCGAGAAGGACGCGGGTGGCGGGCACGTTGCTCACGTAATCTCTCTCGCAAAGCGAAGGATGCAGCCATGGGAAATGCGGACACCTCCTTCACCGGTTCGATTCCAGCTCTTTACGATCGGTATCTCGGCCCGCTGATCTTCGAAGAATACGCCCGCGATCTCGCGGAGCGTGCGCGGGCGCTCGCGCCCAAGCGAGTGCTTGAGACCGCCGCCGGCACCGGAATCGTAACGCGCGCGATTTGCGGCGCGCTTCCGGGCGCTACAATCGTCGCAACCGATCTCAATCAGGCGATGCTGGACTATGCGGCGTCCCGCGCTGCTGTCGGCAATGTGACCTGGCGGCAGGCGGACGCGCAGGCGTTGCCGTTCGGTGATGGCGAATTCGATCTCGTGACGTGCCAATTCGGCGCCATGTTCTTCCCCGACAAGCGCCGCGCCTATCGGGAGGCGCACCGCGTGCTGCGCTCGGGCGGGCGCTTCATCCTCAGCGTATGGGATCGCATCGAGGAAAACGAGATCGCCGACATCGTGACGAAGACGCTTGCCTCGCTGTTTCCGCAGAACCCGCCGCGGTTCCTGGTGCGCACGCCCTATGCCTACTTCAACACCGATGCCATCGTGGAAGAGTTGCGGGCGGCCGGATTCACGCAGACCGAGACTGCGACGCTCGCGAAGCGCAGCCGCGCCGGCTCACCTCGGCATCCCGCGATCGCCTTTTGCCAGGGCACGCCGCTACGCGGCGAAATCGAAGCCTTGGACAAGGATAGCCTCGAACGCGCGACCGATGCCGCAGCGGCAGCCATCGCCGCGCGGTTCGGTTCGGGTGCAATCGAAGGAAAAATTCAGGCGCACGTCATCACCGCGACGCGGTGACCGCGTCCCCTCATGCTACGCGTGCTCGGCTTCCGCGTGCCAGACCAGGAGGCGTCTGCGAATCAGTTCCATCGCCTTCACCAGCGCGGAACCCGCGATCGCGATCGCGAGAATGCCCGCGAACACGCCGGGCGAATCGGCAAACCGCATCGCTTGCATCATGTCGCCGCCAAGCCCCTGCCCGCCCATCGCCATTTCCGCGACGATGTCGGTGACCATGGCGATCGGCAGCGCCACCTGCAGTCCCGTCATGATCTGCGGGAACGCCGCCGGCAGCGCCACCTCCCAGAGCAATCCCCGGTCGCTCGCACCCAGGCTGCGCGCTGACCAGAGCAGCAGCCGTTCCACGTTCTCGGTCCCGGCCCAGGCCGCGACGATCACCGGAAAGACCGAAGAGAACGCAACCATCAGGATTTTCGATTCGTCGAAGACACCGAACCACAGCACGAAGATCGGCAGGAAGGCGATTTTCGGCATCGGCATGCCGATGGAAACGAGGGGATCGAAGAACCAGCGTGCGGAATTGACGCGCGCGATCAAGATTCCGATCGCCACGCCCAGGACCGCCGCGAGCGCGAATCCCACGAGCGAGCGATAGATGCTGAGCCCAAGCCCGACTGGAAGCTGCAGAGATACGGTTTCCGTATAGAGCCGGCGCAGCACCGTGCTGAACGCCGGCAGCAGGAAGGGCGACACCACGTGCACTCGCGCCGCCGTCTCCCATGCGACGATCAGCGCCACGATCAGCACGCTGCGCAAGAATATCTTCTTCATTCCCGCCAAATAAGCGCCCTTTGCATGGCCCAGAGATAGGCTCGATCGGCGAGGAACCCGACCGCCGACACGGTGAGCACGCCCGCGAACATCGAATCATAGGCGCCGCTCTCGCCGCGAAATGAAATCAAGTATCCCATGCCGGTCTGGCCGATCAGGAACTCTGAGGCCACCATCAGGATGAACGAGAGTGCGAGCGCGGTGCGAATGCCCGCGAGAATCTCAGGCATTGCCGCCGGCAGGATCACCTCCCAGAGAACTGCCCGCCGCGTGGCCCCGGCCGCGAGCGCCGACCAGATCAAGACGCGATCGACGCCGCGTGCGCCGTTATAGGCGCTCAACACCGCCGGCAGCAGACAACCCATGAAAATCGACGCGATCTTCGAAGCGGCGCCAAGGCCAAGCCACAGGATCATCACGGGTATCAGCGCCGATTTCGGCATCGGATAAAGTGCGCGAACCAGCGGGTGAACCACGTCGTCCAGCATGCCGTACCACGCCATCAGTATTCCGAGCGCGGCGCCGATCAACACGCCCAGCAGCAACCCGGCCGAGAGATTGACCAGAGATGAGATGCCGTTGGTCCAGAGGTCGCCGGAGGTCACCAGGTCCCACCATGCGACGGCAACCGCGCTGAGGGGAGGCAGGCTGCGAGGATCGATCAGATGGGCCCTCGGCACGACCTCCCAAAGCAATGCCAACAGCAAGAGCGGGGCGTAACGGACCACCGGTTTCACCAGGCGCCGCTCCGCTCGCTTTGCGCCAGCAGCGCTTCCTGGCGCACGGAATTCCAGAGGTAGTCAACCTTGTCGATGAAGTCGCGCGACTTGACGATCTCAGGGGAGGGTCGTCCGACATGGCCGGTCTCGACGATCTCCTTGATGCGCCCCGGCCGCGCCGACATGACGGCGACACGATCGGCGAGATAGACCGCCTCGCGCACGTCGTGAGTGACGAACACCACCGTCTTGGGCGCGCGCTCCATGATGCTGAGCAGCTCCTCATGCATCAATCCACGCGTTTGCGCGTCAAGGGCGCCGAAGGGCTCGTCCATCAGCAATATCTCGGGATCGATGGCCAAGGTGCGCGCGATCGCAACGCGCTGCTTCATGCCGCCCGAAAGCTGGGAGGGATAGCTGTGCTCGAACCCGTCGAGATGAACGAGGTCGATGAACTCCTGGGCGCGACGCTCGCGCTCGGCGCGCGACAGATTCTGCTTCTCCAGGCCGTAGAGCACGTTCTGCCGCACGGTTTTCCACGGGAAGAGCGCGAAATTCTGGAAGACGATGCCCCGATCGGGACCGGGACCGGCAACCGGCGACCTACCGACCGTGATCCGTCCTTCCTCGACCGGCAAAAAACCGCCGAGCAGGTAGAGCAGCGTACTCTTGCCGCAGCCAGACGGTCCCAGTAGCGCCATGAATTCGCGCTCCCGCACCGCAAGGCTGACACGATCGAGTGCCAGCACCGGCTTGCCGCGCGGCGGGTGATAAGTGTGGCTTACGTGCTCGAAGGCGATCTCGGTGGCAGCCATCCCCTGCGCCTGCGCCCCAGTTGCCGCGCCCTATTGAATCCGCTTGGCCGCATCCTCAACCAGCGAGAGATCGGTGTACTTGCCTATGTCGATGTCGATGTCGAGAAGGCCCAGCTCTCTCTGAACTTTGAGATTGCTCTGCAATGCCGTCAGGTTCGGCTTGGCGTCGGGGTCGCGATAGTAATCCTTCTCGGTGAACACCCAATCGTCATAGACGGATGTCGGTTGCTTGGTGAAGTCAGCCAGAATTTTGACCGCTTCGGCGTGGTTCTCGGGATCGAGATACCAGCGGGTCGCGCGGATCCAATCCTCGAAGAAGTCGACCAGGGTGGCGCGATGCTCGGAGATATAGCCGGTGCGCGCCGCCAGCAGCGTCGTTTGCGCCGGCCCCATGGCGCTCTTCAGGGTGAAGAGCGTCCGCACGGCGCCGTCCTTATGCGCTTCGATCGAGAACGGCGTTACCTCGCCCACGAGATCGACGTTCTTCGCCTTGAGCTGCGGCAGCATGTTCGGAAACTCCACCTCGACGACGCGGTAGTCGCGCTTCTCCTGCATGCCGTGGTCCAGCATGATCTTGCGCATCGCCATGTCGATCGCGCCGCCGATGCCATTCGAAGCCAGAACCTTGCCGCGAAGGTCATCGATGGTCTTGATCGGGCCGTCGGCGAGGACCATGTACTCGCTCGTATAGTAGTCGCCGATGCCGTCTTGATAGAGGTCGGCCACCACGCGAATGTCGTCCATGTGGGCGTTCTGAATCGCAAGCCCGATCGAGGAGAAGGCAAGCGCTGCAAGATCGAGTTCGCCCGCTGCAAGCGCGGTGATCTGGGGCGTGCTGCCGCGGAAATGAACGAGCTCGACGGTATAGGAGGCGCCGTAGTGTTGGAGGATATCCTTTTTCGTGAACAGGATCGAAGTGAGCTGCCCCGGCACAACCGCCCAGCCCACGCGGATTTTGAGCGGCTCGGCAAAAACCGATGGCTCGCTCGCACACAGCAACGCAAGCCCGAACACGAGCGCCAATAGCGGCTTTCGCAGCATCCGATCCTCCCCTGGTGTCCCGCCGGCGTTTATCGCTCGATCAGCGCGGTCTTGTTGGGCGCATGATCCGCACGCCCCGAGCGCGTTGTCAACGAAAGAGCGGGATTTTGTTCGCGCGCCTAAACAACTCTCTCACAATCCGAAGCGCCGGTGGCGCTGTTGGTAGGCGCGGATGGCGCGGAGAAAATCGATCCTGCGATAAGCGGGCCAATAGACGTCGGAGAAATAGAACTCACTGTAGGCGCTTTGCCACAGCAGAAAGCCCGAGAGGCGCGCTTCGCCGCTGGTGCGGATGATGAGGTCGGGATCCGGGAGGTCGGCGGTGTAGAGATAGCGCCCGATCTCCGCCGCGGTGATCGTTTCGACGGCGTGCTCGAGTCGCTCGCCGCGCGCAAGCCGCGCGCGGAGCAGCGATCGCACAGCGTCCGCGATTTCGTCTCGCCCGCCATAGGCGACCGCGATGGTGAGGCAAGTGCGATCGAAGCCCGCCGTCGCCGCCTCCGCCGCACCGATCGCCGCCACCAGAGAAGGCGGCAGGCGATCGATCTGACCGACCACGCGAACCCGCACGCGCCGGTGATGGGTGGAAGTATCCTCCGCGAATCGGCGGAGTTTGTCTTCGATCGCGGCGAGAATGCCGGATACCTCGTTCGCGGCGCGACGCTCGTTGTCGGTCGAGAACGCCCAGAGCGTCACCGCCGATATGCCGAGCTCTCCGCACCATTCCAGCACGTCGTCGAGCTTGTCAGCCCCGAGACCGTAAAGGACGCGAGCGTCCTTGATCCGCTGCAACTCGCCGTAGCGCCTATTGCCGTCGAGGATGATGCCGATATGCCGCGGCATCGAGTTGCGCCGAACCTCGCGCATCAGCCGCCACTCGTAGAGTCGATAGGCCACGCGCAGCGGCCAGGCAGCGAATCCGGCGCGATCCTGAAGCAGGGTCAGACGAGAGATTAACATGCGGGGCGATGGGGCTCCGCGGGGGGTAACGACACGCCGGCATTTTAGCGGGCTGTCGCCCCGCGCTCAAGGAATTGCGCCGCAACGGTCACCTGGACACCAGGGCTCGCCGCGTTGCACGATCCCGGCACAACCAACGAGGGCTTCCGCATGCGCGAGATGGGGTTGGGGCGGCCGGTGCCGCGTACCGAGGATTTGCAGTTGCTGCGGGGACTTGGCCGCTACACCGACGACATCGTCCTCCCGCGCGAGGCACGGCTTTATATCCTGCGTTCGCCGCACGCGGCCGCACGCATCCGCAGGATCGATACCGCCGCTGCGCAAGTATCGCCCGGCGTGCTTGCAGTGCTGACGGGAGACGATCTCGTTCGAGGCAATCTCGGGAACTTTCCCTCGCGCATGCAACGCCAGCGCGCCGACGGCTCGCCCAATCTGGTGCCGCCCTATCGCGCGCTCGCCGTGGAGCGGGTTCAGCACGTGGGTGAAGCGGTGGCCGGGGTCATCGCCGAGACCTTGAATCAGGCGAAGGACGCCGCTGAACTGATAGAAGTCGAATATGAAATCCTCCCGGCGGTCACCGCCCCTGAGGCCGCCACAGCACCGGGTTCGCCTGCGGTCTGGGAATCGGTTCCCGACAATATCTGCTTTGTGCACCGGGTTGGCGACCGCAGAGCCTGCGAGCAGGCCTTTGAGCGCGCGCATCATGTTGCGCGCGAGACCTTTCGCATCACGCGCATCACCGCCAATTCCATGGAGGGACGCACCGCGCTCGCCAGCTACGACCGGCGCGAGGACCGTTTCACCCTCTATTCCGGCATTCAGGCGCCGCACGGCATTCGCCAGGAGATCGCCGCCGTATTCAAGCTGCCCGCGAACCGCTTCCGCGTTATTTCGCCGGATGTGGGTGGCGGCTTCGGCATGAAGGGCGGCCTTTATCCGGAGGTCGTCGTGGCGCTGTTCGCCTCACGGCTGCTCGATCGACCGGTCAAATGGATCGCCGAGCGCAGCGAGGCGCTGATCTCCGACCACCAGGCTCGCGACAATGTTTCGACCGTCGAGCTGGCGCTCGATCGCGAGGGCAAATTTCTGGCGCTCCGCGTTCAGACGCTCGCCAATCTCGGCGCCTATCTCGGGCTCAACACCACGCTGACGCCCGTGAACAATATCGGCGGCCTCGCCGGCGTTTATACGATCGGAGCGATGGACGTAACCGTGACGGGCGTCTTCAGCAACACTTTGCCGACCTCGCCCTATCGCGGCGCCGGGCGGCCCGAGGCCTCCTATTGCACCGAGCGGATCATCGACAAGGCCGCCCGTGAGATGGAGATCGACCGCATCGAGCTGCGCCGCCGCAATCTCATTCCCGCCGAGGCAATGCCGTACAAGACCGCGCTCGTCTACACCTATGACAGCGGCGAATTCGAGGCGGTCATGAATAAATGTCTCGAACTCGCGGACTGGAGCGGCTTTGAGGCTCGGCGTCGGGAGGCGCGGGCGCGCGGCAAGCTCCGCGGCATCGGCCTCGCCTCGGTGATCGAGATCGCCGGCGGGCCGCATGACCGCCCGATGGAAGAGGGCGCCGAGATCCGCTTCGACGCCAGCGGCAGCGCCACGGTTCTGATGGGGAGTCACAATCACGGACAAGGGCACGAAACCGTGTTCCGCCAAATGGCGGCGGAATTCCTCGGCCTTCCCTTCGACAAGGTGCGCGTCACCTGCGGCGACACCGACGCCGTCTATCACGGCCGCGGTACCTTCGGCTCGCGCACCATGGCGGTCGGCGGAACCGCGTTCCTCGAGGCCGCGCGCAAGGTCATCGAGCGCGGCAAGGAGATCGCCGCGCACTTGCTCGAAGCTTCGGCCCTCGATATCGAATTCACCGACGGCCGCTTCACGGTAGCAGGCACCGATCGCGGCATCGAGATCACCGAGCTGGCGAAGGCCTCGTTCCTGCTGCCGAAAATGCCCAAGGGCATGGAGCTTGGCCTCCAGGGCGGCGCGGTGATCGCGCCTTCGGGCGCGAGCTTTCCCAATGGCTGCCACATCTGCGAAGTCGAGATCGATCCTGAAACCGGCACGGCGCGGCTCGTCGCCTACAGCGTCGTCGACGACGTGGGGCGGGTGGTGAATCCGCTGCTGCTCAAGGGCCAAATCCACGGCGGGATCGCCCAGGGCGCGGGTCAGGCGCTGCTCGAGCGCATCGCTTACGACGAATCGGGACAGGTTCTCTCAGGCTCGTTCATGGATTACGGCATGCCGCGCGCCGACGATTTCCCGTCGATCCGCATCGGCAGCCACGACGTTCCCTGCAAGAACAATCCGTTGGGCGTCAAGGGTGCGGGCGAAGCCGGCACTGTCGGCGCGCTTCCCGCGGTGATGAGCGCCGTCGCCGACGCCCTTCTGCCGCTCGGCATCACCGACGTGGAGATGCCCGCGAGCCCCGAGCGGATCTGGCGCGCGCTCCAACAGGCACCCAAGCAGCATTAATTAACATTCGCAATTCCGCCTCTTTCAACTCCTGATTTCCGCCTCACTCGGGCCCGATGCTCGCACCACGCAGCAAAGGCTGGGATCGAGGCCGTCATCATCATGGAGAAGCTGCTTTAGGCGGAGGGCGCTCCGTGCGCGCGCATGTCCTCGCGCGTGCGACTGGCCGCGAACCAGAACGCCATCGCCGCGACGAGCGCACCCGCGAGCACCGTCCAGAGCACCGCCGCGTACCCGCCGAGATTCCAAACCAAAGCGGCCCCGAATGGCGCTGCCGCCCTGGCGATGTTGGATGGGAACGCCAGCGCGCCGTTGATGGCTCCATAGCCTTCGCGCCACATCAAGTCGGGCACGACGGTTCCGCGCACGATGGTCAGAATGCCGTTGCCGACGCCGTAGAGCATCGCGAAGACGAACAGCATTTCTACCGACTGCGGAAATGCGATCAGCAACAAGACCGCGGTCGGAAGCGCGAGCACGGCGATCCGGCCCGCGACGGCCGACGAGAACCCTCCGGGAATCGCCAACAAGACCACCCGCCCCGCGACTTGTCCCGGACCGATCACCGCGTAGGCTCCGACGATCGTCGCGGCGGAAATGCCGCGCTCCGTCAGCAGCGGGATCAAGTGAAATGTGAGCGCCGTGAAGGTCGCATAGTACGCGGTAAAGGACACCGCCAGGCTCCAGAACACCGGATGGCGCAGCGCACGGCGCATGATCTTTTGCTCGGCATCCCTGGCCTCCGCTGACGGTGCGACACTTTCCGGGCGCGAATGACCCCAACCCCGCAGGAGCAGGCCGTGGATCGGCACCGCGATCAGCAGATTGGTGAGTGCGAGCGCGATCAGCGCGTGCCGCCAGCCGAGTCGCTCGATGAACAAGCTCGTGAGCGGAATATAGACCGTGCTCGCGAAGCCCCCTACCAAGGTGAGCGCAGTGATGCGGTTGCGAAAGTCCAGCGGGAAGCTGCGGGTGAGAACCACAAACACGGGCTCGTAGAGCGTCGCGCCCAGCACCATGCCGAGCCCGATCCAGATCGCGTAAAAGACCGGGAGGCTTGAGGTCTGCGACCAGAGGCACAGGAGCGCGGTTCCTAATGCGGAGCCGGCTGTCATGATCGCTCGGCCCCCGTGACCATCGATCCAGGAGCCGATCGGATAAGCGACCAAGCCCGAAATCAGCAGCCCCAGCGACAAAGCGCCGTTGAGGGCATCGCGGCCCCAACCGAGATCCCTTTCCATCGGCACCACGAACAGCGAAAAAGCGTAATAGAACGAGCCCCAGGAAACGAGCTGCGCCAGCGCCAGCCCCCAAACCAGGGTCCATCCGGCCTGTCTCATCGGTGCGCATAGCCCACGGGTTCGGCGCTCGGCAGCGAGCGGGCGCCATCGCCGAGCGCAAGTTGCATCTGCACCACGTCGACCCAGCGCCCGAATTTGAAGCCGACCGCCAGTTGGTGCCCGATGGTGCGAAAGCCGAGCCGTGTGTGGAGACGCAGCGACGCCTCGTTGGTGCTGTCGCCGATCACCGCCAGCATCTGCCGATACCCCAATGCCGTGCATTCGCGAATGAGGTCGCGCATGATCGTCATGCCGATCCCGCGGTTGACCCGCTCCGGCGCCACATAGATCGAATGCTCGATCGTGTAGCGATAAGCCGAACGCGGGCGATAGGCTCCCGCATAAGCATAACCGAGGATCTCTCCGTCGCTGCCCGCAGCGACCCGCCAGGGAAACTTGACCTCGCGCAGCTTGCGCAGACGCTCCCCCATCTCCGTCACTTCGGGCGGCACTTCCTCGAAGGTGTAGAAGCTGGTCTGCACATAGTGGGCGTAGATGCGCGAAATCTCGTGCATATCGTCATTGACGGCATCGCGGAGCTGAAATGTGGCTTCTAGAACCATGTCGGACCTCGAGCATTAGACAGTATCCTGCTAGTATGCTCAATCATTGCCAAAAGCCGAGCAAGCGAGTAAAAATAGCTACCTAGCAATAGTTTTTCTGTGGCTTGTTTGAGCAAACGTAATCTTCCGCCTCTTACGGGACTGCGCGCCTTCGAGGCGGCGGCGCGTCTTGGCAGCTTCGCGGCGGCGGCCAACGAACTCGGCGTCACCGCCGGCGCCATCAGCCAGAGCGTGCGGGGGCTCGAATCTCATCTGGGGATCGCACTTTTCGAGCGGCGTCCACAGGCTCTAGCGCCGACGCAGGCTGCGCGCACGCTGCTCCCGGTACTCACGGCGTCGCTGGACGCGATCGACTCAGCGGTTCAGACGTTGCGCGCACCCGCGATCACACCAGCTCCGCCGCTGCGCCTTGCTTCTCCCGCGGGGTTCGCCGCGCTCTGGCTGTTGCCCCGGCTGGATCGCTTCCATGCCGGGCATCGCGGCACAGTGGTCACACTCAGCGCAACCGAGCGGCTGGTCGAACCCGAGAGCGCCGGCGGGGAAGGAATGATCGATGCCTGCATCCGCTTTGGCCGCGCGGGATGGAGCGGCAGGCTCGGGTGCGACTTCCTGTTCGCGGATCATCGCATCCCCGTGTGCAGCGCCGACTATCTTCAAACGCATCCGATCTCGGATCGGCCGCTCGCGAACCACGTGCTCCTAGAAGCGCTTTCGGTGCGGGATGATTGGGCCGACTGGGCTCAATGGTCGGCCATGGACGCGACGGCGACACGCCGTCTCAGCTTCGGCGACGAGCGGCTCGCGGTGGACGCCGCGATCGGCGGAATGGGCATCGCACTCGCCGACCGAGCGCTCGCCGCCTCGGCGATCCGCGCGGGCCAATTGGTGGCGCCGTTCGAGCCCATGGAAATGGTTCGCGGGAGCGCCTGGTTCCTGGTGTATCCGGCCGACCGCGAGCGCTCCGACGGGATCGCCGCGTTTCGCTCCTGGCTGCAGACGGAGTGCGGGGGCGACATGCCCTGAATTTGGTCCCGGCTATGCGGGCAAAGCCAAATTGCCATCAAACATGGCGATCGCTAGGCTTCGCGCTCACCCTCTCTGAGAGCGAGGTGCGCCATGGCAGGGCCGATCGCGTTTACCGTCAATGGCAAGGCGCAGCACTCAGCCGCGGCACTGGAAACGCCGCTGCTCTACGTGTTGCGCAACGATCTCGAGCTCAATGGCGCGAAATTCGGCTGCGGCCTCGCGCAATGCGGCGCCTGCACGGTCATCGTCGACGGCGCCGCGATCCGCTCCTGCATCACGGCGATAGCGGATATCGAGGGGCGCGCCGTCACCACCATCGAAGGGCTGGGCACGCCGGAAAAGCCTCACCCTCTGCAAAAGGCATTCATCGATCAGCAGGCGGCGCAGTGCGGCTATTGCATCAACGGCATGGTCATGACCGCCAAGGCTTTCTTGGATCAAACACCGCACCCGAGCGAGGCACAGCTTCGTGACGCGCTCGCCGGCAATCTCTGCCGCTGCGGCACGCACACGCGCATCTTGCGCGCGATAGCGATCGCAGCGAAGGAGATGGCGCCATGACGGCACTGCTCACGCGTCGCGATTTCGCCAAGGCGGTCGGGGTCGTGATTGCCTTCTCGCTCGTGCCCGAATGGGCCGCGGCGCAAGGTACGACCCCCGCGGCCTTGCCGGGCAGCCTCAACAACAACCGCCGCCTCGATGCGTGGCTCCGCATCGATCCCGAAGGAACGGTCACCGTCTTCACCGGCAAGTGCGAGCTGGGCCAAGGCGCGCTGACGGCGCTGGCGCAAATCGCCGCCGACGAGCTGGACGTGGCATTCACGCGTATCCGCATCATCGCCGCCGACACCTCGAGGACGCCCGACGAGGGCTTTACTTCCGGCAGCCAGTCCATGGAGTTCAGCGGCACAGCGATCCGATTCGCCGCCGCTCAGGCGCGCCGCATCCTGCTTGAGCTGGCGCAGCGGCAATTCGCGGGCGACGGTTCGACGTCAAATCTCACCGTGGCGGACGGCACGATCAGCGGACCCGGCGGCAAAACGGCCACGTATTGGGCGCTCGCGCGCGATGCGTCGTTTGCGGTCGAGGTCGATCCCAAGATTCCGACCAAGCCACCCGCGCAATACCGCGTGATCGGCCAGAGCATCCCACGCCTCGACATCCCCGCAAAACTCACGGGGAGGCCGATTTATGTGCAGGACATGCGCCTTCCCGGCATGCTGTTCGGGCGCGTCGTGCGGCCCCCGAGCTACGATGCGGCGCTAGAGGGCATCGATGAGGCGGCGGCTCGCAAGCTTCCGGGCGTGATCGCGGTGGTCCGCGACGGACGTTTTATCGGCGTCATCGCCGAACGCGAGGAGCAGGCGATCGCCGCGCGCGAGGCGCTGCGTACCTCCGCGCAATGGCGCCAGGGAAAGCCGCTGCCGGATTTCGACAAGATCAACGCTTACGTGAAATCGCTGCCGAGCGAAGATTTCGTGATCTCCGAGAAGGCCGGCCCCGCACCGGACTCCTCGGCCAAGGTTTTGACCGCCGAGTACACGCGGCCTTATGTCGCGCACGCCTCGATCGGTCCCTCCTGCGCCGTCGCTCAATTCACCGGAGACCGGCTTCAGGTTTGGTCGCATTGCCAAGGCGTGTTCCCGCTGCGCCGCGACCTCGCGCGCGCGCTGAAGATACCCTTGGACCACATCACCGTCGCGCAGGCGCAGGGCTCGGGCTGCTACGGCCACAATGGCGCCGACGACGTGGCGCTGGACGCGGCCTTGCTGGCGCGTGCCGCTGATGGCCGGCCGGTCAAGGTGCAGTGGATGCGCGACGACGAGTTCCACTGGGAGCCCTATGGCGCCGCAATGTCGATGCGTGCTCAAGCCGCGCTCGACGGAAACGGCCGTATCGTCGATTGGAGCTTCGACGTCTGGTCCAACACGCACAGCACGCGGCCCGGCGAGAAAGACGGGGTCAACCTTTTGGCCGCCTGGCATCTGGCGGAACCGATGGCGCCGGCCTCGCCGCCGATAATTCCGCAGCCCGCGGGCGGCGGCGACCGCAACGCAATCCCGCTCTATCGGTTTCCACGACAGAAGGTCACGCATCATTTCATCAGGGAGATGCCGCTGCGCGTCTCGGCGCTGCGCACTCTGGGCGCCCAAGCCAACGTATTCGCGATCGAATCCTTCATGGACGAGCTGGCGCGCGCGGCCGGCGCGGATCCCGTCGCCTTCCGCCTCGCCCACCTTGACGATCCCCGCGCCAAGGCGGTGATCGAGCTTGCGGCCAAGAACGCGAATTGGCTCGCGGGCGCCAAGGGCGGCGACGGCCGCGGGCGCGGCATCGGCTTCGCACAATACAAGAACCACGCGACCTACGTCGCGGTGATCGCGGATGTGGAGACCGATCGCAACAGCGGCGCCATCAAGGCGGTGAAGGCGACGGCTGCCGTCGATGCCGGTCAGATCGTCAGCCCCGACGGCCTCAAGAACCAGATGGAAGGCGGGATCATCCAGGGGACGAGCTGGACCCTCAAGGAACAGGTGCGATTCAACCCCGAAGGCATCGATGCCAAGGACTGGGAGACCTATCCGATCCTGAGGTTCCCCGAAGTGCCGGAGGTGGATGTGACCCCGATCAATCGGCCGGGCGAGCCCTGGCTCGGCGCCGGCGAAGCGATGCAGGGACCGACGAGCGCCGCCATCGCCAATGCGGTCGCGCACGCAAGCGGCGCCCGCATCCGCGACCTCCCGCTCACCGCGGACCGCTTCAAAAAGGCGGTGGGGTAGCGGGCCTTATTACGCCGCCCCCTTCCCGCCCTCGCGCGTCATGGCGGCGCCGGGCGCGTAGCCCGGTGCCACGTGCACATCGATCACGACGACGGCGCCGTTCCTGAGCGCGCGCACGCCGTCCTGGAGTGCCGCTGCAAGATCGGCGGCGTCCTCGACCGGGCCGATGCCGATAGCGCCTTGCGCTCGGGCCATTTGCGCGAGATCGGGCGCGGGCTCGGCGATGCGCTGGCCGACCCAGCGGTTCTCGACCGGGCGATTGCGCTGGCGCGCCATCCGCTCCTGATGCAGCTCATCATTGAAGAAGGAACGGTTGTTGGCGACGACGACCATCAGCGGAACCTTGTAGTGAACGGCTGTCCAGAGCGCGGTCGAGCTCATGAGGAAATCGCCGTCCCCGGTGATCGCGATCGGAAGGCGACCGCTGCCTTCGAGCGCCAGTGCCGCACCCACGGCGATGCCGGGTCCGGCCCCAATTCCGGCGCCGCCGTCGCCGCCGATGTAGTCGAGCGGATGGCGGAAATGCCAATAGCCGCCGTCCCATCCCAGAGGCAGATGCAACAGCGAGACCTTCTCGCCCCGGGTTGCTTCCTGCAAGCGCGCGGCAAGCGCTGCGATGGTGATCACGCCGCTCGCCGGCACGGCCGCAGCGCGCGCCGGCGTCGACGCCGGAAGCTCCCGACGTCCCGCCGGCAGAGCCGACACAAGCGCCGCCACCACCGCGTCCGGCTCGGCGGCGAGGCGGATATCGGTCGGCGGCAGGCCGAAATGATCGAAGCTCCAGCCATTGTGAAGCTGGTGATCGAGCGTCGCGTTGATGACGAAGGCTGGACATGTTCCGCCCGGCCAGACCGTGTTGAGCGTTCCCGCGAGATCGATCCAGTCGAGCGCGAGGATAGCGTCCGCCGTTTTGAGCCGTTCCGCCACCTCGGGCCGCAGGAAACCGCCGGGCGGGCCTGCGTGCAGCGGATGATCGGTCGGAAACGCCGCGCCCGCTTTGAGGTCCGTCACCACCAGCGCCGCGAGACGCTCGGCAAGTTTCACGCGCTCGCGCCATGCCGCCTCATCGCGCGTGGCGCGGCCGATCAGGATAGCGGGTTGGCGTGCGGCGGCGAGGCGCTTCGCCGCTTCAGCGATGGCGGCGGGATCAGGCACCGGCGCCGGCACCGGAGCGAAGCGGGCGACATCGGGCAGCGGCGTATCGGTGCGATACGGCATCTCCTGCAGCGCGCTGTCGAGCACCACATAGACCGGCGCACGCGGCGCCGATGTCGCGATCTGCATGGCGCGCAGCAAAGATTCTTCGGCGGCGGGGATCGAGGCCGGCTGGTCGTCCCACTTCACGTAGGGCCGCACGATCGCCGCCTGGTCGCGCGCCGTGTGAATCCAGTCGATCCAGGGCCGGCGCTTCACCGCATCGACCGGCCCGGTCGCACCCAAGATCAGCATCGGCACGCGGTCGCACCAGGCGTTGAATATCGCCATGGTGCCGTGCATCAGTCCGACATTGCTGTGGAGCGCCACGGCGAGCGGCTTCCCCGTCACCTTGGCATAGCCCTGCGCAATCGCGACCGCGCTCTCCTCATGCAGACACAGCAGCATCTGCGGCGCGCGATTGCCCAGCAGATTGACCAGGCTGTCGTGCAGCCCGCGATAGCTGGCGCCGGGATTGAGGCAGATATAGGGAAGATCGAAGCGGCTGAGCAGCCGCGCGATGCGGTCGCTGCCCCAGCCATCCTCGACTGCATTGGGAAGTAGCGGCTGGTCTATCGCTGCCCGCTCCGTCTTTCTCTCATGGGTCATGATGCCCCTCGCGATCGCCAAGCTTTTACGCTAGTTCCCGAGCGCCACGGTACGGCACCGCGCAACGACCGGCTCCAATCTTTGTTCCAGGTTGGGCGGCGTGCCGCCCATGTGATCGAGCATGTATCGCACGTCGTCCTCCGTCAGCAGATCGACAGCACCGGACGAAAAACAGTCGCAATAAGCTTCGATCTTCTGCGCGCCCAAGGTTGGCGCGCGCTCCGTTGCCGCCTTGATGCAGGATTTCTTGCTGCTGTCGACAAAATCGGCGCGGAATTGCGGCGAGTTGGTGGAGCCGCTTGGCAGCAGATTGCTGAGCTTGAAGTTTCCCGTCCCGAAGCCGACCCCCAGCGCCGCGAGACCAATGATGATCAGACCGCCTATGATCGAGAGCAGGATGACGGCGCCGCGCGACATGGTATCCCCCTTCTCGCCTGAGCTTCTCCGCGCCGGCGATTATGCCTCCAAACGTCGATCCGGCGCCATTGAGACGGCGCTATGACTTGGCAAGCGCAGCGCTGCGGCACTGGCTGGTCAGTGACTTCAGCTTCGGCGTAACGTCGGGTGGCATGCTGCCGAGGTGATCCATCATGTATCGCAGATTGTCCTCGGTCAGCGAGTCGGCGACGCCCTTCGAAAAGCAATCGCAATAGACATCGGCCTGCCTCCCATTGGCGCCGGGCATGAGCGACGCCGCATTCTTGAGACAGGACTTCCTGCTGCTCTCCACGAGTTTCGCGCGAAATTCCGGGGTGCTGGCGGCGCCGGGTGGTATCACGTTGCTGAGCTTCAAGTTGCCGGTGCCAAGGCCGACCACCAGGCTCGTCACACTCACGACGACGAGCCCGCCAACGATGCACAACAGGATAATGACGCCACGTGTCATGAACGCTCTCCAACTCGATCGCATTTTAGCGATCTCGGCCGCGGTAGAGTTGGCGCCCGCTATATCAAAGTTCGGGTGAAGGGAGAGTTTCCAATTCCTCGAATCCCCTCAAAAAGGCGAGACGCGAACTCGCTTTGATGCGTTTTCCCCTCGTCATCTCCCCGTAAAATTCGGCTTGCGCTTCTCGAGATAAGCCGCGACGGCTTCGCGGTGATCGGCGGAGCTGGATGCGACCGCGTAGTGCGAGGAGATCATGTCGAGCGCGCCGCGCAAGTCGCTTTGCAAACCCGCATAGACCGCACGTTTGATGAACCGCACCGAGAGCTGCGGCCCCCGCGCGATCTTCTCGGCGAGCGCCCGCGTCGCAGTCATCAGCTCGGCATCGGGCACCACCTTGTTGACGAGGCCGATACGCTCCGCCTCCCGCGCGTCAATGATGTCGCCGGTCCAGAACAGCTCCAACGCCTTGGCGGTGCCGACAAGGCGCGGCAGGAACCACGCGCCGCCAGCGCCGGGAACCAGGCCAACCCGCACATAGGTCTCGCCTAGCCGCGCGCTTTCGGCGGCAATGCGCAGGTCCGACATCAGCGCCAAGTCCATCCCCGCCCCGGTCGCGGCGCCGTTGATCGCGGTGATCACGGGCTTGTCGAGCGCTTGCAGCGCCAGCGGAATCTTGTGCACATGGGCCTGCAGCTCGCGCTTGCGGTCCCAGGGGGTGTGCTCATGCCGGCGCTGCATCTCCGCGATGTCACCACCGCTGCAAAACGCCTTGCCGGCGCCGGTGACGATCACCACCGAGACCGCGTCGTTCCTGCCGCAGGCGTCCAGCGCCGCGGCCCAGGCGTCGATCATCTCCCATGTGAAAGCATTCATGCGCTCGGGGCGATTGAGGGTGATGGTGGCAATCGCGCCCTCGATCTCGAAGCGAATCGTTTCGGTCATCGCATGCCTCCATTCGTCGGTTGCCGCTGAACCATCAGCGCATCCACCACCAAAAGCCCCTCGCCCTCGGCGCCGAGGATCACCGGATTGAGATCGATCTCTGTAAGCCGGCCTCCAAAGTCGCGCGCCAGCCGGCCGAGCGCGAGCATCAGTGCAACAAGCGCGCGGCGGTCGCGCGCGGGACGGCCGCGGTGCGCCGCGAGCAGGCACCCGCGATCGAAATGCTCCACGAGCCACTCCGCCGCCGTGAGATCGACCGGAAGCGGTGTCATTGTTCGGTCACCGAGCGCCTCGACCTCGATCCCGCCGCGGCCCAGCAGCAGTAGCGAACCAAAGGTCTCGTCCTCGCCGACACCGAGGATAAGCTCGAGGCCCGGCTTTGCCATCGCTTCGACCAGCACGCCGGCGATCCGCGCAGCCGGCGCCGCGCGACGAGCGCCGGCGAGCACGGCATCGTACGCCTCTGCGACTGCGGTCTCGCTGCGCAGCCCAAGCGCCACGGCGCCTGCATCGCTCTTATGCGGAATTTCCGGCGATTGCACCTTGAGGACAACGGGAAAGCCGATCTCGCGCGCCGCGTCGACCGCCGCGGCGGCGCTCTGCACCAGGCGATGTCGCGGCACCGGAACTCCGTAGAGCTGCAGCACCCCGAGCGCCTCCGCTTCGGTGAGCGTCGGTCCTGCCTGATCGAGCAAGCGTGCCGCGGCCGCTCGCTCCGGACACGCCGCGGAAGCATCGGGCATCGACCGCAGCAGCGCCGCCTTTGCCTCGCTCCGCTCCGCCAGCAGCGACAGCGCGCGCGCCACGCCGCGAATGCCCGTGTAGAGGGGGATGCCGATCTCCTCAAGGTCGCTCTGCGCCGCTTCGGAAGGGAGCGGGTAGCTGTAGAACAGGATCGGCTTGCGGCTGCGCGCCGCGATCTCCGCCAACGCCGCTTTCTCCACGGCAAGCCGGCTGTCTGCGGCCAAGGAGTTGCCGACCACGATCGCGTCCACCTCGTCGGAATTCTCGAGGGTCTCGACCGACCGCAGGCGATAGTCCCTGCCGATCGCCTGCCCCGTGATGTCGATGGGATTGCCGGCGGCGCCGAAGCTCGGCAGGAACGTGCGAATGCGAGCCTGCAAACCCCTGCTGAATTCCGGAACCACAAGGCCGTGCGCTTCGAGCGTGTCCGCGAGCCAGCCGCCAACCCCGCCCGATATGGTGACGACGCCGACGCGGCGCCCCTCCGGCTCAGGCGCCAGCACCGCCGCCGCCGCGATGTCGAGCATGTCGTCTTGATCCTCGCCGCGGATCACGCCGTAGCGTCGGAACACGGCCTCGTAGGCGGCATCTGTGCCAGTCATGCTGGCGGTATGCGAGATGGCGGCACGGCGCGCGGCGGCGGAGCGGCCGATCTTCGCGACGATCAAGGGTTTGCCCAGCCGAAGCGCGCGTTCGGCGAGTGCCATGAAAGCGGACCCGCGGCGAATCTGCTCGATGAACATGAGCACCACGCCCGTGCCGGCGTCGCTCAAGAGAAACTCGCCGATGTCCACGAGGTCGAGCGCCGCTTCATTGCCGGTGTTGACGACATAGCTGAAGGGCAATCGCCGCTTGACGCCGCGGTTGAAGAACGCGAAGGCGAGGCCGCCGCTCTGCGACACGACGGCGATGCGACGCGGCGCCTTCGCCGCGCGCAGAGCCGGCAGCGCCGCGAAATCAACCGCCGGAGTAAAGCTCGCAACCAGCGGCAAGCTCACATTCATGAATCCGACGGCGTTCGGGCCGCCGATGATCATTTGGGTCCGCTCCGAGATTTCACGGATGCGCTGCTGCAGCGCTTGCTTGTCGCGGCCTTCCTCGGCGAAGCCCGAGCTGAAGATATAGGCCGCGCGCACCCCGGCGGCGGCGCATTCCTCAAGCACGCCCGCCACCGCATCGGCGGGGATCGCGATCAGCGCGAGATCGACGGGCGCGTCCGCCGCGGCGATCGATGTGCAAACCGGAAGTCCCAGCATCTCGCCGCCGCGGGGATGCACGGGGGTGATGCGACCGGGATATTGCGATTTCACGAGCTGCGTCAGGATGCGGCCGCGAATGTGGTTCGGGTCCGCCGAGGCGCCGATCACCGCGACCGCCGCCGGGCGAAAGAAGGGCGTCAGATCGCGCTCAGGCATTACCGCTTACCCGAGTTTGCGTATGGTCCAATCCCGCCGACCAGGGCTCCTTTGAAGGGGATAGGGGGATGACCGGGGATCGGGGAGATTGAAAATATCGAACGTCCCCCCATCCCCCTATATCCCCCCGATCTCCCAGATCGCTTGTTTGACCGACCGCAACGTGTCTCGCCAAATGCAGCATCTCAACTCAGCGTGCGGCGAGGAAGGGCCAGAGCCCGTCGGCGCCTTGCGCCACCGCGAGGCGGCCCAGTTCCATCGCCCAATAGGCTTCGTGGCCGAATTCGTCGCGCCACGACCAGAGCCGCCGCGTCAGGTGATGCAGTCGGTGTTCATGAGTGAAGCCGATCGCGCCATGCACCTGATGCACGATGTCCGCAACCTTGCCCGCGGCCTCGCCGGCGCGGAGCTTCGCGGCGGCGGCTGCGAATGCGAGATCGCCGTCGATCGCTCTGGCAACTCCGGCCGCCGAGGCAACACCGGCGGCCGCCACTTGCTCCGCCGCCAGCGCCAATTGCTGCTGGATTGCCTGGAACTTTCCGATCGGGCGGCCGAATTGCACGCGGTCATTGGCGTAGGTGACGGCAAGCTGCAGCGCGGCTTCGAGAGCGCCCGCCATCTCCACCGCCCGCAGCAGCGCGCCGAGGCGGAACGCGGTGACCGCATTCGCTCCCGCCGGCAGGGTGCCGACCGCCGCCGCCGGAATATCGCGATCGACCGAAATAGCGCCTGCGGGTTCGCCCGCGAGATTGCGCCCGTCTTCCGCGACGAACTCACTGCGCTGCGCCAGCGCCACCTGGTCGCCGCGCACAAACACCGATGCCTCGGCGAACCGCACCCAGGGCACGGCACTGACCTCGCAAGCCAGATGCCAGCCTTCGCGCGCCCGCGCGAGATCGACCCTCAGCTCCGGGGTTTCGACGACGAGCGCAAGCGATCCCTCGGGCGGCTCCAGACGCGCCAGCCGCAGCAGCCATCGCGCCAGCATGGTGTCTGCGATCGGCAGCGGGGCCGCGTGCCGCCCCGCCGCGCGCAGCACGGCCGCGGCGTCCTCAAGACCACCCAAGTTCACGTCGCCGCCAAGCGCGTCGAGGTATCCCGCGTTGGTAACTGCAATCCAGAGCGTCGCCGGCCAAATTCCCGCTTCGGCCGCATTCACTACGCCCGGCGTCGCAAGGTCGGCAAACAACCGGTCGGCCGCGTCGAAGACCAGCGTCTCGCTCACCGGAGCCCCAGCCCGCGTGCGATGATGCCGCGAAGGATCTCGCGCGTGCCACCGCGCAAGGTGAAGGAGGGCGCATGCAGGATCGCCTCGGCAAGCGTCTCCTCAAAGCGATCGTTGCCGCCGGCGCGACGGCCGCGCGGGGCCAACAGCCGCACCAGCTCCGGTATCTCGCGCTCAAAGGCGTTGCCGAGATCCTTCACCACGGCGGCTTCGAGATTCGGCATCTCGCCCTTCTGCAGCATGCCGGCGATCGAGAGCGACATGCGCCGGAGCGTCCAGAGATGAGCGGTGAAGCGCCCCAACGCTTCGAGCGCGCGCGGCTCGGGATGACCGCCGATGCGGCGCTGAAACTCGACCAGCAGGCGGAAGGTGCTGACGAAGCGCTCGGGACCGGAGCGCTCGAAGGCGAGTTCGCTGGTGACCTGCTTCCAGCCGCCGCCTTCGGTTCCGATCAACCGATCCGAGGGGACGAACACATCATCGAAGGTGATCTCGGTGAAATCGAGGTCGCCCGCGAGGTTGCGGATCGGCCGGATCGAAATACCCGGCGACTTCAGGTCGATCAGCAATTGCGAGAGCCCCTGATGTCGGTCGTCGTCCGCGGGCGAAGTGCGGCACAGGGCGATCATGAAGTGCGAACGGTGCGAATGGCTGGTCCAGACCTTGCGGCCGTTCACGCGATAGCCCCCGGCAACCGGCTCCGCGCGGGTGCGGATCGAAGCAAGATCGGATCCGGAATCGGGCTCGCTCATGCCGATGCAGAAAAAGATTTCGCCGCGGGCGATGCGCGGCAGGAACTCCTGGCGCTGTAGCTCGGTGCCGAAGCGGAGCAGCAACGGGCCGCTCTGGCGATCGCCGATCCAGTGCGCAGCCACCGGCGCCCCCTGCACCAACATTTCCTCCGTCACGACGAAGCGATAGAGCGCCGAGCGCTCGTGGCCGCCATACTTCCTGGGCCAAGTCATACCAATCCAGCCGCGCTCGCCGACGGCGCGGCTGAAGGCCGCGGAATGACTGGTGGCGAAATCGCCGGCCGGCGCCCAAAGCCCGCTCGCGCGCGCTTCGGCGAGGAAAGTGCGAATCTCGCGGCGAAGCGCATCGCATTCCGGCGGCAGCTCTATGGGATCGAAACGAAAGGCGACGGACACGGGAGTTCAGCGCTCTGGGAGGAACACACCCGATGCTATCGGGCAGGGTGCACGGGGTCAAATGGCGCGGGGAAACTCAAAGATACAAACCCCGGTCCAGGATGACCGCCGTATAGTCATGGTAGGACATGCCCAATTCTTGGGCGCGCGCCAGGCGCGCCAAGGCTATTTCCCGCGGCGGAGTTTTCCAGGCACGCCGATGGGCTCGGCGCCAGCAATAGTGGCTCCAACTCACGCCCGGCGGCTCGTCGAGCGGCGGCCCCTGATTATGTCCTAAGGCGGGAGACATCGCGCCGGAAGGTGCAGGAGTGAAATTCCATCCGTCCATCGCAAGCATAATCTTCAAGAGCGATACGCAAGTACCATGCCAGCAAGCATGCGCAATTCGCAAACGGCTCCCGCACCCTAAGATGACCTAGCGGGTGACGCGAGCCCTGGTTGACACCCTCGTTTCGCAGCGAATACCGTTCGCCAAATCGCGCGCGAGATGCGGTCTCGCGGGGCCAGGCGCCAGCGCCGCCCCGCTATTTGAATCATGTCGTGGAGGGAGCGGCAGCCATGAAGCGCGGCAATCGACAACTGACGTTGATCACTCGGCGCGGTCTCTTGCAGGCGAGCGCGGCAGGTTTTGCCGCCGCCGGTGCTCCGGCCATCCTGATGCGGCGGGCTTCGGGGCAATCCGGCTTCGACTGGAAGCGCTTCAAGGGCGAGCATATCGAGGTCTCGCACACGCTCGGCCCCCGCGGCGAGTTGCTGCAGAAGCACGAGAAGGAATTCGAGGAATTGACGGGCATCAGCGTCGGATCCGAACAGATACCCGAGCAGCAGCACCGCCAGAAGGTCGCAATCGAGTTCGCATCGGGGAATCCGAGCTTCGACGTGGTGACGGTCGCCTATCACGTGCAAAAGCAGCTCTATGGCAAGGGCAAGTGGCTCGTGGACGTGCGCGGGTTCATCAAGGACACGCAGCTCACCAATCCCGATTTCGACTTCGACGATTTCGCCAAGGGTGCCATCGACTACGCGACGCAAAAAGACGGCAGGCTCGACACGCTGCCGCTCAACCTCGATTACTTCGTGATCTACTGGAACAAGGAGTTGTTCGCGGCGAAGGGCGGTTCCTATCCGCAATCGTACACGGAGATCATCGAGGTCGCCCACAAGCTCAATGACCCCAAGAACGGGTCCGCCGGCTGGGTGGCGCGCGGACTCAAGAATGCCAATCTGCCGCCTTACCTGACATTCCTGCTGGGTCACGGCGTCGACTCCATCGATCCCGACCTCACCATGCACATGGACGGACCCGAGGCGATTGCCGCGGCGCAGATCTACCAGACCCTCAACCGGGAGTGCGCGCCGCCCGGGGTCACCGGGTTCAATTGGAACGAGTGCCAAACCACCTTCGTGCTGGGCAAGGCAGCGATGTGGCTCGACGGCATCGGCTTCGCGCTTCCACTCGAGGACCCCACCAAATCGCGCGTGGTCGGCAAGGTGGGTTACGGTGTCATGCCGCCCGGCCCCAAGGCGCACCGCACTTCGCTTTACGGCGACGGCATCGGCATTTCTCGCTTCAGCAAAAAGCAGGAGGCCGCGTGGCTCTATTGCCAATGGGCGACCGGCAAGGCCATGAACAAGCTGCACTTGGAAGGCGCTTTCGGCGCGCCCGGACGCACCTCGGCCTATGAAGCGGTCAAGACCTCGCCCAATCTCAAGGCACCGCGCGAATGGCTTGAATGCATGATCGAATCGATCAAGATCGCGCGCGCCGGGCTTCCGGACATCACCGCCGTGACCGAGTTCCGCGACACCTTCGGCGTGGCACTCACCAACATGATTTCCGGAGCCGACCCCGCGACCGAGCTCAAGAAGGCGACGGACGCGTTCCGCCCGGTGCTCGAGCGAACCGAGAAGACCTGACCCGCCTATGGCGAGCGAAGCGGCGCTTTCACGGCGGGGAAGCGGGCACGCCGCGCATCGCTCGCCCTGGCGCCGGGCGATTGTGGGCCGCGTCCGACACCGTCCTTACGCTCTCTTTATTCTCCCGGCCCTGCTCATCGTCGCGGCGGTGATCATATTCCCCTGGCTTTTCACGGTATTCATGAGCCTGCACGAGTGGAAGATCGCGCAGGCTCGGACGTTTGTCGGCCTTGCGAACTATGCCCATCTCTTCGTCGACGAGCGATTTCAAGGGGCGCTGCTGCGCACCTTGATCTATACGGCGCTTGCGGTCGTGGCGCCGCTGGTGCTCGGCACCTCGGCGGCACTGATCTTCCAGCAGCGTTTTCCCTTGCGCGGTCTGCTGCGCGGCATATTCATCCTGCCGATGATGGCGACGCCGGTCGCGGTGGGCCTCGTGTGGACCATGATGTTCCACCCGCAGCTCGGCGTGCTGAACTATCTGCTAAGCCTCGTCGGGCTGCCGGCGCAGCTTTGGGTTTTCGATCCCGGAACCGTGATCCCGAGCCTGGTGCTGGTCGAGACTTGGCAATGGACGCCACTGGTGATGCTGATCGTCCTGGGCGGGCTCGCGGCACTGCCGAGTGAACCCTATGAGTCCGCGCAACTGGACGGAGCCTCGGCGTGGCAGCGCTTTCGCCACATCACTTTGCCTCTGGTTGCACCGTTCTTGATGGTGGCGGCCATCATCCGAACCATCGACGCCGTCAAGGCCTTCGACATCATTTTCGTGATCTCGCAAGGCGGTCCCGGCACGGCTTCGGAGACCATCAACATCTTCCTCTATCTTCAGGCCTTCGCTTTCTACAACATCGGGTACGCCTCCGCGGTGGTCGTCGTCTTCTTCGTGCTGATCGTCGCGCTGTCGCTGGCGCTGCTCTATGTGCGACAGAGGACGCAATGGGCGAGCTGACGCCGGCCTTGGCGCCGCGGCGCCGGACACTCGCGGCGTCATTGCGGCGCTGGCGGCACAGAGCGGCACTCACCTTTGCCGTCGCGGTCGCGATCTCGCCGGCGGTCCTCGTGTTCCTGTGGATGCTGTCGCTCTCGCTCAAGACCGAGATCGAGAACATCTCGTTTCCGCCGGTTTTCATCCCCGAAGCACCGACGCTCGACAACTTCCGCCGTGTCTTCGAGGCGAGCCCCTTCGGCCACTATCTCGTCAACAGCCTGATCGTGACGGGAAGTGCGACACTGCTCGCGCTGCTGGTGGGCGTGCCGGCAGGCTATGGCATCGCCAAGGCCAAGGCCTATCGCCTCGCCATGCTGGTGCTGATCGCGCGCATCACCCCCAACCTCTCCTATCTCATTCCGCTTTTCATCCTGTTCCAAGCGCTCGGCCTTACCGGAACGCTCTGGCCGCTGATTATCACCCATCTCGTCATCACGGTGCCGATTGTTGCATGGGTCATGATGGGATTCTTCGAGACCATGCATCCGGAGTTGGAGGAGGCCGGGCTGATCGACGGCTGCACGCTCTGGCAAGCGTTCCGCTACATCGCGTTGCCGTTGGCGCGTCCGGGAATAGTGGTTGCAGCGATCCTCGCCTTTATTTTCTCGTGGAACAATTTCATCTTCGGCGTCGTGCTCGCGGGACGCGAAACCCGAACCTTGCCGGTCGCCGTCTACAACGTTCTCACCTTCGAACAGATCTCATGGGGTCCGCTCGCCGCCGCGGCGTTGATTGTGACCCTCCCGGCGCTCGTTCTGACCATTGTCATTCAGCGCGAGATCGTGGCTGGCCTCGGCGCGGGCGGCGTTAAGGGATGAGAGACAAGGTACGACAATCCAGATAGGCTCTGTCGCTCGCTATCCATAAATGACCTTTGGGAGGCTCACGCTATGGCGCATGCGAAGACGTTTCTCCTCTCTGCCGGAGTGGCGCTCACGATAGCCGTCGCGATCGGCGCCGCGCACGCGGCCGCGCCGCCGCTGCCGAGCTCGGCTCAGGTCATCAACATCATCGACGTGGGCGGTCAGCTCGCGCTTAACCAAAAGGCCATCGAGGCCTATCAGAAATCCCACTCGAATCTGGTTTCGCGCTTCGTCTTCACCAAGGCACCGGCGCCGGAATTGCCGGGCAAGCTCAAGGCGCAGCAGGATGCAGGACGCGTCGACATCGATCTGGTGCTGAGCGGCACCGACGCGATCTCGGCCGGAATCGAGCAGGGCCTCTGGACCAAGCTGCTGCCGGACTTCGCCGACAAATTCCCCGGCTTGATGGAGAACTACAGTGCCGGCGCGCTCACGATGCAAAAGCCGACTGACGGCTTTGCCATCACCACCGTCTATACGCCCTCGGGCCCGCTGCTCGAATACGCGCCCGAGCGGGTCAAGGACCCGCCGAAGACCACCGATGAATTGCTTGCGTGGTGCAAGGCGCATCCCAACCGATTCTACTATGCGCGTCCCGCCAATTCCGGCCCCGGCCGCACTTTCCTGCAGGGCCTCCCCTATCTCCTCGGGGACAGCGATCCACGCGATCCGATCAAAGGTTGGGACAAGACCTGGGCCTTCCTGAAGGAACTCAACGGCTGCATTGAGTATTATCCTTCCGGTACCGGCGTCACCATGAAGGAACTCGGCGAGGGCTCGCGCGACATTATCGCATCGACCGCGGGGTGGGACATCAACCCGCGCGCACTCGGCACCGTCCCCGAGACCGCCAGGGTCCAGTTGTTGACGGGACCCAAGGGCTTCACTTGGGTTTCCGACGCGCAATACATGGCGATCCCCAAGGGCGTCTCGAACGACCATCTCGCGGTCGTGCTGGACCTGATCGCTTTCATGCTGAAGCCCGAGCAGCAGGCCGTGACTTACGACGACGGCTACTTCTATCCGGGACCGGCGATCAAGGGCGTGCCGGTGAGCATGGCGTCGCAGGCGAGTCAGGACCTGCTGAAGCAATTCGGTCGGCCTGAATACGATAAGCTGATGGCGCAATACCCGATCGTGGCACCGCTCTTCGGCAAAGACCTGATCGCGGCATTTCACAAATGGGACGAGGAGATCGGCGGCAGCAAGATCAAGTAGCCGTCGTCGAGACACCTCTGCGTGGAAGCGACCGCGATGAGCGAAGCACGCCCTAACGTCGAAAGCCCCTCGCACGGCTTCGAGGAACTGCGGCTCGATCGCGTCACGCGTCGCTTCCACGAGACGACCGCGCTCGACGAGCTCACCCTCTCGATCCGGCGCGGTGAGTTCATCGCGCTGTTGGGGCCCTCCGGCTGCGGCAAATCGACGGCCCTCAACTGCATTGCGGGGCTCTTGCCACTCACTGGCGGCAGTATCTGGCTCGATGAGCGGCGCATCGACGTGCTGCGGCCGGAGGAGCGCGGCTTTGGCATGGTGTTCCAAAACTACGCTTTGTTCCCGCACATGAGCGTGCGGCGCAATATCGGTTTCGGATTGCAGATGCGCGGCGTGCCGCGAGCCGAAATTCGCAAGCGGACGGACGCCGCGCTCGAACTGGTTCAACTCGGAGCCCATGCGGAAAAATTGCCGGGCCAGCTTTCGGGGGGACAGCAGCAGCGGGTGGCGCTCGCGCGCGCCGTTGTCATCGACCCGCCGGTGATCCTGATGGACGAGCCGCTCTCCAATCTCGATGCCAAGCTTCGTCTGGAAATGCGGCACGAGCTCAGGCGCATTCATCACGAGGTGCGGCGCGCCACGATCTACGTGACTCATGATCAGGACGAAGCGCTTTCGCTCGCGGACCGCATCGTCGTGCTGCATGACGGGGTCGTGCAGCAGATCGGCACGCCGGAGGAGCTTTATGGGCGCCCCGCCAACCTTCTGGTTGCGCGCTTCATGGGTTACCGAAATATCCTGGAGTTCGATCTCACGGGCACGGATGGCGGCACGGCGCAGCTCGCGAGCGGCGGATTACAATTGCGGGGCTCGCCGCAATCGACGGCGCTCGGCAGCCGCGTCACGGCGGCGATCCGGCCGGAGGAGATCGCGCTGGGCAGCAGCCGCAACGCGATCACCGGCACCGTCAGCCAAGTCGAATATTGCGGCCGCGACTATCTCGTGGATGTCGTGACCGACGCGGGTATCCTCTATCTCCGCACCGAGCGGCGCCTACAGCCGGAGGAGCGAGTTCAGCTTTCGGTCGCGCCCGAGCGCGTGCTGGTTTTCCCGAGCGAGAGCGATGCCGGCGCGGCGACGCCGGGCGAGCAGCGCGCCTCATGAAAGCGGCGGCGAAGTCAACCGCGGCCGGCTCGCGGCTAGCCGGATTTGATGCGGCGCCGCTTTTGGTTGTCCCGGCCGCGCTGCTCGTGGTTGCGCTTTTTCTTTACCCGTTCCTCTATGGCCTCGGGCTTTCCTTCAATCCGGCCAAGGATACCGATCGGCTCGCCAACTATTTGCGCTTCTTCAGCGATTCCCGGTTCTGGAACACCGTCCCCACCACGCTCTGGATCGCGCTGCCGGCGACCTTGATCAACGTCGGTGCATCGGTGCCGATCGCGTTCCTGATGCGCAATCCGATCCGCTATCAGCGGTTGCTGACGACGATCCTGGTCGTGCCGATCACCTTGGGAACGGTGCTGGTGGCCGAGGGAATGCTGACTTACCTGGGACCGCAGGGTTGGCTCAATCGCGTCCTGCTCGATCTCCAACTCGTTTCCGCGCCCGTGCGCCTCACGCACAATTATTGGGGCGTCCTGCTGTCGCTGGTGATCACCGGATATCCGTTCGCTTTCTTGCTGATCCTCTCGTACCTGACGGGGATCGATCCGTCGCTCGGCCGAGCCGCGTCCACGCTCGGGGCCTCGTCCTGGGCGCAGTTTCGCCACATCTACCTGCCGCTCTTGGCGCCCGGTCTCGCAATCACCTTTTGCCTCGCCTTCGTGCAAGCGTTTTCGGTTTTCCCCTCCGCCGTGCTGCTTGGCGCGCCCGCCGGACCGACGCGGGTGATCTCGATCGCCGCTTACCAATCGGCATTCGAGGACTACGACTACTCCATGGCCTCGACGGTCGCGATGATCATGGGCGGCCTCCAGCTCTTGATCGTCGCGGCCGTGCTGGGCGGACGCGGTCTGCTTTATCGCGGCCCCGCGGGCGGGGGCAAGGCATGATGGCGCCGCGCCGCTATAACCGGGCGCTCGCGCGGCTATGGTCGTGCCTGGTGTGGGGCGCCATGAGTTTCTTTCTGCTGAACGTCTTCGGCATTATTGCGTCCGTGGTGGTGAGCTCGTTCGGCACGCGCTGGTTCGGCACTTGGCTTCCCGCTGGCTTCACCACGCGCTGGTACGGCAGCGCCTGGGATGAATTCCAGCTCGACTATCTGCTGATCGTGACCACGGAAGTGACGCTGGTGGTGGTCGCGACGTCGATCCTCCTCGGCGTGCCCGCGGCCTATGCGCTGGCGCGCCGGCAATTTCCGGGCAAGCGATGGTTCGTGCTGCTGTTTCTCCTGCCGCTTCTGGTCCCCACCATCACTTACGGGATTCCGCTCGCGACCGTCATGTACAAGGTCGGGCTCGGCGGAACGCTTGCCGGCGTCATATTGGCAAATCTGGTGCCCGCGGTGCCGTTCGTGGTTCTCACCATGACCCCGTTCATCGAGCAGATCGATCCGCGCCTCGAACAGGCCGCACGCGTGTTCGGCGCCGGGACGTTTCGAACCTTCATCTACGTGCTCGTTCCGATTCTGGCGCCGGGCATTCTCGCCGCCGCGCTGCTGGTATTGGTGCGCACCTTGGCCCTCTTCGAGCTCACCTTCTTGACCGCGGGCCCCGACAGTCAGACGCTGGTGGTGGCGCTCTACTACTCGGTCTTTGCCGCGGGTGTGCGAGCGACGCAATCGGTCGACGCCATGGCGGTGGTTTACATGCTGACGACGCTGGTCTGGCTGTTGATCGCGCTGCGCTTCGTCGACCCGACGCAATTGGTCACCCGCGTGAAGGAGCAGCGCGCGCGATGATTGCCGCCAACCCATAAGGAGCCCTCATGGACAAGATCACCGAGGACATCAAGGCGTTGCTGCGCCAATGCAGCGTCGCGACGCTCTCGACTCAGCTCTTGAAGCGGGGCCTGCGGAACACGGTATTGCAGGGGGTGCGCCCGCTGAGCCTCGGGCCCGAGACCATGGTCGGCGAGGCCTTTACGCTGCGCTACATCCCCTCGCGAGAAGATTTGGATCACGCCGGCGTATACGCCGACCCCAAGCACCCCCAACGCGTCGCAATCGAATCGGTGCCGCCGGGGCACGTGTTGGTGTCGGATTGTCGAGGCGATGCGCGCGCGGCCTCGGGCGGCTCGATATTGATGACGCGGCTAAAGGTGCGCGGCGTTGCGGGATTCGTGAGCGACGGCGGTTTGCGCGATTCACCGGAAATTGCCGGCCTCGGCTTTCCCGTCTATTTCGGCGGCCCCGCACCGCAGCTCAATCTCGCCCGTCACCATGCTGTCGACACGAACCTGCCGATCGCCTGCGGGGGAGTCGCGGTTTTCCCCGGCGACATTCTGGTCGGCGACGGCGAGGGCGTGATCGTCGTGCCGCGCCATTTAGCGCGCGAAGTGGCCGCCGACGCCGCCGAACAGGAGCGGATGGAGCAGTTCGTCATCGAAGAGGTCGGCAAGGGCGCACCGGTAATCGGAACTTATCCGCCAAACGAGGCGGCCCGTGCCCGCTACCAGGAATGGCTGAAGCGCCGCAAATAGGCCGGCACCGTTCTCACTCGGCGGGAGCGGCCGGTGCCTTCATCCGGTCGGCATAGGCCTTGGTGATCTCGGCACCGAACAACAGGATTTGCGTCGAGTAGTAGACCCAGATCAGGATGATCCCCAGCGCGCCCGCCGCGCCGTAGATCGAGGTCACGTGCTTACTGCCGATATAAAGGCCGATGAAGTGCCGGCCGATCATGAATAGCAACGCGGTGATCGTCGCGCCCAGCCACACCTCGCGCCACCGTACACTCGCATCCGGCAGAATTTTGAAGATCATGGCGAAGAGCACCACGGTCATCATCAACGTCACTGAAAGATTGATCGCCTCGAGCATCAGCGGCGTTATCAGCTGATGCTCGGTCAGATAGCCGGTGAGTGCGTGAATGACGGCGCTCGCCGCGAGCGCGGCGGTGAGCAGCGCGCCGCCCACCAAGATGATCGCCAGGCAAAGCAGCCGGCGGCGCGCCCAATGCCATACGCTGATCCCCGGCCGTCCCCGCACTTTCCAGATCACGTTGAGAGCCGCCTGCAGCTCGGTCAGCACTCCGGTCGAACTCGCGATGAGGGCGGCGGCGCCGAGCGCGGTGGCAACCGGCCCGGCCTCTCCGAGATAGGCGTGCTTGATCATTGCTTCGAGCGCCCGAGCGCCGTCGGCGCCCAGGACATCGCGCAGCTCATCGAACAGCGCACCGCGCGCCGCGCGCTCGCCGAAAACGACGCCGGCGATCGTGATCACCAGCAGCAAGATGGGGGCCAGCGAAAAGGTCGTATAGAACGCGATCGCGGCGCCCATGGTGGGCGCTCGGTCCGCGAGCCACGCGCCGAAGGCCGAACGCAAAACGCCCCACGTCGCGGGCGCGACCCGTGCGGTGCGCGACGGGTGTGGATCGGGGGCCGCAGGACCGGCCGTCGAGGCGTCGCGCTGATCGTCACCGAAACCGGGCATGTGGTCTCCTCGCCCATCGAGCCCAACCATGTGCCTCGGGAGGGCCGATGGCGAAATTTGTAACGCGTCCCATCGGGAAGTATCAATTCTCGGGTGACGGGACGATACGAGGTGGCAATCGCCAAGGGAAGCATGCCGAAGATCAGTGCGGGAATTCTGCTCTACCGGCGTCACGGGGGCGCGACGGAAGTATTGTTGGTGCACCCCGGCGGTCCCTTCTGGCGCAACAAGGACCTGGGTGCCTGGTCGATTCCGAAAGGCGAGGCGCAGCCGGGCGAGCCGCTGCTCGATCGCGCAATACGCGAGTTCTCGGAGGAAACCGGCTTTCCCGCATCGGGCGATTTCACACCGCTGACGCCGCAGCGCCAGGCGAGCGGCAAGCTGGTGCACGCTTGGGCGCTTGAAGGCGACCTCGATGCGAGCGCGGTCGTCAGCAACAGCTTCAGCCTCGAATGGCCGCCGCATTCCGGCAAGCGCCAGGAATTTCCGGAAGTGGACCGCGCGCAATGGTTCGACCTCGCGGTCGCGCGGCAGAAGATCCACCGGGGTCAGATTGGATTTCTCTCCGAACTTGAAGTGCTGCTTAGGTAATGCGGGCGCGCTCGCCAGACGCAGGCTGCTATTTCGCGACCATCGCCGGACAATAGTTTGCAAGCGCCAGATAAATCATGACGTGCGCGCCGCTCTCCCAGTCTTCGGGGTGATCGTCGACGAATTTGTCGACGATCTCGGTGATCTGCACGATGTTCTCCTTGGCGAGACAAGCCTTGAGCGCGCTCATCGCGCGCGACGGCGCGCCGGCCGCCACCGACACGAGCAACCCATCGATGACGCCGCTCACGTATTCGAACTTGAGCGGATCGGACATGGCGCGATAGCTCCGCACCTCCTCGAATCCGGCCTCGACATTGTTGGGAACCGGGACCGCCCCCGTGAGAACGGTCAACATCGCGAACACCGCCACAAGTCGCTTCATGGCTACCCCCGCAAGAGCCCGAAGCTCGATGATGGCATCGCGCTGAAGCGACGCAAAGCCGGCCCCCCGCCCGCCGAGAACTCCCGGTGCGGATTGACAAATCTACGATTCCGAGCCGCCGCTAGGCGGGCGGACGCTCCATCTGCGCGGCTGCCCCGCTCAACTTGGCAAATTGATGCGGCCAGGTGAAAGCCACGCCCACCGAGCGCATATCCGATTCAAGGCGCTTGGCCTCGTCCTCCATCCATTCGTTATGGATCTTGGACACATCCCGCGCGTCATGACACGCGCACAACCGCTCCAGCGCCTTTAGCGCGGCTTCGGTACCCTCGCGGCGCCGCGCCATCCAATCCGCCGCCGCAGGCTGAGCCGCCCTCAGCAAGTCGGCCTGCCACTGCAGCCAAAACTCCAGCGGCCAGATCGCCCACCGCATCGCCTGCCCGTTAAAATTGCCGACGTCGCCGAAGAACGGCAATGCCGGCGCTCCGCGCTCCGTGACTTCTTCCGGCTTGTCCATGGATTTCCTCCTCCAACGTCTCGACCGCGGGTCGTGGGTCTCGCCAAGAGAGGCCCTTACAGTAATATAGTTCTGTGTAGGGAGAGGCTATGGCCAAGTTTTGATTCAAATCAATCCCGGTGAGTGGACTGCGGCCCAACATGGCCGCGGTTCCTGAGCCATCTTGCGGTTGACCGCCCGGGAGCAATCGATGCTGTTTGCGGACCGCCGTGATGCCGGCCAGCGACTTGCAAAGGCGCTGCAGCGCTTCAAGACGCAACGGCCGGCGGTGTTGGCCTTGCCGAGAGGCGGCGTGCCCGTGGGTTTCGAAATCGCGCAGAGCCTCGAGGCGCCGCTCGATTTGTTGCTGGTGCGTAAGATCGGCCACCCCTTATCGCCAGAGCTTGCGGTCGGCGCCATTGCCGATGGCGAGACCATCGAGAAGGTCATCGAGTCCGACATCGTCGCCGAACTCGGCGTTCCCCAGAACTATCTCGACGAGGAGATCGGCCGCCAGCAACGCGAGATTGAGCATCGACGGCAGATCTACCTTGGGCGGCGCGCGCCGATCGATCTTCGCGGGCGCACCGCCCTGGTGGTCGATGACGGGATCGCCACCGGCGCTACCATGCGCGCCGCGCTTCGCGCCGCACGCAAGCGCGGACCGGCAAAAGTCGTCCTGGCGGTACCGGTAGCCGCAGCGAGCTCACTCGAATCTTTGAGGCCGGAAGCGGACGAAATCGTCTGCCTCTTCTCGCCCGAAGATTTCGGCGCTGTCGGGATGTTCTACGCCGACTTTCGCCCGGTCGAGGATCAAGTGGTGCTCGACCTCTTGGACCGATCAGCAGCGGCAGTCGCCCGTCGGGACGCCGGCCACTAGGCCCTGTACTCATAAAATCCGGTTGAATGTCCGCTTCGCTCCGAAAGCGACCTGCTAACGGCGACGTTTGATCTCTCATTCGATCACTTTGTCCGCCTGACTTAAGAGACTCAGCGGGAGGGAAGCTCCGATATCGTCGGCCGTTCGCTTGTTGATGACGAGCTCGAACGTTCGGGGCTCCTCGATCGGAAGCTCCCCAGGGGGTATCTCATGCAGAAGCTTCAGCACGAAGCCGGCCAATTGCTGATAGGTTTTGTCGATGTTGGGTCCATAAGACATGAGGCCGCCAGCCTCGACGTATTCGCGCGCGTCGAATATGGCGGGCAGTCGATGCTTGCGTGAGAGAGCGGCGATCAGATCGAGATAGGTCACGACCGTCGGATTCCGAAACGTCATGATGCCGTCAATGTTGCTCTTCGATGCCCTTTCGAATGCCGATGTGATCTCCGCCTCCGTCGTGACATTCAACGCGACGAGTTCGACCGCGAGTTGCCGGGCTGCCGCTTCGGCAGTCTTCCAATCGCGACCCGCGATGTTCGCGCTCGGAAAATCTTGACGCATGAGGACGCCGACACGGCGCATAGACGGTACGGCCTCCCTCAACAGCTCCAGCCGCTTTGGGGTCATTTCCTCGGTCATCGTGTAAATGCCGGTGACGTTGCCGCCCGGCCGCGCCAGTGACTGAGCCATGCCATCGGCGACGGGATCGTCGACCATTCGCCCGATCACCGGTATGCTTTTGGTTACGCGCCAGGCCGCGGCGATCGAAGGTTGGCTTGTGGCCACGATAACGGCTACGCCTGAGTTGATCAGATCGTCAGCGAGGCCTGGTAGCCGTTTCTCATCGTCGTCGGCATATCGTTCTTCGAGCACGAAGTCGCGTCCCTCGATCAGCCCGAGCGCCTTCATACCTTCACGGAATGCCTGAAGCTGGTCCGGTGTGTGCAACCGGCCTTGAATCTTAAGCCAGCCGATCTTCGGAATTGGATGCGTTGGCTGGGCACGCACAGCAAACGGAAGCGCGATGCCGGCAATGCCGATAAACGCAATCAAACGCCGTCGTCTCATTGGCCGTCTCCTCAAACAGGAGCCTACCATTGGCGGTCGCGTCGTGCATCACCGCAAAGGCGCGCGCAGACTTCCGCCTCGGGTCACGAACGACCGTCAGGCTGGTGTTCCCACAATTTATTGTTCGATCACCTCATCTGCGATCGCGAGTACGTTCTGCGGAATCACAAGACCGAGCGCTTTTGCAGTCTTGAGATTGATCGCGAGCTCAAATTGGGTCGGCCCTTGAACGGGTAGCTGAGACGGGCTGACCCCGCGCAGGATGCGATCAACGTAGTCAGCCGCACGGCGAAATTCGTCCAATGCTCTGATGCCATAGGACACGAGCGCGCCAGCCTGGACGTAAGTGGCAAAGGCGAACAATGACGGCATCCGATTCGCGATCGCCAATCGGATAATGAGGGCAGCGTGCGTCACGGTTAGGGGATGCGGCAGCGCAACGACGCCACCGCCTCCCTTGGCGAAATTGACGATAGCTTGTTCGATCTCAGGCGCATCATGAATGTGCGCTGCGACCGCCTCGACATGCTGCGTCGGCGCCGAGTCCGAGAGATTCATCCACAACTTCTGGTGCACCGGCGTTTCGACGTTCATCAGCACAAGAACGCGAGACAGTTGCGGAACTGTCTCCTTTAGCACCTCCAACCACTTGCTGCCCATGGTGGGTTCGAAATTGGTGAAGCCTGTAATGTTCCCGCCCGGACGCGCCAAATTCTCGATGAGACCGCTACCGACGGGATCGGCGACCGCGACGAACACGGTCGGAACAAGACCGATCTTCGGCCGCAGGATGGCAAGAGCCGGGTTGCTTTGCGCAAGGATCACATCGGGTCGCCACGCCAGCAGCTCGTCGGCTTGAGTCCGCATCGCCGTGACATCGCCATTCCATTGCCGGACGGCCACTTCGAGGTTGTGGCCCTGCTGCCAGCCGAGTTCGGAAAGGCGGGTGAGGAAGACTGCGAAATCGGCCCGGCCATCGTCGGAGTCCGCAATCCAGGCCGCGACTCGACGTGTTCCGAGCATGACTTGCGGATTGGCCGTCTGCGCGACAGCTACGGCTATGCGCCCAACCACTGCTATCCCGAGCCCCGCAAGAAGATCGCGCCGCCGCGTCACTCGATGACCTCCGTGAGCGTCTTCGCCGAATTGCGAGGGTATCCGATCGCCAAGCTCAACGCTTGGAGAAATATGTGCCACGGCCTTTCCGTTGTTTTGCCATGAACTCGGGACCGCCATGACCAATGTTTTTCCGGTTCATGTCGGCTTCGATCCGGGTGCCTTGGCGGGACCTACCGGACAGCTTTGGTCGCTACACTACCTGCTACAATCGCTTCGTTCGCTGGCAGCGGGCGGGCGCCTGGAGGAAGATTATGAACGAACCGGCATGCACCCACGACGCGGCTCTACAGGTGATCGACACGTCCTTTGTCCGCGTGCACCAACACGGTGCCTGCATCACCCGGAACAGAAGACAATCAACGGGCCGGTCACGAGGTGGGTTAGCGAGCAAGATTCACGCGGTCGTAAATCCATTGGCACTTTGATGATCAAAGATATTTCCTCGGCGAAACCCATCACTTGAAAAGGGAAGCCTCGCAGACAAGGGAGATACGCGATGATCTCGACCGAAGATCTAATGGCAGACTGGATCACAGTTCGCACAACGCTAAAGCGGCAACTTACGTACCTTAAATCGGGACACGAGGTGCGCGTGCCGGGATTCGATGCCGCCCAAGCTACGGCAGACATGGTGGCGCGCGTCGAGAGCTGTCTTGGGGAGATCGAACGCCTGCTGAAGACTTATTCATCACGAGGCTGAGGCGGCGGATATCAGGCCCGGTCGCGAATCACGGCCACTTTTGACCGCGGCGTCATCCCCGTCGCTTGTACGGACCCCGCCTACCCCGTCGCTTTGTCCTCGCACAGAGCAATCGGATCTCCTGCGCATTGATGATCTCGCCGTCGTTCTGGCCAACGAGCCTAAGCACATCGAAATTCTCGTTGAGAAGCGCGCGAGCCATGTGAATTGCCGCGTCTCGGCTTGCCGCCGACTCCACGCGCAGGCGTCCGCCGACCTCGTAGTGGACGTGCCAGCCCAATGCGCCTGCCGCCGGGCGCGTTGCGTCGCGGTCCAGTCCCACCGGAAATTCCCTGAATTGCGTGCTTGCGCGGGTACGTACGCTCACGCGCACCGCCTGTCAGTAACCGGCGTCACATGCGACGTTTTGGCGCTCGAAAATTGGACTTCAGTTCGACCTTCGTGAGAGAACTTGCGAAGATCCGAGCGTGATCCCGAACCGCCGTCAGCGGCAGAGCCAAGATCGGCCCCAACCAGAGGTCAGGCCGCGTGATCTCGGCGCTCCACCGCCTCGTATTCCCTTCTTTGAACTTCGGCGTCGAGCTCGGCCGCGAACGCGCTCAGCTCTCTGGCGGCATTTTGGTCCAGGAGCAGGTTTGCCAATCGCCGGCAATGAGCCGCTCGCCGGCGCAGCGTTGTTAAGTCTTCATTCATTTTTGTTAACACAAGATCAAGAACTCACCATGGAGATACATAGTTAATGGCGCTCACTTGCGGCCGCAATGTGACCAATTCGGGAAATTCCAGCGGCAACGAGACGCACCAGCCGCACGGCTGTCTCTCGGGCGCGATCCGAACCAAACCGGTGGTTGGTCGAATGTCGAGCTGGGCCACCACCGACATTGGATCAACCTAAAGATTTGGTGGGCCAACTGTGACTGGCGTCACTCCGAACCACATCACTAAAGGTTACTTTCTCTACTATGACGGGGAGGATCCAGATGAGCAGCGTTGCGGGCGCAACTGTCGGGCGTAATCAAATCCCATCTCGGACCACCGGCGGCCTGCCAGGCGGGGATGCCGGTTCGGCGATCGACACGCCCACCCCAAAAGTCACAGCGGTTCAACCCAGGCCAGGTTACGGTCTCTGGATTACTTACGCCGACGGTCGCGAAATCGTCGCTGACTTCAGCGATGTGATCCGGAGAGGCCGCGAGTTTAGACCCCTGCGGGATGAACGACTGTTCTCGCTGGTTAAGACCAGTCCGCGCGGCGACAGCATTGAGTGGCCCGTGCCGAAAGGCGGCCGGGGCAAAGCACTGTTCAGCATTGATGCCGCATCGATCTATCGGACCTTCGATGCCATTGCCGCAACGCACTTTCGCAGGCGAATGGCTTGATCAAGCTGCCTGGGGCCCGACCTGGACTCAGTGTCGCCTCGGAAATCTCATCGCCCCGATCACCATGTTGACGTCTCGGCCGTCGGCAGAGAGCGGGAAGTAGCAACACTCGAATGCACTGTACTTCTTGTCGCTCCACCAATACGCCTCGCCGGTACGAAAGATTGGAGCGCGACCTTCCACGACCGAATCAAAAAGCGCTATGAGCAAGGCCGCGGATCGCGGTTCAAAACACTCCACGAACGTCTTGCCGCTGAAATTGCCGCCGTGAAAGCTCACCACGTTCTCGCCCATCAGGCGGAAGCGATAATGCGCCGGAGGCGGCAATACATCGACGAGGAAAATGTCGCGCAGGAGCGTCGTCAGCTCGGCGGGATCGAAGTCCGCGCGCGAGGGCATCAGGCGAGCCCCTCGTTTCAATTCCCATAGACGCAAGAGATTGAGGTAGTCGCCATCGTGCGGCCGTTGGAGCGTAACGACCCCCTTTACTCGAGGAGCATTCGCAGCAACAGGTGTCGGATCGATCATGAGACCAGAACCTACCCACGCCGGCGCGACGATCAAACTTTCGTGATGCGATTTATTCCGTGCGGTTCGCGTGTCAACGGCGCAGCACTCATGGTATCGGCTGAGGCCAGCTCTTTCCACCGGCACCATCCACAGCGATGCGTGGTGATGGGCGCTTAATAATTTCTCACGGCTGATCCCTGCAAAAGAATTCTTGCTCTTTCAATCGGATAGGACGCCGCCTCAAAAACTCAGGTCACGCGGATGAGCGGTGTCAGTCCACGCCTTCGACGATCCGCATGTCTCGTTCGCAGGTGTTGCCCAATGCATCCAGGGCTTTTTTGTATTCCGGGCTGTCGTGCGCCGCGATTGCCTTTTCGACGCTGTCGAACTCAATCGCAATGGTGCGCTGAGCGATCCCTTGCTCGTAGGTTCTGACGGTGCCGCCGCGCGCCAGGAAACGGCCGCCGTTCTTGGTCACGGCCGGACCCGCGAGTTTCGCGTATTCCGCGAGCGCAGTGGGATCGGAGATCTTGCGATAGAAAGTAATCCAGTACCCCTTCGGCATCGATGTCCTCCAAATCCGTCATGCGTGCCCAACCTACACGTTACGGTGCGGCACGTCACCTCGCGCCTGCTGCGCTTGCCCATGGGACCGGCAAAACGCACTTGCGCATCATCCTCCATGACCACCGTCAATCTGTTTGGCAAGTGAATGCCCCCACTACTTCGTGAGGGAAAACGGAGTCCCGCGATCACTCCTCGCCAATTCTCGCTTCCAACTCGCGTAATGGAACTCAATCAGCACTCGCCCTACTTCACCATCTCATCGTTGTCGGCAAAATAGAGATGGTGATCCTTCACCTTGAGCGCCCGGTCGTAATCGCGATCGCCGGGCTCCAGGACTTGCAGCAGACGCACGAGACGGTGCTGAGAATCCGTGAATGCGGAGAGCGTGCAGAGCCCGGGCGCGTACCAAAGAAACTGGTAGAAGTGCGTGCCGTTGCTCATGTTGTCGATACGACGAATCTTCCAACTGTTGTGAAGACGCGACCCGGCGCGGATCGGATCCAGACCTAGCACCGTGAACGTCACTTCCGCGGTAACGCCGGTTTGCCGATCGACTCTTTGAATGGTGAGTTGCTTGCCTGGCCACAATGGCCAAAAGCCGAGAATCTGGTCCGCCTGCGTCTCCACATCCCATTGGTCCGTTCCGTCGTCGAACATGAATTGGCTGAGGCGATCCACATGCTGCGAGCGACCCGAGGGAGTGAGAATTTTATAGGTGTAGTAGAGCGGCGGTTCATCGACCGACTTTGGTTCGATCTCGTAGGCGCGATTGGTGTAAAGGAGCTTGGTTCCGGCAGGTGGTTCACAATAGTCCGCCGCATATCCCTCAACCTGTGCTCGCGCCGGCAAGGCAAAAGCGGCAACGCTTACTCCCAACGCCGTCGCAAGCAACCGCGCGCGTCCAGCTCGTCGGCTGATCGACATGGCTGCCTCCTTTTCCCCCGCGGTCCTTTCTTTGGCTATCGCCCCCTTCGCACCGTTCGATAACACTCGCGCGCGATCCGCAGGATAGGGCTTTGGCGACAACAATCCGTCGCCTGATACCTTATATGCATTTCACGGCCCGCACATTTACCGCTCCTGTTCACCACGCCAGTCGTCTACATCTAGCTGGACCGCCTTAACAAGTGACTCAGCGATAGGTCGCGGTCTCGTGCGGTATGCTCCACCAAGTCGTGACTGAACCGCCTTCACGGAGTCACCCATCCGCGAGGGTGAAGACGGTGCACGGCGTCGCAATGCCGCGCAGTACGTGTTCGCCAAGCGGCACCAGCGGCATGGTGGTCTCGGCGGCGATCGCACCCGAGATAAGCGCCGAACGGCCGAGCGGCCGACACAACCCCTCCAGCCGGCTGACCAAGTTGACCGCGGGGCCGATGGCTGTGAAGTCCAGCCGATCGGCAGCGCCGATATTGCCCCACAGCATTTCGCCGAGATGCAACGCCGCGCCGAAGGACAGCGGCGACAGCCCTTGCGCCTGCCGCGCCGTATTGAGATGGGCCATGCCGGCGCGAGCGGCGATGATTGCGCGCAGCGCCGCGTCGCAGGCATCTGCCGGCGTACCGGTGACCGGGAAAATCGCCAGCACACCATCACCAATGAACTTCAGCACCTCGCCTCCGAAGGCGTGTACCGCCCCGGCGAGGCGGTCAAACCAAGCGTCGAGCGCGGCGATCATCGTCGCCGGCTCCGTCGCCTCGGAGAGGGCGGTGAAGTCTCGCAGATCGGCATAGAGCAGTGCGGCGCGGATCGTCTCTCCGGTGCCACGGCGCAGCGCACCGGCCTGCACCCGCGCGGCACTGCGCCGGCCGAGATAGGCCTCGAGCAGCGCTGACAACGCCGCCCGCGCGGCCACGGCGGCTAGGGGCGCGGCTGCGAAACGTGCAGTCTCGCGCAGCCGTTCGGCGTCGGCAGGTCCGAACGGCCGCCTTCCGGCCCAGCCCAGCGCCGGGCTGTCCGGCGCCGGGCCGACTGTGTCCTGCTGCACCGCGCCGAGCTCGGCCAACCAGTCAATCCCGGCCTTGCTGACCGAATCCCCGACGAAGCTCAGTGCCTCGATCACCGCTCCGGTCTCCGCCCGCCAAAGCCAGGTGCGGCGAACGATGATCGGATGCGGCAACGCAAGCGTGAGAGCGCCGCCCGCCAACGGCAGGCCGTCGTCCAGCAGCCGGCCGCCGAGCTCCGCCAGGAATCGGTCGGGGCCGGCTGAGGCCGCGGCTTCGTCCACCAGCCAAGCGAGGGGCGCGCGCAGATTCATGCTGCGATCCTGCCGATAGAGTGCTGGCCTGTCACCCGCGTCGGCAATGGCGCGGCCGACCTCCCCGGTCTATCTTGGACGCAAGGTTCCGACTCCCGCACTCGTCATTTTTCGACCGCAAGCCGGGGGTGGGCCATCGCAACCCTGAGGAAAACCGATGCAAGAGCCCCTCGTCGTCCGCCGAGAGACGCACATCTCGGCGCCGCCCGCCGCGGTATTCGCCCTTCTGACCGATCCTGAGAAGATCCTGCGCTGGATGGGAACGGAGGCGCAGCTCGACCCGCGGCCCGGCGGACTCTATCTCCTCAATGTCACCGGGGCTCGCGTCGCCCGCGGCTCCTTCCGCGAGGTCGTGCCGGTGCACCGCTTGGCCTACAGCTTCGGTTGGGACGACAGTGAGGCGGTGCGGCCGGGATCGAGCTTGGTTGAGATCGACCTGGTCGAGCAGCCGAACGGAACGCTGCTCCGCCTGACCCACACCGGTTTGCCCGATGCCGAACAATGCGCCGGCCATGCGGAGGGCTGGGGCCATTACCTCGGGCGGCTGGCAGAGGTTGCGGCCGGGCGCGACCCGGGCCCGGACCCCTGGCGCGGTCGCACTGGCAGGGAGTGACTGCTTCCCGCTCTTGACGTCGCAGAACGTCCCGGAGGTTCTAATCTCGACATTCTATTGGGGAGCCCTTGGACCAGCTTTGCTGAACCAGTCCAAAATCTGGGAGCCGTTCCAGAACAACACACCGGGCTTCTTGCGGATTTTCTCGAAGACCTTACGGAAGTATTTCACCCGATGCGGCGCGCCCATGATGTATGGATGAACGGAGATCGCCATTACTCGCGGCCCATCCTTGGAATCCCTGTGGATTTGCTCGAATTGATCGATGGCGCGCTCATAGAACTCCGACGCTTTGTGATGCTGTATCAGCATCATGGCGACGTCATTGCATTCCTGAGTATAGGGGATATTGAGTATCGGCTTGCTGCGGGTCTTTAGCCACACCGGCTGATCGTCGAGAACCCAGTCCGCAACGTAATCGTATCCCTCCTCCGCCAGAATATCCGGCGTCTCCCAGGTCTCGGTGAGACCGGGTCCAAGCCAGCCGCGGGGGCGCTTGCCTGTCGCCCGGGCCAGCACCTCGGCACTTTTTCGAATGTCGACGCGCTCGTTGTCGACTTTTTGCATGTTGCGCTGAGTGTAACCATGACCGAGGAATTCCCAGTTTCGCTCGACACAGGCCTGCACAATGGCGGGATATGCATCGACGGCCGAGCCGTTGATATTCAATACCCCCGGAATTTTGAAATCATCATAGACCTTCAGCAGTCGCCAGAAGCCCACCCGGTTGCCGTACTCGTGCCAACACCAGTTCGGAATATCCGGCATCGGCGAGCCGCCGGCCGGTGGTGTCAGGACCGTTCGAGGCATTGTTTGCGTCGGATCCCATTCCTCGACATTTGTGACCGTCCACACCACCATTCGAGCGCCTTTCGGCAGTCGGACCCGCTTGCGAGCCGTGATCGCGGAATAATCGAGGCGCTCATTCGGCAGCATTCCGATTTTTGGCCGTTCAAATTTCATCGCATGACCTCAAGCTTCTCCGATCGCGCCAATGTTATATCTCGTTGCGGCCCGTCTGACCTTGGCCGCACCCGATGGAGGTACGCGACCGTATCCGCCGAGTTGCGCCGTCGGGTCGCTGTTCCGTCGACGGAAGTGGCGGCTATAATCACGCATGACCTTTGCAATTGCCTCGTTCTCCACGTCGACCCGCAGAAAGTTCGCGTCGATTCTGCTGGCAATCATCATTTTTGCCGTTCTTGCCGGGCTAACGACGCTCGCGGTCGGTCGCCCCGTGATTTTCGGTATCACGAATGCCATCTTAGTCGGTTTCTCGATCGGTCTCTTCGAAGAGTTTTACGTCCAAACTTTGGGCGGAAGGTGGATACGAAATATGCATCCTTTGGGTGCGACCATCGTGTACACCACGGTCGTGGTGATTTTTTATCTTGTGGCTCTGCATTTGTCACACTTGCTACTCGGTCGTTTGGACGATTTGCCGATTGCCTATGAGAGACTTCCGTTGGCCATCCCGTTGGTGATCATTTTCTCGTTTGTCGGTGTTGCGTTCATACGAATTGTTCACTTCATCGGCATTGAAAACCTGTTCCATCTGGTCGTGGGCACCTACCACCGGCCAGTCCTCGAAACCAAGGTCCTGGCGTTTGTCGACATCAACAATTCAACTGCCCTCGCCGGGCAGCTAGGGCCGCTCAAGACCAAATCTTTGATCGGGAAATTCCTATTTGATATCTCCAAACCGATCACGGACTACGGTGGAGAAATTTATCTTTATAAGGGAGATGGGTTGATCGCTCTGTGGAATTGGGACGAGGCGAAAAGAAGAAACACCATCCTTTCCGCGATCGACGCGATGTTCGCCACGGTGACACGTGAACGGACGGAATATCAAACCGAGTTCGGCGTGGTGCCCACATTCCGCGTCGGCGTGCACGGCGGTCCCGTTGTCGTAAGCGAGCAGGGCGATTCCAAGCGGTCCATTGGGATCTATGGAGATACAATCAACATTGCGGCGCGGATGGAAGAAGCCGCAAAAATACGCGGTGTCAAGTGTGTGATTTCGGCGGACGTGGCGAGTTCGCTTGGCGACGACGCGAAACGATTGCTGCCGCTCGGGGAGGAGAAGGTTCAAGGTATACCAATCTCCATCCACATTTATGCATACGAACCCGAAGACCAGGGAATCGGAAGCCGTGCCGCCGATAGGTTTGTGGCCTAATCGCCCCTGGAGTTTGCCGGCTCCGGCCAGTGATGCCCGCACTCGATAGGATGGCCGGCTGAAGCGCAATTCATTGCTGCGCAAGGTCGTATCCGCCCTCTTTCTAGTGGTCGATCTGTTGCCCCGGTCGCAACCGGCCGGCGACGCGTCGAATAGTTACTTTTTTTTAATGAGCCACTCAGGATCGCATTAGGAGCGATCCTCAAATTTCGCATCATCGCTTCTTCAGTTGCGTCCTCGCGGGCGCATCGCACTCGATGAAAGGACTCGATGATGAGCAGACTTTTCGACTACATCGGCGGCCGGCGCAAAGCGGCGCTCGCGGGAGCGCTCCTTGCAACGACAGCCATCGCCGGTGCCGGCTTTGCGTTTTCGGCGGCTCAAGCGGACACGCCGGCAGCGCAACCGCCGCTGGGATTGCCGACCGTTGTCAATCAGGCGGGATTTGGCGATCTGGTGACCAAGGTGAAACCCGCGGTCGTCAACATCGCGACCTCGGGGCTTGCGCAGCCGACGAGCGCGCCTGAAGCTCCATCTCTCCCCGAAGGTTCGCCCTTCGGCGACATGTTCAAGCAGTTCTTCGACCATCGGGGCGCCGCGCCCGAGCACGCTCTCGGCTCGGGATTCATCGTGGATTCCGCGGGGTACATCGTCACCAACAATCATGTCATCGACGGCGCCAAGAAAGTGATGGTGACGCTGGACGACGGCAGCTCCTATCCCGCGACGGTCGTCGGCCGCGACGCCAAGACGGACCTCGCCGTACTGAAGATCGATGCCGGCAAGACGCTGCCCTATGTCGCGTTCGGCGATTCCGACAAGGAACGGGTCGGCGACTGGGTCGTGGCGGTTGGAAATCCGTTCGGGCTCGGTGGCACGGTAACGGCAGGCATTGTCTCGGGCCACGATCGGGACATCAACAATGGCCCGTATGACGACTTCCTGCAGATCGACGCACCGATCAATCCCGGCAACTCCGGAGGGCCACTGTTCAATCAATCCGGGCAGGTGATTGGAATCGACACCGCGATCTACTCTCCGAACGGCGGCAGCGTCGGCATCGGCTTTGCCATCCCCTCGAACATCGCGACCAAGGTCGTTGCGCAGCTCCGCGAACAAGGCCACGTCGAGCGCGGCTGGCTCGGTGTCCAGATGCAGCCTCTGACCCCCTCGCTCGCAAAGGCGATCGGGCTCGCGAAGGCAGAGGGCGTGCTGATCGATCAGGTTCAGCCCGACTCTCCTGCGGCGCGCGCGGAGCTGCAGCAGGGAGACGCCATTACGGCAATCGACGGAAATGCCATCAAGGGCCCGCGCGATCTCGCGCTCGCGATCGCGGACGCCCAGCCTGGCAAGTCCGTCGATCTCAGCATCTGGCGCAACGGTTCCCAGAAGGACATCAAGGTGACTGTCGCGACGCAGTCGAAGGAGCAAGTGGCGGAGGCATCGATGGACCATTCGCAGAGCGCGCCCGTCGGCATGACCTTGGCGCCACTCTCGCCCGAATCGCGCAGCGAGTTGGGCCTCGCGCCCAACGCGAAAGGCGTGATCGTCTCGGAGGTAACGCCCGGCAGTAACGCCGACGAGAGCGGTGTCAAAGCGGGCGACCTCATCGTGAAGATCGGCAACGATGCGGTCGCCACGCCCAACGAAGCGGCTTCCAAGATCCGCGACGCTCAGCACGCAAAGAAGGAGGCTGTACCGCTGCTGGTGTCGCGGAATGGTACGAACTATTATCTTGCCTTGCAGCTTGCTCAGGGCTGACGAACCATGGATCGGGACGGCGGCAATGCTCCGTCCCGATCCCTTGCATCCGAAACATTATGAAGATCTTGGTTGTCGAAGATAATGAGCGCGTCGCGCAGTTCGTCAGCAAGGGGCTGCGCGAAAGCGGCCATACCGTGGATCATGCCGCGACCGCGAGGGATGGCCTGTTCCTCGCGGCGACGGGGTCGTATGACGTCATCGTTCTCGACCGCATGCTGCCCGAGGGCGTGGACGGACTATCCATTGTCCATGCTTTGCGCAAGACGGGAAACAAAACACCGATCCTGATCCTGAGCGCACTTGCCGAAGTCGATGACCGCATCCGCGGGTTGCGCGCCGGCGGCGACGACTATCTCACGAAGCCATTTGCTTTCGGCGAACTGGCCGCGCGGCTCGATGCTCTCATGCGGCGGCGGCAGGAGATCGCACCCCTGGCCACGCTTGAAGTCGCCGATCTTCGGCTTGACACCGCCGAACGTAAGGTCACGCGGTCGGGAAAGCCCATAGATTTGCTGCCGCGTGAATTCAAGCTGCTGGAATATTTGATGCGCCACGCGGGCCGGGTGGTGACGCGCACGATGTTGCTCGAGAATGTTTGGGAGTACCACTACGATCGCCAGACGAACGCGATCGACGTGCATATCAGCAAGCTGCGTCGGAAGATCGACGGCGACTCCGTGCCTCCGCTCATCCATACCGTGCGCGGCGTCGGATATCGACTTGGCGTCGGTGACTAGGTTCCTGCGATCGACGTCGGTGCGGCTGGCGCTCGGCTACGCGGCGATCTTCGTGCTCTCGTCATCGCTGCTTGTGGGCCTGTTGTGGTGGCGGACGGTCGGATATCTCGAACAGGAGACCGACGCCGTTATCTTGGCGGACGCTCAAGCGATCGGTGACCGACTACATGATTTCGGCTTGCCCGGGGCGATCGAAACCATCAATCAGCGGATCGCAGCGCCGTCCGACGAGTACGCAATCTATTTTCTTGGAGACCCGACGCTTGCACACATCGCCGGCAATTTGAGGGCATGGCCCATCGAGCTGGGCCATGGCCCCGGCTGGCACGAAATCGAGCTCGAGCACAACGGCAATCTCCATGCCACGCGTATTCTGTACGTGCGTCTCTCGAACGGGTTCAATTTGCTGGTCGGGAGGGACATTCAGGACCGCGTTACCATTCGCCGCCAGGTTCTGAGTAGCCTGGGGTGGGGAACCGCGGCAGCGCTGTTGCTCGCCATCATGGGTGGGTTCCTCGTGCGACGCTCTGTCCTCGCGCGGGTCGACGCCATAAATCGGACCGCGTCGGCTATTGTTCGCGGCGACCTTTCGCAGCGGGTGCCGGTGCGCGGGTCGTCCGACGAATTCGATCAGCTCGCGCGGACAATCAACGGAATGCTGCAGCAGATCGGAGTACTGATCGAAGGGGTGCGCAACGCCTCCAATGCAGTGGCGCATGACCTGCGCACGCCGCTCGCCGAGTTGCGCGGCCGACTTGAAGGTCTTCTGCTGACACGTCCGCCATCCGAAACGACCTTCAGAGAATTGGAGGATGCGGTCGCGAGCCTCGACCGCTTGATTGAAGTTTTCAATGCATTGCTGAGGCTTGCCGAGATCGACTCCGGCGCACGCCTTGCCGGCTTCAGCACGGTGCAGCTCGGTCGCGTCGTCAACGAAGTTGCCGGTTTCTATGAGGTCGTCGCGGAGGAGAAGGGTGTCGCACTCACCACCTCGGCGACCGCGGGCATTGCCGTCACCGGCGATCCCTTCCTGCTGGCCCAGGCCATAGGAAATCTTGTCGACAACGCCGTGAAATTCTCACCTCCGCACACCACGGTCACGCTGAAGCTGGAGCGTGATTCGGATCGCGCATCGGTTACCGTTAGTGACCAAGGACCGGGGATCCCCGATTCCGAGAAGGGACGAGTGACCGAGCGCTTCTACCGCGGCAATGCGGGCAGCGATGCCGGCGGTATCGGGCTCGGATTGAGTGTTGCAGCCGCCGTTGCGCGGCTGCACGGCGGCACACTCACACTGACCGACGGGAATCCCGGACTGATTGCCCGTCTGATCCTCCCCGCCGTGGAACGCATGTCGGATCCCGCCCCGTCACCAGAGCGCATCGAGACGCCAACGCCATCATAACTGTCGCGAACCAGCCGACTTGGCCGCGTGCGCTCCGGTCGGTAACCCTATTGAGGGCCAGCCATCAGGTTTATCGAGCTTTGTTTGCGCAGGGACATTTGTGTGCTCCCGCTTGTTACGACGGGGCTTTGCTCCAGAAAAACGACGCCGAAGCGGCGCCGCGCGCGGGAACGCTTACTTGGCGTACCTGAGGACGTCCGGTGCCGTCGTCGACGCTGACGCGATAACGGCCTGGCTGCAGCTTCGCCATGAAATAGGGTCCGTTCGAGAACGCATCGAGTACCTTGACGCCGCGGTCGTCCGTAACGATCACTTCGATCTTCGCCAAATACGCGCCGGCTGGTCCCGCAAACAACAGGTGCAGATTGAAATCGGACGCCGCCGAGCGAAGCGCCTGCCGTTCGTCGACACCGACACCGCCGCTGACATAAGTAACGCCACCTTGGTTTTGCACCGGCGGCATACCCGGCAGCACATCGACCGAGCCCGGCGCCGAAGGCGGCACCGGATGCACCGGATCATATTGAACGGTAGAACCCGATGGGGTTTGCGCGTGCGCTGAAAACGCCAACCCCATTATTACGAGAAGAGACATGAGTGACTGAAATTTTATCGCAGACATCTGTGCCTCCCCATTGCGTTTCAATCAGGCATGGCAGACTGGAAGAAGTAACGGTTCCGGCGATGCATCAGGACGGCTCGGACCCACGCGCCGCGGAATGCTTGCGCAGCTCTGAACTTGCCCGAACCCCGCACCGACGATCACCACACGTGGTCCGTTGCCACAGCCCCGGTAGCCCTTATGCTGCCCAGAGTATTGGGGAGCGGCCACCGGGGTAGTGGAGCGTTGCGCCGACAGCGAAACATTCCTCCGCGTCCGCCGCGCTCCAATTTCTATCTTATGGGCACGGCCCCAAGCCTCATTGCATGAACCAACCGTGGCTCACCACGATCGATTGACCCGTGAGCGCATTCGTTGGGAACGCCGCCAAGAACAGCGCGGTTTGAGCCACGTCGTCGACGGTCGTGAATTCGCCGTCGACCGTTTCCTTGAGCATCACGTTCTTCACCACGTCCTGCTCGGAAATTCCGAGCTCTTTTGCCTGCTCGGGAATCTGCTTGTCCACGAGGGGCGTACGTACGAAACCCGGGCAGATGACGTTCGCCCTGACGCCATACTTAGCGCCCTCTTTCGCGACCACCTTGGCGAGGCCAATAAGACCGTGCTTCGCCGTCACATAAGGCGCCTTCAACACCGAAGCTTCCTTGGAATGGACGGAGCCCATATAGATGATGCTGCCGCCCTTGCCACGCTTGTACATGGCGCGAAGGGCCGCGCGCGTGGTGAGGAAGGCACCATCCAAATGGATCGCCAGTAGCTGCTTCCATTTGGGGAATTCAAACTGATCGATCGGGGCCACGGTCTGAATTCCGGCGTTGGAGACGAGGATATCCACCTGTCCGAACGCCGCCACGGTTTTGGCGACACAAGCATCGACCTGAGCTTCGTTGGTGACATCGACGGCAACGCCGATCGATTGCTTTGGGCCGCCAAGCTCGGTGGCGACCGCATCCGCCCCTTTTTGGTTGAGATCGGCGATCACCACCTTCGCCCCTTCGCGCACGAAGAGCGTGGCGATCTCCTTGCCGATACCGCTCGCTGATCCGGTGACGATGGCTACCTTGTTGTCGAGACGCATGGATGACCTCCTTCTGTTCACTTGAGATAATCGTAGGCGACCTTGCCCAGACCGAGCGTAATGTCGGCAAGAATGTGGAGACCGGAAACGACTTCGAGCACCGGCAACTCGGCCACGGGCGCCAGCGCATGGGAGTGAAGGTCGAGCGCCGCTGGTCCGGTCCACGCGCCTTTGACGGTGACGTCCTCAAGGTAGTACTCGACCAGCTCGCATATGCGAGGCGTGCCGTCGACGTGGGGGATGATCTTCAAGAGGAAGTTCGGCGCGGCGAGCGAGGTCTTGACCGCGTTCTGATCGGCCGTTTTGTGCTTGTAGCCCATCGATCCCGTGGCGATACGTATCGGCCCGTAATCGAGCGTGCCAACGATGGTATCAGTCGCAACGTGGAGCGTTGGTTTGGCGAGCTTCTTCGGAAAGCCCCAGAGCTCTCGGCCTCCCGCGATCGGCCCCTCGTCATCGAGAAACATGCAAAGGCTATAACCGCCTTTGCGACCACGGAAGCTCACCGGGATTACCTGCCCCGTCTCGGTATAATCGCCAAAGCCCGTCGAATCGGGCATTCGGATGAACTCGTATTTGACGAGTGCACCATCGGGCTCAAGCGGTTCCGGCACCAATGCACGCAGCTTGGCCGGGTCGGTCCGATAGGTGATGATTAGAAACTCGCGGTCGATAAAGCGGTAGGGCCCTCGGGGATAAGCCGGGCTGGTCAAGGGCATGGCATACGCCCTTTCGCGTACCTCGCTCTCCTTCATGAATGGTCTCCCTCGGCTTTAGGTTGTCGGGATTGCAAAGACATGCGACCCGTCGCCGGTCAATCGCTGAGCGACCCGATGAAGGTCAATTGAACGTGCAATGTGCAAAGGTCGCAGCAGACAACCCAATCGGCTTGTGACGGCCGGCCCGCCGCGAGAGACCATGTGTAGCGCGTCGGCGAGCGCTATGCAATTTCGGCGTCGCGAAAAAATCCATCCCCGGCCACTTGCCGAAAATGCGATCGACGTAGTTGGGGATGTGTCACAAGCGAAGATAGGGCGCGTAACGCAAGCGGAGTGGTCACACAGTGCTACGGCCGGCTATTTCTTCTTCTTTGCGAACGTGAACGCACAAGGACGCGTTTCGACGCGCGTGCCCGTTCCAGACGACGCCGCAAAGTGCGCATCGACGCTATAACTATAAGGAGTGCCTCGGGGAGTGTTCGGCTCGTCGTACTCGGTCGAGCCAGTGCGACCCTTCACGTAGAATTTGGCCGAGCCGTCCGGTGCGATTGAACCATCAAGTTCCAGCGAACTGGCCTCGCCGACCGTGCCGTACACGCCATAGAGTACGCCACCCTTTACGGTGCTGACGAACTGATGGGAGTAACCTGGCGCATCTTGTGCCGGTGGGCAGGAGAGGGTGGTCTGCCACAAGCCGTCGAAGTTCCGGGTACCCGCCGCGAGTGACGCGGCTGGCAAGAGCACCAACGCCAGGCCGATCGAGAACCGTACCGTGTTCTGCAATTTTCACTCCATTCGTGCGGGGTTGACCGGTTGCGCGCACGTCCTGGCTTGGAGAGCCACCAGCTTAAATATGATATTTTGCGTTTCTGGAGGATGGCCGCCCGAGCAGACCTGCTGCAACGCCGGTGAATAGCTCCGCGCGGTTTGAGTCTGGCGGGAACGCAAATGAGATCAAGGCGCTAAAGGGAATACACCGGGACTGTCCGCAGCATCCGCTATCCGGTCTCGCAAAGCACCGCCGGCTGCCGCCGCCGTCATCGTCGGGTCAATAGTCTCGTGGCCCCGGCAAACACCTCTAACAACTTCTGTCAATGTCTCACGAGAGAAGACGCCGCCGTTCACGTACGATGAGGCTGGAGTAAGGCGTTTGGCTTTCGTGGTGCCGGAGGAACGCCACAAGAGCGGCGGCGACGGGAGTACCGGAAAGGCGGCAAAAAAGACTGCCGTCCATCCGCGGGCTTCAAACCCTCGAGAGGATTGCCACCATGACCCAGCACGCGCAGCAACCCACCACTCGAACTCCGGACGGCATGATTTACGCGGCACGGACCCGCGTCGGCGGCGGCAACGGGAACGGCGTCTCGCGCGGCTCTGAAGGTCAGTTCGACGTGGAGCTCCCCCTGTCAGGCTCGTCGCGCACCACTAATTCGGAGCGGCACGCCGCGACCGGCTGGCCTGTGGTTTTCATTGTCGACAACGATGGTTCGGTGCGCAAAACATTGGGAGCGCTGCTGTGCGAGGCTGGCTGGCAGCCTGAGACGTTCGCCTCGGCGGAGGAATTCCTGTCTCGGCCGCGGGCTTCTTGTCCGAGCTGTCTGGTTCTCGATCTTACTCTTCCCGATCTCGGCGCTCTCGACCTCCAACAGCGTCTCGCCACCGAGCGCGCGGACATGCCGATCATCTTTATCTCGGGTCTCAGCGACGTCCCTGCCGCGATTGCGGCGTGGAGGAATATTTGGGAGTGCCGGCAATGGCCGTAGAAGGATTGGTGTCCATCCGTAGCAAGTTTGGGCCGGAGGAGACGCTCAACCGGCTGGAGGCAGAAATCAGAGCGCGAGGCCTTACCGTCTTTGCGCGCGTCGACCATGCGGCGGGTGCGGCGGCGGTCGGATTGCCGTTGCGCGCGACCGAGCTGCTGGTCTTCGGGAACGCCAAAGGCGGCACGCCGCTCATGCAAATGGTTCAGTCCATCGCCATCGATTTGCCGCTCAAGGCACTCGTTTGGGAGGACGAAATGGGGGGCACGTGGCTTTCGTACAACGATCCGGCATGGCTTTCGCGGCGCCATGAGCTGGGCGATCGCGCCGACGCGGCAGTGCGTTCTATACGATCTTTGCTTGAGGTTCTGGCAAAAACGGCAACCTGAAAGACGGTCGTAAGCGCAGCGGATCACTCGGATTAGCCGAGACATCGAAGACTTCCCCTTTTGTGCGACCGGCTCGGACAAAAGGGGACTACCTCTTATCGATGACCGATATTATCGCGGCCCCCAATCAGTCTCGATCCCGTACATCCTGATCGCGAGGAGCTACAACCGATGCGTCTTTGCGCCGGCTCGCTGCCGCAACGTAGCGTTTCAACAAGCGTTGTGGGCAACGCCGGTGTGGAGCCGGTGGCGACGCAAGGTTACGGCGCCTCTTAGTTACTGCGGCAGCGGCTGCCGTTTGTCGCAGCGATCGTTTTCCGCGGTGCTCTAGAGGCGCACTCGACCCACCAGCCCAGAAGTGACGTCGCTGCTGTCGACAACGCTGTTGTTCCCGGATCGTAGCTCCCGGGAACAGCATCGACGCGGGAAGCGCACGCGCCGGTGCGATTTGCAAGAGATCTACTGGATCAGGCCCGGGATCGTCCCGAGCTGCTGTACCAACAGTAAGGAGGATTGCATGAGGAAGTTTCTTCTTGCGTTGGGCGTTGCGCCGCTTATGGCCGGTACGGCCATGGCAGCCCAGCCGCTCACCGACAATCAGATGGACGGAGTGACCGCCGGCTTCGCGGCGTTCTCGACCGCCGATGCACAGGCGCTCGGAAAGATCGTTGCCTCAGTGACTGCAACCGTGGCCCAGGTCAGCGTGGTGACGAACGGCTCCGGCGATCCCATGACGGCGGGCATCTCGGGCGGCTCGGTAACGCTGACCCTGTACAAGTCGATCTCGGGTGCGCAGTCGGCATCGAGTGCGACGAACAGCCTGCCCACCGTATCGATTGGACTCTCTCCAAACTGATGCCCCAACTTTGGAAGGATATCGAACCATGATGAAGTTTTACTCTCTGCTCGTGGGCGCATCCCTCCTTGCGCTCGCCGGCACCGCTCAGGCGGGACAGCCGCTCACCGACAACCAGATGGACGGCGTCACCGCCGGCGCCGCCGCGACAGCGAACGCCGCCGCTCTGGCACTCGGCGACTTCCTGACCTTCACCGCGACGCAGACTGCTACCAACGCAGTGACCTCCCTCGACGGGCTCCAAGTGGGGATCGCCTTCGGCGGATCGCTGTCCGAGGCGGCGGCGAGCTCCGCGCTGTTCCAGGCGGCCGTCGCAACCCACGCGGATTCCGCCGCGTCACTGCCCTGATAGGAGGAACACATGAGGAAGTTGCTTCTTGGTCTTGCGGTGTTGCCGTTCCTTGCCGGCGTGTCGCTGGCGGGGCAGCCGCAGGCGCTCACCGACCAGCAAATGGACAAGGTCTCCGCTGGTTTCGATTTCGTGGAGTTGGATGTCAATAACGTCGGTGCAACGGTGACCTTAGTCAACATACCGGACTCAAGCACTGACGTTTGCAGCGGAAGCGCATGCTTCGTGGCGGTCAATGGCACTCACTATCCCAGCGGCGTGGTTTCGTTCCAACTGTACGCGGCATTTGGGCCAGGCTTCCCAGGCCTCGAACCGTAAAGGCCGCGGCAGGTGTTTTGATGACGGGGTGACGCTTCGCTTCGCGTGAGGCGTCACCCATCGCCCTCGGGCAAGTATGTGATTACGCCCATCGAACATCATGAGCCCCCGCGCTCATATTGTTCGGAAATGCGAGCGCCAATAAGACAACACCAAAATTTATGAGAGATTTTCGCATTGGCCTCTCGCGCAGTGCCTCGTTACGCCCTCCACATCGGGGCCTTCAGCGACATTCTTGACAACTCCGATTTACTAGCATCCAGCCATTGTTTAACGGCCTCTTAAAACGGCCCCATCGAGACTATGCCGCGTCGTCCCACGCAGACTCCAGGAGTTACGGCAATGCGCAAGTTCCTCCAGAAGATTTTCGCCAATCGGGAAGGCGCCACGGCAATCGAGTACGGCCTAATTGCCGCGCTCATCGCGGTTGTCACCATCGCTGGCCTCACCACGGTTGGTACCACGTTGAACACCCATTACGGCACCGTCGCCAGCAGCATCCAGAGCGCCGGTTAACGCAATCGTTCCGACCCAGTTTTCGAGTCGAAAGCCGGGTCGGCCCTGTGCTTTCGCGCCCCCATGAGAGGCGCGCGGGCCTCCTTGAGCATCTAGAGAGCCCCGCCTAGTTACCGTGCTGGGCGGGGCTATTCATTTCAGGCGCGCTCAACCCCGTTTCCGCGGCGCTTTCTTTTGACGGCGCAACGTCCGCTTGCTGCTGTCGATGATGGCAATAATTACGACCGGGGTTGAGAGTGGCGTCTTTGTCATGATCGACCCGACCCCAGGTAGGAACGTAGCCTTTTCGCGAGTCGGTCATTGCGGGCAATCGGCGCGGGCTACCCGAACGGGCACCCGGCTCGGCTTGGATGAGTGCCGCGTTAGCATTCAAACTGAGAATCCAGGATATACGAAGGCACCACGGATGATCTCGGCGTCTTTTTCTGAGACGCCGCTCGCGCGCAGCGTCTCGTACCAGGTGGTTTCCACCTGAGCCTTCATGTCGTTGACGATCTTTTCGGCTTCGGCGCGGTCGAGCAGAAACCGTGCGTGCTGCGAGAGGATATTCTTCGCATTGGCGTAGCGACCCTGATCGCCGCAATCGAGAGCAAGATCGCGGCGCTCCACGCTCACGGGCGTTGACGGCGTGAGGTCATAGGCCGGTGAGAGCTTCCAGTTCTTCTCCTTCGCGATGATCGCGTGATTGCGCGGGTGATCGTCGATGTTTGAGATCAGCGCATTGAAGCAGACGCGGCGGAAAAGTTCCTTGGCGTCCTTCTTCGGCTCCTCGACGATACGGCGCAGCTCCTCGACCAGAATCACATAGGACCAGTTCTGCCGCGCTTCGGGCGCTTCGTCGGCGCGCAGAATCGTTAGCCCACTGACCATGCGCGCGCGCGTGTAGCCCTTGGCTGTCTTCTCGCGATCGAAGCGCTTGACGAGCAGTACGCCCTTCTCGCCGACAGTCTCAATTTTGCTTTCTGCTGTCGTAAGGCCGCATTCGCGCGCGAGCCGCAGCATCGCGTGCTCGACGCGCGTGTTGTTCCAACGATCGTCCGACCGGTTAAATTTAGCCACCCACAGCGCGTCGTCGTCTTGCACCACGGCCTTGGGGCGCGCCCCACCCATCGAAGTGCCGAGCAGCATCAGGTCCTGCACCTGTTGGGCTTGCGGATCATTGGGCAGATCGTCCTTCACGAGCGCGTCCGCCAGCACTTGCAGCTTCTCCAGATCGATCGTGTTGTTGAATTTGCGCTTCGGTGCAGGGGGCTCAGTGTTGAGGCCGAAGCCGAGCGCGCCGGCACGGTCGTCGGGCGATTCCAGCAGGTAGTCAAGTTCGCCGAGCTGTGCCTTGCCGGCGTGCTTTTCGATGACGCGGCGACCCCAATAGTCGGGGCCGGCGTCGCGCAGTGCGCCGAATATGCCATTAAGCAGGGGCGTCTCGTACGTGCGCTTGGAGAGCTTGAGTTCGACGGGGTCGATCTCGACTGCTGTTGGGTCTTCGATGTATCTACCGCGATAGACGAACTGCCCGAGGGCGTCGCCGCGCGCGTTTTCGGTCAGCACAAAACGCCCGGCTGTCACCGGCGACACTTCCCCGGGCAGGGTGATGTAAACAAAGGACTCGGTGGCGGACGCTTTAGAAATCACCGCTCAGCCCCTTGCTCTTGCGCACACGCGTCTTCTCCTTGGCCGAGGCCAGTGTCAGCCCTTGCTCGTCGGCCGCAGGATCGGCGAGATCGCTTAAAGGGCCGAGCAGGTCATAGGCCCACAGCAGGGCGGCATAGACGCCTGCGGCGGTCGAGGCTTTTCCCTTCTCGGCTTCCATGACGGCACGCCGTCCGGTTCCTATCTTTTCGGCGACCTCTTCGATCGTTAGCCTGCGCCGGGTACGGGCCAAGCGCAGGTTTTCGCCCAGACGTTTGAGGGCCTGTTCGACCTGGTAGGGTGGGGCTTCTAAGAGTGGGTTCTTGTTCGCCATGTTCCTTCAAAAGCACCTTAGATTGGTTAAAGTGCTTTCAAAAGCACATATAAGGTTTCGGCAGATTTCAAACAATGTGCCTTCAAAGGAACCTTATAGCCCGTGAGGTGCTTTGAAAAGCACTTATTGGCTAGCTGGGCGGTAGGCTCTTTAGTTTCAAGCCCTTAGAAGCCCAAGGGGTGTGGCCGCGCAGGAAGCCCCCCATGTCCGATTCAATGTCCGGTTCATAAGGCGCCCTAAGTTCCATGAGTTGAGGGGCTCGGCACGAAAAATCCAGTCATCTATGTCCGCTTGAATGTCCGGTTCAGGGGCCGGCTCGACCGCTTGGCCCATATCAGCGCACCCGCCGCCGGCGGCGCCGATCATCATGGTGCCGATCGCAGGAGCGATGGTGATCATGAAGACGATCATCATCAGCAGCAGCATGATCAGCAGCAGCGTCGGCATCGATATCTCAACACGATCGAGATGCTGGTGATCGGCGCGGTCAGCGCTCCGCTAGTGCCGCATATTCCTCTTCTCTTCGAACAGTTTCCAGACCAGCTCCCGCAGGCGCTTCTCCTTGAAGGCCGCTGCGCAGCCGATCAGCATCATCTGGGCTTTCGGAATTTCGGCATCCTCGTCGTAATGCGGCATGACCAGCCGCATCTCTCCCTTTTCCGGGACGATTCACGCCGCGCCTTTCGAGCCGAGGGTGATACGCTGCTTGCGACCCGACATGTGCCGCTCCTTCCCGTTATCCAGCGCGTCCAGTACGCCGGAAATGCTCAATTTGAACGGCCCTTCAATATTTTAAGGGGTGGTGCCCAGGGGCGGAATTGAACCACCGACACCGTGATTTTCAGACACAGTCCCTGCTTTTCGCTAGGTCTCTGGCGCAGAAGGTCATTTGGCGTGTCAGTGCAGAAATTGCCGAGTTTACCGATACTTATATTGACACCCCGTGACACTGACGTACATTTGGGGACACTCGGATCACATTCGTAGTGCGGACATGCTGCGGACACAAAAAGCCTGATGACCCCAAGACTCAACGATCACGTGGTTAAAGAGCTGCCGCCTCCCGCGGCAGGAAATCGCGTCACCTATTTTGCTGGTGCGGTCCTTCAAGGCGTGCCGGCGCCGCGCGGTTTCGGTGTGCGGGTGACGGCTGCGGGCGCTCGATCCTTCGTGCTCAACTACCGGCTCCGAGGGCGCGAGTACCGCTATACGATTGGGGCTTATCCCGATTGGTCCACCCTCCTGGCCGTCCGTGAGGCTCGCGCCCTACGCCAGCGTATCGACCGCGGCGAGAACCCCTTGGACGACCGGTTGCCCACTCCTGCCACCAAGACCGTTGGAGATGTTCTCAACGACTTCGTCGGTCGTTATCTCCGCAATAAGGAAGCGCCGCTTCGGAGCGCCGGTGCGATCGAGAGCGCGTTTAATCGCTTGGTGAAACCGAGCATTGGCAAGCACAGAATATATGATTTGCGCCGCTCGCACATCGCAGAGATGCTGGATGGCATCGAGGACGATACCGGGCCCGTGATGGCTGATCGCACGCGCGCATATCTCCGCAAGGCGCTGAGCTGGTATGCCGAGCGTGACGACCAATTCAATTTGAATGCGGTGATCGTCCCCGTCGCACCACGCGCGAACGCGAAAGACCGAGCCCGGACACGTGTTCTCTCAGATGAGGAGATACGCACGATCTGGCCTGCGCTAGGCGGGGCGGGAACCTTCGGCGCGTTGATCAAGGTGCTTCTTCTGACGGCACAGCGTCGCGACGAAGTCGCACGCATGAACCGCGGTGAGATCGGCGCCGAGGGCATTTGGACGATTCCGGCCGAGCGCTACAAGACGAAGCGACCAAGCCATGTCCCATTGTCGAAAGCTGCGCTCGCTGTAATCGAGGCGCAGCCCAAGATCGACGGTTGCGATTACGTCTTCGCCTCAAGCGTGAAGACACCGTTCTCGGGCTTCGGCAAGAGCAAGGCCGCGCTCGACAAAGCTGCTCCGGTCCCGCACTGGACTCTGCACGACCTGAGGCGCACAGCAAAGACACTGATGGCGCGAGCCGGCGTGCGGCCCGACATTTCCGAGCGCGTCCTGGGCCACGCTATCTCCGGCATCGAAGGGGTCTATGACCGCCACTCCTACGCCGATGAGAAACGGGATGCGCTGGAAAGGCTTGCGACTATGGTTGATCGGATACTGAATCCGCTATCGTCGAACCTTGCGACGCTTGACGAACGACGCCAAAGCTCGAGGGCGTGATGATGGCAACACGCGATCGTGGTAAATGCCGAAGACAGTTTTGCCGAGCGGTTCGAAGCGATCGCGAGACAGAAAACTCACTGCGGCGGACAATAAGGCTGTCACGGTATTGCAAGCAACCACCCGGATACGTGAGCCGCGGCGTATGTCAGAGAGCATCCTGGGCTCGTACGGATTGTCACCTTCGTTTATCAGTGCGCGGCTTGAAAGTAGTCAGCCACAGACGGCCGCCGGCTAAGCTCATCTGCTGGACGCCGCTTCGCGTTGCCGACGAACGTGTTGGTGCGTTCGCGACGACCCGCGCGGAAACGATCAAACGGGGGCATGGGGGCGTCACTTGACCCAAACCGATCCCGAAGCCTCGCCGGAGTACCACCGCGCGAGGATGGAACTTGAAGCATATTGGAAAAGAATTCGGGACGGACGTCAGAAGGGGATTACCGATGACCCGGCAGTTGCGATTGCCGGCCTCATGCAGCGGTTCGGGCCCATCGCAATCGAAGCGGCCGTCCAAGAATACATCGAGAATCTCCCCAGCAGTTTTGATCGACGCTGGCGCGAGTACCACGCCGGAATAGAGGAGGCAAACCAAAGGGCCCGCAATCCAAGGAGGGCAGGACGCAAACACAGGCGGTCTGACAATGTCCTCATGGCCGCTTGGCTTATCGTAAATAAATGTATGCGCACCAAGGGACTCACCGCACGGGACGCGTGTAAGATTTTGGGAAGATCACCTACTCGTCGCGGCGCAGCGCAGTGGCCCGGCCTTCTGCTTTACCGAGATTACACGAGCACTGGCGCGCGTCCGAACTCCTACTACGTAAAGACGCCTGAGAATTTGCGCGACATTTATCTTGACGCGAAGAAACGTCATCGAGATGGCCCCGAAGGTCTACGCCAGCAATGGCAATGGATTCTTGAGGTGATGGCTCCGTCGCGTGAGGTGAAATCAACTCGCCTTTAAGCCCAAAATACTCCGCACCGAAGTGTGAGAGAGTCGCCGACGTGGCTGGACAGACGCGATGAAGTAGCGTCCGCCGCCGCCACTGACAACAACTTCGGATGCAGGAGTAACTATCATGTCACTAAACGAGAAATCGACGCCGGCCAACCCCGATGGGAAGCAATTGGCCGGCATATCTGAGATGACGCTAGGTCTCTCAGGCGAGGTCCAGATTGACCACCGGCGCTACATCAACCCCCAACGGCTCGCCCGCATGCTCAGCGTGTCGGTCCGTACCTTGGGGCGGTGGCAGGCTGTCCGCATCGGCCCGCCCCAGATTAAGGTCGGCAAATTGCGCCTCTACGATCTGGCCAAATTGCCGGAATGGCTCTCGGGCCGCGAGACCGCGCCGGTTCGTATCCGATCCCATTCCGGGAGGGCCGCACAATGAGCGACGAATCCGATCCGTTTGACCCGGCGAGGTTGAGGCTCGATCCCTCCTACGCCGAGTCTCTTGGCGTCAAGAAGGTTCTCAGCACAGTACCGGTGAGAAAGCCAAACAGACACGACTTCATTCGAGTCTGTCCGGACCCCGAATACAGGTTGAGTCCGGCGGGCATCGTCGAATTGAAGGCGGAACGCGAGGTCTACCTGTTTACACCGCAAATGGCACAGGCGTTCAGCGCCGAAATCACACCGGTCTCCTTGCGGACCGCAGTAAACCGCCAAGGCGTTGTGTTCCTGTGGCCACTAAAACTTCCGGACCCACAAGGCCGACAGAATGCCTGGAATGACTCTGCCATCGAAGCGGCTGCACTGGCAGAAAAGCGATGGGTTCGGGTCACTGCCAACATGGGCCTCGGTGCATATGAGACCTTCGAAGCTATCAACGACAACCTCCCCGAGCCTGAATGGCCCAGCGAGCCCTTCCAGGAAATACTCAGAATCGCGTTTCGATCTCATATCGTCGACCGACCCGATCATCCCCTGCTCAAGCGCCTTAGGGGGGACGAGTAGGTGTGACTTCGCAGCAGGCATGTTGCCGCCCAGAGCTGGCCGGCGGCAACATCGCCCGCCCGCTTGGCGCAGCGGGTGTTGCCACCATTGAAGCACTTCCCTTTTCCGAGATTTGGCTGGTCGACTTTGAGTTCGACGCGCCACCAGGAGAAAATCCCGAGCCAGTCTGCCTTGTCGCCTGGGAAATACGGAGCGGTCGAAAGATACGCCTCTGGCGGGACGAGTTCGGTCCAGAGCCACCCTACCCTACCGACACAGACACCCTGTTTGTCGCTTACTACGCCAGCGCCGAGATCGGCTGTCATCTGGCGCTCGGCTGGCCCGTGCCAGAACGTATACTCGACCTATTCACAGAGTTCCGAAATCGAACCAATGGCATCCCGCCCCCCAGTGGCGCGAGCCTACTCGGCGCTCTCACCTTTTATGGTCTCGACGGGATCAGCGCCGGCGAGAAGAAGGAAATGCGCGATCTAATCCTATGTGGCGGTCCATGGTCGCCCGAGGAGCGTGCCGCGATCCTCGACTACTGCGAGACCGACGTCGAGGCACTGTCGCGATTATTACCGAAGATGCTACCCGCGATCGACCTGCCTCGCGCCCTACTGCGCGGCCGTTATATGGCTGCGGCAGCGCGCATAGAACGCAATGGCGTGCCCGTTGATACGGTGACACTGATGCGGCTGAGACAGTACTGGTCCGACATCCAGGATCGGCTCATCGCCCGTATTGATGTCGAGTATGGCGTATACGACGGCCGCACATTCAAGGCGGATCGGTTCGCCGCATGGCTAGCCCGCAACAATATTCCTTGGCCCAGGCTCGAAAGCGGCAAACTTGACCTCGGCGATGATACGTTTAAGGAGATGGCGCGAGCGTATCCGAAAATCGCTCCTCTACGCGAACTGCGCGTTGCTCTCTCTGAGATGCGCCTCAATGATCTTGCTGTTGGGCACGATGGTCGCAACCGCACCCTGCTGTCGGCGTTTCGAGCACGTACGGGACGCAATCAACCGAGCAATACCAAATCTATCTTTGGTCCTAGCGTATGGCTTCGCGGCCTGATCAAGCCTCCACCCGGTTATGGCATCGCTTATATCGACTGGTCCCAACAGGAGTTCGGGATTGCTGCAGCGCTGTCGCGCGACCCGAAGATGATGGAGGCGTACCGCTCGGGCGATCCCTACCTTGCCTTTGCAAGACAGGCAGGCGCCGTTCCGCCGGAAGCGACCAAGGCGTCTCACAAGGCTGAGCGAGACCAGTTCAAGCAGTGCGTGCTGGCGGTTCAGTACGGAATGGGCGCAGAATCCCTCGCAACGCGCATCAACCAGCCCCCGATCCAGGCGCGCCGGTTACTCGAGCTACATCGTGAGACGTATCGAGTGTTCTGGCGTTGGTCCGATACTCTGCTCAACTATGCCATGCTGGTTTTGAGCCTCTATACCGTATTTGGGTGGCGTATCCAGGTGCCGGCGTCCCCCAACGACCGATCGCTGCGGAACTTTCCCATGCAGGCAAACGGCGCTGAGATGCTACGGCTCGCCTGCTGTATCGGCACCGAACAGGGCGTCGAGGTCTGTGCGCCGGTGCACGATGCGGTTCTCATCAGCGCACCACTTCACCGCCTCGAAGCTGACATTGCGAAGATGCAGGACGCCATGAGGGAGGCGTCTCGGGTCGTACTCAACGGGTTTGAGCTTGGGACGGATGTTAAGGTGATTTGCTGCCCCGACCGTTACATGGACGAGCGCGGCAAAATCATGTGGGATCGGGTGATCGGACTGCTGAACGAAGCCGAAGCAGAGCAAAGAGGCGCGGCCTGAGGTGTTGTCCACCCGACAACACGGTGTTGCCGGCCAGACAACACCACTTCCGCCGTGCGCTACGCTGCCATCAGCCGACATTGTCTGTTCAGCCAAGCGCAGGTGACGTTAGTGACGGACAGGAAGACGCGCACACCGTCAATTGCGGACGCATCGGTGTTGTCCCCCGAGCAACATCCACTCTCTTTCTCTCTATTCTTTCTCTCTTATAAATACTGGAAGCGAGCATGATGACTCAGGAGCGAAAAATGTTGGTGCAACGGCAGAGGTGGGACCGAGGAACAAGAACCTTTGTCCCAGCCGGTGAACCGGTAGAAGTTGATGAAGCCAAGCCAACAAAGACCGGCATGGCTGTTCAAACTCCTGCCAATCGGTTCCTTAAAGGCCCCATCCCCTGGGACTGGGTCATCCGCGCCGCCAAACTTCCTGGTAAGGCGTTGGAAGTCGGCCTGTGTCTGTGGCGGCTTAAAGGGCTCCATCCCACGCGCGATACGGTGTTACTGAGCAACGCCGAACTTAAACCGTTTGGGATCGGTCGCGCAGCGAAATCGCGCGCGCTTCATGCCCTGGAAAACGCCGGACTAATTACCGTCACCCATCACCAGGGACGCTTCCCAAGCGTCACCGTTTTAACATCGAGGGCCTAATACGATCCTCGGTTATTCATGCGCGACAGCTGGTGCGGTGGGGCACCGCACCGCGCGGCACCAGGCGAGGTCAGCGCCCGCATCGAACTCATCGGCTCATCACCGATGAAGGTTGCGCATCGCCTATGCACCGATGCGCCTATGCGCGACCATTCCGCTGGTGAAGATCATCTCAGGCGCGGGCACTGCGTGCACGAGATGACGGTGCTGCACGCCGACTGACAAGACAGGGCATAGAAGAAGCCGCTGCTCATCGGACGCCATGCCAGGTATCGTCGGCTCTGCAAATCCACGCTCATCGTCAGAAAAAAGGCTATCGAGATTGACGCCTCGAAACGGCCCAGAGATGAGAGCTGTGCAAACAGGAGAATGAGCGCTTTTCCTTGGGCTTTACTCGACAAATTGTAGAATCTACAAGCTAAGGCTTTGATTTATCTAAGCCACCAGAGTCGCATAATATGCGTTCCGGGCAAGCGCTGCAGCTCAGCCCCTCCGCCTTTCGTTAGTTAAGAGGGTCGATTTCAAAATGGGTGGTGCGGCCTTGAAAAAGACCGAGATTCTGCCAGTCGCCCCCCCGCCATCGATTAGTCTGGCTGGGTCCCTCCCATGGTGCGCAAGCGCGCCGCTACGGGTGTGCATTGGATTTCAATAAGTTAAGGCGGGACAAGAGCGTTTATTAGCACATTGTAATCATCAAGAGCTCGCGTCCGACTAGGTTGAGAGGATGTTCGCGGCAAATCGAGGTAGGCTCTTCAGCTCCACGCGATCAGCGCTTAATGCCGTGCAGGCTTCCTACTGGCACCATGATGTGTGCGTAGGGTGTTCCTTTCCACATTACCCATGGACCGCCGGAGCTCGCGTCGGTAGGCAGACCCTCAAGCCCAGTTGTATCCGGCAGGATGATCATCAGGTGAGGTCCATCGACGGCCCAGCGATTATCGGCCGTCGGCCCCGCTGCGTAGGGATCAATAGCGCTTGCCCCGGCATCCCCGGCAAGCATGTAAGCGACCCCGATACCATCCGCCTTGAACGGTTTGGCATACATCCACGCGTCGAGCCAAGCCATCCACACCTTGTCGAGGCACATCGGTTCGCGCCCCCTCGGTCGCGTATCCTGGGGCGTGGGAAAGCAAAAATAGACGCCGTTCCCTTGCCGCAGCACGCGATGGTTCCAATCCATGACGGTCGCGGCTCTGGCGATCGAAGGCGGAGCGGCTGAGAGAGCATCATCGATCAGTCGCTCTGCTGACCACTCGGTTGCACCGGCATTGCCCGCAATTACAAAGATCGCCAGCGCCATCGCTGGCGGCGCCAGGTTGGCCGACAAACGCCGCCGCCGGCAACGCACTTTACGAGGCGGCAACGACTGAACTGGCTCGTTGGGAGCGCCAGCGGGCGCCTGTTCCGAC
>DATIYT010000138.1:0-72525 GCA_035517495.1 Allostellaceae bacterium | reverse complement strand
CGCAGGCTGTTTGGCGGGACGTTCAAACGGTTTCACGGTGAACGTCCGCAGCTGCCCGCGGCGCAAAACGTCGATCGTCACATCACGACCGATCCGCTCCCTGTTGAGCAGCCGTATCAGGTCATCAACGCCGGTGACCGCCTCATTGTCCGCACGAACAATGATGTCGAGGCTCATTAGCCCAGCCAGCGCCGCGGGGCCATTTGGCTCGGCAGCCGTGATCATTGCACCGGAATTGTTCTCGATCTGCGCCGCGCGCGCGTGCCGGCGCGGCACCGCGGCGGTCTGCGCCGATACGCCGATGTAGGCGCGACGCACACGGCCGTGCTGGATCAACTCGCTCAGGACGAATTGCGCAGTATTGCTGGCGACCGCAAAACAGATGCCCTGTGCGCCCATGATAACGGCCGTGTTAATCCCGATCACCTCGCCGCGGGAGGACACAAGCGGCCCGCCGGAATTGCCGGGATTGAGCGCCGCGTCGGTTTGGATGACGTCGTCGATCAGCATTCCCGTGCGCGCTCGCAGGCTGCGTCCAAGGGCAGAGACGACGCCTGCCGTCACCGTCGACTCGAAACCGAGTGGATTGCCGATTGCGATGACGAGCTGCCCTCGCCTGAGTGCCTTCGAATCCCCGAGCCGGGCCGTCGGCAACTCGTCGCCTTCGCTTGCGCGCAACAGGGCGAGATCGGTGTGGGGATCGTCGCCGACGACGCGCGCCTCGATATGGCGCCCATCGGAGAGCGCCAGACCAACCGTGCGCACGTCTTGGACAACGTGGCTATTGGTGAGAACGAGGCCATCGGGCGAGATAACGACACCTGAGCCGGTCCCGCCGCGATGGTGACCGGACCGCGCGCGAACTTCGACACGTACGACTGCGGGCCCCACGGTATCGACCGCATCGATTACGGTACGCGAATAGGGATCGAGGTGTGCCTCGTCCGGCTCGCCTTCTCTTTTGCACGATGCGTCGGCAAACGCTCGCTCGCTCATGCGTTTAATATGGGCGCCGAAACGGATTCCGCCCCTGCCCGAGAGGGTAGCCGCGGAAAATTCTCGAAACGGAAAGCCGCCGCCTAGGCCCTGTAGAACGGCTTGTCCCCGCATACGGTCACCCGATGGCCATAGCGCCGCAGGGGATAGTAATCCCACATGGCGTGGTGCTGGGCGCAACGGTTGTCCCAGAACGCGACTGAACCCGGCTGCCATTTGAAGCGGCAATGATATTCCGGTGTCTCGATGTGGCGATAGAGCATCTCGAGCACCGCGTTGCTCTCGTTGCGCTTCAACTGCGCGATGCGGGTGGTGAAAACGCGATTGACGAAGAGCCCCTTGCGGCCGGTGATGGGATGGGTGCGGATCACCGGATGTTCGGCGCGCGGGTATTGCTTCCCTCGATCGTCGACCCCATAGCGGCCGCGATAGACGTGCTCGCCTTCATGGACCGCGGTCATGCCGTCGAGAAGGCGCTTCACCGGTTCCGACAGCGCCTCATAGGCCGCGTAGGTGTTGGCGAAGAGCGTATCACCGCCGCCATTGGCGGGAATCTCGTGCATATAGAGGATCGAGCCCAAGGGTGGTTCCGGATCGCAGGACACATCGGAATGCCAATCCTCACCGGCGACCCGCTGTGACTTCTCGTCGGCCTTGATGACGAGGATCTCGGGATGCCCCTCGACCAGGCCGGGTGCCGCGGGATGCACATGCAGCCTGCCGAACCGGCCGCCAAAAGCCTTCTGCTGGTCGGGGGTCAGCTTTTGATCGCGAAAGAAGATCACGAGGTTCTCCATGAGCGCGTCATGGATTTCTTGGAATTGCTGGTTCCCGAGCTCCTGGCTCAGATCGGCGCCGAAAATCTCCGCGCCGACCGTCGGCGTCAATTTTCTGACCTCGATCGTCTCATAGGTCATCGCGGTGCTCCCTTAAACCACCACGGTCAACCATACACCCACCGGTCGTCCGGGAAAAAGAGGCACCGATTCGGTGCTCCCACCCTTCGCTTGACCAGGAGGCGGCCTAGCCCCGGGCTTCTCAAATGCCGCCGCCATGCTCGATCGTGCCCGACGACGCAGGACAAGGCACTCCGCCCTCCGCTGCCGCGGCCTTGGCTGCATCTTCTGTGAGGCGCCCGTGGGCAAAGCTCGCATTTTTTGGGTCGCAGACGCGAGTCCCTCAATATGACAGAAACATGATACGCCCCGGCCCATCGCTTATACGCGCTTGATCTCCCAAAAGGGTATCCTGTCGCCTTGGTGAGGAAGCGGTGCATGAGCGGCAAAATTCACATCGGTGTTGGCGGCTGGACCTACGAGCCCTGGCGCGGCGTCTTTTACCCCAAGGGCCTATCTCGTGCCCGCGAACTGGAGTTCGCAAGCCGTCGCCTCACTTCTATCGAAATCAACGGCACCTACTATTCCACCTTCAAGCCCGCGAGCTGGGCCAAGTGGCGCGACGAGACGCCGCCCGGCTTCGTCTTTTCGGTGAAGGCGTCGCGCTATTGCACGAACCGCCGGGAACTCGCGACCGCCGGTGAGTCGATCGGCCGCTTCATCGGTCAAGGCTTGAGCGAACTGCGCGACCGGCTCGGGCCGGTCAATTGGCAATTCATGGGTAGCAAGAAGTTCGACGCGGAAGATCTCGACGCTTTTCTGAAGCTTCTGCCACGCGAAATAAGCGGACTACCGCTGCGCCACGCGATCGAGGTACGCCATGCAAGCTTCGCGAGCGAGCGATTTTACGAGCTGGCGCGCCGGCACAATGCCGCGATCGTCTTCGCCGACGACGACGATTTTCCGGGCATCGACGAACCGACGGCGGATTTCACATATGCTCGGCTGATGCGCACGCAGGAGGATATCGAGACCGGCTACGGCGCGGCGGATCTCGACCGCTGGGCGGCGCGCGCGCGCGCGTGGTCCAGCCGCGGCGACGTTTTCGTTTATTTCATTTCCGGCGCGAAGCTCCGCGCACCGGCGGCGGCTATGGCACTGATCGAGCGTCTGCGCTGATTGAGTTCAGGAATTAAGTTTGGTCAGGCGACGCCCTGATCGGTTTTTTTTCCGCCCGCGCTCTCGTCCCCGTTCGGTTCCTCCACAAGCGGACCCTGCAGGTAGAAGCCTTGGGGACCCTCGACGCGTTTCGGCGTTTCCGTGAAGTGAACGCCCTTGATTGCCAGCAATGCATTCGCCTGCGCCCAGGTCGCCGCCTTGCCGATGGGCTTGTCATTCACGTAAACGATTTTGAGCCGCATCGTCGTCCTCGCTCCATTCGCCACATGCGGAAGCGCAGAACGAGCCGCCACACGCCGGCGAATTACTACAGGTCTCGATGACGAATCGTTGCCCTACGAAAAAGCCCGACACCGTATCCGCTTTTCACCAATTATTCCACGGCTACTTCGCACATACTACCTTTGTGATCTGCATTTTCGCGATTCGGCGCCTGCACATTACGGCATTGGCTCGCGCGGAGCCGTGATTACTATAGCTTACGGTGCGGCCCGGATCTCCACCGGAGGCTCGCTCGCTACGGCTTCAGGCTCGCTGGGTGCGGCGTCTTCCAACTCGGTCAGCAATTGGCGCAGTTCCGTGGTGAGGTCCGCGAACTCCGCCGCCTGCTCGTCGCTCCGCTGCAAACGCAGCGGCGTGACCACGGCAGTCGTGGCCGCCCGACCTTGCGAGAGCTCGGTTTCGAATTTGCCCAATTGTGCTTCGAGGCGACCGGCCCGCTCGGACAGCATCGCCATCGCGCGATTGGTCGCGGCAACGTGGCGCAGGATCGGCACCAGCCGGGCCTCGAGCCGGTTAAGTGAAGAAGCGAGCTCGCCGATCGCATGCTGATAATGCTGCCGGCCGTCCCGCATCTCGCCGGCGAAGGCGGCAAGCTCGCGGTCGACCCTCTCCTGCGCAGTGTGCATGTCCACCATCAGCTCGGCCAAGCTGCTCTGGAGTGATGCGATGTGCTCGCCATTTTCGTTCTGCACCGGCTGCGGCAAGGGGCGATCGGCGATGACGCGCACGACGTCCCGGAGCGCGGCGTTATCTTTGGAAGCCGCCAGTTGCTGCGCCTCAAGCCGCTGGATCGAGGCGAGAACCCTCGCCAATGCCGCCATCTGCTCGGCCAAGCCGCTCTGCAGCGATGCGATGCGCTCGCCATTTTCATCCCGCGCCGGCTGCGGCAGGGGGCGATCGCCGATAACGCGCACGACGTCTCGGAGCGCGGCGGCGTCCTGCGAAGCCGCCAGTTGCTGCGCCTCAAGCCGCTGGATCGAGGCGAGGATCCTCGCCAATGCCGCATTCAATTCGGCGCCTCTGGATGCACCCGATGCGCCGAGGTCTTCCGCCCCTGGTATATCCGCCAAACGCAAGTCCTGCGTCGCGTCGCCGTCATCGTGCGGGCGCATGGGCTCGATTGGCGGCGCTGCGAGCGGCGGATCGAAGTGTGGGTAGTCTCGATCGGCGCCGGCAAGGCGCATCTCCGAGGTGAGCCGGAGAACGCTGTCGGATTCCGCGACGCCGGTCAGATCCGCGAAGAACGACCTGATGCGGCGCCCGACGGAAAGCCGCGCCAGCGCCGCGCAAATAACGATGGCAACGATACCCGCGGGGGCGAGGATCAGCATGACCAGCGATCCATCGCCGTCCAAGCCGAGGCGCCGATAAATCAGCGAGAGCACGCCGACTGCGAACAGCACCCCCGTAGCGGTCCATACCTGCAGCCGCGCAATCCGATGCCAGAACAGACGGAGGAGTTCCGTCGTCGCCTCGCTGGTTCCGGATCGCTCGATCTCGTCGCCTTCGCTTCGCGTCTGGTGAAGGAACGGGAGTCTCCGCGCCGGCAGCAGAATTGGCGCAACCTCCTCAAACGGCGTTCCGGCGATTGCCAAGGCCCAATCCCGCTTCGATATGGCCCCCCCGGGCCGCGCTTCAAGAAGTTCTCCGGCGCGTTGCCCGACCTGCCGAAGCCCGCTCGTGAAGGAATGTGCGACGGCGATGATGGCGCTCATGCCGAATACCAACGCGCCAGCAGAGAGAACAAGGCGCAGATCATCGATCGCAAGAAACTGATTAAGGATATGGTCCAGCGGCGTGCCGCCGGGCAGGGGCGCCCAAAGCGCGGCGCCAGCGGCCGCAAGGCCAAGGGTAAGACTGAGAAGCGCTTGGTACGAGGTTCGCATAATGCTCACATTACCACATCGGGCTTCGAATGGGGGTTGTTTCCGCTTTAAACAAGCATAGGGATGGACCAACACAAAAATTCGGCGCCACGATCACTCGAAATGCCGGATTCTCTTAGTATCTGATCGAAAGGCCGACCCAAAACGCCCCTTTTCGTCAGAGGATATTGTCGAGATTGTCTTCACAGTTGAGCAAAAAACGAAGTTTGCAATGGCGCCCTGGGTCCGGGGGTGGTTGCCTGCGGGCGGGTCTCGTTTTCGTCGACGGAAATTTCGGCACTGCCGGTCGCGGCGGCGAGAGCGCTGGGGTCGGGTGAAAGAACAGGGAATCAGGCTGCTGCGCTTGTCGATGAAATCGTGGGAATTTTGCCGAGTATTCCCGGAGTTTCGGCGGCGAATTGGGTTGTATTGGGGCGCGAAACTGAGACACTTGGGCGGCGGCGTTTTTCCGCTCTCTGGTGCAACCTCAGACGACCCATGCTCCTACAAAATCAACCCGCAGCACTGCAGTCGAATTTGATGTCGAGCAAAGGCAGGAAGCGCCGTACCAAGATAGAGCGCTCCCAGATGCTCGCAGTGCCTGACGCGGCAAGTGCCGTCGGTGATGCGCGGCCGTTGGCCGCGACACCTCGGCCGGAGTCGCTGCTCTGCGCCAAAGGCAACGCCACGGCGGACGGATTTCGACCCTCGTATTGGTCCTATGAGAGGGTAGAAGCCCCACCAGTTCAACCCGCGCCCGCTCCGCCCGCACCTTTGAGATCGATCGCGTCGCCGCCCCATTCGATGGCGTACGCGATGCCACCTTCGCCGCCCGCGAACGAGGTGCCACATACCTTCGACTATCCTTGCAACGCGGGAGCGGTTGCCCCCGTCGAGGAAGAGACGCCGGCGATTGTCGTTCGGGGAACTGATCGAGCACTTTGGCTGACGACCACAAAAAACATCGCTGCACTGATCAGCACACAGCTCGACGGAAGGGAGGCCGCTTTGACGGCCCGCATCGAGTTGCAGCGGCGCTCCGATCCATCCTCATCCGGAACTCGCCGCGCTCGCGGGGCTGCGGCGTCTCGGGTCACCGTCGACAGCTTGGTCGCAGAGCTGGAAGCGGCACGCCGTGGTTCCGTCCGTACATTACGCGAGGGCATGCGCTCGTTCGACGCTACCTTCGTGGCACTTTGCCTGCTCATGATGTTTTCGGCGGGGCTCCTCGGCTACAGCGTGGTGCGAAGCGACGGCCTGCGGCACGCCTGGCTCGCGACGGCGCTTGCGCCGTTTGGAGCCAGCCAGGCCTCGGCGGCGGCGACCCACATCGAAATAGCCCGAAATTGAGACGGCGGCGAGGCTTTTACGCCGTTCACTAACTCCTAACCATGGCCGGTTGAGACTAGGGCTCGCCATCGGACGATGCCGGAAGAGGCCTCTCTGCCTCTAAACGGCATCGCCGGATCTATTTTGAGGTGGGGCATGGACGACGTGAGATCAGTGGCTGCGGCTCAGACACCGAAAAATCGAAGAGCAAGCGCGCGCACGCCCGAGCAAGTCGGCATGGTCGCGGCGGTCTCGGGCTTCAAGCTTTCGTGCGCGCTGTTCGGCGCCGACGTCTCGGCGCTGGCTGCCGCTTATGAGCGCGTACAGATCGGGGCACTGATCCGGATTCCGACGGCGACCACCGTCGCGTTCGGCTTCATCGACAGTCTCAATCTGCGCAATCCCGATCCCGAAAATCCCGCGCAGTCATTGGCTATCGCCGAGGTGGAGCTTCTGGGCGAGCTGACGTCACGCAGGGACGGGTCGACGAAATTCTCGCGCGGCCTCTCAGTCTATCCCGTGCTGGGCGCTCCGGTGTTTCCAGCCAGCGCCGATGACTTGGCGCTGATCTACATAAAGCCGAACGTTCCGGCTCTTCCGATCGGCACGCTGCACCAAGACCCCGGCAAGATCGCGTATCTGATTTCGCAGGAGTTCCTCTGCAAACATTCCGCGATTCTCGGCACGACCGGCTCCGGCAAGTCCTGCGCGCTCACCATCATCCTGCGCTCGCTGCTCAACGCGCATCCTAATGGGCACGTGCTGCTGCTCGACCCGCACGGCGAATACGCTCCGGCGTTCCAAGGTCTGGCGGAGCGCATCACGACACACACGCTCGAGCTGCCCTATTGGCTGCTCAGCTTCGAAGAGATCACCGAAGTCTTCTGCAGCCGCGAGCCGATCGCGCGCAGCCATGAATCCAATATTCTGAAAGACGCGATCATCGTGGGAAAGCGCGAGTTCCTGGGGACGCAAGGCATCGACCAGCTCATCACCGTCGATACCCCGACGCCCTACCGGCTTTCGGCCGTCCTACAGCGCATATCGGAGGGTATGGGCCGTCTCGACAAGCCCGACAGCACGCTGCCCTATCGTCGATTGCTGTCGACCATCGAGAACCTGCGCCAGGACCAGCGCTATGCCTTCCTGTTTGGAGGATTGACGCTGCGCGATAACATGCCGGAGATCCTGTCGCGGCTGCTTCGCATTCCCGTCAAGGGCAAGCCGATCACCATTCTCGACATTTCCGCGGTGCCTTCGGAAATCGTCAACGTGGTGGTGTCGCTGATCTGCAGACTGATTTTCGATGTGGCGCTCTGGAGCGACCGCGACACCTCGGTGCCGATGCTGCTCGTCTGCGACGAGGCGCATCGCTACATCCCGCGCGATGAGTCGATGGGCTTTGAGCCAACGCGCCGCGCAATCTCGCGCATCGCCAAAGAGGGCCGCAAGTACGGTGTCTCGTTGTGTCTGGTGACGCAGCGGCCGTCGGAAATCTCGGAAACCATTCTCTCGCAGTGCAGCACGATGTTCGCCCTGCGCATGTCCAATGAGAAGGACCAGAACCTCGTGCGCCGAACCCTGCCGGAGACGGCCGCAGGGTTGCTCAACACCTTGCCGACCCTGCGTCAACAGGAGGCGATCGCGATCGGAGAGGGCGTTCCGCACCCGATGCGAATTCGTTTCGCCGACCTCGATCAGCGCTACCGCCCCAGAGGCGAAGCGACCAACTTCCCTCGCGCGTGGGAAGACGACCAGAAGGGCGAGGACTACCTGAAAACCATCATCGACCGCTGGCGCTGGCAGTCTGGTTGAGGTAGACCCGCTTAACCGCGTGCACGCATCACGTGCTAACGTTTCATCGGCGTTAACACGTCCATTGACCATATACAGTTGTATAGCATCGGACATTATCATAACTGTGACGATCGATATTAACGATTTGTCAAATATCTCGTCGTCTGTCGCGTTAGCTTACGCCTCAGAAAATCATGCATTAATTAGGCGACTAGCTATTTCGAGTAGGTGGTTCCCATTTTGTTAATGTTAAACAAAAGGGTAAATGGTTAACGCTGTTTGACACATGGTGTTAATACTAACCGGCACGAAAAATGCGTCTCTGCAAGGGACTCTCAACGTCCGCGCTAGAGAACGCCCATGTCGGATCAGGATACCCAAAAGGACCTGGAAAATCGGAGACGGCCACAGAGGCTTCTGCTACTCGGCTTAGGCGCCGTCGTCGGAGGCTCTTTGATGGGGCTTCTGGCGCTGTTGCTGATCAGTCTGCTGACCCCCGATGAACCGCAAGTGTCTCCCACTCAAGTTGGAGATTGGACGTTGGTGGGCCAGTCGGACGCCACGGCGGCCGACGGGGCGATAGTCGGGCATGAGCTTCCGGACGGCTCAACGGAGACTGCCGACAGTACGGGGTCCCCCACAATCGGCGGGGCAGGCGATACGGCCAGTACGCCCGCACCGGAGCCAACCCCTGATCAAACGACGGCACTGCTGACGGATGATTCCGGTCTCGGCGGTTTTGACGGCGCGAATGCGCCATCGGGCTCGAGCAGCGAATCATCGGATTCGAGCGGCGGCGGTTCTTCATCGCCTTCATTCGGTGGGGGCGGTGGTGGTAATGGTGGTGGCAGCGGTGGCGGCGACGGCGGTTTCGCGCCCGCCGGCGGCGGTTTCGCGCCCGCCGGCGGCGGTGGCGCACCGTTCGTAACGGGCTCCGGTGGAAGCCCAGGCGGGGTGGGTGGGCGAGGCGTGCCTTCGACGCCATCAACGCCCTCGGGATCGGGCCCGACGGGACCTGGCTCGACCGCGCCCCTGAGCCAGCCGGTGACGCCTCCGGGGCCCACTCAGACGGGCTGCACGAGCAATTGCGCGCCGCCGTCAGTGACACCGCCCCAGCCGCCGGCGACGACGACGCCCCCGGGACCCACTCAGACCGCCTGCACGAGCAATTGCGCGCCGCCGCCGGCGACGCCGACCCAGCCGCCGGCGACGACGACGCCCCAACCGCCCACGATCGTTTCGTGTAGCGGCAGTCCGTGCTCGTTGCCGATCGCTTCCACGTCGAACCAATGGCAATTCTTCGATCCGCCGGTGGCAATCGGTTTCAACTACCAGCTCAATCCCAACACGCCTGGCCAAGCACTGACCTTCGGCATCACCAAGATCATGCCGTTAACAAGCGTTGGGACTGGCGTCTATGACCTGTTCCTCTATGACGTCCTGACTGGCCAATGGTTGGATTCAAGCCAATTCAACGACGGCCAGACGATTACCATTGACGCGGATCCGAGCGCGGATACCAGCAAGTCCTTCGATGTGGTGCAGTTCCTCGACGGCCTCACCTCGCAGCAGGATCAGGCGCTCGGGGTGACCGACCCTGATCTTGGACTGGAGCAGTTCTCACTGCGCGGCATCGATCCCGCGGCTGATTTGAACCCAGATGATCCGACCGACTTCGTTACCGGCCTCCTTTTTGCCGGTATCATCAATGGCTATCTCATTATCACGCCGCTCGCGATCGATTCGAACACGGGGCTGCCGGTCGATCCGCCGTCATGGGAACAGGACCCCGTATCTGTCCCGGAACCCAGCTCGGCGCTCCTCCTTGGTCCGGCGATGATTGCCTTCGGTTGGTGGCGCCGTCGCCGCAGTCTCGGGTAGCTCGAACGTTCCTTCGCGGCCCGACCGCCCCGGTCTGGACTCCCCCTCCGAGGCTCGCGACAATCGCGTCCTTATGATTGGACGCGATGGAGGCAGCGAGCCTTGAGTGCCCCCGTACCATTTCGGGTTCAGATCAGCGCGGATGCGATCGCCGATCTGCGCCGGCGCCTCGCCAACACCCGCTTTCCCGATCAGGCGCCGGGCGAGCCTTGGGCCTATGGCAGCGATGTCGGCTATCTCAAGCGCTTGGTCGAATATTGGCACAGCGGCTTCGACTGGCGGCGCGAGGAAGCGCGGCTCAACGCGCTGCCGCAGTTCCGTCTGCCGCTGCATGAGATCGATCTGCATTTCATCCATGTTCAGGGGAAAGGCCCGTCGCCGATGCCGCTGCTGTTGCTGCATGGCTGGCCCGGCTCGGTGTTCGAATTCCTGGAGATCATCCCGCGCCTCACCGATCCCAAACGATTCGGCGGAGACGTTGCCGATGCGTTTACGGTGGTGGCGCCGTCGCTTCCGGGCTATGGCCTCTCTTTCAGCCCGGGACAGCGGCGCTTCGGTGTCGAAGCGATGGCCGATTGCGTCGCCGATCTCATGCAAATCCTCGGCTATCGGCGGTTCGGCGCCCAGGGCGGCGATTGGGGCGCCTTCGTCGCCTCGCGCCTGGGACATGCGCATCCAGAAAAAACAATCGGCATCCACCTCAACATGCTGGCGGTGCGGCGCGATCCGGAAATGCTCAACAATCCCACGCCCGAGGAGCGGCAATTCCAGGAGCAGCTGGCGCACTGGCTCAAGGAAGGCATCGGATACCAGTGGATACAGGGGACGCGCCCACAGACGCTCGCCTTCGGCTTAACGGATTCACCGGCGGGGCTTGCGGCGTGGATCGTGGAGAAGTTCCGCAGTTGGTCCGACTGCGGCGGTGACGCGGAGCAGGCCCTGCCGCGGGATGAGATGCTGGCGAACATCAGCCTTTATTGGTTTACCGGAGCGATCGGGTCCTCCTTCTGGCCCTACTACGCTCGGATGCACGGCGCTTGGCCCATACCCGGAACCGTCGGCGTTCCCACGGGCTACGCGGAATTTCCCCGGGAGATGCTCCACCCGCCGCGCTCGCTTGCGTCGCGCATGTACACGGACATCCGCCGCTGGAGCGTGATGGCGAAGGGCGGCCACTTCGCGGCATGGGAGCAGCCCGGGGCGCTTGCCGCGGAAATTCGCGCGTTCTTTCGCCCCTTGCGCCGCTAACGAGCCCGGAGGATGCTGCGGTAAATCCGATGTTAGGAGAGTGAGCGTGCAAGAGATCTCGATTAGCCTCAGCGCCAAACCCCGACCCAAAGTGACCGACGACGCGCTGCGCTTCGGCACCGTCTTCACCGATCATATGTTCGTCATGGACTATTTGGAGGGCCGCGGCTGGCACAATCCGCGCATTGTTCCCTATCAACCCTTTACGCTCGATCCCGCGGCAGCGGTGCTGCATTACGCGCAAGCGGTGTTCGATGGACTGAAGGCGTTTCGAGGTGCCGATGGAACAATCCGCCTGTTCCGCCCGCAGAAGCACGTCGAGCGCCTCAACCGTTCTTGCGAGCGCCTCTGCATCCCGCCGCTCGATCCCGAAATGGTCTTGCGTTCATTCCACGCGCTGATCGAGGTGGACAACGCGTGGGTTCCAACGAAGCGCGGCACGGCGCTCTACCTGCGTCCGACGGTGATCGCCTCCGAGGCGTTCCTGGGCGTGCGTCCCGCCAAGAGCTACACTTATTTCCTCATCCTTTCGCCGGTCGGCCCCTATTACGCCGAGGGGATCAAGCCCGTGAAGATCCTGGTCGCCGACCGCTACGTGCGCGCGGTCGAGGGCGGCCTCGGTGCCGCGAAGACCGGCGGCAATTACGCCGCGAGCCTCGCCGCCGCGGTCGAGGCCGAGAAGCAGGGTTACACCCAGGTGCTCTGGCTCGACGGCGTTCATCGCAAATACCTCGACGAGGTCGGCACCATGAACATCATGGTGAAGATCGCGGGCGAGGTGCTGACGCCGCCGCTCGCCGGAACGATTCTGGAGGGCGTCACGCGGGATTCCGTGCTGACTTTGCTGCGCGATTGGGGCATCAAGGCCGCCGAGCGTCCGATCTCGATCGACGAGGTGATCGGTGCGGCGCGCGCCGGCACACTCGATGAGATGTGGGGCACGGGAACCGCGGCGGTGGTGTCCCCGGTCGGCCAGCTCGGCTACAAGGGCGAGAGGATCCTCATCAACAACGGCGAGGCAGGCGTGCTGACGCGCCGTCTCTACGACGCCATCACCGACATTCAGTACGGTCTATCGAACGATCCGCACCACTGGACCGATACGGTGCAAACAGCGAAACAGCAGCGCCGCATCGCCTGAGACCCAATTCGTCATCGCCTATCCATCGGGAGGAAACCATGCCGGAAGTCATCGTCTACGCAGTCGAGGGCCGGACGCTCGATCAGAAGCGCAGCTTGATGAAGGACATTACCGCTGCCGTGATGAAAAATTTCAGCGTCCCCGCGGAGTCCGTGACGGTGCAGATCGTCGAAGCGCCCAAGACCTCGAAATCGAAAGGCGGCGTACTCTTCAGCGAGCGCTAAACCGCGGTCTCGCAGGGCCGCTGCTCGCTCACCCCCGAAGGATCGAGCTGAAAAAGCGCTGCGTGCGCTCGTTCTTCGGGCGTTCGAGGATGCCGTCGGGCGAACCTTCCTCGACGATCTTCCCCTCGTCCATGAAGATGAGGCGGTCGCCGACATGGCGCGCGAAGCCGATTTCGTGCGTCACCACCAGCATGGTGCGGCCCTCGCGCGCGAGGTCCTCCATCACCGCGAGGACGTCGCCGACCGTCTCGGGGTCGAGCGCCGAGGTGGGCTCGTCGAACATCAGCAGCGTCGGCTGCATCGCCAGTGCGCGCGCGATCGCGACCCTCTGCTGCTCTCCGCCCGAAAGCTGAGCAGGGAAGGCGTGCATGCGGTGTTCGAGCCTGACTTTGCGGAAGAGCTCGCGTGCCCGGGCTTCCACCACGTCGCGCCGTTCGCGCAGCACCTTGATCGGCGCCAGCATGACGTTGTCCAGTGCCGAGAGATGCGCGTAGAGATTGAAGTTCTGAAAGATCATGCCGATGTGCTTGCGGATCTCGATCACGGTACGGCTGCGTGCCAGCACCTCGCGTCCCTCGAACAATATCCGCCCGCCCTCGATCTCCTCGAGCCCGTTGACACAGCGCAGCAGGGTGGATTTACCGGTGCCGCTCGGCCCCAACAGCACCACCACTTCGCCCGGCGTGACCGCGAGGTCGATTTGGTCCAGCACGACGCGATGACCGAAGCGCTTCGTCAAGCGCTCCAGCACCAGGATCGGCGGCCGCGGGGCGCTCTCGGGCGCTTCAGTGGACAAAGTGAAACTTCCGTTCGACGAGGGCGCCCAGCCACGAAATCGCGTAGGTGAGCGCGAGGTATATGAGCGCCGCGATCAGGAGGGCCTCGAAGCTTTTGCCGGTGGTCTCGCGCACCAGAAGAGTGGTGCGCGTCAATTCCAGATAGCCGATCACCGAGGCGACAGAGGAATCCTTGAGAGTGGTGATGTAGACGCCGGTCGCGGCCGGGACCATCACGCGCACTGCCTGCGGCCATACCACGTAGCGCATGACCTGGAGCGGCCGCATGGCGGAAGCAAGCGCCGCGAGGCGCTGCCCTCGACCCACGCTTTCGATCGCCGCGCGCACCACTTCCGACATCAGCGAGCTCGCGACCAGGGTCAGCGCGAGCGTAGCCGCCGCGAACGGGCTGAGGCGGATCTCCAGCGTGTAGGCGAGACCGTAGTAGCAGCCCGCGAACAGCAGCAGCGGCGGGATCGAGCGGAAGAGCTCGGTGTAGGCAACGGCGCTCCACCGCAGCACGCGCCGGCGCGAGAGCCGAGCATGGCCGATGACGGCGCCAACAATTCCGCCCAGCACGAGCGCCAGCCAGCTAATCCAGAGCGTGGTGAGCGTTGCCTTGACGATCGCCGGCCAAAACGTCAGCACCGCGCTCATGCGCGCGCTCCCGGTGCCTGATGGCGGAGCAGGGCGCGCCCGACCAGCAGCCGGCTCAGGTTGATGAGCTGCGCCAGGCTGACGTAGACCGCGCCACCTACAAGGAAGGCCTCGAGATAGCGGAAGGATTCATTGCCGACGATATGCACCCAGGTCATGACGTCCTCGACGCCGATCACCGAGGCGAGAGAGGAGCCCAGTACCACCGAGATGAATAAATTCCCGAGCGGCGCATAGATGATGCGAAACATCTGTGGGAATACGACATAGCGATAGACCTGGACCGTGCTCATGGCCTGGGCGCGCGCCGCTAGGTATTGCCCACGGTCGATCGCGGCGAGGCCGCCGCGCAATACCTCGGTCATGTAGGCGCCGGTATTGAGGGTGAGCGCGATCAGCGCCGATTCGAAGTTGCCGATGCGCAGGCCCAGTTGGGCCAAGCCGAAATAGACGAGGTAGATGACGATCAATAGCGGCAGATTGCGCAGCAACTCGACATAGACCCGGCCGAGCAGCCGCAACACCGGCGCGCGGCTGGTGCGGCAGAGCGCGCCACCAATGCCGAGGACCAGGCCCAACAGGATGGTGAGGATGCTGAGCTCGAGAGTGTGGGCGATCGCGAGCGGCAGCTTGCCGAAATAACTCGCGATCGCCTCGATCGTGAACTGATACATGCCGCGTCGCGGCGGCTCAGCGGATCGGCGGCATGTCGTAGCCGAAATATTTCTTGAACAGCTTGGCGTCGTCTCCGGAGTTGACGAATTGCCGCACGAAACCGTCGATCACGCGCCACCAGTCGAAATCGCCGGCGGGCAAGCCGATGGCGATCTCCTCATAGGAATAGTTGCCGGGGATGTTGCGGAAGCTCGCGCCGTTGTCCTTAGCAAGGATCGAGGCGTTGAGCAGGCTGTCCATCACCTGCACGTCGACCTGGCCTGATTTGAGCGCGAGGGTCGCATCCTGCACCATATCGAAGCGCACGATGGTCGCCTTGGGCGCGATGCGGATCGCGTTCTGCTCCGAGGTACCGCCGCGCGAAATGCCGATCTTGACCGCGGAATCGTTCACGTCGTCGATGGTCTGAAGCTTCGAATCCTTGAGCACCATAACCTTGCTGCCGACGACGAGATAGGGTCGGGTGAACGCGACCACCGTCGAGCGCTCGGTGTTGTTGGTGAAGTTGGAAATCGTGAGGTCGGCGCGGTGCGTCTGCAGCGCTGTGATGCGGCCGGGGGTATCGACGGTCACCCACTCGGGCTTCACTTTGAGCGCGGCTGCGATCAGCTTGCCGATCTCGATGTCGAAACCCTCGGGCTCGCCGCTCGGCGTCATCGAGCTATAGGGGGGATTGCCCGGCTGCGTCGCAATTCGAACGGTGCCGCGCTTCAGCACTTGGTTCAGTATGCTGGTCTGGTCTTGAGCCGCCGCGGGCGCGGCGCCGAGGGCCGCGAGCAGAACGAACGCCAAGCCGGCGCTGAGCAATCTTCCAAAGTGGCGTAATCTCATCTCCCCCTCCCTTCTTTGAGGCGAGGGCCGACTCTATTGGCGACGGCCGCCACTCCGCAAGCAATCCCTGGCCGTGCCGGCCATGGCGCGCTAAACCTGATGATCGCATCGTTTGCCGCGCCGGAAGAGGTTAGGTCCGATGAGCATGCCGCTGTTCCACATGATCAAGGGCGCGCCGACGCCGGTGGCGCCGTTCAGCCACGCGGTCGAGGTCGATGGCTGGCTATTTGTCACCGGGCAGATGCCGACGTGGCCAGACGACGATACGCGGCCGCTCCCCGACGGCGTCGAGGCGCAGACCCGGCGGGTCATGGACAACCTGATCCTCGTGCTCGAAGGTTCGGGCTACCGCCTCGAGAACGTGGTGTCGGTTCGCATCTATCTCACGGATTTCAAAAATCACTACGCGGCGATGAACGAGGTCTATCGCGGATATTTCGCCCCGGGCCGGCTTCCCGCGCGCACCTGCATTGGCGTCACCGGTTTGGCGCGCGACGCGCTCGTCGAGATCGACATGGTCGCGCGGAAATAGCGAGGCACTCGACTATCCATGCGCTTCCTCCGCACGTTCCGACGCGACGATGCCGATTTGCAGGCCTTCGCCGCCGCTGCCGAACCCGGGGAATGGGCGGTCTCCGGCGCTTTCGTCTTCTCCGAGCACGAACCCGCGATGCTGATCGGCCGTGACCGCCAGGCCTTCCGCGCGGGCTTTCTCGGCACGCGGAGTTTCGGCTGGTCGAGCCATGCGGAGGTGGTCGAGATATCGCCGGTCCATTACCAGGCCGTGATCGAGGCGCTGGCGGCGCACCTCATTGAGCATTTCGACGCCCCGGACCACGCGGCCGCGCGTGCCTTCGCGGAGGAGGAATGCCGATTCGTACAAAGCCTCTGCGACCGACCTGCCGGAACCCTCCTCGCGGTCGATCGCAGCTTCGGCCCGCAAGGCATCGTCGAACGGTTCAAGACGGTCGAAGAGGGGGAGTGAGGACGGTCGGATTAGCAACCTGGGGCGTCGTCCCGGCCGGGACCGATCTCGGACGCTAAATCGCCCGAGCGCACCCGGTCCGCAAAGCTCCTTGGACCGGCAATGAATTCACCAGCGATCGGGATCACCTTCAGGCCCTCGGGGAACTGGCGTCGGCAACGAAAGGGCCGCTCGTTGTAACCCAATCGCCACAATACCCGGATATCCTGTCATGTATCTTATAGGCTCTACGCCCGATCGCGGAGGGTGTCTTTGCTGCCCCTTGGTCTCGTCCGATGGACTCCGCTCTAGCTTTTGCCAAATCCCCTGAGCCCGAAGCGTCCGAGGAACCGCGCGAAGAGCAGCGACCGCTCGGACAGATGCTGGTCGAGGACGGGATCGTCTCGTCCGAGGACCTGCATCGCGCTCTTGCATTTCAGAAAAGCTACGGCGGGCGGCTCGGCGGCATCCTTCTCCGCTTCGGTGCCTTGTCCGAGGACCGTCTCCTGGCAACGCTCAGTCGGCAACTCGGCATTCCGTTGCTCCGCGCGGACGCGTTTAATGTCGCCGCGAAATCGCCATGACGGTATCAGTCGAATACCAGTTGGGAATGCTTTTTGGGAGTACCCTCCTAGATTGTGTGTCACTGACCTTATTATCCAAATAAGGACCATAAGTGACATTATTGTGTCACCGTGGCTCGTCTAAAGTAGTGTTGGGCGAATTGATCCGAGAAATCACTAGCATGGGGCGTCCCGGTGGCGGGCGGAAGTGGCAATATGACTGCACGGCAGCGTCGGGAGACCGCCTATCTGACGGTCCCTTTTCCAGGGAACCTCAACTTCGGCCAGCTTCGCGCCCTCAGTATCTTGCTCGAGGAACGCAACCTCGTCCGTGCAGCGGTTCGGTTGAACGTGACGCATCAAGCCGTCAGCCAAACACTGGCACGGTTCCGACGACTCTTCGACGACGAGCTGCTGGTACGCAATTCAAGCGGTTATGTAACGACGGCGCGCGCGGTTGCTTTGCTGCCGCATCTGCAGAAAACCCTGGCTGCGCTCGGGCGGATATTGCAACCGAGCGATAGCGCTCCCGAGAGCTTTCGGGGCTCAATCCACTTTGGCGTCTCCAAATACTCGGTCAATGCTGATTTCGAGCGAGTGTTGCCTCTGCTGGTCGGCGAAGCCCCCAGGACCGAATTCCGCATGCACCACGTCGCACCCGCGAGCTTGGAACAACTGGAGAGCGCGGAGGTCGATTTCATCATTTCGCCGGCCCAAAGCGAGTCAGCGAACCTCTATCGCTTGGGGTTGCATCGGGGGCGATGGGTCTGTGTGACGCGCCGTGACCATCCCCTGCTGCGTCGGGTCGACCTCAACACCTATCTTTCGGCGCGGCACCTCCTCGTCGCACCGCTGCGGGACGGCTACGATCCGGTCGATCGCGCCTTGACCGTCCTAGGCAAGGCTCGGCAGATCGCTCTTTCGACGGTGACGCACGCTTTAGCCGCCGCGGTTATCGCGGCGAGCGATTTGGTCCTGACGGTACCGGATTGGATGGTGGACTGGGTCGCCCGAACGGCGGCGCTGGCGGCGAGCGATCCGCTCGACTTCCTGCCCCATGTCGAGAATAGCCTCTTCTGGCATGCGCGCGTCCAACACTCGCCCCCACACATCTGGGTGCGTCGCCGTCTAGCGGAAATCCTCCGCGCCCCGCGTTCGGCTGGGAACTCCAACTGAGGCTCGTGCGCCGTGACGCTTCGGCCTCTCTGCCGCAGATTCTGAAACAAAATTGTAATAGCTGGATTCGCCGGATGTCTGCGGACGCCATTCCTCGTCTCCGGCCAATCGCAAATTGCTGCCCGTTCGTGCGACAAGGCAGAGACTATGCAAGTTGCTTGATTTGATTATCAGCTTTGCTTGCTTCAGATCGTTCGCGCGGTTTGGTACTCAACCCCCAATGGTTAGTGTCTATGGGGGATCGATATGCGCCAGGGCTGGACTCTCTTCTCAATCAGGATCCTTGTCGCTGCCTGTCTGATGGCATTCGCAGGCGGAACGACAGCCCATGCGCAAACGGTTCCGGCGAGCGTCGGCTTGACGGTCCGCTTAACGGCTCCCACGACGGTGAACCCACTGCCGGGATCGGTGAGACGCACCGCGGCCGGCAACTGGCGCGCTTCATCGCCATCCTCTCGCTGATCGCCGCCGCGGTGACGGCGACGATCGAGGACAGCTTGCAGACCGGCTTCGCGACGACATCTGAAGTCGAGGCCTTGCGCCAATCCGAAGCGGCTCAGGCGACGGCGATCTATTGGTTGAGCACGCGCTATCTAAGCCAGCGCGGATTGGAGATCGTCTCCGACACCGACCTTGCCGCCTCGCAGTCGCGTGGCGTGCTGTCCGCGCCGATCCTCGGTCGCGCTTATATCGCGCTCGATGACCGGCCCTATCGCGATGGCAATAGCGAGATCAGGCTGCAGGACGCTCGCGGCCTCGTGAATATCAACGCGACCAATGGAGGATTCTGGTCGGGCTTGCTGGCGCGCCTCGGCGTCGCACCCGAAGACCGGGATCCGATGGTCGCGAAGCTGCATGACTACATCGATCCCTCTCCGTTGAAGACGCTGAATGGGGCGAAACAGCCAGACTACGAGGCAGCGGGCCGTTCTGGCCCGCGCGGGGCGATCCTCGTGACGCCCTGGGAGCTCGACCGGGTCTTGGATTGGGATCGCTTGGACGGTGCCGGCTTCGGGACAAATCCGCTCTTTGAAAGTGCGACTACAGCTTCCGTCGCCGGCTTCAATTTCAATACCGCGCCCGCCCTGGTGATATCGGCGCTCACCGGTCTCGAAGATGCCGCCGTGTCGCGAATTATCGCTTCGCGCACCTCCGAGCCATTCACCAACATCTCGCAGGTTGCTCTTGCTAGCGGTGCCGATTCCGTGCCCAACGCGCTGTTCGTTCCTCGCTTTCTTCCCGCCGATAGCTTGCGCATCGCGGTATCCGCTCCGAACACGGCGCTCGAGCGCATCGTCGCCCTCCAGCTGACGCCGCGAGCGGAAGATCGGCCGTGGCAAGTCGATTATTCTCTGGATCTCCCGGCCTTCCCCGATCATCGCATAGAACCCAATGCCGCTGCGCCCGATTTTCCCGACCCCACGCATCTTTCGACACAGGATTGACGGCGTCGAGCATCCGTCCGGTCGGCGTGGTCGCCAGATTTGGATGCTGAGCCGCGCGCATTGTCGCTATCGTGTGTTTTCGCTGATCGACGACCGTAGTCCCGCCAGGCGGCTGGCCGCACTCGATCTCGCGATCGCGCAGTGGTCGCCCTATCAGGATACCGGCCGCCTGGTGCAAGAGGCACGAGCACGAGCCGGCATCTGGATTTGGGATAACGCTGCCGTGACCGACGCGATCATCGCCGCCGGCAAGCGACCGCAACGCATGAACGTACTGCCCGAGGCGGCGTTGCAACCGCGCGGCGACGATGGACTCCGCCTGATCGCGGGCCTCGACGGCTACGAGGGACAATGGTGGCAAGAAGGCCTGCTTCTGGGGAGTCGGTGGTGGCGGGAACCGCCGTCCGTGCATGAGTGGCTACAGTTTCGGCGCGCGTGCGGAGTTCCGCCGGGCGAGACTCTCGACCGCTCTGAGAGCATCGAAACGCTCTCTGAACTGACGACACCCTGGATCACTTCGGCGGCGTGGTGGCGCCGCGCCGGACCGCTCGATTTGATCCGTGCCTATCAAGCCCTCGGCGCGGCTTTCCTCATACTGACCGGAATTTTCCTCGGGGAATCCGCATCCGATCGAGAAACTCTCTCCGAGATCACGCGGCTGGTGGCGGAAGCGAGCACGGCGGCAGAGGAGCGAGGCGCCGACCGGGCGGCAGCCCGCAGCGGGGCGGAGGCCATAAGAAATTTGGCGGCCCTCGACCCGTTTCCGAGTCAGCTCGAACTCTTCGCCATTGCCTCGAAAGTGGTTCCGGAAAATGGCGCGCGGATCACCGACTGGACCTACAGAAACGGGGAATTGGAGTTCACGCTGACTTCGCCGACGCCGCTCGATGCGGTTGCCACCGTCAAGGCGTTCGACTCGCGGGGCGGGGTGCGCGATGTCACGCTCACGCGCTCCGACGGCGATCGCTCGTTGCGCGTAAAGCTGAAAGTGTTGCCGCGATGACATCGTTACCGGCGGCCACAGAACTTCTCGGACGTCTTCGTACTTTGCCACAGGTAGCGCGACGATATTGCGTTCGCGAATTCACGCAGAACCCGCGGCTCCACTACTGGACGATGCTGGTGGCCGCGATTCTTTGTATCGCGCTGTGGTTCCTGACAGACGATGCGCATCGGCGAAAGCGCCAGGAGATCGATGCGGCGGCCCAGCAGCTAATGGAGTTGCGCCACCTCGCGCACGAGACAGAGTGGCGCGATAGGCGAACGGCCGTTGAGCATCTTCGCCTGCAGTTGGAGGGTCGGCTTTGGGTCGCCGATTCCGAGGCGCTGGCGCAAGCCAATTTCCAAGACGCGCTCGTCAAGCTTGCCGGTACGAGCGGCATGCCCTCGTTCGACATTCGCGTGGAATTGGTGGCAAACCCCGCCAATGCGCTGAAGCTGCGGCAGATGTCGGCGTCGCTCAGTGGCGCCTTCAATGCGGAGGCCTTGCAGCGCTTCCTGGCCGCAATGGCGCGGGACGAGCATCTCCTGGTCGTCGATCGCCTTCACATCGAACTCGCGGCGTCTCCCCGGTTCGACATGTTGGTGACGACGTACTTGCGTCCGACTGGCGCTACGCCAAGGGATGGCAATGCGGCGCGCCGCACGTGATACGTCCTCCGCTACGTTTGAGCGCCATACGTCCGACGCCACGCTTGAGCGTCGCCCTGGTCGCTGTCGGCCTTCTCGCCGGCGGTATGGGCCTCGGCTGGATGATGGCGGGCGATGGCGAAGTGGGGACATCACTCGTAGCGCCAAGGGAAGCTTGGCGTGAACCGTGGATATACCCAGGCGATCCCGCGGCTGCACTCCTGAGCCTGGCACAGCATCCGCTGTGGCAAGCGCCCCCCAAGCCGCCGGCGGTCGCTACTGCCCAAGCGGCTCCGCCCCCAAGCTGGCGTCTTTCCGGCATCCTCAGTGATGACGACGGCTCACTGCGCGCAATCATTTTGCTGACGTCCGGCGGACGCTCTCCTGCACAGGTGCAGTACCGACGGGTTGGCGATCTGCTCCCGGACGGGAGTCGCATTATCGAGGTCTCCAACACTGCGATCACGGTCGAATCCGGCGGTACGCAACACAGTGTCCGGCTGTTTTCCCGCGAGTGAAAAAACGCATGGTTCCAAAGTCTCTCCGGTTCGGCTATCTCGTCGTCGGCACGTCGCTGTCGCTGGCTTGCGTGGGCTGCACGGCGGCACCGCCTCCATCATCGGAAATCACGACCTTGCCGTTGAAGCCACCGGCTGCGGCGGCGCCGGCGGTGTCGGTATTCGGGGAGAGTAACGTGCGTCCGACCTCGCCCTCAATCGTGGAAGGACCGTCTCCGCCGCATTCAGGCGAAACGACGGTCGAGTCGCCGGCGGGAACGCCCATACTCCAGGGGCCGGCCGTGAACTTCGCGGCGGAGAACATGCCGGTACCGGCTTTCATCAACTCGGTTCTGGGCGAGACGCTGCACTTGAGCTTCCAGATCGATCCCAAGGTCGCCTCGCGGAGCGACCTTGTGACCCTGCGAACCGGAGGTTCCCGGAGCCCGCAGGAGCTGCTGTCGATCACTGCGGCGGTGCTCCGCAACTACGGTATCCAGCTCGTTTTCGAGAAGAACCTTGTGCGCGTCCGAGAGAGCGAAGCGCTGCTGTCGGAATCCCCGCAGATCATTCTGGGGCGGACGGCGCCTGAAGTTTCCAGCGATTTGCGGCCGATCTTCCAGATCGTGCCGCTCTCCCAGGTGAACGCGCAGGATATCGCCGGCTGGCTCGCAACGGCCTATGGCAACAAGATCAGATTCACGCTTTCGCCCTCCAACAACGCGATCATGATGCTGGGGCAGCCGGACGACATTCGAGCCGCTGTGGAGGCGGTACGGCTGCTCGATCAGCCGCAATTCGCGGACCGGCGCAGTCTCCGCGTCCGCCCCGTCTTTTGGTCTGCGAAAAGCCTCACTGAAAAGCTGATTGATGTCTTGAAGGCGGAGGGAATCAATGCTTCCTCGATCCTTCAGCCGCCGACCGCGGTGACGATCCTGCCGCTTACGGCCGTAGACACGATTCTGGTATTCGCGCGAGACCAACGGACGCTCAATCATATCGGCGAGTGGGTGAAGACGCTGGACCAGCCTACTGCCGTCGATTCGAGTCAGAACGTCTTTTATTACCCCGTGCGCAATACCACGGCCGAGAGCCTGGCTAAGGTGCTGAACGACGTCCTCTCGAACGAAGGCAAGATACCGTCCGACGCAACGGAGGCGGCGACAACGGCCGCGCCTCGGGGGTCGGGCCGAGTGCAGGGTCAAGACACCGCACAGGTTTCGCGAACCGCGGAACAGGATGTGCCTCAAACCACCGCGACCCAAGCGCTCCCGCCGGGATCGCGCATCGTGACCGATGTCCCGCGCAACGCGCTCATATTCATCGGTAGCCCCGACTCCTATGCCCGCGTTCGTCCGTTGATGGAGAGCCTGGATCAGGCACCGCGCGAGGTGTTGATCGAAGTGACGGTCGTGGAAGTGCAACTCGGTGACACCACCGATTTGGGCATCGAATGGCAACAAGTGGTCAATTTAGGCGGCGGACAGAGTGCGACGATCGGCACGCTGGGCGGACTTGGGGTGCCGCAGTCCGGAAGTGGCTTTAATTTTACCATCCTCAACGGTGCCAATGCGGTTCGCGCTGTCCTGCAGACCTTGCAGACCACAAACAAGACGCGCGTCCTTTCCACGCCGCGGCTGCTGGCGCGCAGCGGCGCAGAGGCCAAGATCCAGGTCGGCCAAGATGTCCCGATCGTGACCGGGCAGGCGACCAGCTCACAAGTCGTCAACGGCGGCAGCAGCGACATCCTGCAGCAGATCCAATATCGCAGCACCGGCACGATCCTGGATGTGAAACCAGTCATCTATGCAGGTAATCAGATCGATCTCGATATACGCCAAGAGGTGAGCAGCGTCGCCCAGGCCTCGATCTCGAATATCAACAGCCCCACGATCAACAATCAGAACGTGGCGACGCAGCTATCGCTCAGCGACGGTTCCACCGTTCTGCTCGGCGGCTTCATCAGCGACAACAAGACGGACAACGACCTCGGCATTCCCGTTCTCAAGGATATTCCGGTTGTCGGTAACCTATTCAAGCGGACCCATATCGACGATGAGCGCGAGGAGCTGCTGATCTTCATCACGCCCTATATCATCAACTCCAGCCGCGATTCCGACCAGGTTACGAACAGCTTCCAAGATCGCATGAAGCAATGGCCGGAGCTGCGCTCCACCTTGACATGGTGAAGGCCCCTGCGCGTTTTTCTCCGTGTGGTGCTGTCGCAGCAGAGGCAATTGAGTAGGGAGTTAAGAGCCGGCTAGATCGGCCGCCGCGACCCGTTTGCGCTCGGGGCCTCGTTTGCGCTAGAACCAGCGCCTTCCCCGACCAAAACCGTGGCCCACGGAGCGCAGCATGCCCGCTTATCAGTATATCTATGTGATGAAAGGTCTTTCCAAGACATATCCGGGCGGGCGCGAGGTGCTGAAGGACATTTGGCTCTCGTTCCTGCCGGGCGCGAAGATCGGCGTGCTCGGCCCCAACGGCGCCGGCAAGTCGACCTTGCTGCGGATCATGGGCGGGATCGAGAAGGAGTTCAGCGGCGAAGCCTGGGCCGCCGAAGGCGTGCGCGTGGGCTATCTGCCGCAGGAGCCGGCACTCGACGCGAGCAAGACCGTCGCCGGCAACGTGACCGAGGGCTTGGGCGAGGTGAAGGCGCTGCTGGAGCGGTTCGAGGCCGTGAGCACCAAGCTCGGCGAGCCGCTCTCCGACGACGAGATGAACGACCTGCTGGCCGAGCAAGGCGAGCTGCAGGAGAAGATCGACGCGGTGAACGGCTGGGAGCTCGAACGCACCATCGATATCGCTATGGATGCGCTGCGCTGCCCGTCCGGCGACGCCGACGTGACCAAGCTCTCGGGCGGCGAGCGCCGGCGCGTGGCGCTCTGCCGGCTGCTGCTGCAGAAACCGGATCTGCTGCTGCTCGACGAACCCACGAACCATCTTGACGCGGAATCGGTCGCATGGCTGCAGCGGTTCCTCGCGGAATATCCAGGTACCGTCGTCACCGTCACGCACGACCGCTATTTCCTCGATGAGGTCGCGGGCTGGATCTTGGAGCTCGACCGTGGCCGCGGCATTCCCTACGAGGGCAACTATTCCGGCTGGCTCGAGCAGAAGCAGAAGCGGCTCGAGCAAGAAGGAAAGCAAGAGGCCGCGCGCCAGCGTACCCTGGAGCGCGAGCTCGAATGGGTGCGCCAGAGCCCGCGGGCGCGTCAGGCCAAGAGCAAGGCGCGTGTCCAGGCGTACGAGGCGTTGGTGGCGCAGAGCCGAGAGAAGGCGCCGGAGACCGCGCAGATCGTGCTGCCGCCGGGACCGCGGCTCGGCGATCTCGTGATCGAGGCCGAGCATCTCTCCAAGGGCTACGGCGACCAGCTCCTGATCGAGGACCTGAGCTTCCGCCTCCCGCCCGGCGGCATCGTCGGCATCATCGGACCCAATGGCGCCGGCAAGACCACGCTCTTCCGTATGATCACGGGCCAGGAACAGCCCGGCGGCGGCGGTCTCAAGCTCGGCGAGACCGTGAAGCTCGGCTATGTCGACCAGTCCCGCGACACGCTCGCGGCGGAAAAGACCGTGTTCGAGGAAATCTCCGGCGGGCGCGATGAGATCGATCTAAGCCGCCGCAAGATGCCGAGCCGCGCCTACTGCGCGCTGTTCAATTTCCGCGGGCCTGACCAACAGAAGAAGGTGGGCCAGCTTTCAGGCGGCGAGCGCAACCGCGTGCACTTGGCGAAGATGCTCAAGACCGGCGCCAATGTGATCCTGCTGGACGAGCCCACCAACGACCTCGACGTCGATACGCTGCGCGCGCTCGAGGAGGGCATCCTGGAATTTCCCGGCTGCGTCGCGGTCATCAGCCATGACCGCTGGTTCCTCGACCGCATCGCGACCCACATTCTCGCCTTCGAGGGCGATAGCCAGGTGGTGTGGTTCGAGGGCAACTACCAGGACTACGAAGCCGATCGCAAGCGCCGGCTCGGCGCCGCCGCCGATCAGCCGCACCGCATCCACTTCAAACCGCTGACACGGAGCTGAGCCTTCTAGACGTGACGTTCCTCGCAGTTGATCATCCAGGGGATGCCGAACGCGTCTGTCAGCATGCCGAAGCGGAGCGCCCAGAAGGTCTTCTGTATCGGCATCCTGACCGTGCCGTCGGCCGATAGCGCGCGGAACACCCGCTCGGCCTCGGAGGGATCATCGACGTTGAGGGTTACCGAAAATCCCTTCGTCGGCTCGTATTGTTCCGGCGGCACGTCGCTTCCCATCAGCACTTGATCGCCGACCACCAGGCGCCCGTGAATGATCTTGTCGCGCCAGTCCGTCGGGGTCTCGTCCGCCATCGGCGTTTCGTCGTGCCGGATCATCGCGACGATCTTGCCGCCGAAGCACCGTTCATAAAGCTTGAAGGCAGCCTCGCAATTGCCGCTGAAGGTCAAGTAGGGATTGAGCTGCATGCTCCGCTCCTGCGAATTCGCTCGTCAGCCGGAGCCTTTCGGCTTGGCTTCGGAACTCGCGGCGAATTGCGCCTCAATCATGCCCCGCCCGAGCCGCGCCATGCGCCGCACCCAGCGCCCGTAGGGCCGAGACGATAGGAAATACTTTAGGTTGGTGTGCTCGCGAAAAAAGCGTGTGAGGGTCGAATAATTGTCTGGGAACAGCAACCAGTCCGTGGGCGGAAGCGCGAGCTTGCGGAACAGCAGCGTGGTCGAATGCACGGCAAAACTTGGCTCGATCTCGAAGCCGGCCTTGCGAGCCGCCATCACCAGGCTCTGGTGGTTGAAGTTGTAGAGATGGGCGAAATGGAAGCGGGCGTAGGGCGTGCGCATGGGGTTCGGCGAGTCGGGGACCGAGATATAGAGGCGGCCGTCGGGCTTGAGCCAGCTTCGAAATCGGCTCAGCGCGCCGATCGGATCACGAAAATGTTCGAGAACATGATGAGCGGTAATCAAGTCGAAACTCTCGGCCGCGAAGTCGGCGTGCTCCCAACCCGTGGTAATGAACCGTGCCCCGAATCGGCGGCGCGCTGCGTCCGCAAATCCCTCGTTGGGTTCGATGCCGACGGCGTCGATAGCCTCGCGGTGCAGCAATCCCACGAACGCGCCCTCGGCCGAACCCACGTCGAGCACCCGGCAATCCGGGACCAGCATCCTGTAAAGCAAAGCGCGCCGCGCGCGGGCGCCATCCGCGGCGCGGCGCAGTGCCTTTTTTCGCGGCGCCCCGGCGTTGTGATAGTGGCGGCGATAGTGCCGGCGATAGTAAAGGTCGATCTCGTCCTGGGTCGGCATGGGATTGGTGAAGACGAGACCGCAGCCGCGACAGAGCACTGTCGTCAATCTGTGCCCGTAGCGGTCGCGCTTTCCGACGATCTCGTGGCCGTCGCCGCCGCAGAGGGCGCAACTGACCTGCTCGCCCGTGAAGCTGTAGGGCGCCATCCGCGTGAAGATCGACGACAGGTCGGCTAACATCACCCGATCCCGCCGCGGTGTGGACCTATTTCAACGCGGTCTCGCTGCCGCTGAGCTTTGCCGCGAGCACCTTGTTCAGGCCTGTCAGGCCCGAGCCTTCGCGTTCCATCACCGCCGCGAATTGCTGCTTCTCTGTGAGCACCATGCTGACGCCATCGACGCTCACGTCGGTGATTCTATAGTCGTCGCCGTCCTTGTGCACGACCCAATCGACTCTGATCGACGGCGCGCCGTTCGACTCGATGATCTGGCTCGAGACCACCGTGAGGTCGCCTTGCGGCCGGGACCCCGTCACCTTGACGGTCTCGCCCGTATATTGGGTGAAGCGGTTGGCGTAGGCGCGAACCACATAGGTTTCGAAGAGAGGAAGGTATTGCTGCTTGTCGGCATCGCTGGCCGTGGACCAGTAGCGGCCGAGGACGAAGCGTGAGATCCGCGGCATGTCGAAATTGGCGTCGAGCAGGGCGCGGAACGTCTTTTCCTTGTCGTTCTGGCTATCCCCGGCAGTGATCGTTTTCAGTGCGGCGGCCACGAGGCTGTCGATGAAGACTTCGGCGTTGGCCGCGATTGCGGCTTTTGCTGTGTGCGACGGCAGTGCCATCCCGGCGACCGTTAACATCGCAGCCAGCAGGACAATAAGTGCGCGGCGCTTGTGCATGGCGTACCCTCGGCTCCCCTGGGTTGGTTCCCTGCGGAGGGGATCGCACTCTTGGCGCGCCCCCTAACGCGTTCCCTGTCCGATTTCGGTAGCACAGAACCGGTAGTAGCGCTAGTCACGCCAATGAGGCGGCATCGGCAACGGCTTATTCACCAAAACGGATTCGTTGCCTCTCCGGACGCCGGTCGGAGTCGAGAATTTAATCACTTGGAAAGTGATATAAAGATATGCTTATATGAACACAGATTGCTATTGATGGGACATGCTGATGGACCAGGTGCTCACTGGACTCCGGGCGGCGGCGGAATCTTCACGGTTGCGGCTGCTCCGGCTCTGCGCGGAAGGCGAGCTAACGGTGAGCGACTTGGTGGGCGTGCTGGGACAAAGCCAGCCTCGGGTCTCGCGCCACCTGCGCCTCCTCTGCGAAGCCGGGTTATTGGATCGCTTCCGCGACGGCGCGTTCGTGTTCTATCGGCTCGCGCGCCGCGGCGCGGGCGCCAAGCTCGCGCGCGCGGTGCTTGCGATGGTTCCCGACGCTCCGCTCCTCGCCCTCGATCGGCAGCGGCTCGACGCGTTGCGGCGCGCGCGCGCGGACACCGCGAGCGCCTATTTCCGCCGGAACGCCGCGCAATGGGACAAGATTCGCTCGCTCTATGTGGACGAGCGGGAGGTGGAGGCGGCGTTGCTGGCTCTGCTGCCGGAGCAGGGCATGGGCGATCTGCTGGATGTGGGCACCGGTACCGGCCGCATGCTGGAGCTATTCGCGCCGCGCGTGGAGCACGCGCTCGGCGTCGATCTCTCGCGCGAGATGCTGGCGGTGGCGCGGGTCAATCTGGAGCACGCGGGCTTGCGCAATTGCTCGCTGCGCCAGGGCGACATGTACCAACTCCCGCTCGCCGATGAATCCTTCGATGCCGCGATCTTTCACCAGGTCCTGCATTACGCCGCCGACCCCGTGCGTGCGATCCGTGAGGCGGCGCGCGTGCTGCAGCCCGGTGGCCGGCTGGTCGTCGTGGATTTCGCGCCACACGAGGTCGAGGAACTGCGCAGCGATGCCGCGCATCTTCGCTTGGGCTTCGCGGATGACGAGGTCGTGCAGTGGTGCGTCGATGCCGGATTCGATCCCGGCGTCATCATGCACCTCCCCGGCAATCCCTTGACCGTGACTCTCTGGTCGGCACGGCGGCGCCTCGCGCTTCCTTCGGCGCGCCGCGTCACCTCTGCCGGCGACGCCGCATCGGCCGAGGTCGCGTCGTGAGCGGTACTCCGCAGCGGCGGCCATTGGCCGAGCCGGTTTGGAAGCGCGGCGCACGCCCCAATGTTTCCTTCGAATTTTTCCCGCCGAAGACCGAGGAGATGGAACAGCGGCTCTGGCAGGCCGTGAAGCGGCTCGAGCCGTTGCGGCCGCGCTTCGTGTCCGTCACTTATGGCGCCGGCGGTTCGACGCGGGAGCGCACACACGCGACCGTGACCCGCATCCGACATGAGACGCCGCTGGAGCCGGCGGCGCATCTGACATGCCTCGGCGCCACATGTGCCGAGATCGATGCGATCGCACGGCGCTATTGGGACTCGGGCGTCCGCCATGTGGTGGCGCTGCGCGGCGATCCCGAGCCCGGGCAGGGGCGCTACCGGCCGCATCCCCAGGGATATTCCTATGCGGCGGACCTCGTGGCGGGACTGCGGCGCGTCGCCGACTTCGAAATCACGGTGGCTGCCTATCCGGAGACTCACCCCGACGCGCCCAGCGCCGATTTCGATCTCGACAATCTCAAGCGCAAAATCGATGCCGGCGCGAGCCGCGCCATCACTCAATTCTTCTTCGATACCGAGGTCTATCTGCGGTTCGTCGATCGCGCACGCAAGGCCGGAGTGACGGTGCCGATCGTGCCGGGCATCCTCCCGGTCACCAATGTCGCGCAGATGCGACGATTTGCGTCGCTCTGCGGGGCGCATGTCCCGCCCTGGATGGGTGCACTGTTCGAGGGGCTTGACGACGATCCCGACACACGCCGCCTCGTCGCGGCGTCGGTCGCGATCGAGCAGTGCCGGCTGTTGCAGGTCGAAGGCGTCGAGGAATTTCATTTCTATACCCTCAATCGCGCCGAGCTGACCGTCGCGATCTGTCACATGCTGGGCGTGCGCGCGGCGGTGCCGGCGCCACTGCCCGCGGGCGCGGAGTAGGCGATGGCGCATCTGCTCGACTATCTGAAAGACCGGGTTCTGTTGTGCGATGGTGCCATGGGGACCGAGATCATGGCGCGCGGGCTCTCGGTGGAACGCGATTTTCTGGGCCATGAAAATTGCTCGGAAGTGATCAACGAGAGCCGACCCGACGTCATCCGCGATATCTACCGGAGCTATTTGGCGGCCGGATCCGATGCGATCCAGACCAATACATTCGGCGGCTCGCCCGTGACTTTGGGCGAGTTCGGACTGCAAGACCAGGCCCTCGCCATCAACCGCCACTCGGCGGAGTTGGCGCGTGAGGTGATGGAGGAATTTCGCGGCGACGGCCGCACTCGCTTCCTGATCGGCTCGATCGGGCCGGGAACGCGACTGCCCTCGCTGGGCCACGTCGACTACCAGACGCTGGAAGACGCGCTCGCGATCCAGAGTGCGGGGCTGATCGCGGGCGGAGTCGATGCGATCCTGATCGAGACTTGTCAAGACACTCTGCAGATGAAGGCCGCGGTGAACGGCGCCAAGCGCGCGCGTGCCGACGCCAAGATCGCCACGCCGATACTGGTGCAGGTGACCATGGAGACAACGGGCACCCTGTTGGTCGGTGCCGACGTCGGTGCCGCCGCCGCGATCGTCGGTGCGCTGGACGTTCCGCTCATGGGCTTCAATTGCGCAACCGGTCCCCGCGAGATGGCGGAGCACGTGAAGTGGCTGGGCGAGAGTTGGCCGGGGCTCATCTCGGTGCAGCCCAATGCCGGCCTGCCGGAGCTCGTGAACGGCGCTGCGCACTACCCGCTGACCCCGCAGGAGTTGGTGCAGTGGCAGGAGCGATTCATCCTCGAGGACGGCGTTAACCTGATAGGCGGATGCTGCGGCACCACGCCCAAGCACATCGCGGCGCTCGACCAGATGTTGAAGCGGCTGAGCCGCGGCGGGCAGCGCCCGACGCCGGTCCAGCGCCGGCATTATTGGGTGCCGTCGATCGCCTCGCTTTTTCAGGCGGTGCCGCTGCGTCAGGAGAACGCCTATCTCTCGATCGGCGAACGCTGCAATGCGAACGGCTCCAAGCAGTTCCGCGAGCGGCAAGAAAAGGGCGATTGGGACGGTTGCCTTGAAATGGCGCGCACCCAAGTGAAGGAGGGGTCGAACGCGCTCGACCTCTGTACCGCCTTCGTCGGGCGCGACGAGGTCGCCGACATGACCGCGGCGGTCACGCGCATGCGCGGTGCCGTCACCGCGCCGGTGGTGATCGATTCGACGGAATTGCCGGTGCTGGAATCCGCGCTCAAGCTCTATGGCGGCAAGGCCGTCATCAACTCGATCAATTTCGAGGACGGCGAGGCGCCGGCGGAGAAGCGCATGGCTCTGGCGCGCCGCTTCGGCGCTGCCGTGATCGCGCTTACGATCGACGAGCATGGCATGGCAAAGGAGGCCGAGCAGAAAGTCGTTGTCGCCAAACGCCTTCGCGATTTCGCCTGCGGCCGGTTCGGCTTGCCGGAATCGGACCTAATCATCGATCCCCTGACCTTTACGATCTGCACCGGCAATGAGGACGACCGGAAGCTGGGCCTGCATACCCTCGATGCGATCGAACGCATTTCGGCAGAGATACCACAGGCGCAGATCGTGCTCGGCCTTTCCAATATCTCCTTTGGCCTCAATCCCGCGGCTCGCCACACCCTCAACTCGGTGTTTCTCGATCATGCGCTGAAGCGCGGCCTCACGGCCGCGATCGTTCATGTCTCGCGCATCGTGCCGTTCCATCAAATCCCCGAGGAGGAGGCGCGCGTCGCGGAGGATCTGATCTATGACCGCCGCCGCCCCGATTACGATCCGCTGCAAGCCTATATCGCGCTGTTCCAGGACCGACAGTCGGCGAAGGCGCACCAAAAGGAGCGGCCGGCCACCGTCGAAGAACGCTTGAAGCAGCGCATCGTCGATGGCGATCGCACCGGGCTCGAGGACGATCTCAAACTGGCGCTCAAATCGCACCCGCCGCTCGACATCATCAACGTGTTCCTGCTCGGCGGCATGAAGGTAGTGGGCGAACTATTCGGCGCCGGCAAGATGCAGCTTCCCTTCGTGCTGCAATCGGCCGAGACCATGAAGCGCGCGGTCGCTTTTCTGGAGCCGTTCATGGAGCGGGTCGAAGGTCAGCAGAAGGGCACGGTGGTGCTGGCGACCGTCAAGGGCGATGTGCACGATATCGGCAAGAACCTGGTCGATATCATCCTCACCAACAACGGCTATCGCGTGATCAATCTCGGCATCAAGCAGCCATTGAACGCGATCCTGGAGGCGGCGGAACAGCACAAGGCCGACGCGGTCGGAATGTCGGGCTTGCTGGTGAAGTCGACCGTCGTGATGCGCGAGAACCTCGAGGAAATGTCACGCCGGGGCCTCGCGATGCCGGTGATGCTGGGTGGCGCCGCGCTCACGCGCCGCTACGTCGAGGAGGACTGCGTCAAGGCTTACGCCTCGGGCCGCGTCGCCTATGCAGGCGATGCCTTCGACGGGCTTCACCTCATGGACAAGGTGATGGGCGGCGAGTTCGATCGGCACTTGGCGGCCCTCAAGGCGAAGGCCGAGGGAAGGCCGGTCAACCAGAAGCGCAAGCTCGGTCGCGCGGCAGACGAGCGCGTGTTGCGCCCGCTCGACCTCGATGAAATCAGATTGCGGCGGCAGGAGCTGACGCGCGACCTGGCGATCCCGGCGCCGCCGTTTTGGGGTACGCGTACCATCGCGCGGGTGCCGCTCAAGGCGCTGCTGCCGTATCTCAACGAGCGCATGCTCTATCAATTCCATTGGGGCTACCGCAAGCAGGGCCGCAGCCTCGACGAGTACAAGGCCTGGGCGCATCAGGAATTGCGCCCGATCCTGCAGCGGCTCATGGACGTGGTGGTGCAGCAAGACATCTTCGTGCCGCAGGCGGCCTACGGGTATTGGAAAGCCGCGGCGCATGGCAACGACGTGATCCTGTTCGAGAACGACGGCAGCACCGAGGTCGCGCGCTTTACCTTCCCGCGTCAGAACAAGGAAGGCGGCCTCTGCATCGCCGATTTCTTCCGCGACGTGGGCGAAGGCGTCGATGTGCGCGACGTGATCGGACTGCAAGTCGTGACCGTGGGCGCGCGCGCCAGCGACACCGCACGCGAGTGGTTCCAGCAGGACCGCTATCAGGATTATCTCTACCTGCACGGCCTTTCGGTCGAGATGGCGGAGGCGATGGCGGAGTATGTGCACAAGCGCATCCGCGCCGAACTGGGGTTCGCGGCCGAGGAGGCGCGCGACATGGACGCCATGCTGGCCCAGGGTTATCGCGGCAGCCGTTATTCCTTCGGATATCCCGCCTGCCCGAATCTCGCCGACCAACGCCAACTCTTGAAGCTGCTGGGTGCGGACGCCATCGGCGTTTCACTCACCGAGGAGGACCAGCTCGATCCCGAGCAATCCACCTCGGCAATCGTGGTCGCCCATCCGCAAGCCAAGTATTTTTCGGTGTGAGCGTACGGCATCGGTGCTAGCCTTGACCTGTTTTGATGATCAAAGGGGCACGCCATGACCGGTCGCATTCCCGATGCCTACCTCGACCTCCTGCGCAGCCGCGCGGTGGCTCATTTCGCGACCCTGATGGCGGATGGCGCGCCACAGGTGAGTCCGGTCTGGGTCGACGTTGAGGAGACACCGGAAGGCCACGTCGTTCTCGTCAACAGCAAAAGCGGCCGGGTGAAGAACCGCAATGTCGTCAAGCGGCCGCAAGTAGCGATCGAGGTTTCAGACCCCGCGAATCCCTACCGCTACGTCGCGATCCGTGGACGAGTGGTGGGGGTGACCGAGAAGGGCGCCAAGGCGCATCTGGAAACCTTGGCGCAACGCTACACCGGCAAGCCCTATGCTTGGTGGTCTCCCGGCGAGGTGCGCGAGATTCTCCGCATCGCGATCGACAAGGTCAGCACGTTCGGCTGAGCGAGCGCCGGCCATCCCGGTTTGATTGCCGACCGGCTGCGCACTGCCGATATCCGCTGACGCTCAGGCTGGAGAGGCCAGCGGCTTTCCTTTCTCGACGACGTAGGTGGCCGTGAACCGCACCTTTGTGGTCGTCGCCGCACCGCCGGCGTGGGGCGTCTCCGCTGGCACCTGGTACGCGTCTCCGGCCTTCAGCGCGCGCGTCGGCTGGCCCTGGATCGGCAGCTCTATGTTGCCTTCGACAATGTAGCCCGATTCGATTCCCGGGTGTGTGTGCCGGCCCACCACCACGCCCGGATCGATCTCTCCATCAACGATGATCGTCACATAACCCGGCACCGGCCCTTCGGTCTGGGACAGAATTCTTCTCGTGACGCCAGGCGTCGTCGCGGGTGCCGTTCCCTGGGCAATCGCGCCCGTCGAAATCAGTTCCGAAGCGGCGCAGATCGCGCAGGTCGCAAAGCTTGTGAATTCGCGGCGGGTAATCATGTTCTTCCTCCCTTAGCTGTCCGGATTGTCTTTCCGGAATGTTGAACAAGAGACCTTATGGCGATCGAGACGGGGCGACAAGAAACAAAGGGTTTTTTGGCGTCAGAGGTAATTACCCGAGCTCCCGACGCACGATCGCGACGCCTTCCGCGAGCGCCTTGAGCTTGCCGAATGCGGTTGCACGCGGCAAATACTTCATGCCGCAATCGGGTGCGGGGACGATGCGTTCCGGCGGCGCAAATCTAAGCGCGCTGCGGATTCGCTCCGCGACCGTCTCAGCGCTCTCGACCGAGATGTCGGCGAGATCGAGCACGCCCACCAGAACCGTCTTCGGCGCCAGGTCGCGAAGGATCCCGAGGTCAAGTCTGGGCTGCGCGGCCTCGATCGAGATCTGATCTGCCGCGACCTCCGCCAATTCCGCGAGGAATGAATAGCCGGCGGGCTTGCCCTTCACGATGTATGCGTAACCAAAGCAGAGATGCACCGCCGTCGGGCCCGCGACTCCCGCGAGCGCCCGGTTGATCGCCTTGACCGCAAACCGCCGAGCCTTTTCCGGCATCGCCTGCATATAAGGCTCGTCGAGCTGAATGACGTCGGCGCCCGCTGCCTTGAGGTCCTTGGCCTCGGCATTGACCGCATCGGCATAGGCCATGGCGAGCGCTTCTTCGTCGCGGTAGTGCTCGTCCAAGGCTTGCTGCGCCATGGTGAAGGGGCCGGGCAGCGTGATCTTGATCGGGCGGTCGGTGTTACGGCGCAGGAACACCACGTCGCGCCGCTCAACCGCGTGGCGGCGGTGGATCGGGCCCACCACGCGGGGCACCGATTGCAGCCGCCCGGTGCGGCTTGATACCTGCCCGGGATTATCGATGTCGACCCCTTCGAGTGCGGTCGCGAAGCGGTTCGAGTAACTTTCCCGCCGCATCTCGCCGTCGCTCACGATGTCGATGCCAGCTCGCTCCATGGCGCGAATCGCCAGCACCGTCGCGTCGTCCTGTGCTTCCTCGAGGAACGGTTTCGGCACGCGCCAGAGCGTTTCGAGCCTGACGCGCGGCGGAGCCTGCGCCGTCAGCGCCGTGCGATCGATGAGCCAATCCGGTTGCGGGTAGCTGCCGACGACCGTGGTCGGGAGAAGTGGCAATTCCATGGCATCTGCCTGTTCTTTGCGGGGTTGCAATGTCGATTGCTCACTATATCGCGGAGTCGTGATGCTTCCGATCCCCCAAGCTCGCATAGCCTTGCCGGCGAAATTGGGAGGCATGCATGGACCAGCGCATCATCGATCTCTACGACGACTTCGTGCACGTCCATTTCGATCGACGCCTCTTCTTGGAACGCGCGGCGAAATTGGTGGGTGGAGCCGCGGCCGCTGCGGCGCTCCTTCCGCTGCTGCAATCGAATTACGCTCTCGCCGCGATCGTCGCCGAAGACGATCCGCGCATCGCGACCGATCGTGTGACTTTTTCCGGCTCAACCGGCGAGGTGAAGGCTTATCTCGCCAAGACCAAGGCCGACGGTAAGCATGGCGGCATCGTGGTCGTACACCAAAATCGCGGCCTCAATCCGCACATCGAGGACATAGCACGGCGGCTCGCGGTCGAGGGTTATGTGGCGCTGGCGGTCGATTTTCTCTCGCCGCTGGGCGGTACACCCAAGGACGAAGACGAGGCGATGAAGGTTTTCAGCAAGCTCCAGGGCAATCATAGCGGCAATGCTATGGCGGCGGCCGATTGGCTCCGGCAACGGCCGGACGTCAACGGTAAGATCGGTGCGGTGGGCTTCTGTTGGGGCGGCGGGGTCGTGAACCAACTCGCGGTCGCCGATCCGCTGCTTGCCGCCGGTGTCGCTTACTACGGCGCGCCTCCGGACGCGGCATTGGTCCCGAAGATCAAGGCCGTGATGCTGCTGCACTATGCCGATCCGAAGCTGGACACGCGCCTCGGCGCGATGGCTCCGGCCTACGAGGCCGAGCTGAAGGCGGCCGAGATCCGTTACTCGCTCTACTACTACGCGGGCGCCAACCACGGCTTCAACGACGACACACAATCCGCGCGCTACGACGAGGCCGCGGCGAAACTGGCTTGGGGCCGCACCCTCGCGGTCTTCAAGGAGACGCTTGCTTAGTTCGGTTCAGAGAAACGTCTCGGCGTAGTGACAGGCGACACGCTGCGCGGTGACTTCGCGCAGAGCCGGACGTTCCGCGCGGCAGCGGTCCGTCGCGTGCGCGCAGCGCGTGTTAAACGCACAGCCCTTGGGCGGATTCAGCGGCGAGGGCAACTCGCCCTTCAGGACTTGCCGCGCGCGTTTCTTCTCGATCCCCGGCGTGCTCGCAAGCAGCGCCTGAGTATAGGGGTGTAGCGGACGGTCGAACACCGCGTCGCGCGGGCCCTGCTCCACGCTCCGGCCCAGGTACATCACCATCACTTCGTCGGCGACGTGACGAACGACGGCGAGATCGTGCGAGATGAACAGATACGAGAGGCCCAGCTCTTCCTGAAGATCGCGCAAAAGATTGAGCACCTGCGCCTGAATCGAGACGTCGAGCGCGGAGACCGGCTCGTCCGCCACCACCAGCTTCGGTTGCAGCATCAGCGCGCGCGCGATGGCAATGCGTTGGCGTTGGCCGCCCGAAAACATATGGGGATAGCGGTGGTAATGTTCGGGCCGGAGGCCGACCTTCGCCATTGCATCGCGCGCGGCGGCCTGCCGCGCGGACTTGCCCAAGGTGGTGTTGATCGCGAGCGGCTCCTCGAGGATTGCGCCCACCTTCTTGCGGGGGTTGAGCGAGCCATACGGATTTTGGAACACGATCTGCACCGAACGGCGCAGGAGCGCGCGGGCGGTGCCGGCGGCAGTGACCGCGTCATGGCCGATCAAGCTGAGGTGTCCCGCACTCGGTTTCTCGATCAATGTAACGAGCCGCGCCAAGGTCGACTTGCCGCAACCGGATTCGCCCACCACCGCGAGGGTGCGCCCGGGCGCAATCGCGAAGGACACGCCGTCCACCGCCCGAAGCAGCGCCGGTTCGCCAAAGACGCCGCGCCGCACCTTGTAGCTGCGCGAGAGCTCGCTGGCCTCGGCCACAAGCTCGTTCATTCCGCGGCTCCCCGGTGAAGACTGTCGAGCGGGTAGTGACAACGCACCGCGGTGCCGGCGGTATCTTCAAGAGCGGGCTCGATGGTGCGGCACCGATCGTCGGCATAGCGGCAGCGCGGATTGAAGAGGCAACCGCCGGGACGATCGTGGAGCCCCGGGACCACGCCGGGAATTGTCGGCAAGCGATTGTGCCCGGTGCTCCGCTCCGGCAAGGCCGCGAGAAGTGCGGCGGTATAGGGATGTCGCGGTGTCCTGAACAATTGCTGTGCCGGTTGTTCTTCGACAACCTGGCCCGCGTACATCACCACCACGCGCTGCGCGGTCTCCGCCACCACGCCCATGTTGTGCGTGATCAGGATGAGCGCCATGCCGCGCTCACGCTGGAGAGCGAGCAGGAGATCCAGGATTTGCGCCTGAATCGTCACGTCGAGCGCGGTGGTGGGCTCGTCCGCGATTAGCAGCCTGGGATTGCACGCGATCGCCATGGCGATCATCACGCGCTGGTTCATGCCGCCCGAGAGCTGATGCGGGAACGCGTCGAGCCGCGTCTCGGGAGCGGGAATGCCGACCTGGTCCAGCAGCTCGACGGCGCGGCGCCGCGCGCCCGCGCGGTCGAGGCCTTCATGAAGGCGCAGGGTCTCACCCAGTTGAAAGCCAACAGTGAAGCAGGGATTGAGGCTGCTCGTCGGTTCCTGGAACACCATGGCGATGTCCTTGCCGGCGAGGCGGCGGCGCGCGCGTCCGCTCATGCGCAGCAGGTCGCGCCCACCAAAGCCAAGCCGCTGCGCCCGCACCTCGCCGGGATAGGCCACCAGACCCATGGCCGCCAGCATGGTAACGCTCTTGCCGGAGCCCGATTCACCGACGATGCCCAGCACTTCACCCTGATCCACCGACAGCGACACGCGATCGACCGCGCGTAGCCGCCCCGCCGTGGTCGGGAACTCGACGGAGAGGTCGCTGATTTCGAGCAGGGGCATTAGCGCTTGAGCTTTGGGTCGAGGGCGTCGCGCAGTCCGTCGCCCAGCAGGTTGAAGGCCAGCACGGTGATCAGGATGGCAAGCCCGGGGAAAGTCATGACCCACCATGCGCGCAGCAGAAGCTCGCGGCTGTCGGCCAGCATCGTACCCCACTCGGGGTAGGGCGGCTGCACGCCGAGACCGAGGAATCCCAGCGCCGCGGCATCGAGGATCGCGGTCGAAAAGCCGAGCGATGCCTGCACGATCAGCGGTGCCATGCAATTGGGCAGCACGGTCGAAAACATGAGCCGTATGGTGCCGGCGCCCGCGACCTGCGATGCGGTCACATACTCCTTGGTACGCTCGCCGATCACGGCGGCGCGCGTGATGCGCACGTAGTGCGGCAAGGTGACGAACGCGACGGCGAACACCGCATTGATGAGGCCGGGCCCGAGGATCGCCACGATGACGATCGCGAGCAGCAGGCTCGGGAGCGTCAGCATGGTGTCCATGAGCCGCATGATCGAAAACTCGACGATGCCGCGGAAGAAACCGGCGACGAGGCCCAGCACCACGCCGACGGTCAGCGCCAAGGCCACCACGACTGTTCCCATGAAGAGCGAATAGCGTGAGCCGTGGATCAGGCGCGAGAGCATGTCGCGGCCGATCGCGTCGGTGCCGAGCGGATAAAGCCAGCTTCCGCCCTCCTGCCAAACCGGAGGTTTCAAGAAGGCATCGTCATGATTGACGATCGCCGAATGCGGCGAGACCACGTCCGCGAGGATGGCGAGCAGCAGCAGGGTCACGATCACCACGAGGCCGGCGACTGCACCCTTGTTCTGCGCGAGATAGCGCCAGAATTGGAGCAGCGGATGCGGCGGTGTGCCGGCAGCGAGCGGGAGAGCCTCGGTTTCGACCGCCATCGGTTTCAGCTCGTGTGCCGGATGCGCGGATTGACCAGCCCATAGAGCAGGTCGACTGCGAGATTGACCAGCATGACCACGGTGCCCAGCATCAGCACCGCGCCTTGGACGACCGGGTAGTCGCGTCGGCTGATGCCGTCCACCACCCAATGGCCGACGCCGGGCCAGGAGAAGATGGTCTCCGTGAGAATGGCGCCGGTGAACAGGGTTCCGACGCTCAGTCCAATCACGGTGATGACGGGGATGAGCGCGTTGCGCAGCGCGTGGAGCGCCACGACGCGAATCGGCGAAAGGCCCTTGGCGCGCGCGGTCCGAATGTAATCCTCTCCCAGCACCTCAAGCATTGCGGAGCGAGTCATGCGGGCGATCACCGCCAACGGCACGGTACCGAGGACGATGGTCGGAAGAATGAGGTGCGAAACCGCCGAACGGAACGCGCCCTCCTGATCCGATAGCAGGCTGTCGATCAGCAGAAACCCGGTTGTCGGTTCGATGAAATAGGCGACGTCGACGCGGCCCGAGACCGGTGTCCAGCCCAGCACGCTGGAGAACAGCAGTATCAGCAGCAGCCCCCACCAGAAGATCGGCATCGAATATCCCGTCAACGACATCGCCATGATGCCGTGATCAAGGATGCTATTGCGCCGGACGGCGGCGAGCATTCCCGCGGGGATGCCGACCACAATCGCGAAAATGACCGCGCAGAGCGAGAGCTCGATCGTCGCCGGGAAAAGCTGCCGGAATTCGTCGATCACGCGCTGATGGGTGATGGCGGAAATGCCGAGGTCACCGCGCAGGACGTGCCCCACGTAGATTCCATATTGCACCATGAGCGGCTTGTCGAAACCGTATTCGGCACGAAGCTGAGCGTGGCGCGCGGGATCAATGCCGCGCTCGCCGGCCATGGTCTCGATGGGATCGCCGGGAATCAAGTGCACGAGCAGGAACGCAAGCAAGGTCACGCCGACGAAAGTCGGGATGATCAGGCTCGCTCGGGTGAGGACAAAACGCAGCATCGCGGGCGTTGCCCAAGAAAAGCGGCCCGGCATCGCCCCGACGCCGGGCCGCGGTGCCTCTACTTCAGATCGACTCCGTAAAATTCGTGGTGACCGAACGGGCTCAGTTTGAAGTCGACGACGTTGGCGCGGGTCGCCACGTATTGGATTGAGTGCGCAATGGTTACCCACGGCGCCTCTTCCTTGAAGATCACCTGCGCCTGCTTGTACAACTCGGTGCGCTTTTGCATGTCGGTGACGCGTACGGCCTCCATGATCAGGTCGTTGAACGGCTTGTAGCACCACTTGGCGACGTTGCCGCCGTTGGTTTCGACGGCGTCGCAGCCCAAGAGCACGTGCAGGAAATTGTCGGGGTCGCCGTTGTCGCCGGTCCAGCCGAGCTGCACCATCTGATGCTCGCCGTTCTGCGCGCGCTTGCGATATTCGCCCCACTCGAAGCTCTTGATCTCGGCTTTGATCCCGACCTTGGCGAGGTCCGCCTGCATCAGCTCGGCGATGCGGCGGGCGTTGGGATTGTAGGGGCGTTGTACCGGCATCGCCCAGAGATCGGTCTCGAAGCCGTTGGGCAAGCCCGCCTCCGCCAGCAGCTTTTTCGCCTTTTCGGGATCGTAGGGGTAGTCCTGGACCGCGTCGTTGTAGGACCACATCACCGGCGGGATCGGGTTCTTGGCAATGATGCCCGTGCTCAGATAGACCGCGTCGATGATCGCCTTCTTGTTGATCGCCATGTTGATCGCCTGGCGCACGCGCTTGTCGTCGAATGGCTTCTTCTGAGTCTGGAACGCCAGATAGCCGATGTTGAGTCCGGGCTGATCGAGCAGGATCAGGTTCGAATCCTTGCGGATGGAATCGAGGTCCGCCGGCGCCGGATAGGGGATCACCTGGCACTCATTGGCCTTGAGCTTTTGCAGCCGCACCGAAACGTCGGGCGTGATCGCGAACACGAGATCGTCGATCGCGGCCTTGCCGGCCCAATATTGCGGATGCGCGCGATAGCGGATCACGGCGTCCTTCTGGTACTGCACCAGCATGAAGGGCCCGGTGCCGACTGGCTCCTGATCGACCTTCTCCGGCGTTCCCGCCTGCATCATTTTATCGGCGTATTCCTTGGAGATGATCGAGGCGAAATCCATGGCGAGGTCGGCGAGGAACGGCGCCGCCGGCTCCTTCAGCTCGAATTTCACCGTGTAGTCGTCGGTCTTGGTGATCGCCTTCAGCAGCGCCGGGAACCCCATGTCGCTGAAGTAGCTGTGGTTGTCGCTGGTGATCTTGTAATAGGGATTGTCGGCCTTCCACTGCCGCTCGAAGCTGAAGATCACGTCATCGGCGTTGAAGTCGCGGCTGGGGGTGAAGGTCTTGGTAGTGTGCCACTTGACGCCATGGCGAAGGTGGAAGGTGAAGGTCAAGCCGTCCGAGGAAACGTCCCAACTCTCGGCGAGTCCGGGCTGCACCTCGGTGGTGCCGCGCTTGAACTCGACCAGGCGGTTGTAAAGCTGGCGTGAGGAGGCGTCGAAGGTGGTGCCGGTCGTGTTGATGGCGGGATAGAAGTTCTCGGGGCTGCCTTCCGAGCAATAAACCAGCGTCTTGGCGGAGGCTGTGTGCGCGGCAGCGAGCGCCAGGATCGTGCAGGCGGTCGCCAGCAGTTTAGTTCTCATGAGGTTTCCTCCCGATTGGTATGGTGATTACGCGCGTTGCGCGCTCTTAGCATGAAGCTAATGGCGCCCTCGTACGCCGTCAATCCGACGGCCGTTACTGGGCGGTGCGCGCACCCAAGCGTCGGTAAATCGGTGCCAGGGCAGCCGGCAGCAGATAGATCGGGAGCTGCAAGCAGGCGAAGAACAGCATCAGGTCCCTGGAGGTTGCGCCCGCGAGGCTGGCCCAGACGATCGCCATGTTTTTGTTGCCGCCGATGAGCGCAATGGTGAGGCTCGACGGCCGATCGAGCCAGGAGAAGGCGGCGAAGCTGAGCGCCTGCATGAGGACGCCGGCCGCGATGGCCGAGAACGCGTAAAACAGGACGTTCCACGGGTCTTGCGCGATGCGGCTCCACATACCATCCATGACCGCGACCGCGAAGGCCACCAGCAACAGCACATTGAGCCCATTGAGCTCATCCGAACGCCGCTGGAGACGCTCGGGACCGATGAACCGGCGCAGCGCGCTCGCAATCAATACCGTCGCTCCGACGAACATCGCAAGCCTCGCCATCAGCGGCAGCACGCCGATCCCGGTATCGATGCCGGTCAAACCAAACACGAGGGGAGGCAGGGTGAGCGGCATCAGGAGCGTCCCCGACACCATCACCACCAGTGCGAGCGCGCCATCGAGCCCAAGCAGGTAGGCTATCGCCGGCAGCGACATCATCGGCGGCGATGCCGCCCAGAGGACCATCGCTTGAGCGAGGCTCTGAGGCAGGTTAAACACGCGAGCCGCGAGCGTCATCACGAGCGGCGTCACTAGCAATGACCACGCAACCACCAGTGCGATCCGGTGCGGTCGACGGGCATGCTCCAACACCTGCGGCCAATCGAGGCGCAGCATGGTCGCGACTGTCACCAGGAAGATGAGCGGCGGCAGGGTCGGGGCCAGGAAATGCGCGAGCGGCGGTGCCGCGAGACCGGCCACGATGCCAAGCGCCATGAGAGCCGTCCCGTGGCGCCCGAGCCAAGCCAGCACGCGGAGAATCATCCGGCCGCCGGCGCGTCGGCTTTGAGGGAAAATGACAGCGGCAGCCACGCCTTCTCCGGCCAGCAATATCGCCCGGGCGCTTCCTCCACGAGGCATTCGAACATCCGCCAGGGCACTGAATCGTGCTCATGTAGCCAGGATAGGCGCAGCCCGGACGCAATTAATTCGCTGACCACCGTGCCCAGCGGATGGATCCAGTTGTACTGCCGGGCGTTCCGCAATTGCGCCGTCGGGTCGGCGTAGTCGCGTCGATCGACGGCGACGATCGGATCGCGCGAGAAATAGGGGGCGGTGAAGGCGGGCAGGCCATCCGCCTGGCGCTTCTCATCGTCGAGCACCAGCGCTGCCGGGTGCCCCTCGGCAAAATAGAAGAACCCGCCGGGCTTCAGGAAACGGGCGACAATCCGCGCCCAACCCGCGATGTCCGGGAGCCAGACGATGGCGCCCCAAGTCACGTAGACGAGATCGAAGGCGTGCGGCTCGGGGATCGCGGTTCGGGCATCGTAGAGATCCGCCTCGATAAAGCGCACTCGCTGAGCAAGGCCCAGCTCCGCCGCGAGGGCGCGCGCGGCTTTGATCGCCGCGGGCGAGAAATCGAGGCCCACGACCTCGGCTGCACCGCGTTGCGCAAGCGCCAGGCTGTCCGCGCCAAAGTGGCATTGAAGGTGCAGGATCCGAAGCCCGTCGACCGGTCCCAGCTCCGCTTCCTCGATGGGATTGAGCGTGCCGCGTCCCATGCGCAACCGGCTCAGATCGTAGCCGCGCTCGCCCAAATGTACCGCGACGCGCTCATCCCAATTCGCCCTGTTTGCGGCGCGCCAGTCGGTCATTGCGTCAGGCCGCCCTGATCTCGACCCGCATGGCGCCGATGCCTTCGATGCTGGCCGTGAGGATGTCGCCGGGCTTGACCGGACCCACGCCCTCGGGTGTTCCCGTGAAGATCAGGTCGCCCGGCAGCAAGGCGTAGTAGGACGAGGCCAGTTCGATCAGGCGTTCGAGACCCAGAACCAGATCGCGGGTATTGGCACGCTGGCGCATCTCGCCGTTGACCTCGAGCGAGAGCGCGAGGTTGGCGGGATTGGCGATCTCGTCCGCCGTCACGAGCCAGGGGCCGACGACCGCGTAGCTATCGACGGATTTGCGCAAGCTCCGGTCCTCGGGCCCGCGGATCGTCATGTCGAGGCCGATGGCAAAGGCCGCCACGTGGGCCAGTGCGCCCTTGGCGGGGACGCGGTCGGCGGTTTTGCCGATCACCATCACCATCTCGACTTCATGATCGTTGCGGCGATCCAAGTGGCGCAGCGCCACCCCCTCCGAGGGGCCCACCAGCGCGCTATTGGCCTTGAGAAAGAGACCGACGCGCTCGATCTCCTCCACTTGCTTGCCATAGTGGATGCCCGGGTCGGCGCGGCCTTCCTCCAGATGGCGCAAATAGTTGACGGGGGCGCAGACGATCTTGCTGGGGTTGGCAACGGGTGCCCGCAGCTTCACCGCCTCGAGCGGCCGCGCAGGCGCGCGCTCGGCCTCGGCCGCGATCTCGGGTGCCAACATGTCGAGCGCGGCGATCACTGGGTCACCCCCAGGGAACGACCAACGGTAGGCCGGGAGCCGGCGCAGCACCGGCGTCACATCAAGCACGCTTTCGCTCTGCACCAAGCCCAGGCGATTGTCGTCGAAGCGGCAGAGTCGCATGCGGCTATGACCCCTGGCCTTTGCGGCGGATGCCGATGACGCGCCCGGCTTGCTCGGGGCGCGGCAGTGGCCGGTGCGCTTCCGCCATCGCGTCAAGCCTCCGCAGCGACTCTTCCGGCCAGGGGGAGGCGCGGCGGCTTTCGAAGTCGATGTGCATCATGATGAGTTCGTTGGTCGAGGCGAGCCATCCGGCCTCACCGTGATACATGCGATGGAAGAAGTGCACGCGCTTTTCGTCATGGTCCAGAATCTGCGTGGTGATTCGGAGCGGATCTCCCGCACGCACCTCCCGGTCATAGGTGATGTGCGCCTCCAATATGAAGGCCATGCCGAGCTTGTGCTCCACATAATCCCAACCGACGCCGAGCTGGACCGAGAAATCGTCCGAGGCGTGATCGAAGGCGAGCATGTAATAGGCGAGGTTCATGTGGCCGTTGGGATCGGCCCATTCGGGACGGACGACGGAGCGGTGCCGGTCGAACGGTGCCGCAAGGTCGAGCGATGGTAGTGGGTAGGGGAACGTCATGGCGAGAGACTCCCGGGACGCCGCCGCCAAGTCAACTCTGTCCGCGGGTGCCATATCCGCCAAAAGAAGAGCGATCTCCGACTCACCGCCCGATATTTACCCATTCTCTACACTTTCCGCTAAGGATGGACGCCGTCGGCGAGCAGCCGGCGAGTCCGTGCGCACATGGGTCAAATTGTGTCCATCTCAAAGTCGGCCAGCCTGGGCGAGGCCACGCTCGGTGCAATGGCCAAGCACGGCGTCGAATCGACGCCGCAGAATTATACTGTCTGGTATGCCTATGTGAGCGGGCTGCTGCCTGAGCTCACGCGCGGCGTCGACACCATGATCGAGCGGGGTCAGCCCTTCACCGAGGAAGCCTGCGCCCAGCTTTACGAACGCTTCTTCGACACCAACCGCCAGTTCGGCCTGCTGCAGCAGACCAGCGCCAGCTTCGAGCACGCGGTCGAGCAGGTCATGCGCTGCATCAACAGCGCCGCGCGCGATACCCAGGCCCTCAACAAAACCTTGGGCGACGCCCGGGAGGAGTTGGGCCACGACGGCAGCGAGGAGAGCGTGCGCGCGATCGTTGCCAACCTGCTGGTGGAGACCAAGCACGCGGTGGAACGGAACCAGGCCTTGGAAGCGCGTCTCGACCGCTCCTCGGGCGAGATCGCGCAATTGCGCGAGAACCTCGAGGTCGTGCGCCGAGAGGCGCTCACCGACGCGCTCACCGGCATCCCCAATCGAAAATTCTTCGACACACGGCTGCGCGAATGCGCCGCAACGGCGATGGAGACGGGCGAGCCGATGTCGCTGCTGCTGCTCGATATCGACTACTTCAAGAAATTCAACGACACCTATGGCCACCAGATCGGCGACCAGGTGCTGCGGCTCGTCGCCAAGACCTTGACCGATTGCCTGAAGGGCCGCGACACGCCCGCGCGTTACGGCGGCGAGGAGTTCGTGATCATCTTGCCGCAGACCAGGCTCGAGAACGCGGTTACGGTCGCGGAGCAGATTCGCCGCACCATGGCGCGGCACAAGGTGGTGCGCAAGGACACCCGCGCCGAATATGGGGTGATCGCGATCTCCGCGGGCGCCAGCGTCTATCGCCCAGGCGAGCCGCTGCAAGACCTGATCAAACGCGCGGACGCCGCGCTCTATCACGCCAAGCACACTGGCCGCAATCGCGTGGTCGCCGAGGATGACGTTCCAGCCGAGGCGCTCGCCGAGGCCGAAGCCGCGGCTTCAGGCGCCGAGGCGAATTAGACACGGCTTTTGACTCATGCCCGATTAAGCCGGCACGTTCTCCGCGTCCAGCGCTCGCGTTGCCAGCGCGACCACGCGCGGAATCGGTCGCTCGCCTTCCTCGTAGTATGCGATCATGCGCCGGCTAGTCCCAAGCGCGCGGGCGGCTTCGGTGAGCGTGTAGGCTTTGCGTTCGCGCCAATGCTTGAACGCTGCGGCTGTCATGGTCGCACCCGCCTGCTCCTGTGCCAGGCGCCATAGCGTATCCGCTGCCATATCGATGCCCTTCGGCCAAATGATATCCGTGCCATGTTCGCCGACGCGGACTTGGCGAAATAGCACCGGTGAGTGCCGCAGCGGTGCATACACTCGGAAATTTCCGATGACGCTGGACACATCGATCAAGCTTTGATCACCGTTGTCCCATTGCACACGCAGCCTCGTGCGCTTCCGGCCGGGCACAACGGCGACGATACGGGGCAAAACTTTTTTTGGCATAAATTACCCTCGCTCATTCAATTCTGCCCACCTAAGCGCGAGCGCTTCCCTATGCGCTCGAGCCCACGCAATGGCTCTCGCGATCTGGGCGGGTCGCGCCTCTCCGGCAATGATCCCCATATCCGAAATCCGCACCAGCACTTGAAAGTCAGGTGACACGATGTGGAAATGCGGCGGCCGGTGATCGTCCGCATACATGCGTACGCTCACCGCGCCAAAGCGTCAGTGAAAACAAGCGCTAAGCGGAGGCTATTTTAGAGGGAATGCCCGTTTTTGCACACCGCGTGCTAATCGGAACGACCTAACCTCGGTCCTCCGCCGCGAGCCGGCTCAGGGCGTCACCCACGGCGCGGTAGGGGAGCCACTCCTGCAAGTGCTCGAAGCCGAGGCGGTGGTAAAATCCCCGCGCGGGATTCCAATTCAGCACCGAGAAGTCGAAGCGGCCCCAACCGCGGTCGAGCGTGATCGCCGCGAGCCGCGCCATCAGCCGCCGCCCGACGCCGAGCTTGCGCGCCCATTCCGGGACGAAAATATCCTCGAGATAGAGCCCGGGCCGGCCGGTCCACGTAGAGAAATTCGGGAAATACAGGGCGAACCCCGCAGGTTTCCCGTCCACGAAGGCAATGAGCGCCTCGAAGCGCGGCACTGGGCCGAAGCCGTGTTCCAACAGATCGGCCTCGGTCGCGACCGCCTGCTCCGGTTTCTTCTCGTAAAGGGCGAGCCCGCGGATCAATTCCAGGAGAATGCCGACGTCGTCGGCTGTGGCGGCGCGCAAAACAATCTTGGGCATGCGGACTCCGACGGTGATGCTAGGGGCCGCTCTCGCCACCCGGCAGGATTGGCAGCCAATTCCAATAGGCAAGCCAAGCGAAGGCGAACGCCATCGAAAGCAGCGCGATCGGGATGCCGGCGCGCGCGTGCTCCGCGAAGGTGATGCGCACGCCATAGCGCTGGGCATATTCGACGACGATCAGATTCGCAAGGCTGCCCACCAGCAGCAGGTTGCCCGAGAGCGTCGAGAGCAGCGCCAATCCATAGAGCGCGCCCTGGGGCAGCGCTTGCCAGATCTGCAGCAGCATGATCACCGCCGGCACGTTGCCGATCGTGTTGCTCATGAGCAGCGTGAGCGGCGTCAGCACGGTCAGATTGTCGGGAGCGAAACCCAGATCGGCGAGGGCGGAATTGATCTTCCAGGAGATACCGACATCATGCAGCGCGCCGGTTACCGCGAAGAGACAGGCCACCAGCAGCAGCAAAGGCCAGTCCACGGCTGCGATCATGATGCGGCTGGTGAATTTGCGCGTCAGGATCAGCAGCGCCGCGATGAAGAGAGCAACGGTTTCGTGCGGCACCGGGAATATGAAGAACACCAGCAGCGCCACGACAGCGATCGCGCCCTTGATGGTCTGGACACGGTCGTGCGGGTGAATCGGCACCTCCGGCAGGTCGTCCGGCAGTACCTCGGGGTTCTCCATGCGTTGCCGCCATTGGAACCAGATCACGGCGAACACGATCCCGAGACCCACCAGCGCCGGGACGCCGCAGGCCGCGAGAAACTTCCAGAAGCTCAGATTGCCGAGTTGGCCGATGACGATGTTCTGCGGACTGCCGATCAAGGTCGCAGCCGAGCCCGCGTTGGTGGCGGCGGCGAGCGCCAACACGAAGGGCCGGGGGTCGAGGTTCCGCCGCCTGGCCCCCGCGATCAATAGCGGTGTCAAACCGAACAGCAGGATATCGTTGACCAGCACCGCCGACAGCAGGCCACAGACGCCGACGGTCAGCGCCAAGAGCAGCATAGGCCCGCCCGGGCTACCCATGATGCGCTGTACGCAGAGGTCGAAGAACCCGGAGGCCGCGAACTGCGCCGAAATGATCATGAGCCCGAACAGCAGCGCCAGGCTTGCGGTATCGATATTGCCGGCGATGTCATCGAGAGTCGCGGCCTTCAGCACCAGAAGGGCAATGACGCCAAGGAGCGCGATCCCAGTGCGGTCGACTCTGAGCCACGGGAGACGGCCGGCGGCCATGCCGACATAGGTCAACACGAAGACGAGGACGATGATGGCGTTTTGCATGAAAACGGACGGGTGTTCGGGAACGACTGAAGCTCGGGGGTGACCGCAGGCAGGCTCATGCTATATAGCGAATTGGATAGTGAATTGGCAAAGCCATGTCAGAAGACTCCTCCCCGACCGCGTGGGCCGCCGCCGTCCCGCCCTATCTCGCCGCTCTAAACCCGGCGCAGCGCGAGGCGGTCGAGGCCGTGGACGGCCCGGTGCTTGTGCTGGCGGGCGCGGGCACCGGAAAGACGCGCGTGCTCACCACCCGCCTGGCCCATATCCTCGCGACCTCGCGCGCGTTTCCGGGGCAGCTGCTGGCGGTCACCTTCACCAACAAAGCTGCTCGCGAAATGCGAGAGCGGCTTGAGCGCATGATCGGTGCCGCCGTCGACGGACTCTGGCTCGGTACCTTCCACGCGCTCGCCGCCCGCATCCTGCGCCGTCACGCGGACCGGGTGGGGCTCAAGGCCAACTTCACCATTCTCGATGCGGACGACCAGCTCCGGCTGCTGAAGCAGATCGTGGCCGATGCCAACCTCGACGATCGTCGCGTGCCGCCGCGCGTGCTGCTCTCGGCTTTCAGCCGATGGAAGGACCGCGGCCTCGCTCCCGAAAAGGTGCCCACGGATGAGGCGGCGATGGTGGCGGATGGGCGGGGGCGCGAGCTTTACGAGCGCTACCAGCAGCGGCTGATCACGCTGAATGCCGCCGATTTTGGCGATCTGTTGCTGCACAATCTGACACTGTTCCTCTCGCACGCGGAGGTGCTGGCGGACTATCAGCGGCGTTTCCGCTATATCCTGGTCGACGAGTACCAGGACACCAACGTCGCCCAATATCTGTGGCTGCGCCTGCTCGCGCAGAAGCATCGCAATCTCTGCTGCGTCGGCGACGACGACCAGAGCGTCTATTCCTGGCGCGGTGCCGAGGTCGAGAACATCCTGCGCTTCGAGCACGATTTCCCGGGGGCGCGCATCGTGCGCCTCGAACAGAATTATCGCTCGACCCCGCATATCCTCGCGGCTGCCGCGGGGCTGATCGCGCACAATCAGGGCCGCCTCGGCAAGACGCTCTGGACCGACGTCAACGAAGGCGAGAAGGTGCGCGTGCGTGCGGTCTGGGACAGCGAGCAGGAGGCGCGCTGGATCGGCGATGAAATCGAGTCGCTGCAGCGCAAGGGCGAGACGCTCGCGGAGGCGGCAATCCTCGTGCGCGCGGGCTTCCAGACCCGAGAATTCGAGGAACGCTTTATTCAGATCGGACTGCCCTATCGGATCGTCGGTGGGCCGCGCTTCTACGAGCGCCAGGAAATACGCGACGCACTCGCCTATCTGCGCCTCATTCACCAGCCCGCGGACGACCTCGCCTTCGAGCGCATCGTCAACGTGCCGCGACGCGGCATCGGCGAGGGAACCCTGCAGGTCCTGCACGCGGCGTCGCGCGCGCAACAGGTGCCCTTGGCGGAGGCGGCGCATCGCCTCGCCGGAACGGACGAATTGCGGCCGGCCGCGCGCAAGGCGCTGGGCGAATTCCTGGCGGCGCTTGATCGATGGCGCAGTCTCGAATCCTCGCTGCCGCATACCGAGCTCGCGGCGCTCGTATTCGATGAATCCGGCTATATCGCGATGTGGCAGGCGGACAAATCGGCGGATGCGCCGGGCCGTGTCGAGAACGTCAAGGAAATGGTCTCGGCCATGGCGGAATTCGAGTCGCTGGCGGGATTCCTCGATCACGTGAGCCTGGTGATGGAGGCAACCGAATCGGGCGCGAGCGACGCCGTCAACATCATGACCCTGCACAGCGCCAAGGGCCTCGAATTCGACAACGTGTTTCTGCCGGGCTGGGAGGAAGGCGTGTTTCCGAACCAGCGCGCGCTCGAGGAAAGCGGCTTGAAGGCGCTGGAAGAGGAGCGTCGCCTCGCTTATGTGGGCCTCACACGCGCGCGCAAGCGCGCCGATGTGAGCTTCGCCGCCAACCGGCGCATTCACGGCCAGTGGCAGAGCTCGATCCCTTCGCGATTCGTCGAGGAATTGCCGGCCGACAATGTCGAGACCATCGCCGAGGCGGGGCTGCTGCCGAGCCCCGCCCCGGTCTGGGAGGGAATGGAGGCGCTGCGCGCGCCGCGTTGGTCTCCGCGCCACCAGGCGCCGTTGATCGAAGGCCGCGCAGTGCCAGTGCGAGGGCAGGAGGTGCGCCGAGTCGGCGGCTTTAGCCGCGGCGATCGCGTCTTCCATCAAAAATTTGGCTACGGTACGGTGCAGCGCGTCGAGGACAACAAGCTCGCCATCGCCTTCGACAAGGCCGGCGACAAGATGGTGATGGACAGCTTCGTCGAGAAAAGCTGAGCGAGGTGGGTCGATGGCGGCGCGCCAATATTTCTCGAAAGATTACCAGGAAGCGCGGCACAAGTTCCGTGAAGCCGCGACGCGCGCGGGTGCCGCGCTCAACTCGCACGTCCGTCCGAAGGCTCGCGGCCCCGGCGGCGAGGAGCTCGCCACTGACGTGGCCCGGCTCGGTCCCAGCGCCGCGAGTCGCGTTCTACTGACCATCTCCGGTACGCACGGCGTCGAGGGGTTCTGCGGCTCGGGTGCTCAGGCCGGCAGCTTTGCCGCCGGGCTCGGGCGCGAGCTGCCGGCCGACACGGCGCTGGTCGTGGTCCATGCGATCAACCCCTACGGTTTCGCGTGGCTGCGTCGAGTCAACGAGGACAACGTCGACCTCAACCGCAATTTCGTCGATCACGGCGGCAAGCTTCCGGCCAACCCGGGTTATGACGAGCTCGCGGACGCCATTTGCCCGCGGGAGTGGACTTCGTCGGCGTTGAGCGCGGCGCAAGAACGGCTCGACGAGTACCGTGAAAAGCACGGCTCAGCGGCGTTGCAGGCGGCGATCACCGTCGGGCAATACAACCATGCCGACGGTGTATTCTACGGCGGCGCCTGCGGGACCTGGTCGCGTGCGACGCTCAACGAGATCGTGGATCGGCATGCGGGCCGGGCACGCCGGCTCGCGATCATCGATTTTCACACCGGCCTCGGTCCCTGGGGCTACGGCGAGCCGATCGTCATTCATCGGCCGGGCTCGCCGGGATTGGGCCGCGCGCGGCAATGGTACGGAGATCGGACCACTTCGACGGCGCTGGGCAACTCGACCTCTGCCGATGTGCGCGGCGATATCCTGTCCGGCATGGAGCGACGTCTGGCACAGACCGAGGTGACCGGACTCGCGATCGAGTACGGAACCCTGCCGCTGGAACAGGTGCTGACCGCCTTGCGCGCCGACAATTGGCTGCATCTTCACGGCAAGCTCGACAGCACGAGCGGCCGCGAAATCAAGGCGCAGGTACGCGATGCGTTCTACGGCGACAAGGACGACTGGAAAGAAATGATCTTCGAGCAAGCCTTCACGCACCAGCGCAACGCGCTCAAGGGCCTCGCCGCCTGATGGAGCGATCAACCGCGTGATTCATGACGGCAGCACCTGGCACCTCGCGGTGCGGGTCGGGGATGCGGCGCTGACGGAGCGGGCGGTGGCGGCGCTCGGCACGCTTTGCGACGCTGTGAGTGTGTTCGAAAACCCGCCCGGGAACGAGTGGTTGATCGAGGGTTTTGCAACGGCGGAGCCCGATCGCCGCGAGTTGGCGGCGGCTTTCCTTGCAGCCTGGATCGGGCACGGGGCGCCGCCGGAGCCGACGGTCGAACGGCTCCCGCCGCGCGACTGGCTGCGCGAGAACCAGGAGAGCTTTCCACCGCGCCGAGTGGGACGCTTCTTTATTCGTGGCTCGCATTTTCAGGGAGCGCCCCCGGCGGGCAGCCGTGAGCTGCTGATCGACGCGGCGACGGCGTTTGGCACCGGTGAGCACGCGAGCACCGAGGGTTGTCTGCGTGCCCTCGACGACCTGACGCGCCGCGGTCGCTATTGGCGGGCGCTCGACATGGGGACCGGCACAGGAATTCTCGCGATTGCCGCAGCCAAGTCCGGCGTCGCTCGGGTACTCGCGGTCGATATCGACGGTGGGTCAGTACGTGCCGCGGCAGTCAATTTCCGTCGCAATCGCGTTGCGAACCGTGTCCGCGCCGGTTGGAGTGCGGGCTATCGCGGCCGCCTCGTGCGCCGTGACGCACCCTTTGATCTCGTGTGCGCCAATATCCTGGCGCGCCCGCTCGCGACAATGGCGTGCGAGCTATCCGCCGTGCTGAGGCCCGGCGGTGCCGCCGTGCTCTCGGGCCTGCTTGCGAGCCAGGAGCCATTGGTGCTCGCGGCGCATCGGCAGCGGCGACTCTTTCTGCAACGCCGCATCGCCATCGAGGGTTGGCATACGTTAATTTTGCGCCGCTCCGCGCTTCATGCCGAGGGGGAAGATCAGTGACCTATCTGCAAGCCCTGGTGACCGCGATCCTGCAGGGGATCACCGAGCTGTTTCCCGTGAGCAGCCTCGGGCACGCGGTGCTGTTGCCGCGCCTGCTCGGCTGGAGCCTCGATCAACAGGCGCCGTATTTCCTGCCGTTCCTGGTGGTGCTGCATCTCGGAACCGCGGCGGCGCTGCTGATCTATTTCTGGCGCGATTGGGTCGGTCTCGCGCTCGCGGTGCTAGGGCAGGGCGATCCCGCGGAGCGGCGATCCTACTGGCGGCTGCTGGGACTGATCGTGATCGCCACGATACCGGCGGTGATCATTGGCTTCGCGTTGGAACACCCGCTCCGCCGCCTGTTCGGCTCGCCGGTGGTGGCGGCGATCTTCCTCATCGTCAACGGTGCGATCCTATTCGCAGGCGAGCGGTTGCGCCGCATGGCCGGCGAACGAGGTCTGAGCGAACTTGGCTGGCGCGGCGCGCTGCTGATCGGCACTCTGCAGAGCGCGGCGCTGATCCCCGGCATTTCGCGCTCGGGTGTCACCATGGTCGGCGGATTGCTCGCCGGCCTGAAGCATCGCGAGGCCGCGCATTTCTCGTTTCTGATCGCGACGCCGATCATCGTCGGCGCCGCCGTGCTCGAAGTGCCCAAGCTGATGCGCGAGGGAGAGCATATCAACAGCATTGCCTGGCTCGCGGGCGTCGTCGCCGGAGTCACCGCCTTCCTCAGCATCGCGTTCCTGATGCGCTACTTCCGGCGCCACGATTTCGAGGCGCTCGATCCCTTCGCCTATTACTGTTGGGCCGCCGGCGCGATCGCGGCCGGGCTGATTCTGTTCGTGCTTTGAGTTCGCACGGGAGATCGTCTATGAGCGAGAAATCGGGGTTTGACCCTCTGACGCTGCCCGAGACCAACGCGACGAGCTATCCCGAGCCTTTCCGCGCAGCCAATCAGCGGCGCTGGAACCGGCGGCTCGGCGATCACGCAAAGCTGCGGAATTTCGGGGTGAACCTCACCCGGATCGTGCCTGGCGGGCAGTCATCGCATCGTCACGCGCACACGCGCCAGGACGAATTCATCTATGTGCTCGAAGGCGAAGTCGTGCTTGAGAGCGATGCGGGGGCGGAGATGTTGCGGGCGGGAATGTGTGCAGGATTTCCGGCCGGAACCGGCAATGCGCACCGCTTCGTCAATCGCTCAGCGAGGGATGTGCTGTTGCTCGTTGTCGGTGACCGGACCGCGGGAGACGAGGTTGCCTATCCCGAGATCGACATGCATGGGCGCATGGGAAGCGACGGCAAATACTCGTTCATGCGCAAAGATGGGACCCCGTATTGAACCGGGGCGGACACGCTGAAACCGCCCGCGCGGGCCGGCAGGGCCGGCCCGTTCGCGGACGAGACCGCCTTAGGCGGCGTCCCGTGTCGGCTCGTTGGCGTTGAGCGGCTGAAACACCGGCTGCCGCTGTGCGGCACCGTTGTTCAGAATGAAGGGGATGTCGCCCCGGCTCAATCCGATATCAGCCAGCGAGCGGTCGTCCAGGGCCGCAAGCTCCTGAAAAGCGCGCTCCCGCGCCCGCCAGTTCTCGAAACGGCCGATGAGTCCATCGGTCAACTTTGCAAGGAAATTGGACATAGCCATGTACTCCATCGTTGCACCTGCGAAAGCGCTTCGCAGACGCACAATAGGTAAGTGGATTTGTCCTTGATTGCAGCCGTGGGATGCGCAACGCAGCCACCCGGAAGCCGCATGTCACAAATGGAATAATTTACTGAGGGTTAAGGGCTTTTCAGCGCGCTTGAATCGGGCCCGGTATTCGGCCTACCGTCGATCAGAGGGAGGGTTCGATGGACGAGCGTCAAGGCCTAGCTGGAGTATATCATGGTGACACGGCACTCACTCAAATGTTGAGAGCCGCGGGCTCACCCTACGATGCCCCGGGGGTTCGTGCCCTGCTGGCGGGGGTGCTGGCGGCGCCCCCGGGCCTTGATCCTGGCCTCTGGCTTGCGCTCGTGGCACCTCAGGTGCCGCCCGCTCTCGCGGCTCAACTCGCGGCCTTGCGGGCAGAAATGACTGAGGCTCGTCCGGTTTCGGTGGGCCTCACCCTGTCGGAGCGGGTCGCGGCCTTGCGCGCCGAATTGGCGCGCCGCGGCGTCCAGGGTTTTCTCGTGCCGCGCGCCGACGAGCACCAGGGCGAGTACGTGCCTGCTCGCGCTTCCCGCCTCGCCTGGCTCACGGGCTTCACCGGCTCGGCGGGGCTCGCCATCGTTCTGCCGAGCGCCGCGGCGATTTTCGTCGATGGGCGCTACACCCTGCAGGCCGAGGCTCAGGTCGATGGCCGCATTTTCGAACGACGCCATCTGGTCGAGCCGCCGCCCACCGATTGGATTGCTGTTGCCCTCAAGTCCGGCGAGTGTCTCGCCTACGATCCCTGGCTCCATACCGTCGGCGAGATTGAACGATTCCGCGCCGCGGCGGAGCGCGTCGGCGGGCGGCTCGCGGCGCTCTCCGATAATCCCGTCGATGCGATTTGGACCGACCAGCCGCCGCAGCCGCTGGCACCGGTGCTGCCACACGAGGTGCGCTATGCCGGCGAGAGTGCCGAGGCCAAGCGCAACACCCTCGGCGCGGCGCTGCTCCGCGATCGGGTCGATGCGGCAGTGCTGACCGCTCCCGATTCGATTGCCTGGCTGCTCAATATTCGCGGCGGCGACGTGCCGCACACGCCGCTGCCGCTCTCCTTCGCGCTGCTCAAAAGCGACGGCGCCGTCGACCTCTTTATCGATCGCCGCAAGCTCACCGCCAGCGCGTTACGCCATCTCGGAAACGGCGTCGCGTTGGTGGATCCGGATCAGCTCGGCGCAGCGCTCGACCGCCTCGGCCAAGAGAAGCAGCGCGTGCTCGCCGATCCCGCGAGTGCGGCATCCTGGATCTTCGAGCGCCTCCAAGCCGCGGGAGCCGAGGTGCGGCGCGGCAGCGATCCCTGCCAACTGCCCAAGGCCTGCAAGAACGCGATCGAGCTTGACGGCACGCGAAATGCGCACCGGCGCGATGGCGTGGCGCTCGCTCGTTTCCTGGCCTGGCTCGCGCGCGAAGCGCCCAAAGGGGAGTTGCGCGAAATTGCGGCCGCGAATCGACTCGAGGCATTGCGTCGGGAAGGTCAGCATTTCCGCGATCTGAGCTTCGATACCATCTCCGGCGCGGGATCGAACGGCGCGATCGTGCACTACCGTGCAACGTCGGAGACCGAAAAGCGGTTGGAGCCCGGGACGCTCTATCTCGTGGACTCGGGCGCCCAGTATCTCGATGGCACCACCGATGTGACGCGCACGGTGGCGATCGGCGCGCCCAACGGCGAGATGCGCGACCGATTCACCCGCGTGCTCAAGGGCCATATCGCACTCGCCACGTGCCGCTTCCCCAAGGGCACGACCGGCTCGCAACTCGATGCGCTCGCCCGCCACTCGCTCTGGCAGGCGGGGCTCGATTTCGATCACGGCACCGGGCACGGGGTCGGTAGCTACCTCGCGGTGCACGAGGGGCCTCAGCGAATCTCCAAGGCGGCCAACTCCCAGCCGCTGCTGCCGGGCATGATCGTCTCGGACGAACCTGGCTACTACAAAACCGGCGCCTACGGCATCCGGATCGAGAATTTGGTGGTGGTGACTCCCATGTCGCGACCGGACGACGAGCGGGAACTCCTGGGTTTCGAGACCCTGACCTTGGCGCCGATCGACCGAAACCTCGTCGATTTGAACTTGATGACGACTGAGGAACGGCAGTGGCTCGATGCCTACCATGCGCGCGTATGTCGCGAGATCGGCCCTTTGGTCGATCCGTCGACACGCGCCTGGCTCGATGCGGCAACAGCGCCCCTTGCGGCGTGATCGACTGCGTCGGTTGAACCGAGCGCCGGCTTGCGCCTAAAGTGAAAGGACCATGCCGGGGACTGATCACATCCTCGTTGTCGATGACGAGCGGGAAATCTGCGAGATCGTTCGGCAGTACCTTGAGAGCGAGGGCTTTCGCGTGAGCAGCGCCGGCGACGGCTCGGCGATGCGCCGCGTGCTGTCGCGGGATCCTGTCAGCCTGGTCATCATGGACCTGATGCTGCCCGGCGAGGACGGACTCACCCTCGCGCGCGAGCTCCGCGAGACGCAACCGCAAATCGGAATTCTCATTCTCACCGGACGCGGCGATACGGTCGACAAGATCATCGGGCTCGAAATGGGTGCCGACGACTATCTTTCGAAGCCGTTCCATCTGCGCGAGCTGTTGGCGCGCACCAAGAGCGTTCTGCGGCGCGTGGCGCAGAGCCAGCCGCGCGAGAATGGCGCGGCGCGTACGCGCTCGCAGGCGCGCTTCTCCGGCTGGCGTTTCGACCTGTCCACCCGCGCGCTGACTTCGCCCAAGGGCAGCGAGGTGCATCTCACCACCGGGGAGTTCGATCTGCTGGCGGCGTTCGTCAACAACCCGAATCAGGTGCTGAGCCGAGACCGGCTGCTCGATCTCGCGCGCAATCGCGAAGCGGGTCCCTTCGATCGCACGATCGACGTGCAAGTGGGGCGCCTCAGGCGCAAACTGGGCGACAATCCGCATAATCCCACCTTGATCAAGACGGTGCGCGGCACCGGTTACATTTTCACGCCTCAGGTCGAGGTGAGCTGAGAGTCCGCGCAACGCTGCCTTGCATCCGCCATCGATTGACGGAGATCGCAGCAGGTCCGCATTCTCCGGCCATGTCATCCGCCCGAGCCGAACCCACCACGACATCGCGGGCCACTGCGCGGCCGAATTTGTTTCTCCCCTATACGGCACTCGTCGTGACCATGCTGTGTTGGGCGGGAAACTGGGTGTTGGGGCGCGCGATCCGCGACGCCATGCCGCCGATCGCGCTCAATTTTTGGCGCTGGGTGGTCGCCGCGCTAATCGTGGCGCCGGTGGCGCTGCCACGCCTGCGAGGCAAGGGAGCGGCGATACGCCGTCACTGGGCGTTGCTGCTGGGCCTTGGCGCCACCGGCATCGCGCTCTTTCAAGTGCTGGTCTACGCGGGTTTGCGCAACACCGCGACGGTCAACGCGGTACTGATGAATGCGGCAGCGCCGCTGTTTATCATCCTCTGCACCTGGCTCGTCGATCGCGACCGCGCAAGCCTCAGGCAGATCGCGGGCTTGCTGGTTTCGTTTGTCGGCATCGTCGTCATCATCGAGCGAGGCGATCTGGCGGCGATTGGCGATTTTCGTTTTGATGTGGGCGACCTGATCGTCCTCACGGCAATGCCGGTGTCGGGTATCTATGCGGTACTGCTGAAGCGCCGTCCGCGGGAATTCGACGGCGTCGGACTATTGTTCCTGATATCCGTCGCGGGTCTCCTGGTGCTCGCACCCTTTGTTCTGGCGGAGGCGGTCTGGTTCAAGGCGCCGACCCTGTCGCTCGCGACCGTCGCCGGCGTGCTCTATCTCGGGCTCTTCGCCTCGGTGCTGGCCTACGTCTGTTGGAACTATGGCGTGGCGGTGGTCGGCCCCAACCGCGCGGGATTCATGATCCACTTGCTGCCGGCCTTCGGCACGCTGCTTGCGGTTCTGTTGCTGGGTGAGGAGGTGCGGATCTACCACCTGATCGGCATCGGGGCGATCCTCGCCGGCGTCACCCTCGCCACCAGCTCGCGGATTCGGTAGCTCCCGCGTCTCGTACCGCAGGGCATGGCGCCTCGGTGCGATGACGAGTTGTCATCACCACGCTCGAGACGTGGGTCCAACACTCGATATCAGGCTGAGAGAGTGCCCTTCGGGCTTGCTTGATCGACGGCCGCCGGCAGGTGCTGGGCCAACAGGTTCAGCGCCTGATCGACTGGCAGTCCGAAATGTTTTGCGACGCTCTGGACCTGTTCGTTGCTCAAGACCGCCTGAAGCTGATCGGCCGTGATCGGCATGTTCGTGCCGTTGCCCAGCCAGGATTTGACCTGGGAATCGAGACCGGCCTGCTGCAGTTGAGAGACGATGCCCTGAAAGCCGCCGAGATTGGTCTGGCTCAGCAGAGTGCTAATGACTGTGAACGCTTCGGACGATCCGCTGCCGCCCAAGGCGCTCTTCAAGGTGTCCAACAATCCCATCAATTCCTCCTCACGATCCATCGCTTGTCCATCATCGCGTGGGCACCGCTCAAGGGTGCTTCTCGTTCTTCGCTGCGCGAAAGCCGGCGGCGGCGGTATCGCCCTCGCACATGTAAGCCCCGCTCTTGGTGTTGCCGTAATTCTTATTGGAACTGTAATGGTAGATTTTGCTCTCCAGATTGACCCAGACCACGGTGTCGCTCGGGCAATGCGACTTGGCCTGCGTCTCCGTTGAAAACTGGTTCGCGCCCAACGGGCCGGTCGCCGCGCCGGGTTTGGCGGTCGAAGTGGCGGGCGCCGAGGCCGGAGCCGAGGTCGGCTTCGGCGGGGCAGCCGGCGCAGGTGCCGGCTTCGACGCCGTCGTCGAAGCCGCTGGAGCTGCCGGTGCTCCCGGTGCCGCGCTAGCCGGCTCGGCGCGACATTCCGCTACGAACTGCTTCTTGGTCTTTCCGCTGGCTTGGATGTCGGCCTTGTTGGCAGTCCACTCGGCATTGCATTCCTTGGCGGTTTTTTGCTGTGCCGGCTTCTGAGGTGTAGCCGGAGTCGTAGTGGCACTCGCGGGCTCGGCGCGGCAATCCGCCATGAACTGCTTTTTGGTCTTTCCGCTGGCTTGGATATCGGTCTTGTTGGCGGTCCACTCGGCGTTGCATTCCTTGGCGGTTTTTTGCTGCGCCGAGGCGCCGACGGACAGCAATGAGAGCGCAATGATTGCCAGGGAGCACAGACGGATTAGCCGTTTCGGGTTCATCTCGTCCTCCGCAGAATCCACGTCGCGGTGGCGCTTCTATGGTCCGACCGCGTCTTTGACGCATTTCTTGGTGAAGCTTGTCCTTGCGGCGCCGCTGAGCTTTTTGTCGTCCGCGGCGCTATTGCACGTTGCCTGTGCGTCCTTTTGGCATTTGGTCAAGAAGCTGGTGCGAGCCGCTCCCGCCAGCTTTTTGTCGTTCGCGGTGTCCGTGCATGTGGGCGTTGCGGCGATCGCTGTCCCCGCATAGAGCAGCAAGGCCACGATGCCAATTCCAAAGAGTTTCATGGCTGACCCCCAATCCTTTTGGATCAGATAGATGCCTTCCCCGGCCGTGTCTTTTAAGTAACGACGGTTGAAAAGCCGAGCCGGTTTCGACACGCAATAAGTGGAGTTAGCTTCGGTTGCGTCCCAGACAAGTGACGTTCCATTTATTTCGCGAAAGTCTCCTGGGTCCACTTAGAGTTTTATTGCAACCGGGAGAATAATACTGCGGGTATTTCCATCGAAGCGACAATTGGAGCGGGGGACCAATTGATCAGCGATGCAGGTTATTGATTGCTCTTCCCAAATCCGCCGCCGCCGGGCGTTTCGATCACGAATACATCGTCCGACCGCATCTCGACGGCGTGTGCGCCGCCGAATTCCTCCCGGCTTCCGTCGGTGCGCTCGACCCAATTGCGACCGACGGTGCCGGGCGCTCCACCGGCCAGTCCGTAAGGTGGTACGCGGCGATGGCCGGAGAGGATCGCCGCGGTCATCGCCTGGCGGAACCGCACGCGGCGGATGACGCCGTCGCCGCCGCGGTGGTGGCCTGCACCGCCCGAGCCGCGCCGGATTGCGAAGCTCTCCAGCAGCACGGGGAAGCGCCACTCCAGCACTTCGGGGTCGGTAAGCCTGGTGTTGGTCATGTGCGTGTGCACGGCGTCGGTGCCGTCGTAGTCCGGTCCAGCGCCGGCGCCGCCGCATATCGTCTCGATATATTGATGGCGTTCGTCGCCGAAGGTGAAATTGTTCATGGTGCCCTGCGCCGCCGCCATCACGCCGAGCGCGCCAAAGAGCGCATCCACGATATATTGCGAGGTCTCGACGTTGCCCGCGACCACTGCCGCAGGATAGCGGGGCTTGAGCATCGATCCCTCTGGAATGACGAGGTCGATCGGTTTGAGGCAGCCGTCGTTCAGGGGAATGTCGGTGTCGACGAGAGTGCGCAAAACGTAGAGTACCGCGGCGCGGCAGACCGCGGACGGCGCATTGAAGTTGTGGGGGTGCTGCGCACTGGTGCCGGTGAAGTCGATGCGGGCGCGTCGTCGCGCCTTGTCGACGGCGATCCTGACCTTGATGACCGCGCCGTCGTCCATCTCGTAGCTGAAGCTCCCGTCCTTCAGCACGTCCAACACGCGCCGCACGGATTCCTCGGCGTTCTCCTGTACGTGCCGCATATAGGCCTCGACCACCGCGCGCCCGAAGTGCCGGACCATCCGGTGCAGCTCCTGCGAGCCCTTTTCGCAGGCCGCAATCTGCGCCTTGAGGTCGGCGATGTTCTGCGCGGGATTACGCGAGGGGTAGCGGCCCGAGCGTAGTAGATCGACCATTGCCTGCTCGCGGAAGGCGCCGGCGTCCACCAGCAGGAAGTTGTCGATGAGGACGCCTTCCTCCTCGATGGTGCGGCTTGCGGGCGGCATGGAGCCCGGCGTGGTGCCGCCGATATCCGCCTGGTGTCCGCGTGCCGCCACAAAGAAGCGCGGACCTTCGCTTCCGTCGTTATCGCCCTCGTCGAAGACCGGTGTAATGACGGTAACGTCGGGCAGGTGCGTTCCGCCATTGTAGGGTGCGTTCAGCACATAGACGTCGCCGGCCCGCATGCCGCGGCCATCGACGTTCCTTGCGCGCGCGCGGATCACCGTGGCGACGCTCTCGCCCATGGACCCCAGATGCACGGGGATGTGCGGCGCATTGGCGATGAGCCCGCCTTCGCGGTCGAAGAGTGCGCAGGAGAAATCGAGCCGCTCCTTGATGTTGACGGAGTAGGCGGTGTTCTGCAGTGCCACTCCCATCTGCTCTGCGATCGCCATGAACAGGTTGTTGAAGACTTCAAGCATGACCGGATCGACCGAGGTTCCGAGCGCGCGCCGGCTTGGGAGCGGCGTCACCCGTTCCAGCACCAGGTAGCGCCGGCGGTCGAGCGTCGCGCGCCAGCCGGGCTCGACCACCGTGGTCGCGGTCTGCTCGCGGATAATCGCGGGACCGGCGACGCTCTGGCCCGGCAGCATCGCGTCGCGATCGATGACCGGCGCCTCGTGCGGCGCTCCATCGGTAAAGATCGAGACCCGGGCAAGCGCGCTTGGGGCGCCGGGCTTCTCCGCAAGAGAATAAATCGGCTCGTCCGGTGCCTCGGTGCCGCCGATCGCCTCGACCGATACCGCTTCGACCGCCAGCGGCTTTTCCGCCATGACAAAGCCGTAGCGTTGGCGGTGCGCGGCCTCGAAGCTGGCGACGATCGCGGCGATATCGCCGTAGGGGACCACCAGCGCGGTGTCGGTGCCTTCGTATTTGACGTGTGCTTTGCGCAGCACCGTCACGTGGTCGGCGGATATCCCCTGCGCCGTCATCTCGGCGCCGGCTTCGAGCGCGAGGCGGTCGAGCGTCCGCTCCAACTCGGGCAGCATCGATGCCGTCAGTCGCGTCTCGACCGACTGTTCCCGGAGCGATCGCAAATCGGCGAGTCCCATGCCATAGGCCGAAAGCACGCCCGCCAGCGGGTGAATGTAGACCCGCTTCATGCCGAGCGCGTCCGCCACCAAGCAGGCATGCTGGCCGCCCGCGCCGCCGAAGCAGCAAAGCGTGTACTCGGTCACGTCGTAGCCGCGCTGGATCGAAATTTGCTTGATGGCGTTCGCCATGTTCTCGACCGCGATCTGCAGATATCCCGCCGCGACCTCCTGCGGCGTTCGGCGATTGCCGGTCTCGCGCGCGATACGTTCGGCGAGTTCCGAAAATTTCCGCTCGACGATCGCGCGGTCGAGCGGCTGGTCGCCGGCGGGGCCGAACACGCGCGGGAAGAAGTCCGGCTGCAGCTTACCCAGCATCACGTTGCAGTCGGTGACGGTGAGCGGGCCGCCGCGGCGGTAGCAGGCGGGGCCTGGGTTGGCGGCCGCCGATTCCGGGCCCACGCGATAGCGCGCGCCGTCGAAAGAACAAATCGAGCCGCCGCCCGCCGCCACGGTGTTGATGTGCATCATCGGCGCGCGCATGCGTACGCCCGCGACCAGAGTCTCGAAACTCCGTTCGAGCTCGCCCGCGTAATGCGAGACGTCGGTCGAGGTGCCACCCATGTCGAAGCCGATGATTTTCGCGAAGCCACCGGCTTCGGCGGTGCGCACCGCGCCGACGATACCCCCGGCGGGACCCGATAGAATTGCGTCCTTGCCCTGGAAGCGGCGCGCATCGGTGAGGCCGCCATTCGATTGCATGAAGAACAGCCGCGCCCCGCCCAACTCGCCCGCCACCTGATCCACGTAGCGGCGCAGGATCGGCGAGAGATAGGCATCGACTACCGTGGTGTCGCCGCGGCTCACCAGCTTCATCAGCGGACTGACTTGATGGCTCGCAGACACCTGGGTGAACCCGACCTTGCGCGCCAGATCGGCCACGGCACGCTCGTGCTCGGGAAAGCGATAGCCGTGCAGGAACACAATCGCGGCCGAACGGATGCCAGCGCCATGGGCGGCCTCGAGCGCGGCGTGGGCGCCGGCGAGGTCGGGCTTCGTCAGCACATCGCCCTCGACCGTCACCCGCTCGTCGACCTCGATCACCCGCTCATAGAGAAGCTCCGGCATGCGGATCCGTCGCTCGAACAGTTTGGGGCGGTTCTGGTAGCCGATCCGAAGCGCGTCGCCGAAGCCCTTGGTGGTCACCAACACGGTGCGCTCGCCCTTGCGCTCCAGAAGCGCATTGGTTGCGACCGTGGTTCCCATCTTGACGGCGTCGATCGCAGCGCTCGGGATCGGTTGATCGGCTCTGATGCCGAGCAATTCGCGAATTCCCTGCAAGGCCGCGTCGCCATAGCGCTCGGGATTCTCGGAGAGCAGCTTGTGTGTCAGCAGCGTGCCGTCGGGCCGGCGTGCCACCACGTCGGTGAAGGTCCCGCCTCGATCGATCCAGAATTGCCAGCCACTCATGTCGTTGCTTCTCAAGTTCTGGCGGATATTAGCGGGAGATCGCAGAATTCAGTAAGGGGATGCCGGAATAAATTCGGGGATGTGGCGATAATCATTCGTCGGCTCACCCCAGGCAAAATTTGGCTCCATCTGCCAGTAGGCGCCATCCCAGATCGCCAAACCATCCCCCCATCTTCTCCAAATGTTTTACGTATTGCAAAATTGGACATTGTGCAGCCGTCGAAGGACGCAGAGCATTCATCCCAAATCAGAGATCACGCGCCATAATGAGCCACCAACAAAGCACCGATACGCTCGTTCTGCATCTCGGTCGTGCCGTCGACGTAGTTGGCGATGCGGCCCGAAGCGATGTGCCGGCCGATCGGGTGTTCTTCACGCAAGCCCTCCGCGCCCATGGTCTGCATGCAGTCGGAAAGCCGCTCGACGATGATGCGCCCCGCAAACTGCTTGGCCTGCGCCGCCGCCAGCATCGCGTCGCCGCCGGCGTCGATGATCGCGGCCGCCTTGTAGGCCAGGAGCCGTGCGGCTTCGAGATCGGTCGCGACCTCCGCCAGCTTCCATTTGAGTCCCTGATGCTCGATCAGCGGCTTGCCGAACGCATGGCGTTCGGCGCCATAGCGAAGCGCCGTCTTGAGCGCACCCGCGAGCATCCCGCAGCACATCGCCGCCACGTAGGTGCGCGCGCCATTGATAAGCCGGAGCGCCTCCTTGAAGCCTTGGCCCGCGGGGTGCAGTACCTCGTCGTCGGCGACGAAATGGTTTTCAAGCGCGAAGCCGCCCGTGCCGATCGCATGCCCGCCCACTAGCGCGAAGGGGGGCCTGCGCACGAAGCCCGGGCGCGACGCGTCCACCAGGAATCCCGCGATGCCGCGCCCGCCTTGCGCGGGGTCCGTCTGGGCATAGGTCAAGATCAGATCGGCCGCTGCTGCATTGGTGATCCAGGCCTTCTCGCCGGTGAGGCGCCAGCCTCCCGGCGCTTTCTCCGCCCTTGTCTTGATCGCGGCAAAGTCGCTGCCGGCGCCGGGTTCGGTCAAAGCGGTGGCGCCGATGCGTTCGGCGCGAAGCAGCGACGGCAGATGGCGCTCGCGCAATGCCGGTTTGCCGGAGCGGGCGATCTTCGCCGCCATGTTTTGGGTGTTGAGAAGGCTGAAGGCGAAGGCCATGCAAGCCTCGGACAGTTCCTCGGCGATCCGCACCTTCACCGAAAAACGCGCGCCCTGGCCGCCCAGCTCGCGCGGCACCTCGATGCCCGTGAGCCCCATCGCCGCCGCTTCGCGCAACGTCTCCGTAGGGAGCCGCCGCTCTCGCTCCCAGCGCGCGGCGTTCGGCGCGACCGTGCGGTCGCGGAAGGCTCTCGCGGCTTCGATCAGCGCCGCTTCCTCGGTTGTCATATTCATGTCCATGGGCTCTCTCCCGAGATTGGACGGTGTCGCGGCCCGGCGGTAAAAGGAGAGCCGTGACTACTCATGGCGAAACCATACGCGTGTTGGAGGCGGGCGAGGAAGAGGCGCTCGAACGCTTTCTGCTGCGCTATGCCACCTCCTCGATGTTCCTGCGCTCCAATTTGCGCCAGGGCGGAATCGTGGACCGCGGTGCCATCTACCAGGCGACGTACGCGGCGTTGTTGCGTGACGGCGAAATCGCCTCGGCCGCCGCCCATTGCTGGAACGGCATGCTGGTGCTGCAGGCGCCCGTTGCGACGCAACAGGTCGCGGTGGTGGCGACCGCGGCGACGGGGCGCGCGATTGCCGGCATCGTTGGGCCGCTCACGCAAGTGCGCCGCGCGCGCGAGGGGTTGGCGCTTGGCACGCGACCGACCTTCACCGATTCCGCCGAGGACCTGTTTCACTTGGATCTGCGCGATCTGCAAGTGCCGAAACTGTTGTCGAGCGGCGGCGCAATGTGCCGACGGAGCACTCCCGCGGATTATCCGAAGCTCGCGGAATGGCGCGTCGCTTACTCCCAAGAAACGTTCCGCCGGCCCGTCAGCGAGGCGCTCGGGCGCGAGAGCCGCGACGAAGTGGAGCGGCTCTCGGCGGAGGGCGCGCAATTCGTGCTGGAAGTGGGTGGGCGGCTCGTCTCCTGCTGCACCTTCAATGCGCGCCTTCCCGACCTTGTGCAAATCGGCGGCGTGTTCACGCCGGTGCTGCTGCGTCAACGCGGCTACGGGCGCGCGGTCGTCGCGGGAGCATTGCTGGCGGCGCGCGAAGCGGGCACCGCCGGCGCCATCCTGTTCACCGGCCGGGGCAACGAAGCCGCGCAAAAAGCCTATTCGGCACTGGGTTTCGTGCGCGTGGGTGATTACGGGTTGGTGATTCTTCAGGCATGACCGCGCGCGGCGGAATTTTTCAGCAGAGCAACATCTCAGCCAAGATCATTCCAACGCTGCCGTCGCCGCGGTCCAGCGGCAGATAAAGCACGTCGTATTGACGATACTGCTCCGCGGCGACCGACAATGAGCCTTGCTCATGCGCGACGATCGCGTCGCGCGCAATGGTGCGATAGAGCGCCAAAATCGCGGAGCAGTAGTCCGGATTTTCCGCCTCATGGACTTCGCGCACCGTCCTACCGGTGCTGTCGCGGCCGTAGGCTTCGGTGATTCGGCTGCCGAGCAGTCGGTAGCGGAAGTCCGAAAGGCCGGGGGATACGTCAATCAGGTAAAGCCAGCCGAGATGCTGGGGCAGCTCGAGCGGGTCGATATCGACGCGGGTCGGCATCCTGCGTGCACCGCGTTTGCGGTCCCAGTACCGTTTGAGATCCAGAAGCTGAGGCTTATCGCGGAGATAAGGCGCGATGACGAAATTGATGCTGCTTAGTTCGACCGAACACGGCTCGGGGGTCATGTGTTTTGCAATGCGGTGCAGAAAGCGAGGAGCGCCGCCGGGCGCCTTTGACGTTATAGGCGAGAATTTATTCGCCGGCCTCGCGCCGCGGCGTATTTCGACCCCTACGTTCCGAGAGTTGACAAGACCGCTCGCTGGCTCGCTGTGATCGGGGGCAAGAATTATGCATGCGCGAAAAAGCAGCGCCGTTCACCATCCGCTCGACCCGAGGCGCGCCACGGCTTGAGCGCGCGTGCGCGTCCCGAGCTTTTCCCGAGCGCGGTCGATGTGAAATTTCACGGTCGAGGCAGAGATGCTCAAAATCATCCCGATTTCCCAATCGGTTTTCCCGGCGCCAACCCAGCGCAGGCACTCGAGTTCGCGCGCACTCAGTATTGTGCGCGGATTTTCGGTCCGCACGAGTCCCGTCAAGGCCAGGCAGCGCTCATGGGCAATCAGCGCAAGCATGTGCAAACGGGCGCGCGTATCGGGTCCAAGATCGAGATCGCGCTCGGGACTGGCCATGCCGATGCAGGCTAAGTATCCCCCTGGGCCGTGCACCGGAACCACGAAACCGTTGGCCCATCCCCACTCGGCCGCGGCTTTCCAGACTTCTTCTTCGGCCGCGGAGAAAACCCTGCTCGTTCGCACGTCACACCAGGTGAAGGGGAATATCCGCCGCTGCGCTTCGTCAAGGATGACGCTTCGGGCGGCAAAATTCAGGTTGTCGCTCAGCTTCATCCAGCCTTCCGGCCAATCGCGAAAGAAATTGTGCCATTGTCCTGGCCGCTGCGAAGGCATGCGGGCGCGGCAAGCTGACGAGGTGTAGCCTTCGCGCTCAATCGCCCGGCGAAAGGCCATGCGGACCTCGCCGACCGTCGTGCATCCAGAAATGATGTGGCTGAAATCTCCTAGCATCAGGCCACCGCCACACTTTAATTGCCGAATGCTATTGGCCGCGCAGTGGCTGGGCAATACATTAGAACTTCCATCTCGACCTTAGGTCAAACCCGGCAAATATTGCGAGCATCGTTTCGATTTCACTCTACCGTGACATGCTTTAAAGTCGCGCGTGGCGTGTTGGGGCGTAGCCAAGTGGTAAGGCAGCGGATTTTGATTCCGCCATTCGGAGGTTCGAATCCTCCCGCCCCAGCCAACGACTAAAATATTGATATTGCAGGAGTTTTTGACTTTTGCGAAGTCAGATTTTGTCCCGGTTTTGCGCGGATTCCTGGGGCACGCTCCATCCTAATTTACGTGCGGAGACGGGTGTCGGGCTTTATCTCGGCGCGAACCCTTACGAAAATCTCTCCGGCGGCATTTGGTGGTTTACTTTTTTGCACGCCAAGTCGCAGATGCCTGTCACATAGCAGTGGCAGCTTCGCGAGATTCGTTTGCAGAGCGGCCTCGCGGAGCAGGTTGAAGAGCCGTTTGCATGATCAATAGCCGGATGATCTGGAGTCTTTGCATCCGCCTGCGCAGCCGCTGTCCAATCCAGATAGTCCCCGAGTGGCGAAGGTCGTCCGAGGCTGCGTCCTAGACCTGACCGTGATTTCCGCGAAATTCCAGCAGTTCCCGTTGCTCAGCCCAAACCGGGGGTAGCCGCGATGCCTTCCGCATCAGAGTCTTGGCGTTGAGCTGTGGCGGTTGTCGGCCGCTCACGATTGCGGTCGTGATGTCGGGCGCCAGCCAGCGCAGCCGTAGAAGCGTGTAGATGTACGCGGCCGTGATCCGTTCCTCGCGAGCAATATGATGCACGCTGAGTTGCGGGTTCTGGTTGAGCCGGTTGTGGACATCGTGTGCGCGCGCGACGATCCGAAGCAGACTCGGATCGGCCGGTGTTTGGTCATTGGGATTTTCAACAAGCATTCGCATCTCCCGGCCACTGCGCCTGAGGCGTGCCGGCACCGTCAATGTCAAGACGTCAGCGGGTTTCCGATCTGATTCTTGATCCTGCATTGTCGGATCGATCGCTTGCCCCGAAAGGAGCCCGGCGACCCGATCCCGAGAGACGTTGATGTCAATGCACTCGGGTTTGATTTCGACCCGGCAGAGCAGACTCATCAGCTTCGCCCTGACGTCGTGCGGCGCTTGCCCCCCAAGTTCTGCCGCCAGCCCTCGACCTCGTTCGATCAATTGGCGGTATCCCGTACTGCCGCCGGGCTCTTGGTCAAGAGCGTCTGAGAGGACTGTGGGGTCGGCAAAAAATCCCCGAACCCTGTTAACCACCAAGCCTTCCAAATCGGCCGCCGGTATGCGTCGGCTGTCCGAACGGTTCTTTTTTGCTCCGGTCACAAGCGCCGTCGAAACATAGTACCGATATCGGGTGCCCTTTTTGATCGCGTAAGTGGGGGTGAGCCGTCCGCCATGCTCGTCAAACACCATGCCGCCGAGCAGGCTGGGGCTCTTGGCGCGTGCTCCCGTTGCCCGCTCGACACGATTCTTGGCCAATACGGCCTGGACCTCGTCCCACAGCGACTTTTCGATGATGGCCGCATGTTCTCCTGGATAGGAGTTGCCCTTGTGCACAATCTCACCCCGATAGATTCGATTCTGGAGCATGAGATAGAGCGCGCCGCGCGCGAGTTCGTGGCCACCATAGACGGTCCCGTCGGGCCGAAGCCGTCGCTTGCTCCTGATCCCCTTGGCCGCAAGCTCCTCCTGGAGATCGCGAACCGATTTGAGCGCCAGATAACGACGGTAGATATCGACAACGGTGCGGGCCTCATCTTTGTTGACGACAAGCCCGCGGTTCTTCACGTCGTAGCCGAGCGGCGGCATACCTCCCATCCACATTCCCTTTTTCTTGGAGGCGGCGATCTTGTCGCGCACCCGTTCGCCGATGACCTCGCGCTCAAACTGGGCGAAGGACAACAGAACGTTCAGGGTCAGCCGCCCCATGCTGGTGGTGGTGTTGAATTGCTGAGTTATCGATACGAATGAGACGCCGTGGCGGTCAAAGATGTCGACCAGCTTGGCAAAATCGGAGAGCGCCCGGGTCAGCCGGTCCACCTTGTACACGACGATGACGTCGATCTGGCCGGCATCGATGTCAGCCAGAAGCCGCTTGAGAGCCGGTCGCTCCAAGGTGCCACCAGAATACCCGCCGTCGTCATAAAGCGTCGGCAAAACCGACCAGCCCTCGTGCTTTTGCGACAGGATGAAGGCCGCGCACGCCTCACGTTGGGCGTCGAGGGAGTTGAATGCCTGCTCCAAGCCTTCATCGGTGGACTTTCGGGTGTAAATCGCACAGCGCGTTTTTTTGCCCGGTTTCCGGGTCGCCTTTTCGGGTTCAGCCATGGTGTGCCCCCTTGTTCGGAACGGTCGCCGCCGGCAACCCAAAGAAGCGTGGCCCCGACCAGTGCGCGCCGGTGATCTTTTTGGCGACCTTGGACAGCGAGGCATAACTGACGCCGCCATACTCGAAGCCATCCTCGGTCACCGTGACCGTATGAATGCGGCCATGCCATTCACGGACAAGGCGCGCACCCGGTTTCACGTTAAGGCTCGGCGTGGGGCCAACCCGGCCGGTGGTCCGCAAGGTCTTGGCGAGCGTCTGCAGCTTGCGGCGAGTCGACTTGCCGAGGCCGCCGTGTTCCGTTTCCTGCAGCCTATAAGCAAGGCCGAGGACCAGCAGGTCTCGGCTAATTCGAGGTGGCTCACCGTGGTAAAGCCGCTGCCATTCGAGACGCAGGGCCTCCAGATCGAGGGATCGGATGCGATCGAGCTCGCGCTCGATCGCAGGGGTGTTCGTTCTGCCCATGGGTCAGGCAGCCGACACGGCGGGAGGCTTTCGGGCTTGTTTTGATTTCGCGGCCTTCTCGGCGGTCACACGATAAATGCGCTCGCCCTTATCCGACGTCAGCGTCAAACCCAGCTTCTTGCGCACGACCCCGGCAAAGAAGCCGCGGACCGAATGCTGTTGCCAGCCGGTTGCCTTCATGATTGCGGCGATCGTCGTCCCGCTGGGCTGTTTGAGCAGGGCGAGCACCGCCTCCTGCTTGGTCCCGCTTCGGATCGAACTGGAGCTGGCGTCGGCAGGTTTCGCGGGCTTTTTCGCGCGACTGGCGCTGCGCATAAGTGTGGTCTTTCTGGAGATTTTGCGTTGCGACATGTGGGGGGATCCTTTCGGTTTCAACGGCATCAGGTGCCGTCACCACCGAAGCCCCGCTGTGGCGGCGTCGCCAGCGGGGGCTGATCCCGATGAGGCCAATCGGCCGGCATCGATGAGGACACTGACGCTCTGTGTGCAGCGGAAGTCCAGTCCTTTTTGCAAAAGAAAGTGCCGCACGGTCGGCCCCCCTTGTGGTCCGGCCCGCGTCTCTGAACTCGGGAGTTCGAATCCTGGCGCCCCAGCCAACCATTCCAGTCTCTGTTGGACACCTGCTCTGCTTGCGAGACCCTGCGGCATTCCCGGGGCTTAGGGCGTGTCGGGCCGGTCTCTGGCAAAGCATTTACGGAATCCCGCCACAGGAAGCCGCCGGGAACGACGGTGACGGTGTGCCGCCCGCCCTGGTACTCCCGGACCAGCACCGTGCCGGGTTTGAGGCGCCGCTTGTCTTCGGGCTTCTCGCCACGGGCGAGGCTGTCCAGGAGCTTCAGGGTCGCCGCATCAGGTCCGCCGAGGGCCTGCTCCTGGATGCTCCAGGCAACCATTCGCGCCATGAGGTCCGTGGTGAGGGCAGGCGGTGGGGACGACCTGAAGGTCGTCCGCCACCGTGCGCGAAGCCGGTCGAGGTCGAGTAACCGCACGCGGTCGATCTCGGCCTCGAGCCCTTCCGGATCGGGCGATCGGCGAACCATATTCGTCAGGCGACCTTGCGACCGGCTTTGGCCTTGCCTCTCGTCGAAGCTTTGCCGGCGACGATGCGG
>DATIYT010000137.1:0-2527 GCA_035517495.1 Allostellaceae bacterium | reverse complement strand
GGCCTTCGCGTGCCCGGCGTCGAGGCCGGATCGAGATCATTCCGATGATCGACGTGATGTTCTTTCTGCTCGCCACCTTCATGCTGGCATCGCTCGCGTTGCAAAACCTGCATTCGCTCGCCGTCAATCTGCCGCGGGGCGCGGCAACGCCGTTACAGGTCAAGTCATCGGTCACGCTGACGGTCACGAGCGACGGCACGATCCTGCTCAACGAAACGCCGGTGACGTTGGAGACGCTCGGCAGCGAGCTTACGTCGATGCTGCCGACCACCGACGCCGACGTCGTTGTCAATGCCGACGAAGCGGCGCCCAACGGCATCGTGGTGCAGGCGATGCTGCGCGCACGCGCGGTCGGGGTCACGCATTTCCTCTTCGCCATCAAACGCGAGTAGGACGCGAATGCCGTCCGCGGCATTCCGGGACAATCCGTGGCGGCGGCTTGCCTGGGCACTGCCCAGCGCGGGCGTGCTGACCGCCGTGGCGCTGGCGGGGTTCTTGCGCCTGCTCGCGGGAGAGCCGCTGCGAGCATTGGCTCCTTCTCCCCTGCAGGTGCAGTTGGTGGAGCTTCCTGCAAGCCCTTCGCCGACTGCGGTTCCGTCTTCGGCTCCGGCACCCCCCGAGCCGCAACCGCCGTCTGAACCTCCGTCCGAGCCGGCACCGCCACAAGTGCCGACCGCAGCGGCGCCCCCGCCTTCTGAACCAGTGCCGACGGTTGAGCCGTCTGAGCCGGCGACGGAAGTCGAGCCGAGAACGACCGCGCCTGCGCCGCCACCGAAACCACCGGCGAGACCCTCAAGGCCGCGGGCCGCCGCACCCGCGCCTGCGGCTGCGCCGCCTTCGACGGCGGCTCTGCCCCCAGCTCCATCGCCATCTGCAAGCGCAATGCCCGGCAGCAACAGCATGGGCGCGCGCGCTATCGTGAAGCCAATGCCGGAGATTCCGGAATCGCTGCGCCGGCACGAACTCGATCTCGTGGCTGTCGCGCGCTTTCGCGTCGCCGCGGACGGCAGCGCGCAAGTGGAGTTGATCGAACCTACGCCCGAGCCGGCAATCAATCGTGCATTATTGGAGGCGCTCAAGCACTGGAAATTCTTCCCCGCGCTCGCCGGCGGCAAGCCGGTCGCATCCACGATTGACATTCGTATCCCGATCTCGGTGCGTTAGACAAAAACAACTCAGGAAAATCCGAAAGGGGATTGAGCGATCTCTCAAAAAAACTTCTTTGGATCAACGAGTATAACGTTATAATATAACATCGAACGCTCAAGCGAGGGTGTGAGCCATGCGGATGTTATTGTGGTGCGCTGTCGCCGTCGGTTTGGGCATCGCCACCGCGCATGCTGCGCCGATTCCCATTGTCGCGGCGGAAAATTTCTATGGCGACGTGGCGGAGCAGATCGGCGGTTCCGACGTCAAGGTCAAGAGCATCCTCACCAATCCCGATCAGGACCCGCATCTCTTCGAGGCGAGCCCGTCGGTGGCGCGGTCGATCTCGGGCGCGCGCATCGTTGTCCTGAGCGGGATCGACTACGACCCCTGGATGGAAAAGCTGCTGAGCGCCGCGCGCAGCAGCGACCGTAAGACCATCGTCGTGGCCGATCTCATCGGAAAGAAATCGGGCGACAATCCGCACATCTGGTATGACCCCGCAACCATGCTCGCCTTTGCCAAGAGATTGACCGAGGACCTGAGCGAGGTCGACCCGACGCACCGCGACGCGTACCAACAGAGGCTTGCCCGCTTCGAGCAATCGCTGCAACCGATCGAGGCCAAGATAGAGGCGCTGCGCGCGCGCCTCGCGGGAACGCCCGCGACCGCGACGGAGCCGATCTTCGGTTATATGTTCGAGGCGCTTGGCATGCAGGTCCGGAATCAGGCCTTCCAGCTTGCGGTCATGAACAATACGGAACCGGGCGCATCGGATGTCGCTGCCTTCGAGAACGATCTCAAGACACACCAGGTCAAGCTGCTCGTCTATAATAGCCAAGCGTCGGACCCAGCCGCCGTGCGCATGGTGAAGCTGGCCAAATCCGCCCATATCCCCGTGGTGGGGGCTACGGAAACGGAACCACCTGGAAAGACCTACCAAGAATGGATGCTAAGCGAGCTCGAAGCGGTCGACCGCGCGCTGCCAAAGTAAAGTCATACGATATGCCATCGGGTAAGCGACAGATGCATTGGCGCGGCGCTATCGGCCCGGGAGCCGGCATTGCCTGCTGCCGGTTTGGTTGACACGTGCTTAAGCTAATCCGGCCTTCATCTCGAACTCCACAGGGCTCATGCATCCGATGGTCGAGTGTCGGCGCTTCGGATTGTAGAAGCGTTCGATGTAGTCGAAGACGTCGGCTTTAGCCTCGTCCCGCGTCCGATACACCTTGCGCGCGGTGCGCTCGGTTTTCAATGACGAGAAAAAGCTCTCCATCGCGGCGTTGTCCCAGACATTGCCCGACCGGCTCATGCTGCAGGTGACACCGTGATCGGCCACCAGCCGCTGGAACTGATCGCTGGTGTATTGGCTGCCGCGATC
>DATIYT010000136.1:0-10608 GCA_035517495.1 Allostellaceae bacterium | reverse complement strand
TGAGCCTCTAGACCTCCTCCGGATTTGAGTAGAGTCCGTCGACCGGAAGGAGACGGACGGTGCGGCCATCGAGGTTCAACGAGGAACAGATCATCGCGATCCTGCGCGAGCAGGAGGCGGGCGCGGCGACGGCGGACGTCTGCCGCAAGCACGGCATCAGCGGCGCGACCTTCTACAAGTGGAAGGCCAAGTACGGCGGGATCGAGGTGTCCGATGCGCGGCAGCTCAAGGCGCTCGACGACGAGAACCGGCGGCTGAAGAAGCTGCTGGCCGAAGCGATGCTCGACAACGCCATGCTGAAGGACATCGCCGCAAAAAATGGTGACGCCCGTCGCCAGACGAGAGGCCGCGGCTCATCTGTGCCGGACGCATGGAGTGAGCCAGCAGCGTGCCGAGTGCTGGGGGCGGACGCACCTCGATCCGCTACCGCAGCCGAAGGCCGGACGATGGCGCGCTCCGGGCTCGCTTGCGCGAGCTCGCCGGCGTTCGCCGCCGTTTCGGATACCGACGCCTCCACATCCTGCTCCGCCGAGGGAACTCACATGAACCATAAGAAGCTGCGCCGGCTCTATGCCGAGGAGCGGCTCCAGGTCCGTCGCCGCGGTGGGCGTAAGCGGGCGCTCGGCACCCGGGCGCCAATGGCGATCCCGCAGGGGCCGAACCGGCGCTGGTCGCTGGATTTCCTGAGCGATGCACTGGCCGACGGTCGAAGGTTCAGGATCTTCGCGGTGGTCGATGACTTCACCCGCGAATGCCTGTGCCTGGTGATCGGTGGCGGTGTCATCGGTGCCAGCATCGCCTGGCACGCCGCCGAGCGCGGTCTCGGCGATGTGATCCTCCTCGAGCGTGACCGGCTCGAGGAGCCTCCAGGCCTCCTGCTGAGTGCTCTCGGCCACGCCGAACGGCCAGGAGCGATACTCGCCTCGATATCGACCGATTTCCACTCTTGGGTCAGGCACGGTCCTCCCTTCCGACTCGATCGGTGCCGGGCCCCGACACATCATGGGCCGTTTGGCTACCTCCAGTGCTCGCTTCGATAAGCGAAAGCGTATAGGGATCCTTCGCTTCCGTGATCCGGCCCGTTCGGAGCTCCTCAACGATCCGGCCGCCGACCATAACCGCTATCCTGTCCGCCATGTGATCCACCACCGCAAGGTTGTGCGTCACGAGCACGTAGGTCAGGCCGCGCTCGCGGCGGAGCTTCGAAAGCAAATTGAGAATCTCAGCCTGCACCGAGACGTCCAATGCGGAAGTCGGCTCGTCGAGCAACAGGATCCCGGGCTCGACTACCAGCGTTCGAGCGATGGCGACGCGCTGCCGCTGCCCGCCCGAGAGCTGGTGGGGGTAGCGGAATCGAAGCGACGGCGAGAGGCCGACGGCGGCGAGTGTCTGCTCGACGCGCTCCGGCACGTTCTCAAAGCCCTGCAGTCGAGCCGGTTCAGAGATGATATGGTTAATCGTATGGCGCGGGTGTAGAGATCCGAACGGATCCTGAAACACCATCTGGACGTTCTTGAAGAACGAAAGCGGCCGCGACGCGAGTTGGCGCACGCCGTCCACCATCACTTCGCCCGACCAGCGCTGCTCAAGGCCGCACAAGACGCGGAGGATAGTCGACTTACCCGAGCCGGATTCTCCGACTATCCCGTAGCACTCTCCCGTCCGCACCTCAAAATTGACGCCGTCTAACGCCCTCAGGACGCCTTCGCCGGCGCCGTATCGCACGGCAAGATCCTTCACCGTGATTCCCACGTCCTTACCCCTCCGCCCGATTCAGGACGGGAAGATCGGTGCGCGGACCTCCGATGCGCGGCGCCGATTCCAGCAGGCCGCGCGTATAGGGGTGCGTCGATTTCCTTAGATCCGCCGCCGCGACCGTTTCGACAATCTCGCCCCGCCGCATGACGATGATCCGTTCGCAGAACCGCTGCACCAGATTCAGGTCGTGGCTGATGAATAGCAGGCCCATTCCTCGCATGCGGACTTGCTCGTCAAGGATGGAGAGGACCTGCAGCTGCACCGTCACGTCGAGGGCCGAAGTCGCTTCATCGGCAATGAGGATCTCCGGATCGGTGATCAGCATGATCGCGAGCATGACTCGCTGTCCCATTCCGCCGGAAACCTCGTGCGGGTACAGCTCGTACACGCGCTCGGGATCGCGGATATGGACTGAATTCAACATTTGCAATGCTTTTTTCCGCGCCTCACCCCTGGAGATGCGCTGGTGCAGGCGAGCCGCCCCGGCGACCTGGTCGCCAACCTTGATCACGGGGTTGAGGGAATAGCGCGGATCCTGCATGACCATTGTGATCCGGGATCCGCGGATTCGGCGCATCTCCTTCTCGGTCTGTCGCAGGATATCGATGTTGCGGAACTCGAGCCTCTCCGCGGTCACTGTCGCGATGGGCTGGACGAGTTTAAGGAAAGATCGGGCGGTTAGTGACTTGCCAGAGCCAGACTCGCCCACGATCGCCAATTTCTCCCGCCCCATGGTGAAGGAAACGCCGCGGACAGCCTCGACGGTTCGGCCATTAGAATTGAAATTTATACGAAGGTTCTTAACTCGAAGGAGGCCATCCATCTCCTCCGCGGCGGCGCTCGGCACTGCTTTCATCGCCGCCTCGGATCGAGCGCATCCCGAAGTCCGTCGCCCAGCAGATTGAATCCGAGGCTCACCACGAATATCGCCAGGCCGGGCATTGCCGACACCCACCATTGCTGAAATGCAAACTGGCGACCGCTGGCGACCATGGCACCCCATTCGGGCGATGGCGGCTGTGCCCCGAGACCGAGAAACCCAAGGCCGGCGGCAATCAAGATGATGCCGGACATATCAAGCGCCACGCGGACAATCGTCGAGGTGAGGCAGATCGGCAGAATGTGACCGAGCACAATGCGAGCATGGGAACAACCGGAGAGCCGCGCCGCCTTGATGTAGTCCGTGTTCCTGATGACCAGCGCCTCGCTGCGGGCGACCCGCGCGTATGGCGGCCACCCCGTTAGCGCGATCGCGAGCACGGCGTTGATGATCCCCGGTCCAAGCGCTGTGACAAGCGCGAGAGCCAGAACGAGGCGCGGGAATGCGAGGAAGATGTCGGTAATGCGCATCATCACCGTGTCGATCAGACCACCGAAATAACCAGCGGCACATCCGACGATTAGCCCCAGCGGCCCGGCGATGGCGACGACGACCAAGACGATCACCAGTGTGATCCTTGTCCCGTAGATCACCCGGGAGAAGATGTCGCGCCCGAACTCGTCGGTGCCAAAGAAGTGGTGAACCGAAGGCGGCGCGAGCCTCGCGGTAAAATCCTGCTCGATTGGAGAATAGCCGGCGATCAGCGGAGCAAGGATCGCCAGAGCGACGAGCAGTCCCAGGACCGTCAACCCCATCGCTGCGAGGGGATTTCTTCGCAGGATAAGCCATTGCCGATAGAGCGAGCCCAGCCGCGCCTGTAGCTCCGACTTCGGGTCGGGGTCGAGCAACCAATAAGCGTGGCTCCGGTGCGAGGGCGGTGCCGGGGTCATCATGTGTTTGCGAGACCCCTTCGGGCTCGCGGATCAAGGAGTCGATAAAGCAGGTCCGCCAGCATGTTGATGATTACGAAGATGGTCCCGATCAGAATCGTGGCGCCGAGCACCGCATTCATGTCGGCCGCCAGTAGCGACGACGTCATGTAGGAGCCGATACCCGGCCAAGCAAACACGCTCTCGGTCAGAACGGCGCCCTCCAGCAGCCCGCCATAAGCGAGAGCAACCACGGTAATGAGCTGCACACGAATATTGGGGAACACCTCCAGCCATATGATGCGCCACTCGGGCATGCCCTTTACCCGAGCGGTGATCACGTATTCCTGTGTCAGCTGATCCAGCATGAAGCTGCGCGTCATGCGACTGATGTACGCCAGCGAGAAGAAGCCGAGGATCGCCGCTGGCAAGACCAGGTGCGAAAGCGCGTTGCGGAAGATCTCCCATTCGCCCTGAGCTGCGCTGTCAACGAGCAGGAAGCCAGTTATCCGCTCAATCTGACCGTCGAAACCGATGTCGAGCCTGCCGGGCCCGGCACTCCAGCCGAGTTCGGCATAGAACACCAGCAGAGCCATCAGCCCCAGCCAGAACACCGGCACCGAATAGCCGATCAGGCCGAGCACGCGGAAAAGATAGTCGGGCCATCTGCCCTCCCTGGCCGCGGCGATCATTCCCATCGGAATGCCAAGCACCGAGCCGATTAGAATTGCGGCCGTCGCGAGCTCCGCAGTGGCAGGGAAATAGCGCTTGAGATCGGACAGGACTGCGCGCGAGCTGATGAAGGATTGTCCGAGGTCGCCGTGCAGTATCCCGCCGACATAGCTGAGGAACTGAAGCCAGAGCGGCTGATCCAGGCCGAGCCGCTTGGCTGCCGCTTGGTAAACGTCGGGCGTGGCACGGTCGCCCACTACTACGAGAACAGGATCGATGGGAATGACGCGCGCGATCAGGAAGGTTACGAGGAGAAGGCCAAGGTAAGTGATAAAAATCGAGATTAGAATTTCACCAGCCCGATATGCCTTCTCGAATACCGCATCCATTGCACGTCCCCCGTCAGGGCGTCATCGAGCCCAGACCTTGGCGACCGAGGCTATGCGCGCGACGATCAAGATAAGGCGCGCCTACCTAGGACGGGCCCGGTGAAGGGGCCCGTCGAAGGGAACGAGACTACTACTTCGTGACCTTGTTGAGGACGGTCTGGAACATCAGCGGTCCGATAACCAGCCCGTTCACCGACTGCTTCATGACCACCAAGTCGCTACGCTGCAGCATGATGATGATCGGCGCGGTTGTCTGATACTTGGCCTGCAAAGCCATGTAGCCTGCTTTGCGCTTATCCTGGTCGACCTCCACAGCAAGCTTTTCGGTCTCGGCGTTTATCTCGGGAATGACCCAGTTGTTCCGCCAGGGTGGGGTCTTAAAGGTGCTCGCGTCGCTCGGATCGGGATTCCAAGCAAGCGCGCCGGCGTTCGCGTGGATGTCGAAGTAGTCGGGACCCCAATACGAGACGACTGCCTCGTGGTTGCGGGCGCGGTATTTGCCGAGCAGTGCCTTCTGGTCCGACATCTGAAGCTCGATCCGGATGCCGGCCTTCGCCATCGAGGCCTGCAGCGCTTGGCCGATCTCGATGTAAGGGTATTGATTGATGACGTCGAGCTTGAACGAAAGACCGCCACTCAAGCCGGCTTCGGCCAACAGCTTCTTCGCCTTTTCCACATCGAGCGAATATGGCGTGGTCTCCAGCGCCCACGGTGCGCCGGCTGGCCAGAAGCTTTGGTGGACGGCGTATTGGCCGCGCAGCACTTGCTCCGAGATACCCTTGTAGTCGATCAGGTAGCGCAGGGCTTCCTTGACCTTTGGGTTCGCCAATTCCTTGACCTTCTCGTTCACGGCGAGATAGAGCAGCTGGCCTCGAGGAAAGGTCTCGGTTTTGAGATTCTTCTTTCCCTGAAGAGCTTGAATCTGCTCCGGGCCAAGGTTCATCGCCATGTCGATGTCGCCGCGTTCGAGCAGCAGCTGCTGGGTACCCGCCTCCTTGACATGACGATAGACAATCCGCTTCGTCGGCGGGGCGCCCTCGTGGTAAGAAGCGACACTCTCCAGGACCAACGTTTCGCTCGGCTGCCAACTGATTAGTTTGAAGGGGCCCGAGCCGGCCGAGTTCATCTTCAGCCAGGCATAGCCAAAGTCGCCGTCCTTGGCGTGCTGCTCGACCACTTTTTTGTCTACCACGGAGGAGGGCAGCGAACTCATGACCCCGAGTACGATGCCGGTCGCAAAGCGGTCCGGCAGTGTCAGCACGAATGTGTCGGGGGCCGGTGCTGAGAGCGCTTTGTCCGCATTCTCGGCGTTAAGGCCAATCTGTGCCAGGAGGATCGTGGGTCCCTTCTTGAGCAGCAGGGCTCGGCGTATCGAGTAGAGCACGTCTTCCGACGTTAAGGGGTTGCCCGACGCGAACGTCAATCCCGGCTTGAGCTTGAAGGTATAGACCTTACCGTCGGCGGATGCGCTCCAGGATTCCGCGATCTGTGGCCGCAAGCGTGTTTCGGATTTCGGATCGTAGGCAAAGAGCCGGTCGTATAGCACTCCCGTCATCTGCAGGCTCAGTTCCTCGAATGCCTCGGCAGGATCGAGCGAGATAATACCTTCGATGTCCTGAGCGATGACGAGCGTATTGCCGGGTGTATCGGCGGTGCTGGGAAGCGATGCGAAGGCCGCCAGGAACGCCGCCGCGGCAAGCGATCGGCAGATGGTTCTCACTCCAAGCATGGGCTTCTCCCTGATTTGATTCTTGATTCGGCGCCTTAGCGACCGCCGACCGCGCCCGACTGGTGATTGTTCCACGGCCGGTCGCTCGGAAATACTGTAAAAAACCCGAAGTAAAGTTGGATGGCGGCGGAGTTTGCCCCGATTAATGATCTTTGGTGGAGTGGTTGGGCTCGAGGAGCAGTCTCTGCCCCACCAGCACCCGCGACGCTTGAATCAATCGGTTCATGGCAATCGATTTGTCTCAGGGTCCGCGCGCCATTTGGCCGCGTCGAAAGCTTCCCGGTCTCCCGGTGGACACTCGCGTTGCGTGGCGCCGCACAGGCGCGTAGCCTTCCCAATCGGATCGGATGCTACCGAGCACTGGGAGCCATGCCGAAGAACGGTGAACGTTCGGCGCCGTCATTGCAGTTGAGCGACCTGAAATCCATCCGCGTGTTCATGGCGGTTGCGGAGAGCAGCGGGCTTTCTGCCGCGCAAGCGAAACTCGGATTGAGCCTTTCCCACATCTCCTCCATCCTGAACAACTTCGAGAAGCGGTTCGGCGTGAAGCTGTGCGAGAGAGGAAGATCCGGCTTCTCCCTGACAGAAGAGGGCAATTACATCTATGCGTCGTCGGCACGCCTGCTGCAGACATTGGAGAAGTTCGAGTCCGACCTCGCCTCCTTTCGCGGCGTGCTCACGGGCTCGCTCAGCATAGCCGCGCATCCCGGAGATGTGACGCACCGCGAATTCATTCTTCCGAAGGCAATCAACCGCTTCCTCTCGCGCGAAAACAACCGCGCCAACATCCGCCTGGAGACGGCTTCACAGGAAGTCATCGTCAACGGGATCGTCAACGGTACGATCGATCTCGCCATCGGCTTCTTCCCGAACGCGCATGTCGGCGTGGTGAAATACAAGCTTTACGAGGAGCGGTCATGCCTCTACTGCGGCGCTGGGCATCCGCTCTTCGCCCGGAGCGATGACCCCCGCACCGAGGAAATCGTCGCACACCAGTTCGCAATGCGCAGCGAGATTCGTGCGCCTTATCTGCCCGAGGTGCTTTCGGACGTCGTGGTCCGGGCGATTGCATCCACCCAAGAGGCTCGAGTGCTCCTGATCTTATCGGGCAAGTTCCTGACGTTCGTGCCGGACCATGTGGCTGCGCGGTGGGTCGCTGCCGGTCGCATGCGTCGCCTCGGCGGTGACCAGTTCTCCTATACGATTGAGGTGGAGATGATCACTCGGGATCTAAAGAATCCACCCGCGCTCGTCACCGCCTTCATCCAGGACTACTCGGCGGTCTGCCTCGAGGAGGCAATCACCGTTCCGCGGCTCTGGGCCGGCAATCACTGAACCCCCGTCGCTTGCGTGCATCAACGCAATGCGGGCGGGGCCGTGTTAGCGTTGGAAGAAGAACCGCCGCGAGGCCGCGAGCGCCCGATCGAAGCGGTTGAGCGCCTCGTCGACCTCGGCCGCCCCGATGATCAGAGGCGGCTGAAAATTCACTGCATGCGGGTTAAGGGAGGTGCCGCGGACGAAGAGCCCTTGCGCCATGCATGCCGACACGATCCGCTCCCGCTTTGCCGGATCGGTGACGTCGACGGCGTAGATCAATCCACGCCCCCGCAGTGTAGGATTCAGAAGGTCCGAGTAAAGCCGCGTCAAGCGACGTAGGCCGTCAGCCATCCGGCCGCCGACGTCGTTGACGTGAGCGCATAGGGCCGGCTCGGCATATTTGCCTGCCAGCCAGCCGGCGAGGCTCGCGCCGATCTCATTTCCGGCATGGCTTGAGATGTGAACGAGTTTCGGCGACACGAAAGTCTCCGAATGTTTGTTGGCATAGCTCAGGGCCCCGCAGGGATAGATGCCGCCTGTGATGCCTTTGCCAGTGACCAGCAAGTCCGGAACAATGCCGTAGCGGTCGAACGCCCATACGTGCCCGGTGCGGCATAGTCCGCCCTGCACCTCGTCGAGGATCAGCAGTACGCCCCGCTCATCGCAAAGGCGCCGCACCTCTCCGAAGTAGTCGTCCGGCGGGATCGCGACGCCACCCGGAATTTGGATCGTCTCTAGACAGACAGCGGCGGTGTCCTCGTTGACGAGCTCGGAGAGGCTTTCGATTGACCCGTACTGCGCCTTGCTAACGCCGCCGGCCAGCGGCGCATAAGTCTCCGGAAGCATTGAGGCGTCATCCATTGCCAACGAGAAACCGATATGTCCGTGGTAACCATTGATCGCGGAGACCAGGTTCCGGCGTCGAGTGATGCGCTTCGCGAATTTGCAAGCCGCTTCGAATGCTTCGCCGGCGCAGGTAACGAAGAAAGTGCGATCGAGAGGCGCGGGAAGGATCGTGGAGAAATCACGCTCTCCCTTGTTGCGGCGCTCGGACGGCAACGGCCACATGCCCGCGTCGTGATTCCGGATCAACGAGATCGCTTGGGCGCGAATCTCCGCGGCGTCGAAGCCAAAGTTGAATGTTCCGCCGGCGCAGAAGCATGAGAGCAGCTTCTTGCCGTTCTCGTCCGTCAACCACACCCCCGAGCGTTCCCGCTGCGGCCATGATGCAGTGTAGGTCGTTGCGAATTCGCCAACGGACGGCGCGACGTTCGTGTTCACGGTGGAATTCTCCGATTCGACAAGATCAACGATCAATTGGTTCCATGGTTCAATGGCACCGCAGCTTGCTCGGAGTGGCCGAACGCGTGCGATGCCTTTATCGGTGCCTCAATTCCGTGCAGGCACATTCTTACGTCGAGCTGCGGCGTGATGAACCTGCAACAACCGAAGTAAACTCTTGGTCTGGCGAACTCCGATTGGGGGAAACAAAGCGGCTCCTGTCTTCAGGGACTTTAGGTCGCGTTTGTCGCGCCCGAGAAGCGACAATCCCGACATCGCACCCGCGCAAGCCGCCTGCTAGATTGGAACGCTTACCACAGGGAGCCGCGCCGCGATCAACAATCGAGGTCGGACGGAAGGAGCGCTTTTTTGGCTGGCAAGTTCGATATCGAATTCGATGTAGTCGTCGTCGGCGGTGGATCGGCGGGGTGCGTATTGGCAACGCGTCTTACGGAAAATCCGGCGATCAGTTTGTGCCTGATCGAGGCTGGTGGTCGCGACCGCAACCCGTGGATCCATATTCCCTTGGGCTTTGGGAAACTAGTCCCAAATCCCAAAGTCAACTGGGGCTACGAGACAGAGCCCGAAAGCCGACTCAACGGCAGACGGCTAAGCTGGCCTCGCGGTAAGGTGCTCGGTGGTTCCAGCTCGATCAATGGCCTCGTGTTCCTACGCGGCGCTCCAAGCGACTTCGATGGATGGGCGAAATTGGGCGCCAAAGGATGGGGCTACAAGGACGTGCTGCCCTATTTCAAGCGCATGGAACACAACGTGGGTGGCTCCGACGCCTATCGCGGCCAGAATGGACCGATGACGATTTCCGATATCAGGAAACCTTCGACAACATCGCGGGCGTTTGTAGAGGCATGCAAACAGCTGCAATACCCTTTCAATCCAGATTTCAACGGCGAGCGGATCGATGGGGTGGGTATGGTTCAGCTTAACGTGCGCAATGGTTGGCGCTGCTCCACCGCGACCGGTTACCTCAAGCCCAATCTTAGGCGCAAGAATCTGAAGCTGATGACGCGCACCCTTGTGCAGCGGATTCTCTTCGAGGGTCGGCGTGCTGTTGGCATCGAGGTCGAACGTGGCGGCTCCATCAAGCGGATTGGGGCGCGGCGAGAAGTCATCGTCTCCGGCGGTACCATTAACTCGCCATTGCTACTGATGAATTCGGGTGTCGGACCTGCGGTCGAGCTCAAGGACATCGGAATCGAAATCCACCACAATCTGCCAGGGGTGGGCAAGAATTTGCAAGACCACGTGCAAGCACGATTCACGTTCCTCACGCGGCAGCTCGGAACGCTGAATGAAATCATGACGTCGCGCCGTCAACAGGCGCGCATGGCGTTGGAGTGGTTGATGTCGGGCTCGGGTCAGCTTGCGGTGGGGGCGACCGAGGCCACTCTGTTTGCCAAATCTGATCCGACCGAACCTGTGCCCGATTTGCAGTTTCAGGCAATCAATTTCTCGGCCGAGCATCTGACGCTGGGGTTGGATCGCTGGCCCGGCTTCGGATTTACCTTTTGCGTCTGCCGCCCAAAGAGCCGGGGCGAGATAAAGCTTGCTGACGGGACTGGACGCTCAAAGCCGCGGATCTTTGCCAACTATTTCAGCGATCCCGAAGACGATGACATGCGTCGCTCGGTAAAGGCGTTCCATATCGGTCGCCAGGTCATTACCACCGAACCATATCGCTCGCTGATCTTCTCC
>DATIYT010000135.1:0-21617 GCA_035517495.1 Allostellaceae bacterium | reverse complement strand
CACCACGCGCTCGCGAAGATCAAGCGAATAGGGTCTCACCATCCATGCTGGCCCCCAGCCCCAGCCAGCATCTTGAATCAGAAATCCGGGCGCCTGGGAATCCTCAAAAGCGATTCAGACCACATGAATCCGACTCTAGGGGTCGAGGGCTCGTCCTACGACCAGAAAGTACGCGACTACTGCGCCGAGACCTACGGTGGCGATGGTACCCGTCATCGCCATGGGCGTGCCGCTGTAGAGCGAGGCAACGACGAGGCCAGAGAGGCTGCCGCTGGCCATCTGGATAGCACCCAGCAGCGAGGCCGCCATCCCCGCCATATGCGGCATCGGCTCCATCGCGGCGGCAATGGAGTTGGGCTGGATCATCGCCATGGCGCTCACATAGGTCATAACCGGCACCATGATGCCGATGGCGCCGCCGGCCCCGGTCCATCCCACCACCAGCAGCGCCGCGCCCGAAGCCAGCAGGAGCACGAAGGCGGCCTGCATGACAGTCTCGCCACGGAAACGGCGCACGAGCCGGCCGTTGGCGAAGGCACCGGCCATGAGGCCGAGGGCGCTCAGCGCGAAATAGAATCCGAAGGCATCGGCGGGCACGCCATAGATTTCGATCAGCACGAAGGGCGAACCCGAGAGAAAGGCGAAGAGGCCGGAGAAGACGAAGGCGCTCACCAGCGTGAAGCCGAGAGTACGGCGGTTTCCAAAGAAGGTAGCGGCGTTGCGCGCCAGGCGCGCGGGCCTGAGCGCGTGCGGGTCGGGCTCGCGCAGCGATTCGGCAAATCCCAGAAACGTCGCGATCCCCAGCGCCAGGCCGATGGTGCCCAAGGTCAGAAAGATCGCCGGCCAGCCGAACCGGCTCACCAGGAATCCACCCAGCAGCGGCGCCACCATTGGGGCCAGGCTCATGGTGACGGTGATATAGGAAAGCGTTTGCGCGGCGCGCGCGCCGGTCATGCGGTCGCGCACCACGGCGCGTCCGAGGATCGGCCCGACGCAGGCCCCGAACCCCTGGACCAGCCGCGCCGTCACCAAGACCTCGAGCCGTGGGCTCGCGGCACAGGCGAAGCCCGCGAGCGTATAGATGGCAAGGCCCGCCAGCAGCATGCGGCGCCGGCCGAAGCGGTCGGAGAGCGGGCCGCAGAAGAGCTGCCCTGCGGCGTAACCCACCATGAACAGGCTCAGCGTGAGCTGTACCTGGTCTGGCGTCGCATCGAAGTTGCGCGCCATCGTCGGGAGCGCCGGCAGGCTCATGTCGACTGCAAGCGAGGTCATTGCCGTCAACGCGCCCAGCAGGATGGTGAGCCCCCAGGAATCGGGTCTGAGCATCAGGCTCCCTCTCCACCCTTGAGGGGGGAGGGGGTCGTGAGGAGGAAGTTGGTGAACGCTGCCATCAGGGAGGTTTACGGATTTTCCAGGCTCAGCACCGCGCGGTCGTAGTCGTAGGCGAAGAGCTCGGCATAGCGGCCCCAGTTGATGACGGTGTCGAGCACGTCCCGCGCATCTTCCTCGGAGAGATGATCCTCGAGTTCGGCTAGGAAGCGCGCCTCGGGTGCGGCGTGACCGGGCCGCTCGTCCAATATGCGGCGGATATGCGCCACCAGTGGAATGTGGCGCAGCAAATGCTCGGCGAACATCTGCTTGCGCGTCTGCATCTCGGCGTCGGCAAACGAGCGTCCGGCTGTCGTCACTTCGATGTCGCCGCCCCCCACCTGGGCGAGCCCCAGGAGCTGCAGCGTTTCGATCAGCGGGAACAAGTCGTCGACGACCAGCTCCAGGGTCTCGGCGAGGTGCGGCAGGTCGGCGCGGCCATTAAACGGCGGTGCCACCAGGTTATCGAGCAGGCCCACCAACTGCTGAATCGAAGCGTGCGGCAGGCGATAGTTGATGCTGATCTGCTCGGGTTTGGCGATACGCTTGCCCGGCTCGCCGCCGGGGACGCTGGTAAGGATGGTGTAGACCTGATCGACGATCTGCCGGAACGCGGGGCTGCTCATGTCGCGCGGCTTTGGCAGGCTTATCGGAATTTCCGCGCGGATGCGGCCGGGGTCGCTCGAGAAGATCAAGATGCGGTCGGCAATCTCCACCGCCTCCTCGATGTTGTGCGAGACGAAGACGATTCCCTTTGTGGGGATGCGCTGGTCCGACCACAGCTCCATCATGTCGCCGCGCAGGGTCTCGGCGGTCAGCACGTCGAGGGCGGAGAATGGCTCGTCCAGCAGCAGCACATCGGGATTGACCACGAGTGCGCGCGCGAAACCCACGCGCTGGCGCATGCCGCCCGAAAGCTCCTTGGGATAGGCCGATTCATAGCCGTCGAGGCCGATCAGGTCGATCGCGGCGATGGCGCGCTGGCGGCGTTCCTCGCGTGCCACGCCCTGCGCCTCGAGGCCTAGCTCCACATTGTTGAGCACAGTGAGCCAGGGAAAGAGCGCGAAGGTCTGGAACACCATGGCGACCCCGCTTACGGGCGCTATCACGGGCGCGCCGCGATAGGTCACCTCGCCCTCGCTCTGGGGCGTGAGCCCTGCCAGCACGCGCAGAAAGGTCGACTTGCCCGAGCCGGACTTGCCGAGGATGGCGACGATCTCACCCTCCTTCAGCGCAAAGTCGATGTGATCCAGCACCAGTCGCCCCGCGCGGTCCGCGGTCCGGTAGGTCTTACAGACGGCGTGGGTCTGCAGCAGCGCTTGTGCATCGGCCATGGGGCGTCCTTCAGTCGAGGCGGATCCGTTCTTCGGCGAGCACATAAAGACGCCGCCAGAACAGCCGGTTGAAGACAAGCACGAACAGACTCAGCATGGAAACACCGAGCAGGATGCGGGGCGTGTCGCCGGTCGCGGTCCACTGCGCGATATAGGCGCCGACGCCGTGCGCGGCGAGCTTGTCGTCGCCCCATTGTGCCACTTCCGAGACGATGCTGGCGTTCCAGGCGCCGCCGGAGGCGGTGATCGCCCCGGTCACGTAAGCGGGAAATATGGCGGGGAGAATAAGCCGGCGCCACCAGAGCCGGCGTCTCACCCCCAGATTGCTCGCGACGTACTGATAGTCGGTGGGCAGCGCGAGCGTCCCCGCGACCACATTGAAGAGGATGTACCACTGCGCGCCCAAGATCATCAGCACGCTGAGCCAGATCTCGACGTTGAGGTGGAAGGTGGTGATCAGCGCCACCACCGGCGGAAAGAACAGATTGGCCGGGAACGCCGCCAGGAACTGCACCACGGGTTGCGCACGATGCGCGATCGGCGGACGCAGGCCGATCCAGACGCCGATCGGGACCCAGATCAGCGATGCAAGCGCGATCAGGACCGTGACACGAATGAATGTGAACACCGCCAGCACGAAGACGTTGCCGATCTCGTCAAGTCCGATCTTGCCGTTGTCGTGCACATAGTGCGCGATCCAAACCACCGAGCCCACCGCGGCGATAAGGAGGACGACGGTCCAGGCACGGTCGACCCAGATCGCCCAGGGACTCGGCGGCTTGGCCGGCTGTTCCTGAAAGGTGTGGGCCCTGTGCGCGGCGCTGCTTATCCAGTCGCGCACCGTGTCGCCGACGAAAGCGATCGCGCGAAAAAAGCGCGCTCGCTGCAGCATGGTGAGGAACCACGCCCGCTCACCCTCGCCCTCGGTGATTGCCTCGACCTTGAAGCGCTGCGACCAAGCAAGCAGAGGGCGGAACAGCAGTTGGTCGTAAATCAGAATAAAAGCCAGCATCGCGAGGATCGCGTACCCGACGGCCGCTAGGTCGCCTTTCTCGCTCGCGAGTGCGATATAGGAGCCGATTCCCGGCAACAGGGTGTTCTGGTTTGAGACCGTGATCGCCTCCGAGGCCACCACGAAGAACCAGCCTCCCGACATGGACATCATCATGTTCCAAACGAGCTGCGGGATCGCATAGGGGACTTCGAGCTGCCAGAAGCTGCGCCACGGCGAGAGGTGATACATGCGCGCGGCCTCGCGCAGGTCCTGCGGCACCCCCAGGAAGGACTGGTACAGGCTGAAAGTCATGTTCCAGGCCTGGGAGGTAAAGATCGCGAAAATCGACGCGCATTCATATCCGAGCAGGCTGCCGGGGAAGAGCGCGATGAAGCCGGTGACGGTGATAGAGAGGAACCCCAGGATCGGCACCGATTGCAGGATATCCAGGATCGGCAGCAGGAGCTTCTCGGCGCGTCGGCTCTTGGCGGCGACCGCCGCATAGGCCAGGCTGAAGATCAGCGAGACCACCAGCGCGATCCCCATGCGCATGACGGTCCTCAGTCCGTATTCCGGGAGTTTCCAGGGATCGAGCGAGATATTGATCTCTTGGCCCGCGGTGAAGGGCACGCTCATCTGCTGACCGCTCCAGGCGATAAGCGCAATGAGGCCGATCACGATCGGCAGCGCAATTCCATCCCAGAAGTTCGGCCTGAGGCGCCCGGGCAGAGCTACCAGCGCCGAGCCCCATCGCTGTGCCATGCAATCCCCCAGCTGTCCCGAACGGACATTGGTCGCAGAGTGGTGCCGCGAGATTTAACCCATGGCCGCACGCCCCGGAAGCCGGAATCTGTGCGATCGTGGGAATGTCATCCAGCCGTCATAAACCCCTTGACGACGGGGAAATCGTCCGCTCGTCCCGCCATTTTTGTGCCGATGTATCTCGGTTCGCGCTAATCTGGGGCGGCATGGGCGAGCGGTCAGCCCATGCGGGGGGATACGGGGGATTGGAGGAATATCATGAGCGATGGGACCCTTGGCGCGGCGTCGCCGCCGCTCCAGCGAGAGCTGCGCATCGACCGCGTGCTGGGGCACTCGTTTTCGCTGCTGGGCAACCGGTTGCCGCGCTATTTCCTGCTGAGCGCGCTGCCGGGACTGCCGTCGTTGCTGGTGGCGATCTTCTCGGCTCGGTTGGGCGGCCTCCAATCCTCGTCCGGCAGCTCCTTCCTGGTCTCCTCCGGGTTCGGCGCCGCAACGGCGGGCGTCGCCGCCCTGGTGGCCTTAGCGATTTTTATTGTGATGATCGTCGCATTCACCGCGATCTACGTGGCGATGATCTATGGCGTCTTCCAGGACATGCGGGGCCAGGAGTTCCGCCTGGGCGAAGGTCTGGGCCGAGGTCTGAGCCGGTTCTGCCCGCTGGTCGGCCTTTGGATTTGCGCGGGGCTGGGCATTGCCGCGGGCCTCTTGCTGCTGATTGTGACGGGCATGATCCTGTTCACGATGTGGTGGGTCGCGGCACCCGCCTGCGTCATCGAGCAATTGGGGCCAATCCGCAGCCTTGAGCGCAGCGGTGAGCTGACCCGAGGCAATCGTTGGCGCATCTTTGCCACCGTCTTGGTGATTTCGCTGGGGTCGGCCATCGTCGGCGGCCTCCTCACCGTGCCGATGACCCTGCTCGGCCTGCCGGTCGCAGCGGCGGTGCTGAACTACGTCTGGAGCACCCTCACCACCGCCTATCATCTGATCGCGACCGTGGTCGCCTATTATGAACTGAGGCTGGGGCGCGAGGGGATCGACGCCAGCAGCATCGCTTCCGTGTTCGATTGAGCGATGGATGACGGTCGCGGTTCAATCGAAGGCGGAATTCTCGCCGGGGCGCGTCTTGTCGCAGTCGGTCCAGCTATTTTTCACGCGATTCCATCACTACGCTCTGGTTGCGATTGGGTTGAGCCTGCCCCAGCTTGCGGCCAATCTCTACTTGCGACCGATGATGCAAAGCCTGGTACGCAATGGCGCCGCCGAGCCCCGCGAGCTCGGCCGCTATTTCGCGCTAATTGCCGTTTCCGCTCTGATTGCGCTGGTCGTGTACGGGCTTTGCCACGCGGTGTTGATAGACGGCGCCTGGCACGAGCTGCGCGGACATGGTGTCGACCTTGGCACGATGCTGAGGCGTGGCCTTTCCCGCGCGCCGGTCGCCATTGTCCTACTTCTGTTGCTCTACGTGCTGATCACCGTCGGCGCGTTACTTCTCGTGTTCCCCGGCATTGTGTTCATGACGATGGCTTTCGTCGCGCTCCCGGCGTTGGTGATCGAGCGGACCGGGCCATTTCGCAGTCTCACCCGTAGCATCGATCTCACCGAAGGGTATCGCTGGAAAATCTTTGGGATGCTTCTGCTGGTTCTTGTTCCCGTCCTCGCCGGCGGCGGGGTTGTGCAGTTTCTGTTGGCTCCTCGCATCGATCCCGCGGCATCCCTCGTCGTTGGATTCCTTTGGCAGGCGCTCGGCACCGCATTCAGTGCGATCCTGAGCGTCTCGGCCTATCTCGCCCTTCGTGTTGCCAAGGAAGGTGGCGAGATCGATCGAATGGCGGCGGTCTTCGATTGACGGCGCCTGCTCAACTGCCCGGCTTTTCCTGTGAGTGCTTGTCCAGGTGAACCTTGCCGTAGAGCTGCTCGCGTTCGAGGTAGGCGCGTTCGGCGGTGTAAAATTCCTCCAGGAAAGTTTCGATATCCGCTTCCGCGAGAGGCGATGTCCACCCAATGCGCCGGCAAATGCGCTGGCAGACGTCGCGGCGCAGCGCCGTCGCGTCCGGACGTGCGCGGTTGCGCAGCAGCTCCTCCAGCACCTGCAGCTCGAAGGCGCCGTAAGCCCTGAGCTGCTCCTCGCGAAAATGGAAGCGCGCGCTCTGCTGCACCAGGTCCTTGAGGAGCGTGCGCCGTGGCAGCGCGACCACCATCGTACCCGCGATCAGGTCGCCGGCGCGTAGCCGGTCTCTGTTGAAGAACGGCAGGGCCGTGAACAGCAGCAGCCAGAGGCCGACCGACAATTCTTCCCATCCTGACCCGCCGCGCGCTGCGCTACCGAGCGACAGGAGCAAGCCCAGCGGCATGAATGCCTCGATCTCTCGGGTCAAGTTACGCGCAATGACCGCGCCGGGAAGCAGCGGCCCGCCGCGACGGTCGATCACGCGCAGCCCGTTGATGCGTTTGCCGGGCGTGGAACCCTGCCAAGCCAGCTCGAAATGGATGAAATAGAAGTTGCGCACGACGAAGGCGAGGAACAGGAAAATCGAAAGACCGATCACGAAATCGATGCCGAGCACAACGGGAAGTGCCGCGATAAAGAGTGCCACGGTGGCGAGCAGCCAGAAGAACAGGTCGAGCAGGAACGCTCCGGCTCGCTCGCCGAGTTCGGCCAACTCGACCGGAAGGGGAACACCCTCGGGGGTCATGATCTCGCGTCGGCCGCGGCGCGTGCCTTCGAGAAAGCGGGAAGTACGCTCGTAAACCGCGGTCATCGCGTCCGCTCGATCCCGCCGCGCAGGAAATAGACGAGCCAGATGAGCGCGGTCAGGCCACCGATCGCGAAGCGCGCCGGCGTGCTCTGGATTAGCTGACGGAAGCCGCCTTCGAGGATTCCCGCCACAAAAAACAGCAGCATGGCGCCGATCGCAAGGCGCGCCGCGAGGCGGCCGTGGATCGCCAGGCTCTCAAGCCGGGAATAGCGGCCGGGAAACAGCGCCTTATCGGCGATCAGCAAGCCGCCGGCGCCGCACAGGATAACCGCCGTAAGCTCGGTCACGCCGTGTATCGAAATCCAGCCGAGGAACTCGATCGTCAGATCGCGGTTGGCGTGCAGCGCCAGGAAAGCGCCGAGGATCACGCCCTGATAGGCCAGCAGCAACAGCGTCGGCACCCCCGCGGCGATGCCGAGGCTGAACGTCATGATTCCGATCAGGGTATTGTGAGTGAACAGAAAGTTGGCCATCAAGCCGAACGCCATGGCGGCGCCCGGCCACGGCGCGAAGATCTCGCCATCGGCGAGCTCGGCGCGGGTGCTGGAAGGGCCGCGTTCCTCGGCGAGGCCGCTCGGCACCAGCGCCGTGAACCACGCCTCATCGGTCAAGGTAAGCGCGCAACCGACCGCGGTCCCCGCAAGCAAAATAAGCGCCGAGAGCAGTACGTGCCAGCGTGCCTCGCGCACGGCCGAGGGAAAGCCGCGGACGAGAAATTCGCGGCAACCGGCCCAGATGCCGACGCGCGGTCCGTAGACCGCGAGATAGGCGCGCAATCCAAGGTTCTCGAGGTAAAGCAGCAGATTGCGGTCGAGCGCGATACTGCGCGCGACCGCGAGCGAGGAGAGCGCGGTGCGGTAGAGGAGCGGCAGGCGCTGCAGTTCATCGGCCGAGAGCGCGCCGACGCCGTTCTTGTCGACACGGGCGATCAGCAGCTCCAGGTCGCGCCAGCTCGCTTCTCGCCCGCGCCGGAACTCGCTGCTCTTGAGGACGATCTCCGTGCGCCGCTCCGTGGCGGGTGCCGTGTCGTCGCGAACGGCGGTTTCCGCGCTCACAGCAGGCCGCGCTCCTTGATCATGAGGTAGCGGTTGATGAGCCGCACCGGAAGCGTGCCGCTCGGAACGTCCAGGCAATGGACGCCGAGCCGCTCCAGTCGTTCGAGAACGATGCTGCGCTCGCGCATCATGTCCTGCGCGATCACCGCCTGGGTCAGGACCGGGAACCGGACGGGCGGTGCATCGACCGCTCTCTCGAGCACGCTGTCGCGCAGAGTAACGAACACGACGACGTGGCGGCTTGCCATGCGCTGCATGCTCTCGATCAACAGCTCCGCGGTCACTGTATCGACAAAATCGGTGAATAGGATCACCAGCGCACGTCGCTTCAGGCGGACTCCGAGTTCCGCCAGGCCCAGGGTGAAATTGGTTTCGTTCGGATGATAGTCGAGCTCCGCGGTTGCTTGCAGCAGCCGCTGGAAGCTTCCGATGCCCCGAATCGGGCGCAGATACTGGCGCACCGCGGCATCGAAGCCGAAGCTCGCCACGAGATCGCCGCCCTGGAGCGATATCCAGCCCAGCAGCAGCCCGGCATTGATCGCGTGGTCGAGGCGCGGCAGGCCGTCCACCGGCTCGCGCATGAGATAACCGGTGTCGAAGGCCAGCACCACCTGGTGATTGCGTTCGGTGCGGAACTCCTTGCTGAGCAGCTTGCGGTGCCGGGCGGAGTGTTTCCAATCGATGAACCGGATGTCGAACCCGGGTGCGTACTCGCGCAGAGAATCGAATTCGGCGCCCTCGCCGCGCTGGAGCTGCACCTTGACGCCATAGATCGCTTCCTGGGCGAAGAATTGCAGCGCAGCGCCCTGCACGCCGTGCACGTTGGGCAGCACGTCGATCGAGCGGCCGATCGGAACGACACGCGTGCGCTCCATGAGACCGAGCGGTCCCGTCCAGCGCAGCCAAAGTCGCTCGATCGCGATCTTGCCGCGCCGGCGGGGCACCACCGATAGGCGCAGGTTGAGCTCGCGTCCGGTTTCCAGCGTGGCTGCCACGAGCGCCGGAGGGTCGAGTTCGCCCGTCTGCTCCAGCAGCGCTTCAATGCGCGTGGCGCGACGCACCCGCGGCGCGCTGAGCACGGCGGCGACAACACCCCTCTCGCCGATCTGCAAATGCTGCGGCGTGCGCACCGCGACCGCGAGCGAGCGGTTGGCGAGCCCAAGCGCCGCGTCGCTCGCGACCGCGATCAGCACCAGGGCGCCATAGTTGAACGAGAACGGCCAGAGCGCTTGGTCGTAGATCAATAGGAACAGCGCCAACGGAAAGCCGAGCGCAAAGATCATCACGGCACGGCGGGTTGGGCGCATCATCGGGGTGCTGCGGTCTGATCCAGGATCTCGCGGAGGATGCGGTCGGCGTCTTGCCCCTCGATCTCGGCGCTGGGAGAGAGAGTGAGGCGGTGGCGGAGCACCGGCAGCGCCAGCGCTTTAATGTCATCGGGGATGACGAAGTCGCGGCCTTGCAACGCTGCATAGGCCCGCGCCGCCGCGGCCAGCATGTTGGCGGCACGGGTAGACGCACCCACTTCCAACGCCGGATTTTGGCGGGTCGACCGGATCACGTCGACAATGTAGTCGAGAAGCGGGTCATTGAGGGTAATGCCCATGACGGCCGCGCGTACCTGCGCCAGGGCTTTCACGTCCGCGACCGGCTCAAGGCCGAAGTCTTCAAGACGCGGCATCGCCGAGCGGTGACCGTGCCGGCGCACCACCTCGCGCTCTTCCTCGCGGCTCGGATGAGTCACGATGATCTTGAACAGAAAGCGGTCAAGCTGCGCTTCGGGGAGCGGATATGTCCCCTGTTGCTCGATCGGATTCTGCGTCGCCACCACCATGAACTCCTCGCCGAGGGGATAGTCGCGCCCGTCGATGGTCACCTTGCGCTCGTTCATCGCCTGAAGCAGCGCGGCCTGGGTCTTGGGCGGGGTGCGGTTGATCTCGTCGGCGAGCAGAAGCTGGGTGAAGATCGGCCCCTTGGTCAGAATGAAAGTGTTGGTCTGGAAATTGAACAGGTTGGTGCCGAGCACGTCCCCGGGCATCAAATCGGGGGTGAACTGGATGCGGCCGAATTGCAGCGCGAGGCTCGCGGCGAAGGCTTGGGTCAGCAACGTCTTCGCGGTACCGGGGACGCCCTCCAGCAGAACGTGGCCGCCCACGAGGAGACTCGTCAGCATGAGATCGATGACGGCGTCCTGGCCGACGACAGCCTTGCGGACCTCGCCGCGCATCCCTTCAGTGAGGGCCTGAATTTCCCGCAGGTCCATCGACGATCTTCCTCTTCCAGGCATGGATTTGTCGCGCCACGTCCAACAGCGCCGCCAGGTCCGGCCGGCGGCGTTCGGCGAGCGCGCGCATGCGCCCCCAAAGCGCCGTGCAATCGATTCCGACCGCGCGCGCCGTGCCGACGCGGTCGAGCCACTCCAGCGTTGCAGCGGGGCCAAGGCCGCGTGGCGCGTGTAGCTGACGCGCCGCATCGCGCAGGCTCGCCTCCACATAGCGCTGTACCATCACGGGCTGATGACCCGCAAACTCCAGCAGCCGCGCCGCGTTATCGATGAGCCCCTGTTTGCCTGCGGCCAGCGCCGGAGGGGCGGGCTCGGGCGCGCCGAAGCGTCGCGCGGTCGCCCAGAACAGCAGCGCGAGCGCTAGGATTCCCTGGATGGTCGCGAAGACGAAGGGCTGCTCGAACAGCAGCTTGAGCGGGCTCGCGGTTCGCGCCACATAACCATGCAGGGTCTCGTCGAACACCACCTTGCCCTCGGGATGGATCGCATTCATCAATGCGACGGCGAACTCCACGTTCGATTCTTCCGAGAGACCGTGATTGTCGATGACGCCGGGATCGGCGAGCACCCAAACGCGCCGGCCGCGGCGCACGATGTCGCCCAAGAGGATGCGATCGCCGGCGGCGACCACGGGGTGCAGCCGCTTCGAGCGCAGAAGCTGAATCGGCGTGCTCGGCTCCGGGTCCTTCGCCAATTCATTCTCCGTCCAGTGCACGGCGTCATCGACGCGCTCGACCGTCGCACCCTCGACCGCAAGGTCGAGCGCCCATTGCGCGTCGGATTGCGGCACCGGTAGGACCTCCTCGACCCAGCCCGGCTTTTCCATGCTCTCCCGCCCCAGCCATTTCGGCAGGATCAGCAGCACATTGCGGCTCTCGCCGATGAGCTTCTTCAGGGTTTCCGCCGATTGCGTCGCGGGGCGGGGCTCCGCCAGCACCAGAATGCTGCCGTCGTCGAGCTTGCCGACCGCGTCGGCTTCGCTCTTCACCACGGTGAAGCCGAGCTGCTTCAAGATCTCGGCGATACCCGCGTAGCCGATTACCGAGCGCGAGAAAGCACTCGGCCCGACGGTGTCGCCGCCGCGGCCCTCTTGTTCGCCCTGGGTCATGAAATAGAGCGAGGCCGCGAAAGTGAGGGCACCCGCGACGATCCAAAGCGCCAGCAGGCGCGGTGAAAAGACGCTCTCTTTGTTCACGAGCCGGCCGTTGCGGCGAGCGCCGCGCCGAGCGCGTCGAAACTGAGTCGGCACGCGAGATAATCGGCTTCGCCGGCGGCGCGCCCGCCGAAATGTGTCAACTCGACATGGGCGATGATTTCGGCAAGCGATCGCCGTCCCTCGGGAGCAAGACGAGTGCCGCGCAGAATCTCGCGGCTGGTCAGTGAATCCGCAAAGGGTTCCGCGAGCGCAGCGCGGATCTCGGCAAGGCTTTGCAGCAGCAGCGAGTGAATCGCCTCGCCATAGCGCCCGGCGCGCGCGAGCGCATCGGCGCTCGCGGTCAGGCCGGCCTCGTGCGCGTCATCGGTCTCTCCGCTCTCCCCGGCCTCGCCCGGGCGGGGCGATCGTCTCGGCAGGCCCCAGGAAAGAATCGAATCCCGAAGTGACCAGAGCGCCAAGGCGACTCCAACCGCGAGTAACAGCCAGAAAACCACCGGTGGAATGTCGGGGAGTCCGAGATTCCAGTGCAGACCGGGCGGCGTATCTGGCTTCGGAAAATCGAGCTGCAGGTCGAGCTTGCGTATGGCGGCGTCGCGCGCACGCGCAATTGTGTCGGAGGTCTGGGCCGCGGCGGCGAAGAAGGTGATGCCGAGGCTCAACGCGAGAAAGACGGCGGAACAGCGGGTCCGCGCCAATACGCCGCTCAGTCGGGCATGCCCGGTACAGTTTGACCACGGAGCCACAGTGGAGACCGAGAACGAGAAAAGTGCGTCACTGCGGGGAGCGGGGCGACGAGGCAGTCCGGAATGTTGGATCGCTTCGCTCCGCTCGCGATGACGTATGCGGGGAACTCGGTGCTCTCTGAGCCTCTGTGGCAATTCCTTGGTTGAAAGAAGAACACGTCATGTTGCAGAGGGCTCCCCCGGTTATTCCTTGAGCGACGTTCCACGCAGCCGAATGATGCCATCGGGATAAGGCACGAAGCCCTGCAGCCGCGCCGTCATCCCGTACATATATTGCGGGTGATAGAGGTAGATGATCGGATTGTCGCGGGCGATGATCGCTTCGGCGTCGTTGTAGGCGGCGAGCCGTTTCTCGAAGGCGCTCTCGGCGCGCCCCCTGGCGAGTGCCGCATCCAAATCCTTGCTGCAATAGTGTCCGTCATTGCCCGGATTGCCGCAGCCCAGCAGGATCGAGATATTGCCGTCGGGATCGACGCGGCCGCTCCACCCCACGAGGTCGGCCTCGGAATTCCCATCCTTTGCTTGCTGCAGCATGCTGATGAACTCGATCGACTGCAGCTCGATATTGATGCCGGCTTCGGCCGCCATCGACTGCAAGATCTGCGCCACCTGGAGCGCCTCGGTGTAGTTGGGCACCAACAGCTTCAGGGTCACCTGCTCATAGCCCGCCTGCTTCAGCAACGCTGTCGCCTTGGCGACGTCGCGCGCGGGCACCGGGATCGATTTGTTGTAGAAGCGGTTGTCGGGTGGCTGCGCTTGGTTGCCGGGGAGGTATTGGCCCGCGAAAGCGACCTGATTGAGCGCCTCGCGGTCGATCGCCAGGCTTAAGGCCTCGCGCACCTCCGGTTTTTTGAAGGCGGGGTTGCCCTTGGGGCCGTTGTCGATGTTAATGGTGATGCCCTGGTATCCGAGGCTTACCTCAGCGGCAACCTTGAGTTTCGGATCCTTCTTGACCTCCTCCACGTCCGTGGGCAGCAGCTGCTCGATCAGCTCGAACTGGCCGGAGCGGAGGTTGGCGAGCCGCACCGCCGTGTCGGGCACCGGCTGATAGACCACCTTCTCATAGTGGATGTTGTCCTTGTCCCAATAGCTGGGCACGCGCTCGACCGTGATGTGATCCTGCGCCAGCCGGTCGGTTACCCTGAAGGCGCCGACGCAGATCGGGTTGTTGTCCAGCTTGGCGTTGGGATCGGCCGCGGCTTTCGGCGACACCATCATGCCGGCCCGGTCGGTGAACTGCGCGATCAGCGGCGAGAACGGCTCCTTCATGTCGACCCGCACGGTCAGGTCGTCAATCACCGTGGCACCGGTGACCGCGGCGATCTCGGCCTTGCGCCGGCTTCCCGGAAGCGTCAGCTCGCGCTCGATGTTGAACTTGACGGCGGCGGCGTTGAAAGGCTCGCCGTCGGAGAAGGTAACGCCCGGGCGCAGCTTCAGCGTGAGCCCCTTGCCATCCGCGGTCGTTTCCCAAGCGGTTGCCAACAGCGGAACGATGGTCTGGTCGGGCGCGATGTCGACGAGCTTGTCGCAGACCGAGGCCAGCACCACGCGGCCGACGAAGCTCCAGTTCTTCGCGGGATCGAGCGTGTCGGGGTCCTGGGCAAGCGCGATCTTGAGCGTCTGCGCGTCAAGCTGAGCGCCCGTGCTCACCAAAAGCAGTGCCGCCGCCGCGGCCAACAGATGACGTCGCATCGTTTCCCCCTTCCGAGCCCGAGTGTTGCTCCGCGGATACTGTTCTAGCGCCTAGCCGTCGCCGAGCCTAGAGGGTGCCAACGCGGGTGCCAGCTACTCGCCCAGGAGCTCGCCGATCTTGAGCGCCACGCCCATGGAGCCCTCGATCCGGAGCTTGCCCATCATGTAGGCCGTGGTCGGACTGAGCTCTCCCGTGACCAACTTCTCCATGTCCTCGAGGCTGAGGCTCAAGGTGGTATCGGCGTCGCCCGCGGTGTTGCCGATTTCAGGTGGGGTCTTGGTGCCGTCCCAATAAATGACCCCATCGGCGCCGAAATCGAACTTGGCGCGGTAGCCCAGTGGCGGGCTCATGGCGGCCTTGCTGCGGATGGCGTCCGTCGCACTTTCAAGCGACATGGCAGATACCCCCCTTCAGGCTGCGATGAGGAGAGCGATAGCAGACCTAGATTACGCACGCCAGGGTCTCTCCAAGCCCGCGCAAATATCGCTTATTTGCAACCGCAATTCACGAACCAGTGAATGTCACGTAAGTCATTCGGGTCTCGACGGGTCCCGGCGTAGACTTCGAATATGAACAGAGCGCTTCTCGGGGAGGAGCAAATGATCGGTCGGTGCACTTCGTGCGGGCGGATCGGCAAGATCCTGGGAGCGGCGCTGATCGCCGCGATGTTCATTCCCGCGGCAAGTCCGTCGGCGTTGGCGGACGGTTTTCGCGGCGGTCACTTCGCGGGCCGCCCGTTCTTCCACGGTCCGTTTTTCCATGCGCCATTCGTCCGTGGGCCGGTCTTCTTTCACGACCGCTTCTTCTTCGGGCATCCGCCGTTCTTCACGAGATTTGTGTTCTTCCGCCCGCCTGTCGTGTTCGCGTGGCCGCGGGTCGTCGTGGTTCCGCCGCCCTTCGTGGTTTATCGGTGAAGCCTTCGATTACACGACGCGCACACGGCGCAGATTGAGCGCGGGATCGAGCCAGAAGCTGTCGCTCTCGTAGCGCTTGAAGAGATCGGGAGGCAATAGGGTCTGCCGCTCGAACGCACGTACACGCCTGCTCACGTCGTGCAGCCCGGGCGAACCCAACCGCGCGTCGAATTCGGGCTCCGAGTATTCGACGTTTTCGAAATCGTGCGCAAAGCGCGGCTCGCCGATGAAATCGTAGACCGCGCCGATCGCCTTCTCGGGTTCGCGCGTCAGCGTCTCGAATTTGATCAGCAACAGCCGGTCCGCTTCTTCGCCGTAATAGGCTTCCTTGAGCGCGTTCCAGGCAAAGCCCACCAGTCCCGCGCCCGAGGAGAGCGATTCCGCGCGGCTATAGACCGTTCCACCGGCCTCGAAATTAAAAATCCGCGAAGGCTCGAACGTGTTGCGCCGCACCAATCGTTCGATGCTGTCCATCACCCAAGGCAGGTGGCGCACCATCGCGATTACTTTTGCGTTGGGGTAAAGCTCCGCGACCAGCGGCATTCGAGAGCACCAGAAGCGATTGGTGTCGAACACTAGCTGCTTCGGGTGGATATCCTTGTAGTAGCCCTGCAGGACTCCGCGGAGGATCTCACAGCGCCGCTGGGTGTCGAAGAACAAGCCGAACTCGTTGCGCTGGCTCATCTCGCCGAGCAGCGCCAGGATGAGCGAGCCAACGCCGCTGGTCATTGTCGCGTGAAAGCGTGGGTTCTGCCTCAGAATGCCCGCGAGCAGCGAGGAACCCGCGCGTGGAAGTCCCGATATGAAGTGAATGCCGTTCTGCATGGTCGCCGCGGCTGTTCCCCCTGCCTTCGCTGGCGGGATCATAGTCGATGCGGGGTCCCGCAGGTAGCGGTTGCCCCTTTTTCTTCAGGGCGGCTCCCGCTGACGCCGCCCTTCTAACGGCGTCAGGGAGCAGGCCTCAGGCGAGCAGGTCGAGCAAATTGCTCGATGTGCCGTTGGTGCCTGTCACGCTGCTCGTGCCGGTTGTCGCGGAGGTTGTCGACGTTGCCGACGCCGAGCTGGCGCTGTCCCCAGATTGTGTCCCGTTTGTCGGCCCCGCACCATGGTGATGGTGGTGATGATGCGAAACCGCGCCGGGCGTCTGCTGCTGCGCCAACTGTTGCTGGTTCAGCTGTTGAAGGTACGACTGATACGGGCTCGTCGTCGAAGACGAGACGCTAGAGATGCTCATGTCCTACTCCTGAGAGGAGGTGGTGCGGCATCGAGAAGGATCGATTCCGCGTCTCCGAGTTCTCCAAAGCGGATTAAGATTCGCAAGTTCCATGCCGGGGATTACGGCGGATCGAAACCGGAACATCCGGGGGTTCGCGCCCATGTCTGCGGAAACGATTGCCCAGCGCTCGGCACGACTTGCCGGGACGGAAATTTCCCCGGAAAGGACGGGGATGGACGGCCAAGGGTATGGCATATACTAGCCGGGGTGGTTCTCTTAGGGAGTAAAGTTCCAATGAAGTATTGGCTTCCGGGCCTCGGCATCGTGGTCGGGGTCTCGCTGATGACGATTGCCGTGTTCGCCCAAGACCAGCAGCGCAGCGCCGGTGGTGGCGGGGCGCCGGGCGTTGCGGCGGCAACCGATCGTGACGGCGGCCGCGACGGCGACCGCGGATCCAGGAGGGGGCGCGAGGGGGGTGATTGGCGCCGAGGCCATCGCATGTTTGCGATGGGTCCGGAGTTCTGCCGCGAGCGCTACGCGCGCCGCGCGGGATCGCTCGGTTACCTCCAGGCTAAGCTCGATTTGACCGACGCGCAGCGTCCGCTCTGGGACAAGTATCAGCAGGCGGTGCTCGACGTGGCCAAGAAGCAGCGGCAAACCTGCCTCGACAATCTCGGCACGAAATGGTCCGACATGACAATGCTCGATCGCCGCCAGCGCATGGAGCAAATGTTGAAGGCGGCGCTTGACGGCTTGCAAGCAACCGATCAGCCGCTACAGGGGCTCTACCAGGCGCTGACCCCCGAGCAGCACCAAGTGATGGACCACCCGCGTCCGCGCTGGGGTGGCCGGCGGCTCTAGTTTCTCGGCCGAGAAGCGGAGCATGACGCTCCGCCTCTGGGCGGGCATTGAGGGGGCGAGCGATGGACGCAGAGTTGCCGCGGGGGTCGGCTCTGCGATCGTATTGGCCGGCTACCATCTTAGCGGTGATCTTACTGTTCGCCGCGTGGCTGCGTCTCTGGGATATAGAGCGTAACGGCTTCGGCACGGAATATTATGCGGCTGGTGTCCTCAGCATGATGAGGAACCCGCACAATTTCTTTTTTGCAGCCTTCGATCCCGCCGGGTTCCTATCGCTCGACAAGCCGCCGATCGCGTTCTGGATCCAAGTGCTCAGCGCGGAACTCTTGGGGTTCAGCGGTTTCAGTCTGATGCTGCCACAGGTCATCGAGGGCATAGCCGCCATATTGATCCTTTATTGGCTCGTGCGGCGCCGCTTCGGGCGGGCTGCGGGTCTTTTGGCTGCGATTGTGCTCGCGACCATGCCGGTGAGCGTTGCAGTCGATCGCTCAAACAACACGGATTCCTGCCTTGTACTGGTGCTGCTGCTTGCAGCCGCGGCAGCGATCCGGGCGGCCGAGCGGCGCAGTTTCCAATGGCTCTTCCTCTCGATGGCGATCCTCGGGGTTGGCTTCAACGTGAAAATGGCGGCGGCATTCGGCCTGATACCCGCATGCGGCCTCGCCTATCTGGTGCTTCGGCCGTACCAATGGTGGCCTCGCCTGCTTCAACTCGCCATCGCGGGGGCTGCGGCATTCGTGATTGGTTTCTCCTGGTTCGTGGCGTTCGATCTTGTGGCACCGAATGCTCGGCCCTATGCCGGCAGCACGACCGACAATTCGATGCTCCAAATGGTCTTCGTCGAGTACGGCATCGACCGGTTCGTTCATCCGGTATGGCGAGCCGAGCGACGATCCGTGGCACAAGCCGCGACGAACGACGGTAGCACTACGTCGACTGGATTGGGCTTCGCCGGCGATCGGGTACCGATTGGACCGTTCCGCTTGGCTGATCCGCATCTCGGCGGACAAGTCGGCTGGTTTTTTCCACTCGCGGCCGTGGGCGCTTTCATCATTGCACGCCGACGATGGCAGGAGGATTCGCCGGAACGGGCCGATCTGATCATATGGGTCGGTTGGGCCCTGGTTTATACCGTGGTCTTCAGTTTCGCCGGTGGCATCTTTCATGCCTATTACCTGGTCGCGATTGCTCCTCCGATCGCGGCCTTAACCGGCGCCGGAACGGTCGCTCTCTGGTCGGAATTTGGTCGCCCCGGCCGCGCAGCCTGGCTGCTGCCGGTGTCCTTGGTTGCAACCGGCCTCTGGCAGGCTTGGCTTGATCACGCATCGCTTGGGTCTGCCTTCGACTGGCGAGCCGGTCTGTTGGCGCTGACACTGGCCGGCACGGCGGTCGCAACGATTGGGCTTATGGTCGGGTGGCCGAGGCAATCGCCGGTGCTGTCCCGTGCGGCGCTCGCGACCGGGCTGGTCGCCTTGGTGGCAACCCCGGTCGCGTGGGCGTTGAGCGCGACGCTGGCGCGAGGGAACATTTCCTTTCCGGCGGCCGACATGGCATTGCTGGTGCCCGATGCCGAACGAGCGGCGCGGACGTCACGCTTCCCACGCAATGAGCGGATAGCGGACGCACGGTTTCTGGAATTTCTGGAGCAGAATCGAGGCGGGACGGGGTATCTGCTCGCCACTCAAACGGCAACGCAAGCCGCGCCGATCATCCTTAAGACCAGCCAACCCGTCATGGCGGTCGGCGGTTATTCCGGGAACGATCCGATCGTGACGCCGGATATGCTGGCGGCGCTGGTCGCCGCCGGTCGGGTGCGTTTTTTCCTGCTTCGGGAAAATGGCCGAGAAGACGCAGGCGAAACCGCCGGGCAGGCCGGTCTGATCGCCGATTGGGTGAAGAGTCACGGGCTGACCGTCGATCCCGCGTACTGGCGCGCAGCGGAGACACCGCGGCAGGGCGTTCAATATGCGCTCTACGATCTGCGCCCGGAAGCGCGGGAGGACCCGTAAGGGCGGTCCGATCGTCGTTGACGCCTTGATCGAGCAGAAGCCGTCGGTGGACGAGGGAGAAGGCGACGCCGCGCTAGCGAGCGCCGGCCGCGCTGACCCGATCGGCGAGCATCGCACGCACGGCATCGAGAATGCGGGCGACGGCACTCCGCCGATAGTCCCAGCGCGGATCGGGCTCCGGAGGATTGACGACCATTCCCGCGTTCGCCTCGAACAGCAACACGCGGCCGTCGCGATCGAGCCCGAAGTCCACACCGCCATAGTCGAGCGCCAGCACGTCACGGACGCGATGTAGCGCCGCAGCGGCCGCTGGACCGATTGCACCGGCCATGTCGGAGAGAAAGCACTCCTCCTCTGCGCGATATTGGGCGAACTCCGCCATGTCCGCGCTGAAATAATGCACTTTCCACTCCCGCGACACCGCCAGATGCATCGGATAAAGGCGGCCGTCCACGATCATCGCGCGGTACTTGCGGACGCCGCCGTCGAAACCGCGCGCGTCAAGAAACTCGATGGCAATCAGCTCCGCCCCCGGCAGCGCGGCGAGCGCCGCGTCGAGTTGTTCGGCTCGATCGACGCGCAGGAAATGTCGTCCGGTATGGAAGCCTGGGCGGCGCAGCAACAACGGAAAAACGAAGCCTTGCGCGGCGAGAGCCGTTGCTCCTTCTGACACAAGCACCGCACGGGAGAATGCCACGGTACGCGCTGCGATGACGCCGTGGACCGCGGCGAGGCGCCGTGCATTCGCTACTCGCCCGGTTTCGAGCACGGCTGATGGCGCATTGACGACCGGCACGGATGTTCGAGCGACGATCGATTGCGCGGCTTCGAGCGCCGTCCGAGCAAGATCGGCGTCGGCGATCGCGTTGAAGATCGCGGCGTGTGGCGGCAAATCCGTAGACGGATCCAAGAAGTCCGCGACCAGGGCGCGACAATGATAGAGACGATCGTCGATCAGGAACCGGGTAGCGATATTGCCGCCGACGGATGCGACCAATACCAGCAGCGGAATGCCTTGTCCCTCTCCATAATAGGGCTGTTCCACCAGGCAACGATCGGCGAAGCCGAGACGCCGGTGATGCGCCGCGGCTTCATCTTCGGCAAGCTCCGCGAAGATGCGCGCCATGCCCTGATGCGCCTCGGGAAGTCGTGGGTCGATCGCGAGCGCCGCCTCGTAATTTGCACGAGCTGCTTCGAGCTCGTTCGCGTCGAGCAACATGTTGGCGAGATTGATCCGAGGCACTGGTGCCAGTGGATGGTGCGCAACAGCCTCGGCATAGCAAGTGCGCGCGGCGGTCAAAAAACCGGTGTTATGCAGCAGCGTACCCAGATCGTTAAGCGCATCCAGGTGCGTCGGCGCCCGCGCTAGCGCGGCCAGATAGTCGGCTCGCGCCTCTTCAAAACGCCCGAGCAGCGTCAACAGCCTCGCGCGGGCGAAGCGCGCCTCCAATGCGTCCGGCTCGACCGCGAGACGCTCGTCAAGGGCACGGAGGGCAGCCTTGCGCCCGGCTTGGTCGGTTCCTGCCGTCATGAGCGCAGCTTAGTACCACGCCCTGAAGCCGAAGCTCAGGCCTTTCTCAGCCGAGATGCCAGGTGATCGTTAGGACCCAGCCTCACATATCATGAGCATTGAGGCTGATGCGCATTTGACACCGCGCGGCCACCCAACGCGAGGTATGGCCAATACCGGCAACGGACGATGATGGGCGACGCCTCACGCGAAGCGAAGCGTCACCCGATCATCCCAAACACTGCCGTAGTCTTCACTCTCCGAAGCCGGGCCCAAATGCCGAGAACAGTTGGAACGAAACTACGCCACTGGGATAGGAGGTGCCTCTGATTGATACGAAGCAGCAACCATCTGGGGTCTCAGCGGAGCCCCTGTTCACAAGGACTGCCGTGGCGCCGACGTTGTTAACGTCGATTTCCTCGAAATCGAAGCCAGCGGAGACTTTATCCATCTGCTGGTCGGTGAGCGCCTGCGGCTGCCCCGCCAGCGACACGCCGGCAAGGAACGGCAACACCGCAAGACCAAGAAGCAACTTCCTCATGTGTTCCTCCTATCAGGGCAATGACGCGGCCGAGTCCGCGTGGGTTGCGACAGCCGCCTGGAACAGCGCGGAGCTCGCCGCCGCCTCAGACAGCGATCCGCCGAAGGCGATCCCGACTTGGATGCCGCCGATCGAGGTCACTGCGTTGGTAGCGGTCTGCGTCGCGGTGAAGGTCAAGAAGTCGCCGAGTGCCAGAGCGGCGGCATTCGCTGTCGCGGCGGCGCCGGCGGTGACGCCGTCCATCTGATTGTCGGTGAGCGGCTGCCCGGCGTGAGCGGCGCCGGCGAGCGCGAGCAGCGATGCGCCCACAAGCAGAGAGCAAAACTTCATCATGGTTCGGTATCCTTCCAAGGCTAGAGTGTTACGAGCCACCGTTGGGAGAGAGCCCAATCGATAAGGTGGGCAGGCTGTTCGTCGCGCT